>NZ_JAEFAJ010000018.1 GCF_016287535.1 Ruminococcus sp.
GCTATGCTCAGAGGCATGGTAACTTTCCTGCTTGAGAACGGTCAGATCGAAACTACCGTAACAAGAGCAAAGGAAGTTCGTGCAGTTGCAGAAAAAATGATCACTATCGGTAAAAATGATGATCTGCACTCCAAGCGTCAGGTATTCTCATACATCACAAAGGAGTCCGTTGCTAAGAAGCTTATCGACGAGATCGCTCCCAAGTATGCAGAGAGAAACGGTGGTTACACACAGATCGTTAAGATCGGTCCCCGCCACGGTGACGCTGCTGAAATGGCTATCATCAAGCTCGTTTGATCGAATAAAATAAGTATAAAGGCCGTTCCCGTCAGGGGACGGCTTTTTATTTATAGCTGATTGTGAATAAATGACAAAAACACAGTTAGAGTGTTTACAAACACACAAATATATGATATAATATAAAAAAGTACTTTAGATTAGATTTTTTAGGTGGGGATATATATGAAAAGAACATTAACAGAGAAAAAGGTGCTAAAGAAGCTCGGAATACCTGATTTTAGACATATGACAAAAGATAAAGTAATTAAGTTCGCTTCCATGTTGCCATATATGGATAGAGAGGTTGCTAAAGCTGCGTTGCAACAGTTTCCAGAATTTAAAGATATGGCTTGTAGCATTATTTTTCAGTTTAAAGAAGCAATGGATAAAACAATTGAACATAACAACAAAAGTCAAGATGAATTTTATTTGACGTGTAATACCATTATAAATACTCTTCAAAAAGAACTCGAAAAGGATAATATCACGTCAGATGAAAGAGAGAAAATTGTAGATAAAATGATAATAGTGGCAAAGATGAAAGGGGAGAAAGATACCGAAAATAAAAAGTTTTTACAAAGAATGGCGCTTGGAGTTGCTGGAATTGCTGCATTTTTTGGCTTGGCGGCCACTTCTTTATTAGGAGGAAGTTCGCAAACAAGTATTAATGAAGATAATATGATTGACGATGAAGAGGATAATGATAATAAAAATAGTGAAGATGATGATATAGATGTATAATATTTATATGCGAGCTGTTCCCGAAAAGGGAACGGCTTTTTCATTTTTAATAAGTTACCCCCGTTATCTGAGAAAGCCCATAAAAAAAGCGGAAAATCGAAGAAAAGTACTTGCAAAACAAAAGGATATGTGTTATAATAACCATTGTATGAAATAAAACCAATCCAGACAGGAGTAATATTATGAAGATAAGAAAGTTAATGAGCATTATTACGGCAGCTGCTTCAACAGCTGCTATGGCAGGATATACCACCCTGACAGCCTTCGCAGAGGAAGCTCAGTCTGCTTCCGACGGAGCAGCTGCACAGCAGCCGGCAACTCCCGGAATGGGCAGCACGCTGTTTATGCTTGTGGCTATGTTCGCCGTTCTTTACTTTGTGGCTATCAGACCGCAGAAAAAGCGTGACAGAGAGCTCAAGGAAATGCAGGAGAGCTTACAGGTAGGCGATGAAGTCGTTACAGGCGGCGGTATCGTTGGTATCATCGTAAGCGTCGGCGAGGATACAGTAGTTATCGAGACCGGCGGCGCAAAGCACAAGCTCAGGATCAAGAACTGGGCTATCACAGAGAATGTAACAGCTGCAGAGCGACTGAAGGAAGCTAAGGCAGCACGTAAAACATCTTCTGCTTCTTCAGAAAGCACTGTTGAATCCGCAGCAGTTGTTGATGACGACGCTGAGGAAAAGAAGTCAAAAAAGAAAAATCAGGACGAGGAAGAATAAAAAAATATATCTCCGCATAGAATTTACAAGAATTCCATGCGGAGGTTTTTTATGCGCAGATACAGACGCAGTATATGGACAAACGGTTCGCTCAGCGCCGTTGCGGCGCTGAGCTGCGGATTCATATGTACGGCGGCGGCAGCGTTCCTGCTCAGTGCCCTGCTGTTCTATGTCATGGGTGATATGAAGCTGGTCAGGGGCTTTGCAGGCACGGCACTCGGCTTCGGCGCGTACACAGGAGCCTACATATACGGCAAGCACCGCCGCCGAAGGGGACTGTTCAGCGGTTCGCTTTGCGGAGTAATAATGTATGCTGTACTGAGTATATGCGGAGCAGTTTTTACCGGAGTTCCTTCAGATATAAAAAAGCTCCTCCTGCTCACCTTAACAGGTGCGGCAGGAGGAGTTGCGGGCGTAAACTCAAAACGCCCGAAAAAACTTATGGATCAGTAATTGCCGGAGGTATCCTCCATCAGCTTGAACTCTATCTCATAGTAGCTTACTTCACCGTTCTTGTCAATGCTTGCGCAGGTTGCGGGGACCTTGTCTCCTGCTTCGTACTGACTGCTTATAGTTTCGTATAGCTCATCGTATGTGGATATGGATTTGCCGTTTATGGCAACGATGAAATCGCCGCTTTTAAGGGCAGTGTTTGCGATATCGCAGTCCTTGTCAAGCGAGTCGATGTATATTCCCTTGAAGTCCTCAGGAAGCTTTTGACCCATGCGCTCCTCGATGGCTTCTTTTTTTGCTTCATTTCCCATATCAAGAAGGTGTATACCGATCCTGAACCTGCCTGAAATGAAGCCGTTCTTTATAAGCTCCTCGATAACGGGAGCAGCTTCGTTTATTGTAATGGCAAAGCCGAGACCCTCAAGGTCGCTGCTGACGTATTTTGAAGAAGTTATGCCTATTACCTGACCGTACATATTAACGAGAGCGCCGCCGGAGTTTCCGGGACTTATCTCTGCGTTTGTCTGTAAGCACTTCATTTCAAAACCGGTCGAATCGCTTCTTATTTTACGGTCAACTGCTGAGATAATGCCGTCAGTGACCGTACCCGAAAGATTAGCCGGATTTCCGATAGCTATTACGGTTTCACCCACGACTGCCTCGTCGGAATCTCCCAGAACAGCAGGGGTAAGGTCAGGAGCATTTACCTTAATAACGGCGATATCGGTCTTGGTATCTCTGCCGATGAGTTTAGCGTCATAGAAGTCGCCGTCTATCGTTTCGATCCTGTGGTAGCCCTCGGCTTCGAGTACATGGGCATTTGTAGCGATATATCCGTCCTCGTTGAGAACGATACCTGAGCCTGTCCCCACAGCTTTTTTAGCCGCATAGCCTGAGTAGTCGGCGTAGGTATATATCTTTACTATAGACGGTTTAACAAGCGCGGCAGCTCCCTCAGGAGTATACTTTCCGTTTCCGTCCTTGAAGTTTTCAAGATCGGTGGCGCCTTCGGGCTTTGATTCCTTATAGAGAATGACCTGATTCTGTCTGCCTATCTTGTTGATAATGTTCTTGCTGTTGATAAGATCGAAGCAGATACCGAATACAGAAATAAAAGCTGACAGAGCAACAAGTATTGCAAACAGCAGGAGTATATGTCTTTCACTTTTAGAGCGTTGCTTTGACTGTATTTCGTTTTCCGCATCCTGACCTGCCTTAGCGCGGTCGAGCTCTTCAAAGCCGATGGGTTCATACATAAAGCGATCGTATACAGGTCTGCGGGGCTGATCGCTGTAGCCGCCCGTCTGCTGCCCGAAGCCGTTGTTCTGCGGCTGATGATAGCCCTGCTGTCCGAAGCCGTTGTTCTGGGGCTGGTGGTAGCCCTGCTGTCCGAAGCCATTGTTCTGCGGCTGATGATAGCCCTGCTGTCCGAAGCCGTTGTTCTGGGGCTGGTGGTAGCCCTGCTGTCCGAAGCCGTTATTCTGGGGCTGGTGGTAGCCCTGTTGTCCGAAGCCGTTATTCTGCGGCTGGCGGTAGTCCTGCTGTCCGTAGCTGTAATCCGGTATCCGGTCGGCATGGACGCCGGTCGTGCCGGCGTTACCGCTGCTTTGAGCGGTATTGTCCGGTTCCTTTTCATGCTTTGGCACATATGGCTCATCCGAGCCTTTATCTTCAGATGTGTCCTGATAGATATTATCCTTATCGTCCATTTATTATCCTTTCTTTTTCGGCTGTTTCTCCGGAAGCTGAATGAGAAACTCCGTATATTCTCCGTACACGCTTTTAACAACTATATGACCGTGATGGAGATGTATTATCTTTCTTGAAATAGCGAGACCGAGACCAAGTCCTGTAGTGTCCTTGCCTCTTGAAGAATCGGTCTTGTAGAAACGGTCGAATACCTGCTGTATCTCATCGTTTTTCAGACCTTCGCCGGTATTCCTTATGCCTATGGTACATGAACCGTTTACGGAACGCTCAAAGCTGAAAGAGAGGATACCTCCCTCGTTCACGAATTTTACGGCATTTTCCACAAGGTTGTATATTACCTGCTGTATGAGGTCGGGATCCACTTCCGCGGTCATACGGTCGCTTCCGAGACCTTCAACGTCAAGGTGCTTGTCCTCTATCTTTTTCTCGAACATGAGAACGGTCTGTATAACGATATCAGTAAGGTTTACGTCGCGGAAATTGGGTCTGAGGGTACCTGTCTCAAAGCGTGACATATTCAGCATTGACGAGATAAGTATACGCAGTCTCTTAATCTCTTTTGAGACCAGTACAAGATACCCGTTCTGTCTTGCCTTGGGGATAGTACCGTCGAGTATGCCGTCAACAAAGCCGCCGATTGTGGTGATAGGAGTTCTCAGCTCGTGGGAAACATTTGCGATGAAGGTCTTGCTCGTTTCCTCGCTCTTGGCAACGTCTGCGGCGACAGTATTTACGAACTCGGCTATCTCCGGAGTGGTATACGGCACATTAGTGGGGATAGTCTCGGAGAAATCGCGTTTTGCGTACTGTTCGCTGACACGTCTGAACTCGTTTTCATATGCCGAGAGTTTCTTGATCCTGCGGTTAAGTACGAATATCTGTATGAAAATGTTAAGCAGGCAGAACATCGTGTAGAATGCCGCCAGTTTTATCGCAAATGAATTCACGTCATTTGAGTTGGTATAGAATTTAGCATACATACGGTCGGGTATGAGTTCGTTCTTACCTGTCAGGAAGAAGCAGGTAGCATAGAGCATATACGGTTCGTTTACGGATATGCTTTTTGTCTCCATCGCTCTGTAGTCCTTCTGAATAAGCCTTTCCCGTTCAGCTTCCGAGATCTTTTCGCTGTTTTTTACGACCTTCTTTGGCTTCTCCTCATAATCCGCGTCTGAGAGGACGCAGTTGCCGTTTTCGTCGTAAATATATATCATCAGGTGATATTTGCTTGAGAATTTCTTATGCAGGTTTTTTATGGTCGTTGAACGGGTATTCATATTTTCCGCATAGCAGTCCTGCATACAGCTTGTGAAAAGGTCGCCTATCTTCTGGAGCTCTTCGAGCCTGTTTGACTTATATACTGACGAACTGATGGTTATAGCGACTATACCCAGTATGATATTTATTGAAAAGATAATTATAACAAGGAATATGAACAGCTTGTCATAAGAGCTCTTTCTGCCTTTCAATAGTATCACCTCAATACAAAATAAGGGGACAAAAGTCCCCTTGATGTTCTGGAGTTATATGAGCTTATTCCTCTTCGTCTGCCTCGAATTTATATCCGACGCCCCATACAGTCTTGAGAGCCCACTTGTCGGAAACTCCCTCAAGCTTTTCACGCAGACGCTTGATATGTACGTCGATGGTACGGGAATCGCCGTAGTATTCAAAGCCCCAGACTTCGTCGAGGAGCTGATCTCTGGTGTATACTCTGTTAGGATTGGAAGCAAGGTAGTAAAGCAGTTCGAGCTCCTTGGGAGGAGTGTCGATATTCTTGCCGTTTACCTTGAGTTCATAGCTGTCCATATTGACAGAGAGTCTGTCATAGTGGACTTCCTTCTGTTCCGGTTCAGCCATACCTGTTCCGACGCGGCGTGTAACTGCGTTGATACGGGCAATGACTTCCTTTGCGTCAAATGGCTTTACGATATAGTCATCGGCGCCGAGCTCAAGACCGATTACCTTGTCAATGGTTTCCCCCTTTGCCGTTATCATGATGATCGGGACGTTGGAGATCTTTCTGATCTCACGGCAGACCTGCCAGCCGTCTTTTCCGGGCAGCATGATGTCGAGCAGCACCATATCCGGGCTTAATGCCTTGAACTTTACAACAGCGTCGTCGCCGTCATGGCAGAGGAGGACGCTGTATCCGTCTTTTTCAAGATAGAGCCTGAGAAGGTCGCAGATGTTTTTATCATCGTCTACTATAAGGACCTTTGGATTTTTTTCGTTAGCCATTTTTAATACCTTCCTTCCGTATTCAACATATACTTCCCCTTATTTTGCGCCATTCGCAAAGAAAGTATTTGACACAATACAGGCATATCCGCCTGCTTATAAGATATTAAGTTAATTATAACTCAGTTTTACAAAAATGTCAATCAAAAATCACTATTTTTTGAATTAGTGTTATAATTTTAAGTTATTTTTTACAAAAAAAGGGTACAAAAAATGTGCTAACGGCGAGTAAACCCATCGCATACTGCACAAATAAGCTCGGTGTTATTTGGTCTATCTGACAGTCTGCCCTCAGTAAGCCGTGATATTGCTCCGTTTTGAGCGGCATGGTCGCCGAGGTTCCGCACAGCTCTTTCAACCTGTGCGGCATTTACCGAGAGCTTTCCGGCAGTTTCTTCGTATATTCCCATGATACCGCCCCACAGTCTTTCTGGTGATTCAAGGCAGAGCACCGAGATATCGGCAAGGCAGCCGAAGCCTTTCAGCTTGCGCGGCATACCTGTTCCTTCGAGGAAGATCTCCATTTGTGAAAGCAGAGTATTCCTGCTGCCGGCGCGGATAAGGATACTTTTGCACAGACTGACTAAAGAGCAGGGCAGTGAAAAGGTAAGAGCGGCGCCTTGCCGTCTGAATTCGTTATGGTCTGAGACGGAAGAGGAGTAAAGCCCTGCAAAAGCGGTCATACCGCTGTCGGCTGCGTCCTTCAGAAGACTGAGTATTTTTTCGTCAGGGAAGAAGGCAAAAACAAGGATACAGGTGTATTTTTTCGCGGACAGCGCCCTGTGTATCGAAGCTATGCTGCCGCGGCAGCAGTCGGCGGCTATTCCCATACTGACAAATCTCCGCAGTATCAGCTTGCCGAGTCCGGGCGAGCAGTCGCATATAAGAAGTCTTTCTTTCATATATCCCCCTAAATATCAAGGCTTCCGCAGTCCGGAAGCCTTGATGTCATTGTCTTGTTCGCTGGGAGAGTGCCTTTATATTGGATACAGCCCAGTCGAATTCGTCTGTTGTGAGTACCGAGCCGCAGTATTCACATACCGCAGACTGGTTCATATTCACGTTTGCGCCGCAGTACGGGCAGACATGGCTCGTCATGCCTGTTGAGCGTGATGTGACTACACCGTTTTTGCGGACAAGCGTCCATTCATATGTCATGAATTTCTCTGCTGTCCTGCTTCCGCGGACGATATTGCCTGTAGCGTCGTCCACTACGTAATCCACTATCCTTGTTTCGAGCTTGACTATCATTTCGTCAAAGCCGGCGTCCTGGATCCAGCCGAGTACCTCTGTTTTCAGTACCGCTATCCTCTCAACCATATTGGTCTGGCGGTTCTGGCGGTATCTGCTGAGCTGATTATCCATCTGCGCGAAGTAGGTATCCGTGAGGTACGGTCTCAGAGGAGACAGGTCCTTGTTCTGCCATGCGTTCTGGAACTGCACGTAGAGATTGGATACCTTGTCCCTGAACTGTTCCTCGCTGAATGAGGGATCAACACTGAGGTATTCTTTTACCGGACGCAGATCTCTTGCAGGCAGCCTCGGATTATATGGCGTATTCAGTATTTGTCTGTTGCGCGGTGAGAAGTATGCTACTAAAAGGACAATAGCTGTGATAATGATAATTATGAATATTATCCCGCAGGCATCGCCGTCATCTGAGTAGCCTCCGCCGCTGTATCCGCCTCCGCTGTCACTGTCCCAGCCGCCGCTGTCCCAGCTGTCGCCTCCGCTGTCCCAGCCACCACTGTCACCGAAATCGGAATCGCCGGAAAAGTCGCCGAAGTCCGCACGCCGCGGTGAAGCGCCGGCAGGGAGAGGCTTTGCAGGAAAAAAGACAAGTCCGAAAACAACTGCCAAAAGTGGCAATAATCTTAATAATCGCTTCATTTTTCACTACCCCCGATCAAATACTGATTACATTATATCACAAACTGTTGAAAAATGCAACAGTTGCAGAAAAATCGGCAGATATACACTTATTCTGTTACATGGTGAGGGACCTGTCCGGTACATACTGTACCAAGGTCACTTTATGAATATTTCCTGCTGCCGGCATATGCTGCCCTCCAGTCTGTAGGAGACATTCAGGGTAAGTGAATCATCGTTTGCCGTAGCTGTTATGTCTCTGCTGATCACACTGATGCCGCTGCCGAGGAAGTTCTTTTCGTAGGTATCCACCCTTTCCATAAGCTTTTCCCTGAGCTCGTCGGCGGTATAGACCTTTTCAGTACGGGCTGTTTCGCTGATCTCAGTCCGTTTTATACTTATCGGCAGCTTTTTCCCGAATAATACGAGGGGATTTTCAGAGTACGCCGAGGAATAGTCCCGGTATTTACTGACGCTGAAATACAATGGGATATCAATGCTGAAAAGCCGGAGGGTACGTTTGGTATCGCTCCTGCCTGTGGGAGAATACTCGTTGCTTCGGAAAGCTGCGGAGAAGCTGACATTTTCGCTGTATATACCGCGTATTTCGCCCATAGCGTGGTATACAGAGATATGTCTGTTTTCTGATTCGTAAACTCCGCTGATAAGGAGAGTACCCTCCTGAACGTAATCGCCGACAGCGTGTACTGCATTGCCGGAGCGTACAAGCACAGAGGTTATTTCGGCGTCATGGCTCGACACGATATTGCAGGGGACTCTTCCTTTTGTTTTTTCCGGCTTTGGAGCTTCCTCGCGTATCTGTACGACGACACGGCTGCCGGTACGGTGCATACCTGCCCACGCGACGCCATCTATCATGAAAGGCAGCCTGCTTTCACAGCTGTGCAGGTCTATTCTGAACAGCGGAGTACCTGTTCTGATATCGAGTTCTGCAAGGGCAGCGAGTATCACCTGATCACTCACAGTTGTATTTCCCTGTATTTCTATAGTTTCGATCACACCTGAGAAGCAGACGGCAGTAAAAACAGCGAGTATCATACCAACAAGCAGACCTATCCTTTTTCTGTAGCGGGAAAGCCTTTCAAAAACGCTGTCATACGCGGCTGTTTTCAGTATGATACCGTACTCCTCGGCGACAAGGCGGAGCTTTTTGATATCGCGGCGCATCACATCTCCGTGAAGGACGTTGCTGCGGCAGTATTGTCCGCGGCACTCTATCCTGTTTTCGTGCATAGCGTTCATGAATTTATTCAGTTCTCTGCCCTGCGCGTCTATTCTCATGCATCTTCTTATCCTCAGACTCATATTTTTTCTTCCTTTCCTCAAATTCTATCTGGTCTATGGAGCCGCGCACCACAAGTCCGCCTGTTCTGAAATCGTAGGCTCTGAGTCCGCTGCCGCGGATATTGACATATATGCCTCCTGACAGGAATCTCATGAACACTTCATTGCATTCCTCTATCCTTCGGCAGTTTTCTATAATCAGCTCATTTCTGCCGGATATATGCATACTTGTATCAAGGTAAAATGATTGCCGTGTCAGCTCCGTGAGCCATTCAAACATAAGTGTCACTCCCGTATATTTTTTCACTTCCAATAATATGATTTATGGGGTGATGATTATGAGAAAATATGCCGCAAGAGCGGCTGCAGCAGTGAAAATATGCATTACAGCAGCAGTCCTTGCCTTCTGCATTTTTGACACTGCGGCAGTTTCCGAAGCTGTGGGGAGCAGTATCCGTCGCTGTATGAATGTCGTCATACCATCGCTGTTTGCGATGATAACGGTCTCCGCTCTGATCGTAACGAGCGGTATAACAGAAATTCTGCCTGACTGGCTCGGCAAGCCCGTCAGGCTGCTGTTCGGTATGGATAAGAATGAGTTCGCGGTATTCATATTCAGTATGTTTGCAGGTTATCCTGTCGGCATGAAAATGCTGTCAGAGGAGAGTGCTTCAGGACGGATACCGAAAAAGCGGGCTGAACTGCTTTCCGGACTGTGCTTCGGAGCGGGTCCTGCGTTCATATACGGCTGCATATCATCTCAGATATTTCGCTCCGGCAATGCAGGAAAACTGATATTGCTTTCAACTGTATCCGCAAATATTATCCTTGCACTTATAATGTCAGTGCCGCTGCGCAGGGCGGCTGCAAAGCAGCCGCCGATCCGACGCAGGGTCAGCATATCTGCGGATATGCTGACCGGCTGCGTACTGCGCAGCGGCAGGGCAATGGCAGATATCTGTATAATGATAGCATTTTTTTCTGTAATGACCGCATTTTTTATACGTACAGGCGTCACGGCAGCAGCAGGGGAGCTTCTTGCGAAGCTCCTGCGCCTCGACCGCAGCTGCGGCGAGGCTGTGGTCGCCGCGCTGACAGATGTCACGAACGTGGAAGGACTTCCACGCGGCGACCTTCTGCTGCTGCCATTTGTAAGCGGAGCTGTATCCTTCGGCGGATTATGTGTGCTGTTCCAGATGTCGGTACTGACAGCCGGGGAGTTGTCATTGAGACCTTTGATAATGCTCAGGTCAGCGGCAGCGGTGCTGAGCTATATGATAAGCAGAATGCTGCTGCCATATTTCATGGCGAAAGAGGTGATCGAAGTATCGACAGCAAGTGTCGGCGGATACGGCTCGGAAACAGCGGTACCGTCGGTAATGCTGATAATTATGACAGTGCTGCTGATGTGGGAATTCGGGGATAAGAACGCAGACCGCTCAGCTTACAGCACATAAAAATTCACTTGAAAAGCTGATATTTGTACATAGCGCCAAAAATTGTGAAAGCTTGCAGAAAAGGCTTGATTTATTGTAAAAAGGTGGTAAAATATAATTAGCACTCGCAGAGAAAGAGTGCTAAACTTGAACTTGTAATTAATTATCAGGAGGTATATATTATGACTATCAAACCTTTACAGGACAGAGTTGTCGTAAAAATGGTAGAAGCAGAGGAGACTACCAAGAGCGGTATTATTCTTTCCGGTTCGGCAAAGGAAAAGCCGGAGGTAGCACAGGTCGTTGAGGTAGGTCCCGGAACATCAGATGTAAAAATGGAAGTAAAGAAGGGTGACAAGGTGCTCATTTCAAAGTATTCAGGCACAAACGTAAAGCTTGAGGGAGAAGAGTACATCATCGTTAAAATGGAAGACATTCTCGCAACAGTAAAATAATGCATAATAAGTTGAGAGTGGAGAATTGAGAGTTGAGAGTTAATGTATCGGCTGCGCTGATTGATTGGAATTTTTTTGATCTTTCCCCGTCAGGGGATACGACAACTCTAAACTCTAAACTCTCAACTGTAAACTATATTATAAAGGAGTAGATAATTATGGCTAAGGATATAAAGTACGGTGAAGACGCAAGAAAGTCACTTCAGGCAGGTATCGACAAGCTTGCTGATACAGTAAGGATAACAATGGGACCCAAGGGCAGAAATGTTGTTCTTGACAAGAAGTTCGGCGCTCCCCTTATCACAAACGACGGTGTTACCATTGCAAAGGATATCGAGCTTGAGGACGCTTTCGAGAACATGGGCGCTCAGCTCGTAAAGGAAGTTGCCACAAAGACAAACGACGCAGCAGGCGACGGTACAACAACAGCTACACTTCTCGCACAGACTATTGTCCGCGAGGGTATGAAGAATATCGCAGCAGGCGCAAATCCGATGGTACTGAAGAAGGGTATCGCAAAGGCAGTTGACGCAGCTGTAAAGGCTATCGTAGACAATTCAAAGGCTGTAACTGGCTCAGAGGATATCGCAAGAGTAGGTACAGTATCATCTGCTGACGAAAATGTCGGAAAGCTCATCGCTGAGGCAATGGAGAAGGTAACCTCTGACGGCGTTATCACCATCGAAGAGAGCAAGACAGCTGAGACCTACAGCGAGGTAGTAGAGGGTATGCAGTTTGACAGAGGCTACATCTCACCCTACATGGTAACAGATACAGACAAGATGGAAGCTGTTTACGATGACGCTTTCATTCTTATCACAGACAAGAAGATATCTTCTATACAGGAAATACTTCCCCTTCTTGAACAGATCGTCAAGATGGGCAAGAAGCTTGTTATCGTTGCTGAGGACGTAGAGGGCGAAGCTCTTACAACTATCATACTCAACAATCTGAGAGGCACATTCAAGGTTGCCGCAGTAAAGGCTCCCGGCTTTGGCGACAGACGTAAGGAAATGCTGAAGGATATCGCAGTGCTCACAGGCGGCGAGGTAATTTCCTCAGAGCTCGGTCTTGAACTCAACGAGACAACTGTTGAGCAGCTCGGTCAGGCAAAGCAGGTAGTTATCCAGAAGGAGAACACTATCATCGTAGACGGCGCAGGCGACAAGAAGGCTATCAAGTCAAGAGTTGCCCAGATCAGAAACGCTATCGAGAAGACAACTTCCGACTTCGACCGTGAGAAGCTTCAGGAGAGACTTGCAAAGCTTGCAGGCGGCGTAGCAGTTATCAAGGTCGGCGCAGCTACAGAGATCGAGATGAAGGAGAAGAAGCTCCGTATCGAGGACGCTCTTGCAGCTACAAAGGCAGCTGTTGAAGAGGGTATCGTAGCAGGCGGTGGTACAGCATTCGTAAACGCAATGCCGGCAGTAAACAAGCTCGTTCCCACACTTGAAGGCGACGAAAAGACAGGCGCAAAGATCATACTCAAGGCGCTTGAGGCACCTGTACGTCAGATCGCAGAGAACGCAGGACTTGAAGGCAGCGTTATAGTAGACAAGATAATCCGTTCACGCAAGGTAGGCTACGGCTTCGACGCATACAACGAGGTTTACACAGATATGATACCCGCAGGTATCGTAGATCCTACAAAGGTAACAAGAAGCGCACTCCAGAACGCAGCTTCCGTAGCTTCAATGGTACTCACAACAGAGAGTCTTGTAGCTGACATCAAGGAAGACACACCTGCTGCACCTGCAATGCCCGCAGGCGGAATGTATTAAGCGGGGAGCCCCCGCTGGCTTGCCACGTTGCCTAATGGGAACGTGACCTGTACATCACTTACAGCACAGTAAGATGCAGGGAACGCCGTCCTCGGCGTTCGGTAAAAGCAATATAAAATTTAAAGGCGAACCCGAATGAACGGGTTCGCCTTTTTATGCTTATTTATTTTTAATTATCCAATGATTTTCGCTGTATGCCTCTGCCAAGAGGATATCAGTCATCCACAAAGGTGCTTTTGAATTCTGCTACACGTGCATTGTCACCGTGGCAGTCTATCTCAATATCTCCGTGTCTCTTCATTTTTATGATCGAGGCGAATAATATGATGAATGCAATAGCATTTGAGATTATACTGAAGTATACTCTTATATGGAAGAGATTGCCAAGCATACCTGCGAAGATTATCAATATGCAAACTATTACAAGTCGTTCCAGTTTTTTGTTATTTGGTTCGAGCTGAAGAAAAGTAAGGCATACAACTCCGGTAATAACAGCGTGCATCACAGCGAGCGGAAGTGAAAACGGATGATAGAAGTCTATCTTTGAAGAATTGAGCTCCATTATCATCATCACAGTTTCAAAGATGACATAGAATGTCCATGCAGCCTTGAAAATACCTCTGAATCTTATGGCAGTTGCGATCAGCCAGTCACCGAACATGAGCAGGGCAAAGCCGACTATTTCAGTGGTATAAGCAATGAAAGCAAGTATACTTGTATGTATGCCATGCGGAGTATAGGTCTTGTAGAAGATATAGCATATAAATCCGAAGGCAATGAAAAGAATATTGCCTATAAGGCTGAGTTTCAGTCCTTTATTCAGTCTTTCATGCATAGGTAAGCAGCTCCTTAGCTGAGAGCCCTGAGCGCTCTCTGTCCGATATCTTTTCTGAAATGAGCTCCTTCAAAGCTTATCCCTGAAACTCCCTCGTAAGCCTTGTCAAGAGCTGCCTGAAGAGTGTCGCCCTTTGCGGTAACGCCGATGACTCTTCCGCCGTTGGTAAGGAATTTACCGTCGGGAGAGAGCTTTGTACCTGCGTGGTATACGAAGCAGCCTTCCACCTGACCTTTGTCATCGAAGCCGTTCATTTCAATTCCCTTGGGATAGCTTTCCGGATAGCCGCCGCTTGCCATGACTACGCAGGCGCAGCTGCCCTTATGCCATTTTATATCCACCTTGTCAAGCTCGTGGTTGTATATAGCCTCGAATATCTCATAGAGGTCAGCGTCCAGCATGGGGAGTACCACCTGAGTTTCCGGGTCACCGAAGCGGCAGTTGTATTCTATCACCTTGGGACCCTTCGGAGTTATCATAAGGCCAAAGTAAAGACAGCCCTCAAAGGTGCGTCCCTCAGAGTTCATGGCGTTCATAGTGGGTATGAATATCTTTTCCATGCATTCTCTGGCGATATCCTCTGTATAATATGGATTCGGCGATACCGTACCCATACCGCCGGTATTCAGACCCTGATCGCCGTCGAGAGCGCGTTTATGATCCATTGAGGATATCATGGGGATCATAGTTTTTCCGTCGGTGAAGCTGAGTACAGATACCTCCGGACCTGTGAGGAATTCCTCAATAACTATCCTTGCGGAGCTCTTTCCGAATTTGAGCTCGTCTATCATCTCATGGACAGCCTTTACAGCTTCCTCCTCGTTCTGAGCGATTATTACGCCCTTGCCGAGAGCGAGACCGTCAGCCTTTATTACAGCCGGATAGCTGTTCTGCTCCTTTAAATAAGCCACAGCCTTTTCGGAATCAGTGAATACCTCATAGAAAGCAGTAGGGATACCATACTTTTTCATGAGCTCCTTTGAAAAAACTTTTGAGCCTTCGATAATAGCCGCATTCGCCTTGGGACCGAAGGTCATGAAGCCCTCTGCCTGCAATGCGTCCACCATACCGAGTACAAGCGGATCGTCGGGAGCTACTACTACCATATCCGGTTTGAGCTCCTTAGCGAGAGCAACGATACCGTCAACGTCAGTTGCCGTAACATTGAAGCATTCAGCATACTTTGATATGCCGCCGTTTCCGGGAGCGCAGTAGAGCTTTCCAACCTGCGGGCTCTCTGCCAGCTTCATTATTATGGCGTGTTCACGGCCGCCTCCGCCGACTACTAATACGTTCTTCATTGGGGTATTCCTCCTGTATGTAAATAGTTATTTGATATCCTTTATAGTTATGCCGTCAAGCATTTCCTTTATGTCATTTTCGTCGTAATCCTTGCGGTATGCAGCAAAAATTCTGTAAAGTCCCGTATCGTTGCTGAAATAGTAATCATCCATACAGATTATATCGGGAGCTTCGCCCTCCAGACTCATGTCCTGCTCATAATATACATTTTCGCATTTATAGCCGAACATTTCCTTTTGATCTCTTGTCAGTACAGCAAATTTCTCTTTTTTTTCTTCTTTATTCTGAAAGACTTTGTCTGCCATTTCAGCTGGAGTCCCTTTATCAGACTCAGATACATCGATATCTATAAAAGGAAAGGAAGTTTTCTTTATATCATCTGCTTCCTCATAGTTTTCATGTAAATGGAAAAGGCATTTTTCATCGTTGATCTTCTTCTCTTCTGTACCGTCGTAGCATTTGTATTTTATGCCTGTATTAACGCTTGCAAAGTCATAATCACAAATGCCGGACTTTGTGGCGATACGGAAATCTGACGTATATACTGCGCTTTTTGCGATATTGTCCATTGCTTTTTTTAATACGCCAGACTTTGAAGGACTGCAGAAACATTTTAAGGTAAGAAAATTAGTATCTGTTCCGAAAATATAGGAAAGACAGGTTTCTTTTTTATCTTTGATGAAGATATCTGATGAGATGAAGTAGCCTTTATACGGGTATCCTTCAAGCTTTTCAAGGTTTTCATCCTCTTCATACGCATAATGAGCCATTAATTCGTTTGACAATTCAGGAGTACAGTTCAGGGTTATGTCTTCTATTTTGATCTCTTCGCCGAGACATTTGAAAGTGAACCTGAGATCGTCCTTCTGATCGGTGAGCTTGAAGCTCTTGGGAACTTTAATGCTGTAGCTGTCTGTGCTGACAGTTACTGACGGTTCGGACAGATACCAGCCAAAGCCTAAGAATCCGGCTCCTGCCAGTGCAATAACTGCCCCTGTGATAATGATAGCTTTTTTCATTTTTGATTACCCCTTTAGTTTTTTACTTATATCATGGCTGCATGATCATTTGTATTTAAGGTGCTTAACGTGTCTGTCCTCGTCAATGCCGAGAGCAGCAGCAGTACATACCAGTACCAGCGCTCCTGTGAGGAGTATACTGAAAAAGAATGTGATATACTCTGTGCGCTGTATCAGCCAGCTCTCTGAAGTATATACTGTCATTGAAGAACGGGAAATAAGCAGAGCCAGTCCGTGTTCGGCTGCAAAGCCCAGTATCCAGAGCGCAGGTGCGGCTTTAAGAGTGCGCTTGCAGCGCTTTGCCGAAAACGCCCAGCCTGTACAGCTGATGATATAGGCGATAAAAGGCAGCCATACCAGTTCTGTAAGACACAGCAGCAGTTTGCATTTTCCTGATATCATCATTTCCGGGTGAGCGTCCTTTATGGAGCTGCCTGCAAGAGCGCCGAACAATGTTCCGGAAAGGATGTATGCGATTACCGAGAACATGAGATAGATACCGCAGAACACTGCGGCTGTTATATATAGCTTCCTCAGTGAAATTGAATGATAACTGCCCATAATATTTTCCCCCTGAATAAAATAATACAATGCAGAACCGTCTGGATATTATTTAATTGTTCAATGTCAGTTTTGCCCTTCAGGGCAGTGACCGTCTGACAGCGGTTATTGATCAAATATTAATTATAGTATAGCATAATGCCGCAGATATTGCAAGATGTTTATTTGGCGTCAGCAAGCTCTATGCTGCTCAGAAGATCTGCTATTTTTCCGTCGATGTATCCGAAGTTGTTGCTTTCCACGTAAGCGCAGATGTATTTGTCGTTATTGTCAGCGATGTATGTTCTGGCGTGAAGATCTTCATTTATGGAATATTCATAGTAATAGAAGTTCCTGTCAGCTGTGGCGAGTGTTCCGGTGGAAACAACGTCAGCATTGTTTATAACGGAAAGGACCTTAGTCTGCGCGTCCTGTCCGGGTGTTTTTTCGTCAGAGCTGAAAAGCGCCACACCGCAGGTGGTGAGCTCCTTGTAGGCTTTCATACGGAAGTCGCAGGTATCATCAGAAGACTCTGTATAAGTCCAGAGAGACGGATCGGCAAAGTAAGAGAAGTCACTGCAGGTCACATTGCCTTTGTTGTAAGTGATATTTTCTTTTTTAAGCGCCAGTTTTTCAGCCTGTACGGAAGCAGAATGTTCACTTGATGGAACATACGGCTTTTGACCTGAACAGCTGCATAAAGCTGCTGAGATTGCAGCAGCGGCAAGTATTGCGGTAATAATCTTCTTGTTCATGGGAATCTCCTTATAATAAGGCTGCGGTCAGGAACAATGACCGCAGCAGACAGATTGTGTTATCAGTGATGGAACAGACGAATGCCTGTAAATGCCATTGCAATGTTATACTTATTGCAGGTCTCGATAACATTGTCGTCGCGGATCGAGCCGCCGGGTTCTGCGATGTATTCAACGCCGGACTTTTTAGCTCTTTCGATGTTGTCTCCGAAGGGGAAGAAAGCGTCGGAGCCGAGGCATACGCCTGTGTTCTTTGCGAGCCATGCTTTCTTTTCCTCACGTGTGAATATGGCAGGCTTTACCTTGAATATCCTCTGCCATTCACCCTCGCGGAGAACGTCCTCGTACTCGTCGCCGATGTATACATCAATAGCGTTGTCGCGGTCTGCGCGGCGGATATCGTCAACGAACTGCAGTCCCATTACCTGAGGTGACTGTCTCAGCCACCAGTTGTCAGCCTTCTGACCTGCAAGACGTGTGCAGTGGATACGTGACTGCTGACCTGCTCCGATACCGATAGCCTGTCCGTCCTTGACATAGCATACAGAATTGGACTGGGTATATTTAAGAGTGATAAGTGAGATAAGGAGGTCATCCTTCTTGTCGTCGGGGATATCCTTGTTGTCTGTAACGATATTTGCGAGAAGCTCGCGGTTTATGTCCAGCTCGTTGCGTCCCTGCTCGAAGGAAACTCCGTAAACCTGCTTAGTCTCGATAGGAGCAGGCTTGTAGCTCTCGTCCATCTTGAGTATGCAGTAGGTGCCCTTTCTCTTTGACTTGAGTATCTCCAGAGCCTCAGGCTCGTAGTCGGGAGCGATAACGCCGTCGGATACCTCACGCTGTATCATTTTAGCGGTGCATACGTCTACCTTGTCCGAGAGGGCGATGAAGTCGCCGTAGGAGGACATTCTGTCAGCTCCTCTTGCTCTTGCGTAGGCGCTTGCAAGTGGAGTGAGCTCACCAAGGTCGTCCACCCAGTATATCTTTTTGAGATCGTCGCTGAGCGGTCTGCCGATAGCAGCTCCTGCGGGAGATACGTGCTTGAAAGAGGTGGCTGCGCACATACCTGTAGCGGCTTTCAGTTCCTTAACGAGCTGCCAGCCGTTGAAGGCGTCAAGCAGGTTTATATATCCGGGCTTTCCGCAGAGCACCTCGATAGGGAGCTCGCTGCCGTCAGCCATATAGACTCTTGAAGGCTTCTGATTGGGGTTACAGCCGTATTTTAACTGCATTTCATTTGACATTGTTAATGTCCTCCTTATATTAATTCATAATTCTTATGCCTTTTGCTCTGCCTGATTGACTTTTCTTATCCTTTCAAGCTCTTTGCGGATATTGTCAGCCCAGTCTGCATCGTCGTTGCTTATACGGTACACACGGAAGCCGTTGGCGATACCGTTTTCGTAGACGGACTTTTCGTCGTCCACATGGAGGTCTATGCGGTAAGCCGCAGGATATTTCGACGGGAAATTCGCCCTGCCCCTTGCCACTTCTTTTTCGTGGCGGACGGCGTTGACTATGCTGTCTATCCTTATGCCGTAATGCTTGAAGATACCGTTGATATAGCGCTCCGTTCTGTTGGAGGTAGTGTATATCCACAGCTCTGTATCGGACTTGTTTATCTCCGTGAGAAGCTTCACAGCGCCCTTTCTCAGCTTGTCCTTGTATAGCTTGTTATACGGGAATTTAAGCTCGGGCTCTGTGGGGACTTCCGCAGGATTTACGAACAGAGTTTCATCAAGATCAAATGATATTTTCATAATGATTAAGCCGAAAGGCGGCGTTATCACTTGTTCTTGTTTACGATACGTGTCTCCTCGGTATTGGAATCAAGGTTCACGTAGCGGACAAAGAGAGATACCTTATTGTCGGCATTGAGATTGTTCCAGAGCATATCAGTGAACTCGTCAATGCTGCCGCTTATGCTAACGAGCTTTGGCTCGCCCTCAAAGCTGGGCAGGGGAGAACCGTCGCCCATATAGGTGTGTATGAAGTGTCCCTCGCCTGCGATGGGGTTATTATAGCTGAAGGTGAATCTCTGACATGAAGAGGGATCACCGTTTGCGCTTTTCAGTATTGACATAGCGTAGTTGAAGCCCTCGCCGCCGAAGCGGAGTATTCCGGAGATACGGGGAGTATAGTTGGGAGCGTCGTCCTCGAACTCTCTTGTGCGGAGAGCCTGCTCAAAGGTGTACTGCTTGTCCATGAGCTCGTAGATAGTGTCGGTCTGGTCGCCGTTTGTAACGATGAGCTTGTTGCCGAGAACTCTTACGGGAGCGTATATGATAAGGTGCGGATCAGTGAGCTTTGAAGGATCGAATGCCTCTGTGCGTATGCCCTTTCCGTCCTCAATGAATACGCGGTTGCGGCTGTTCTCGCTCCTGCCCATGATGAAGTATGCTGTTACGGCGTACTTTCCGCAGTCGGACTTGCCGATGACGATACCTCTTCCGGGGTAAGCGTTTGTGCTGAGTTCCTTTGCAAGATCAAGCTTTTTCATAATAATAACTCCTTTCGGGTAATGTATGATATCAGTATCTTAAAATAAGCGTGAGTATGAAGTCTGTTACAACTATCACCAGCACCGCAAGTGTGATGATGTTGAGAGTCTTGGGTTTCGGCTTTGCAAGAAGCCAGTTGTAGAAGGGCTGAACGAAGTACATGAAAAGTATTCCGCCCATGCCGAACCTCAGAGAAGGGGAAAGCGCTATCCTTGCCTGAAAGTTTATATCATAGTCCGCATAGGTATCCCACGGCCAGCCGCCTGTGAAATATTCAAGGATATACGTGCCTGCCAGCTCCACAGCCGTAGCGACTGCCATGGAGCCGAAGAATATTATGAACGGCCGTGATATCTGTAAAAGAAGTCCGCCTTCCTTTTTCATGAACTTTGAGAAGAACAGCAGGAACAGCAGCGCTCCCACAGCGTATATCGGACAGTAAGGTCCGAACATTATCCCAAGATTTGTGAAACCCCATTTATAGACCACTACTTCGAGAAAGACCTCGTAGCACCAGCCCAGTACAGCATACATCCAGAAACACAGGAACAGCTTCTGAATGGTCTGCTTTTCCAATAATTCCTTTATTTTCATGTTTTTATGCCTCGTATTATGTTATAGCTGCGATGTGATGAATGAATACAGCGGCTTCTGCTAATTTCGGAGTGTAGCCTGTGGCCTTTGTGAATATAAAGTCCGTGAGAACTATAACCAGCACAGCAAGCGTGATGATATTGAGAGTTCTGCGTTTCGGCTTTGCAAGAAGCCAGTCAAAGAATGGCTGTACTAAATACATGAACAGCCAGCCGCCCAGTCCGAAGCGTAAGGACGTACTGAGAGCGATACGAGCCTGAAAGTTGTATTTGTACCGCGCGTATGTCTGCCACGGCCATGAGCCCGTTGTTGCTTCGAGTATGTAGGTAGCTATCAGCTCCACAAGGGTGGCTATTGCCATACAGCCGAGGAAGATAAGCATCGGTTTGACTATATTCAGCCATTTCACGTCCTTTTTCTTCATTAGCCTGCTGAAGCACAGCAGGAACAGAAGTGCTCCCACGCCGTATATGGGACAGTAGGGGCCGAACATATTGCCCCTGTTGTGAAACCCCCATTTATAGACCACTGTTTCGAGGAATACCTCGTAGCACCAGCCCAGTACCGCATACATCCAGAAGCAGAGAAACAGCTTCTGAACGGTCTGTTTTTCAAATAATTCCTTTATCTTTGCCATATGTCACTTTACGTAAGCCTTTCCGTCGCGTATCTCTATCCTGTCCTGACAGAAGAGGGAAACGGCTTCGGGAAGCAGCTTCCACTCGACGTTTTCCATGATACGGCGCTGGAGTATCTCAGGAGTATCATCGTTTTCCACGTTGACTGTGCCCTGAAGTATGATAGCGCCTGCGTCGGCTTTTTCATTTACGAAATGTATGGTCGCGCCGCTGACCTTTACTCCGTAGGCAAGGACAGCCTCATGGACCTTGAGTCCGTAGAAGCCCTCGCCGCAGAAGGAGGGTATGAGCGCAGGGTGGACATTGATTATCTTATAGGCGTATGCCTTTGTCACGCACTGATCAAGGATCGTCATAAATCCTGCCAGCACCACAAGGTCTGCTTTTTCTTCATTGAGAGCTTCAAGTATCGCCTCACTGTAGCTGACGCTGGAGGCGTATTCCCTTCGCGGTATCACTCTTGCGGGGATACCGTTGTTCGCAGCGCGTTCAAGTGCGTAAGCGTCAGGCTTTGAGGAGATCACACAGGTGATCTTTCCGTTTTTTATCTTACCTGATTTTTCGGCGTCGATAAGCGCCTGCAGGTTAGTGCCGCCGCCCGATACGAGCACGACTATATTCTTCATTGATGGTACCTCCTGTTTACTGTATCAAAAGAACGATAGCGCCGGGAGAAAGCTTCACCCTGTTATTCCGGGAACTGAACGTGTCCCTGGATTATCTCCGTATCGTCGTAGGAAAGAGGAATGTCTTTATCTATGACTACCTGACCGTAGATATCCGTTATACGGAAGGTGAAGGGACCCTTGCCCATGTTGCGGGATTCAAAGTAATTGTAGGGACGGCGCGGTATCTCGACAAATTCGCCGTTTTCATCGAGGTATTCCAGCTTAGTGATGGGGTAGCGGTGATTGCGCACCTGTACTCCGCACCAGAACTCCGTGCTGCCCTCCTTGTACTTGAAGGATATAGGAGCATTCTCAGCAGTATCAAGGGGGACTATCTTCCAGCTTACGGGAACTCTGCCCTTCTCCACCGGAGCGATGAGGGGGAAAGCGTCCGTATACAGGTCGAGGTCGCCCTTTTTGCCTTCGGGGAGCTCGTCCGTTACGAGCATATTTATAGTGCCCAGCTCGCCTGTTACCTCAAGATATGCGCCTGCCAGCTGCGCCTCGTTGTAGTCGGCGTGATTCATTGCGACTATCCAGTAGTCGTGGGAAACAGGGTCAAGCATGGCGTGGCCTCCGGTATATCCGCCGCCGTAGAATGTACCCTCGCCGGTATGTACCGTGTCCTTGGGTTCAAGGATACAGCTCTCGTCGATAGGATAGTCCGGTATCTCGAATTCAGCGGGAGTTTTGCCGTTGACGCCCAGCAGGAACTTCTGGAGAGCGTTTATTTCCGCCCTTGATATCTCCGTGTTCTTTCGCGCGGAGATCATATCGAAGCAGTCCACAGTTCCGTCTGAGTTGTAGTCCATGTCGATATTGCCGGCTGCGCCGGTGTATACCGGGTTTGCCGCAAGAATCGCGCAGGCGATCCCGGCAGCCAAGAATTTACGTATTTTCATAAACATCACCGTCTTTGATTAAATTGTTCCAAACCACATATCCCTTTTGAGTCTGATAGCATCAAGGCGTTGTATTCGGATAATTTACGCGGCTGCTGCTATGATGTTCGGTTAAGTATATTGCTGTATCAGCAGATGATAACGCCCTCTTCGGATTCAACGAGCTCGCCGAGCACATAAGCGTCCTCGCCGGCAGCCTTTACAGCTGCTATAGCCTTGTCAGCGTCGTTCCTGTCAACGGATACTACCATGCCGACGCCCATATTGAAGGTGTTGAACATATCTCTCTCCGGGATATCGCCTGTTCTGCGTATGAGATCGAATATGGGGAGCACCTGCACTGCGTTCCTTTCAATCTTTGCTGCAAGGTTCTTAGGGAGAGAACGGGGTATGTTCTCGTAGAAGCCGCCTCCTGTGATATGGGATATGGACTTTACCTTAACAGCGTCAAGCAGGCTCTTTACAGCCTTTACGTATATACGTGTGGGAGTGAGCAGACATTCGCCGAGAGAAGTTCCGAGGTCATTGAAGTGCATTTTGAGGTTCTGCTCGTTTACGTCGAATACTCTTCTTACCAGTGAGAAGCCGTTGGAGTGAACGCCGCTGGACTTGATAGCGATGAGTACGTCGCCAGCCTTCTGTGTATCGGGCTGGAGGATCTTGTCCTTGTCAACAACACCGACTGAGAAGCCTGCAAGGTCGTATTCGTCCTCTGGCATGAGACCGGGGTGCTCGGCGGTCTCGCCGCCTATGAGTGCGCATTCAGCCTGAACGCAGCCCTCAGCAACGCCTGATACTATAGTTGCGATCTTCTCTGGGTAGTTCTTGCCGCAGGCGATATAATCAAGGAAGAACTGGGGCTTTGCGCCGCAGCAGATTATATCGTTCACACACATGGCAACGCAGTCGATACCTACAGTATCGTGCTTGTCCATGATGAAGGCGAGCTTTATCTTTGTTCCGACGCCGTCGGTGCCCGAAACGAGTACAGGCTTGCTGATACCTGTCATATCGAGCTCGAAGAGACCGCCGAAGCCGCCGATGCCAGAGAGAGTGCCCTTTATCATGGTGCGGGCGATATGCTCCTTCATCAGCTCAACTGACTTGTAGCCGGCGGTAACGTCAACGCCTGCCTTCTTGTAGCTTTCGGAAAAACTGTTGTTCATTAATTTACCTCCATGACATAAATGCAGGGGACGACGTCCTCGGCGTCCCGCAAAGAGTATATATTCACGGGCTGCCGAGGACGCCAGCCTCTACATAGGTTACAATAGATTATTCCTTGCCGTTCCAGCAGTATGTGCAGAGACCGCAGGAGTTGAGTCCCACTGCCTTTTCAGTGCCCTCAAGTGTCTGGAATTCAAGTGAGGTAAGGCGGAGCCTCTTGCATATCTCATCTCTGAGCCTGCGTCCTCTTTCTGTTGCGGAATTGCTGTACTCCTCGATATGTCTTACGCCTACGGGACCTTCAAATTCGTCGATTATCTGACGGGCGATAAGCTCCATCTCCGAGGTGCTGCGGGAGAAGTTGAGGTACTTGCAGCCGTACATTATAGGTGGACAGGCAGAGCGCATATGGACTTCCTTTGCGCCGTGCTCATAGAGGAATTCCACTGTTTCCCTCATCTGTGTTCCTCTTACTATACTGTCATCGACGAAGAGGAGCTTTTTGCCGCTGATAAGCTCATGTACTGGTATGAGCTTCATTTTAGCCACCTGATTTCTCATGCTCTGATTTGTTGGCATGAAGCTTCTCGGCCAAGTGGGGGTATACTTTATGAATGGTCTCGCAAAGGGTATGCCACTCTTGTTTGCATAGCCGATAGCGTGGGGAGTTCCGGAATCAGGTACTCCGCATATATAGTCAACATCGGGAAGTCTGCCGTTCTTTATGTCGTTCTCAGCCATTATCTCGCCGTTGCGGGTACGCATTACCTCTACGTTTACGCCCTCGTATACGGCGTTGGGGTATCCGTAGTAGGTCCAGAGGAAGGTGCATATCTTCATCTTTGAGGGATCTCCCTCAGCGATGGTTTTGCACTCGTCAGAGGTGAGCTCAGCTATCTCGCCGGGAGAAAGCTCCTTGTATGTGGTGTAGCCAAGCTTCTGGAAAGCGAAAGACTCTGTCGAAAGGCAGAAGCCGTCGCTTCTCTTGCCTATGATAATAGGAAGTCTGCCGTACTGGTCCCTTGCGGCGATTATGCTTTTCTCAGTCAGAATGATAAGGGACATGGTGCCCTCAATTTTTGACTGTGCATAGCGTATACCGTCAACGAAGGAATCCTTCTGTGCGATAAGAGCGCCGATAAGGTCGCCGGAGTTGATATTTCCGCTGCTCATCGACTCAAAATTAGCGCAGCCTTTTTCAAGAAGCTCGTTAACGAGGGCGTCGGCGTTGCGGATTATACCTACTGAGCATATCGCGTAGATACCGAGCTTTGAGCGGACAAGTATCGGCTGAGGGTCCGTATCGCTGATACAGCCGATACAGAGCTTGCCGCGCATAGTAACAACATCGTCTTCAAATTTGGTACGGAAGGGGGAATTCTCGATACTGTGGATATTTCTCTGGAATCCGTGCTCCTCCGACCAAGAGGTCATACCTCCGCGTCTTGTGCCGAGGTGTGAATGATAGTCAGTTCCGAAAAAAACGTCGGTAACGCAGTCATTTTTTGAAGCTGCTCCAAAAAAACCGCCCATATTTTATTCTCCCATCAGTCTCTTCATGATTTCCTGATATGCTTCTTCAACGCCGCCCATATCTCTGCGGAAGCGGTCCTTGTCCAGCTTCTCGTGGGTGGTCGAATCCCAGAAGCGGCAGGTATCGGGAGAGATCTCGTCAGCGAGGATTATTGTTCCGTCAGCGGACTTGCCAAACTCTATCTTGAAGTCGATAAGGTCGATATTGAGTCCCTTGAAGAACTTTACCATGAACTCATTTACCTTGAAAGCGTACTTCGAGATAGTGTCGATATCCTCCTTTGTTGCGATACCGAGAGCGAGCGCATAGTAGTCGTTGATGAAGGGATCGCCGAGATCGTCGTTCTTGTAGCTGAATTCAAGGATCGGACAGAGGAGCTTTCTGCCTTCTTCAACACCCATTCTCTTTGAGAAGCTGCCGGCAGCAACATTTCTTATGATGACCTCAAGGGGAACGATGGAAACCTTCTTGACGATAGTTTCGCGGTCGCTTATCTCCTCTACAAGATGAGTGGGAACGCCTTCCTTTTCGAGCATTTTGAACATATAATTGGTCATCTTGTTATTGATGACGCCCTTACCAGTGATAGTGCCCTTCTTCTCACCGTTGAACGCTGTAGCGTCGTCCTTGTAGTCAACGATAACGAGGTTAGGATCGTTTGTGGCAAAGACCTTCTTTGCCTTGCCCTCATAGAGCTGTTCCTTCTTTTCGATGTTTGACATTTTAAAATTCCTCCTTGAGAATTGTTTGAATGAATATATATGCAATTCCGCATCATCGCGGAGATTGTAGGCTTTACCGCTTATGCGCCGTGCTGATCATGTATCAAGGGATATCCTGTTCCAGTCGTCGGTATCGGAGATCAGCCATTCGAGACCGCGCCTGCGCTCGGATACAGCGTCTGTATTCAGACCGCCTATGGGGAATTTTTTATCTATCTGTTCATGCTGAACCACTGCCCAGTGATAGCGGTAGTAGAGATCCAGCATATCCATTATCTCTTCAGCGCTCCTGAGACTGCATTTTCCCCTGAATTCCTCATAGCTTCCGCTCTGCGAGACAAAGCGGACAGCCTGAGGACAGTCGCAGATATCCTCCGCGTCGGTTATATCTTCAACAAGTCCGAGAGCCCATACGAGAGTCCAGTATGATTCGTACTCCCATACCACGTCGATAATGTCCTGCTGAACGTAAGAGCCGTCAGTGAGGCGTCTTTCCTTGGCATTGAGGCAGTCTTTCACTCCGAAGTAGTCCATTAGACCGACAAAATAGTTTACTTCCTCGTCGTTCTGCTCGCTTCTTCCGAAGCCTACCTGCGTGGACAGCAGGGCAGCTATGGCGCGTCGGCATATATCGTCTGTACTTCTCAGCTTTATCTGTGAAGCAGGCTCGGTGAGCGGGAGGGACGGATTGATACCGATACCCTTGGCAGCGATTATCCTTTCAGAGTTTGCTTTTCTTTCGGCAGGTGTCATAATTATACCTCCTATCGCCGGAAATGTCGGAGGCAGTTATCAGAGAGCAGCTATCTGCTCCTGAAGGGCCTTGTCCTTTGTGATAACGCCCTCAGCCATCGCTTTCTTTTCCGCAGCGAGCTTTGCGGCAAGCTCCTCATCTGCTATGGCGAGCATCTGTACAGCAAGCACTGCGGCGTTCTTTGCGCCGTCGATACCTACTGTAGCCACCGGTACTCCGGGAGGCATCATAACTGTCGCAAGAAGAGCGTCGATGCCTTCAAGCGCCTTGGACTTCATAGGTATTCCGATGACCGGAAGTGTTGTATGTCCCGCAACTACTCCCGCAAGGTGAGCAGCCATGCCTGCGGCGCATATGATAGCGCCGAAGCCGTTTGCCCTTGCGTTTGAAGCGAATTTGCAGGCTTCTGCCGGAGTCCTGTGTGCGCTCATTACCCTGCACTCGAACTCCACACCGTATTTTTTGAGCTCTGTGAGAGCTGACTTAACAACAGGGAAGTCACTGTCGCTTCCCATGATAACTGCAACTTTTTTTGACATGATGTTTTCTCCTTTGTCTTTTTGTTGAGTGCGGGACAGCTATCCCGCTTTTACTGCCGGAAACGCTGCGTGGGTCTGTGACGCATACAGCCCGTATCACGCTTCGTCCTCCTGTTCATCTTCGTCCTTGTTTTCTTCTTCGGGCTCCGGATAGTCCGGCTTGTCATTTATGAAGCTTCCGGATATGAGATGAAAATCCAGTGATGAAGTACCGGCAAACACGAGCTTTGCTTCATAATCGTCGTGCAGCTGCTTTGAAGTGCCGTCTTCGGTATACTTTACGTCCGTACCGGCGCTGAAGCTCATGACGACGTGCAGTCTGTCATCATTGGACGGAATTATCTTGGTATTTATGTTAGATATGCTTTTCAGAGTGAGGGACAATCCTTCCTCATTGGGGAAAAGCGGCTTTATCTGCATGGACTGTACCAGACCTGTGGAAGAGCTGTCCTTGTTATAGGCAAATTCAAGGTATTTTCTGAAATCGCGCGATATTGCCTCAAGGATCTGTGGATCCAGCTTCAGGAGCATATTGCGCTTGTTTATTTCTATCTGATACGGCAGATTTGACATTATGACGTCGTTCAGCGAAGCCTTGATGAATATGAGGGATTTTTCCGTCACGGAGTAGGTATAGGTTTCATTGTCCGAACCTACGATAAGCAGGCTGCCGTCCGACTTGCATTTCTTCCACGGCTCCCTGAAGCACGGGTTGAAATCCTGATTGTACACAGCGAAGCTGTCATCGGCTGTCTTTGCGAAGTAAAGAAGCCTTGCGGGAAAGCGTTCCGGTTCTATGGAAGAAAAGACGAAGGGAACGGTCACATTTCCTTCATAGTCTATGCAGCCGTACTGCAGCTTTCCGTTGATGCGCTTGGCGGCTATGCAGATATTGCTCTGTGTAAAGCGTATATCCTGCCATTCCGGATTTACGATGACTCTGTTGGAGCTGTCGATTATGCCGAAGAGACCGTCGCCGCCCTTGAATACGCGGTTGCCGTTGTGGTCGGTATCTATTATCCTCTCCACGGCGGGCTGTTCGCTGCTGCTGGCGGAATTCTTTTCTGAATTTGAAAAGAAGCGCGTTATTGCGGCGGCGAGTACGATAATGACAATGAACAGAACGGAAACCACAAGACGCATACGTTTATTCATGGTTCCCGCACCTCCTTAAATTCATTTCTTCTCATTTTCACCGTTAACCGGCTCCTGAGCTGAGCTGCCCTGTGCCGCAGCCTTGCGCTGACGGTAGAGGTCTTCTGTCTCTTTGGTTATATATATCGGACGGTTTTTCGTCTCAAGGTATGTCTTGGAAAGATACTGTCCCAGGATACCGACGCAGAAGAGCTGGAGTCCGCTGAAAAGGAATATCAGGCAGAGCATTGTGGGGTATCCGTCGGGAGCGTCGAGCCAGCCGAAGGCTGACCTGATTATCGTTATCACGATGAGGATAAAAGCTATAAGGCAGGTGATTATTCCCAGCAGTGAAGCTATGGCGAGGGGGGCTGTCGAGAAAGCCATTATTCCTTCAAGAGAATACTTGAAAAGTCCCCAGAACGACCAGGATGAAGTTCCGGCAGGACGCTCGACGTTCTCGTATTCGATATACTTGGTGTTGAAGCCAACCCAGCTGAAGATTCCCTTTGAGAAGCGGTTGTACTCTGACATATCAAGTATCGCGTCCACCATCTGCCTTGTCATGAAGCGGAAGTCCTGAGCGCCGTCAACAATCTCGGTCTGGGAGATCCTGTTCATTATTTTGTAGAACAGCCTTGCGAACCATGAGCGTATTTTTGATTCGCCCTGACGGCTCACGCGGCGGGTGGTGGCGCAGTCATATTCGCCGTTCCTTACATAGCTGTACATCTTCGGCAGAAATGCAGGCGGATGCTGGAGATCTGCGTCCATGACGACCACATAATCGCCCTTTGCGTTTTTCAGACCTGCGTACATACCGGATTCCTTGCCGAAATTCCTTGAAAATGAAATGTATCTTACCCTCTTGTCCCTGTCTGCGAGACCGCGGAGAAGGTCGAGAGTAGTATCCTTTGAACCGTCGTTGATGAACAGGTACTCGAACTCAAGCTCAGGGTATTCCTCTGACATCTGAGCTGATATCTTGGTTATCTCCTCATAGAACATGGGGAGCACCTCCTGCTCGTTGTAACACGGCACAACTACTGAAACGAGTTTCACGTTTTTTCCTCCTTTGAAAGAAGCTGGCGGCAGACGGTTTCCGCTGTCTGCCAATACACTATTAATAATACAACAAAATCAGTGATAATGCAATAGTTAAATCCCCGTTTTAATAATTTTTTACACATAAGTAAAATAATGGCTGTTCAATGAAGCGATTTTGATACATCTGATAGAATAATGTGGAACAGCAAATGAGGGGAAGCAGGCTGAAATCCTGATTTCACGCAATAAACCGTATTATTTTTTACCTAATTAACCTTGAACATCGACAGGAAAAATTGACAAAAAAATCAATAACGATTTGTTATTATCACCGAAAATTTTAAAAATGGTATAATTTTTGCGTTCATTTATTGAGAAAGTGTTGATTTTTTTTGAAATGTCATGTATAATATACTTGTATAGATATTCGCATTAAAAGCTCTGCGGCACAGTTGACTTTATTCTGTGTCTGCAACAATTTTTTTGGAGTGCGACTGCGAGCTGGTAAATCGGCTGCCCGCTGCCGTAAAGCGGAAACTGCAGTTTTGCAGTGGTGGGGAGAGAAGAATTATGGATATAACACTGGTAACGTCTTCGTTCGACAAAGTGGTTCACGGAACCGAAAATGAAAAGAAAACAGGCTGTGGTATCAACCTTATGAAGCCTGAAAACGTGACTCGCTTTCACAGAACGTCCCTCATGACGGATCTTAAAGAGATCACCTGTGAGAAATGCAAGGCGAGTCTCGCGAAGAAGCTTATAAAAGCTGACAGAAAGGAAATGTCGCTCCTTCTCAAAGAAGAGAAAAAGCGCGAAAAAATGGGTATGAACGATGTGGGAATAGTTCCCCTCGGAAATACCACCGCAAGGATCACAAAAGATCCGAATGCGAAACAGAAAGAGGAAGCTGCAAGGAGAAAGGCTCAGGAGGAGCTGAGAAAGGCTCAGGAAGAGCAGCGCAGAGCTGCTGAAGAGGAAGCAAACAGGAACGATCTTAATCAGTTCATGTACAATCCTCAGGCGGAAGCTCCCGTGAACAATGCCGGCGGCAACGGTATGCCGATGGACGATAACCTTGCACAGTTCGCGATAAACCCGCATGATAACCCTCAGCAGGCTCCTGCAGAGGACGATTTCCTTGCGCAGTTCGCGATACAGAAGCCCGGCGAAGCGCCTGCTGCACCTATGCACACAGCAGCTGCTCCTCAGGACGATTTCCTCTCACAGTTCGCTATACCTAATCCGCAGAATGCTGCCGAGCAGCCTGCGCAGTATTACAATCAGCCGCAGAATTATGGTCAGCCACAGAATTACGGTCAGCCTCAGAATATGGGCGGCTACGGCGACATGGGCGGTTATGACGATGCGGGCGGCTATGAGGATATGGGCGGCTATGACGACGCATATCAGCAGCCTTCGGCACCTGAGATAACACATTCTGATGAGGACATAATGAACCTGTTCTCTATCAATCCGGAACATAAGCCGGAAAACAGCTTCCCGCAGCAGACCTACGAACAGCCTGCCTACTCTCAGCCGGTATATGAGCAGCCCGCTTATGAGCAGCCGGCATACGGTCAGCCTGTTTATGAAGAGCCTGTTTACGATGAAGCTGTATACGGTGAGCCAAGTATCTACGACGGCAGCCAGACGCTCTACGACGCCAACGGCAATCCGATAGAAGGTCCGATAACACCGGTATACGGTTATCAGCCTGTTCCGGAGCAGCCGCTGACACAGGGTACAGAGTGGGATTATGTTGCCGATCAGTTCTTCGGCTTCGAGAACGGCGCTCCCGGAAATATCGCAGATCCCACCGAGTATCAGCAGCCTGACGCAATGGCTGAGCTCGCTGTACCGGACATGAACGCTCCCGATTACGCAAATATGGCAGCAGCAGGCAATCTTACCACCTATGCTGCTGACAATACATCGTTTGCCGGCAATCCTTCAGCGCCTTTATACGGCGAGATGGCGGCAGGCGTCCTTCAGCAGATGCACGGAGAGGCTCCTCTTGTTGAGGATATCGCCGCTCCTGCAGTCGATGATCTGCCCTCTGCTGAGAGCCTTGCGGCAGCAGCCCTCGACGGCGCTCCCAAGGTCGATGATATCGTTGCTCCTGAGTCTGTTTCGCTCCCGTCGGCTGAAAGCCTTGCAGCAGCAGCTCTCGAAGGAGTTCCTACGGTAGAGGATATCACTGCTCCCGAATTTGCTACCCTTCCCGCAGTGGAGGACAATTCTGTTCCTGAGCTTGACGATATCCCTGAAGTTCCAGACTTATCAGCACAGGCTCTCGGAAATGTCTCAAAGGCGAGAGATACCGAGCCGGTTGTGTTTGATGATTTATCCGAAGCAACATTTAATGAGCCTGTAAAGGCAGAAGAGGAGTATGATTACTATATGAGCGATTATAATAATAACGCACCCAATGCAGGTGCAGAGACAGATCAGAACCAGCAGGCTCAGCAGCCTCAGATCGTAAAGGTTCCTCAGTTTGCTGGATATGATGCCAATAACCAGCCTGTATACAAATACGTTCAGATGCGCCTTGCAGGATACGATCAGAACGGCAAGCCCGTATTCATCCCGCTTAACGCACAGCCCAGACAGGCAGCGGCTCCTGCACAGCAGACAGCAGCCCAGGCTCAGAGAGCCGCATCAGCTCCTGCACAGCAGCAGGCTCCCGTAAAGTCTACGGTTCCGAGAAAGCCTGTACAGACAACAGGTACTCCTACTGCGAATATTTCCAAGATCGCAGTAAATCCTCACAGCAAGTCCACTTCCCAGGCGTTTATCAACGCTATCGCAAGCTCAAGAGAGTATGCTGACAAGAACCTCATCGAGACACAGGGACTCAAGGCAAACAGCCCCGTTCTTACTTCTGTTGAGGACGTTCTTTCAACAATGGGCGATGATTCCGCAAAGAGAAGACAGATGGCTGCACAGACTCAGCAGAATGTTCCTGTATTCGACGAGTACAAGACTCCTTCAAGAAAGCCTTTCGGCGGCAATACAGCTTCCAGAGCTCCGCAGCAGCAGCAGATGATGGACGCGCGCTACATGACAAAGGCTGAGCTGAAGAACAAGAAGAAGCAGGACAAGATCGACGCTAAGTTCAGAAAGGAAATGTCCAAGAGAGGCTTCTGAGTATTTTCGGGACCCTGTATGGACTGAGGAAAAGCAATGGCAGAAAACAAGATCCTGGAGGAGCTGAGAGCAAAGCTCACAGATTCCGCTGAGGACAATAACAAGTTCCTCCGTGCCGAGGCAGAGCGCTTCGCAGCGGAGAAGAACCTTGAGGGCGTGGACGCTGCAACGCAGCTCCTTATCGAACTGATGCCTGATGATCAGAAGGCAGAAATAGAAAGACTTACTCATATTGACGGAATGCGCCTCGATGAGATGCATGACAGGATCATGGAGCTCATCAGGGAAAAGAATATTACCGAGGCAAAGTCCCTTGCGGAACGCCTTTACAAGAAGATAATCCTTGACTATAAGGACACCGAGACCGCAAAGTTCGTATCGCTGAGGAATCCCTTTGAGGATAATTTCTATCAGCTCAGATACAAGACGGATAAGGTCCTCAACCGCACTCCCTTTGATTTCGGTACATTCATTACTACATACGGCTACCTTCTCGTTGAGATGGGTTCACCTCTCGACGCTATACCGGTACTGGAGAAGGCTATGGAGTATAATCCGCTGGACTGCGGGCCGCGGTTCGAGCTGGCAGAGGTCTACAAGCTGCTCAAAAACAAGAGAATGACTCTCGAAACTACAAGAGAGACTCTTAAAGTGGCTTCATCACCTGTTGCTATCGCAAGATGCTACGCCAATGCTGCTTATGCGCTGACTGATATGGGAGAGTATGACGACGCTTTCGTATTCCTTGCAGCAAGTGTGTTCTTTGCCCCGAATCCTGCCATTCCCTTTGAAATGAAAGACCTTGTCCAGCGAAAAGGCAAGCCGATAAAGCAGCCTAAACGTGAGGACATGATCGAGGTCATGAAGAAGTACAACTTTGAATTCGGTCCTAATCAGGACGTTATCTCGGTAGCTGCTCAGCTTTCGGCAAATTACCTCATGGAAAAGGATATACCGAACGCCCTGAAGGCACTTAAAATGACTTATAACCTCACCCGCGACGAGAAGGTAAAGGAGATAATCCTTACATATGAGCCTGACGCTCCTATGGTCGCTCCGGTGCATGAAAATGCGGACGGCGAGCCTGTGATAACTCAGACGGTGAATAACGATCAGGAATAAAATTACAAAGGCACTTTCGTTTGGAAAGTGCCTTTTTGTATGCATAGTCCGGAGATTTTTGCGGATAATACCACCGGGAGATGATTTTATGAGCAAAAACAGGAAAAATATACCTGTCCCCGACCCGGAAAAGGAAGAATATGAGTGCCCTGCGGCTTCGTGGGGCAACGAGAGCAGCTCCTGCGAGGAGGAATACCTCTGCCTTCCTGAAGACGGCGGCGAAGCCAATGATCATATTTGATTAAATAAAAGCTCTTCATTACGAAGAGCTTTTATTTAATGTCTGCCATGTGAGCATTTCTGAGGAACGGCTTTAAATCCCGACAGGAAGCCGTATTTTTCAGTCGAAGAGATTATTTTTAAAGCCTGTTTACGAATGTTCGTTATTTTTTGCCGGGATAACATTTGGCATTATTGCCAAACAAAATGTGCAAAAATTGACAAAAGTTCCGAAATTTGCGAAAATACTTTATTTATCACTTAAAGCATGATATAATAGTTGAGGTTAATTTAATTCGGTATAAACCGGATTATACAGAAAAACGGCTCCGGGAAAAGTTTCCGGACGCTTAAAATGGGGGCATTATGAAAAACGGTGTAAAAATGCTTGACATTGCTACAAAGCTCGGCGTAAGCGTGGTAACAGTGTCAAACGCTCTTGCCGGAAGGGACGGCGTCAGTGAGCAGATGAGAAAAAAGATCTGCGAGACCGCCGAAAAAATGGGCTACAAGCCTTCCAATACCAAGAGCGAGAAAAGACGTATCGCTTTGCCGAAAACAGGCAAAAACGTGGGAATACTCACTTCTGAACGCTTTGTCGGCGCAAGAGGCACTTTCTACTGGGAGCTTACTGCGAGTATATCAAATCAGCTCTCACAGATAAATGTCTGCACGGTGTACGAGTGCGTTAATTCGGAAAACGAAAAGAACGGCACACTGCCGAATATGGTCATCGACGGAAAGGTGGACGGCGTTATAGTTATCGGACAGGTACACAGAAAGTACATCGAGTGTCTGAGCAAGCTGACTATCCCGCTGATATTCGTTGATTTCTACGATAACAGGTATAAGGTGGACGCTGTACTTTCGGACAACTTCAACGGCGGCTATATGCTGACGGATTACCTTGTGGAAAAGGGTCACAGACAGATAGGATTTTTCGGTACGCTGAATGCTACGAGCAGTATAAACGACCGTTATCTCGGCTATCTTAAATGTATAATGGAAAACGATTTTGAGTACCGGATAGAGTGGATAATCGCTGACAGGGACAAGAGCGGTGTTCTCTTTGAGGATATAGAGTTTCCTGCCGAAATGCCGACAGCTTTCGTGTGCAACTGTGACGAAACAGCTTTCAGGGTAATATCGGCTCTCAAAACTAAGGGTATCCGTGTTCCGGAGGACATAAGCGTTGTAGGATATGACAATTATACAGTGTCAAGTATATGCATTCCGACGATAACTACCGTTGAGGTGGATCTGACAAAAATGGCAGAGGTCTCGGTGGGCATAATGGCAAAAAAACTGTCGGATCCTTCGTATTCAGAGGGAAGACGCATAATAAGCGGACGGCTCATCGAAAAAGAGAGCGTGCTCGATATAAGCGGAAGCTATACTGAGGAGCGTTCAAATGCTTTGTAAAAATTTTTGCGGACATCTTAAAACAGTTCTTCAGCACAGGCATCAGGTGTTCAGGCACTGTGTAAAAGCGGGTATACCCATGAGGGGACTGCTCCATGACCTTTCAAAGTTTTCACCGACAGAGTTTATACCGGGGGTAATTTACTATCAGGGAAACCGCAGCCCCAATGAGCGTGAACGCGAGGTGGACGGGTATTCACGGGCGTGGATGCACCATAAGGGCAGGAACCGCCATCACTTTGAATACTGGACGGATTACAGCCCTGAAACCAAAAGACTTGAACCGGTGAAAATGCCGGATATATACATATTTGAAATGTTCTGCGACAGGGTTGCGGCTTCAAAAATATACAATAAGGAAAAGTATAACGATTCTATGCCGCTGGAATATTTTCTCAGGGCAAAGCCGAAAAGGGTAATAGAAAAGACTACGGCTGAAAAGCTGGAGTTTTTGCTGACTATGCTCCGTGATAAGGGCGAAGCCGCTACGTTCCGCTATATCCGCAGACGGGTCAGAAAGAGCCGTTAGCCGGCAGATACAGCTGCTTTTCCGGCTGTGCTGATTTCCTTATACTACAGAAAACGATAAAAAATACGGGCGCACGGTGTGCGCCCTGTTTTTGGACTTGAAAATATCGGAAAGGAGTAACGGTAATGAATCCGAGATTGCTGTATCTGCGTGAAAAAACCGCGAAGCTGACAGCTTCGCCGGGAGTATATATAATGCGCAAAAAAGACAGCTCTATCATATACATCGGAAAAGCCAAGAACCTGCATAACCGCGTCAGCAGCTATTTCCGCGAAAATCCCGACCATACGCCGAAAGTTGCGGCAATGGTGTCAAATGTATACGATTACGATTTCATTGTTACCGACAGTGAGTTTGAGGCTCTGCTGCTTGAATGCAGTCTCATCAAGCAGCATAAGCCCAGATATAACATCCTCCTGAAAGACGACAAGGGATACCATTATATCCGTATTTCCGATGAGGAATATCCCCGTATAACCAACGAAAAAAACACAAAACAGAGCGGTACGTACCTCGGTCCCTATACCAGCGGTTTTATTACGAAAGAGGCGGTGAACGAGGCGAACCGTGTGTTCATGCTGCCTACCTGCAAGCGGCGTTTTCCTCAGGATTTCGGCAAAAACCGCCCCTGCCTGAATTACCATATCAAGCAGTGCATGGGAGTGTGCAGAGGCAGGATAAGTGCTGAGGACTACCGCAGCGCAGTCAGTCAGGCTGTGGAATTCATCAAGAGCGGAAGCGCAGAGTCGGTGGAAAGAATGACAGCTGAGATGGAACGAGCAGCGGAGGAGCTCGACTTTGAAAAGGCTGCCATGCTTCGCGACCGGATCTCTGCAGTAAAAAAAGCTTCCGAAAAACAGAAAATAATCAACAGCGGCGTCGATTCGGCAGACGTGATCGGCATCGCCGAATTTTATGACGGACTGTATATTTCTGTGCTCATGTATCGTGAGGACAGACTCTTCGACAAGGCTGTCTTTGAGCTGCCGCTGCCTGACGGGGACGAAGATATCCTTGGTCAGTTCATGCTTCAGTTTTACTATAAAAAGCCCGATATACCGAAGAATATCGTGGTTGATCATATTCCCTCCGACAGTGAGCTCCTCGTTGAAATGCTTGAGGAACAGGCTCAGCGGAAGGTGAAGCTCCATGTTCCACAGAAAGGGCGTCAGCTGGAGCTGCTGAGGCTTGCCAAAAATAACAGCGCGGAATATGCCGCTATCAAAAATTCACGTACAGGAAAAGAGGTCCTTGCCCTCGAACAGCTGGGACAAAGTCTCGGTCTCTCAAAGCCGCCGCGGTACATCGAAGCCTACGATATATCGAACCTTTCCTCGGAATCAATGGTAGCAGGAATGGTGGTATTCGAGGACGGCAGACCGCTGAAAAAAGCGTACAAGCGCTTTACTGTAAAAGAGCAGGAGCTCCAGAACGACTACGGCAGTATGCGCGAGGTGCTGAAACGCAGGCTGATGCATATAGTCAGCGGTGAGGGGGACGAATATTTCACAAGGACTCCCGACCTTATACTCCTTGACGGCGGAAAAGGTCACGTAAACGCCGTAGCACCGCTGCTTCGTGAGCTTGGTCTTGATATCCCCCTCTTCGGCATGGTCAAGGACGACAAGCACCGCACGAGAGCTATAGCGACGGGCGGCAGAGAGATACAGATCAACAGCGTGAAAGCCGTTTTCGACCTTGTTACGAGGATACAGGACGAGGTACACAGATTTTCCGTCAGCTTCATGCACTCACGCCACAAGAAAAAAACATACAGCTCGGAGCTCCTTAATGTACGTGGTATAGGCGAAAAGAAGGCTGCCAGACTGTTTATGAAATACAAGACGATCGCAAACCTGAAGAACGCTTCTCCGGAGGAGCTTGCTGCTGCTGCCGGAGTCAGTATCGGAACAGCAAAAGAGCTGTGGGAAGTCATACGTGATATGTGAGCGAAATGGCATACCACGGTGAAAAAGTCTATATTATAATAGTATACGTGATTACTTTTGTGTAATCGGTGTATTATGGTAAAAAAATAAACTTGTCCACAGAATTCAATACGGTTTTTGCCTTTAGGGAAAGGGATTTTAGTGCAAGAACGTACAAAATGACTAAATTACTATAAAGCAAATTGCCGCAGTTCACAATTCTGTAAAAATAAGATAAAAAAAAGGGGTTTTATGTTGCATTTTAAAAGTGAGTGTGATATAATTATTGTGGAAGTTTAACAATGTTTGGTATCGGTGTGTTTATACCATATATTGCGCTGTCTTCATGCTTTGTTTTGCACACTATATAGCCGTTTATTTTTATTCGATATTACTGCCGGTATAAAGATTAGTTAATATTGATAAAAAACGGCGGATTATTTATGTCAAAAAAGCGATTGAAAAGTAACTTTTAAAATGTTATAATTGTTATTATTAAGGCAGTGAGAAACGTTCATCACAAGTTATTAATTTATGGAGGTGGTTTCATGAGGAGTTTTTCTTACGTTGCTCAGGACGCGAAGGGAATGCAGAAAAAAGGCGTCATAACCGCTGAGAATGAGCAGGATTTCTTGCAGAAGGCCAAGGAAAAGGGCCTTTATGTCAAGGATTTTAGGGAAAGCGATTCAAGTGAAGCAAAATCAATCTACAAGTTCGGAACCAAGGAGCTCGCATTCAACTGCAGACAGCTTGCCGCGATGCTTACCTCTGGTCTTACGCTTGTAAAAGCCATCGATATCCTTACCAAAGAGCAGGAGAACGAAAAAGCCAGAGCTATATGGCAGGATGTCTACGAGAACGTACAGAAGGGTGAATCCTTCTCGTCAACTCTCGAAATGCACGCGGGATCCTTCCCGGACTTCCTGATCTCAATGGTCGGCGCAGGTGAGAGCAGCGGTTCGCTGGATATTGTTATGACGCGAATGTCTGACCACTACGCAAAGGAAAACAAACTCAAGAACACCATCAAGAGTGCAATGATCTATCCTATCATCCTTCTGGTTCTCTGTGTGGCAGTTGTTATACTGCTCTTCACATTCATCATGCCTACGTTCATCGACATGTTTGATGACAAGAGCCAGATGCCTTTCTTGACAAAGGTCCTCGCAGCGATAAGCGACTTCCTCAAGTCAAAATGGTATATCCTTGTAGGTATCATAGTTCTCGGCGTAGCGGCGTTCGTATATGCTATGAAGATACCTAAGTTCAGGCTTAAATTTGACCGTATGCTGGTCAAGGGACCAGGCTTCGGTCCCCTTATCACAAAGATCTATACAGGACGATTCTCACGTACACTTTCTTCACTGTACTCAAGCGGCCTTCCGATGGTAGAGTGCCTCGAAAGAGCATCACGTATCCTCGGTAATTCCTATGTCGATCAGAAATTTGAAGAAGTTATCGACGAGGTAAAACAGGGCGAACCCCTTTCCGCAGCTATCACACGTACAGAGATATTCGAGCCTATGTTCTGCTCGGTTATCTACGTTGGTGAGGAGGCAGGTGCCCTCGACTCTATCCTTGAAAAGTCATCAGATTACTATGAAGAGGAATCTGACGCCGCAGTACAGCGTCTCGTTGATATGATACAGCCTATACTCATCATATTCATGGGCGTTATCATCGGACTCGTAGTAATGGGTATCTACCCTGCGCTTTACGGTTCGATCGCAAATATCGAAAACGAATAAGAAAGGTGGAAAGAATAAATGCTTTCATTTGATATTACCGATAGAAATATACGAGTTGTTAAAGGTATCGAGAGCAGCGGCAAGATCAAGATCAGTTCTGCTGCTACAGTAAACGTTGAAGAGGGACTTATCGTCAACGGAAACGTAAGAGACGTACCTGCTGTCGCAACTCTCATAAACAATGTGCTCAAAATGCACAAGATGTACGATAAGGAAGCTATAGTTTCGATCTCGTCCAACCTTACGATCTTCAAGGAAATGACAGTTGCAAAGAGCAACAGAGGTCAGGATCTTCAGAAGGTAGTTAAGATGCAGATGCAGGCTGAGCTCAATCTTGATGATTCATACAGCGTTTCATACATCATCGTAGGCGACGCTGACAACAGCGAGGTAAGCGAGCCTTCATACAAGATCCTTGCTACAGCTTGTCCTTACGAGATCGTAAACAGCTACCGTGAGATGTTCAAGCTTCTGACTATCACACTCAGATCAGTAATGATCGGATGCAACTGTATCACAAAGGTTCTTCTTGCTGATACAAAGATCAGATCAAAGATGCCTCTCCTTGCTGTTCAGATCGACAACAACTTCATCTCACTCAACCTCTATGAGCAGGGACAGCTTTCATTCTCACGTTTTGCATCTATCGATGCTGCCGACTACGGTTACTCGGATGACTATGTATTTGAAGCAGTAAACGAAAATATCTTCCGTATGCTTCAGTTCCACAGAAGCCGCAATACCGGCGAGGCGATCGAGAACGTAATCTTCTACGGAGATACACATGAGTACGTAAGACTTACAGACGAACTTGAAAAGCTCGACCTCAAGACAAGTCTTATAAATGTTCCTCCGCAGATCCACGGACATGAAAATCTTGAATTCTCACTGTATGCAAACGCTATCGGTGCTATGTTCAAGAGAAACAGAGAGATCGAAAAGATCAATCTTCTTGATACAGACTTCAGCTCCGCGGTAAAGAGCAGAATGAAGAACGAGAATGCAGGTAACATTGCACTTATCGCTTCACTCCTCGGCTCGCTTGTTATCGTTGGTGCTGCATGGGGAATCCTCGCACTGAAGAATAACAGCGTAAAGAATGATATTCAGGAGTGTCAGGACTATATCGACTCTGATAAGACGAAGGCTGATCTTGAGCACCGTGAAAGACTTATAAAGCTCAAGGAGACAGTAGACTCTTATTATACCAAGATGTCGAGAGCTCATGATGCATATCTTTCACAGCCTGCATTTACAGGTGAGGTTTACGACAAGATCGAGGATATCCTCAAGAAGACCTGTGAAGATGAAAAGATTGAGTACTTCAAGATGAATAACCCTTCATACGCAGGCGGAACTATTACGTTCTCCGTAACCTGTGATGCTGACAAGGATAAAAAAGCACAGACATTACCGGATAAATTCCTCAGAAACCTTGCTAACGATGAGTATATCGATGCTGTTTCTTACACAGGATATACTGTAAATACCATCAAAAAGGAAGGCGAAGAGGATAAGAGGATGCTCAATTTTGCAGTAATTGCAAAGATGGCTCCGAATGAAAGTGCTTATCATCCTGAAACAAGCTCTAAGGAGGAGAAGAAGAAATGAAACTTACATACAGAGATAAGATAATTGCTGCGATCGTACTTGCATTTGCAGTTTTGCTCCTGGGATTCTTTGCTGCTGTAAGGCCAAAGTATAATGAAATTCAGGACAATAAGACTAAGTTGGCACAAAAACAGACTGAGAAAGCAGATATCGAAAACAAGATCAAAGAGATCCCCGGTCTGCAGGACGGTATAAGGACAACATATAAGGAAACAGGCAAGAAGACAGAGATCTTCGTTGCTGTCGATGATGTTGAGAATCCTGTTGCAGTTGATGAATATCTTCAGAAACTTGCTGAAGACAACAAGGTAAGGATCGATAACCTTCAGGTTAAATCAGCAACAGTCGGAGAGATCCCGTTCTACTTCTACAAGAAGGAAGATGATCTCAAGGACGCAAGAAATGCTGCTGATATAAACGGAAATCTTCAGAAGCAGTTTAACAGCACATATGCTGAATCGATCGCTCTCAGCAGCGCACAGGCTGAAAAGGTGCTTTCAACAGATTACGGCGTACAGATTTACGGTACAAGGAAGAATATCTGGAATTATCTGAATGCAATAAAGAAGTTTGATAAGGCTCTGACAGTCAAGTCAGTATCTATCCCTGATGCTTCATTCGGAAAAAACACCTTAAAGGATAATGGCGTGAACGACTGGGATGGACTTAATTCTGAAGAAGTTGAAACAATGCAGGTTGGTGACAAGACAATCTCAAACGCACAGACAGCTCAGATTGTTATTACACTTTATTCAGTATATGAAATGGATGAGCCCAACGTTGATTAATGACGGGCATATGAGCATGAAACATAAACAACTGATTTCAAACGCTGAGTTATTAAAATTATAACTTGAAAGGCGGTTAGGGAAATGAAAACAGAGAAGAAGAAAACATTGCGCGGTTCTGCCCTGTTTACGGTAGTTGCAGTAATGGCAATACTTATCCTCTTCCTGACAGGTACTCTTGCTCTGGCAACTGCTTCAAACAGCAGAGCACATAAGTCTTATGCGGTTTCTCAGGCGAGCTATACCGCAAGAGCGGCAATAAGAGCGTTCAAGTCAGGTATGGAGCAGGATGCAGATCTTGCAGCCACTGTTGGCGCAATAGGCGAAGGCAGTCTTACAAAGTTTGAACCACAGATAAAGATCAGTGATAAAACCATGGGCAAGATCGGCTACTGGGATTATAGCGATGCTAATCATCCGATTTGGGTCGATGACTGTATCAAACTGGAGCCTGTTGCTGACAAAGTTGACTGGGTATATGATACCGAAAAGAATGAGTGGGTTTCTTGGAACATCGTAAGAGTAACTTCTACCTGCCGTGTAGGTCAGGAAGAAGAAACTGTTGTTGCTTATATAAGCAAGCACGGTGAACCGGGTCAGCAGAAAAAATCCAACAACGAGGTTAAGGGACTTCAGGAAGCCGGCGGTAACAGCTATGCAAACGGCGGCGACATTTACGGTGGTCTCGGTATAGGACTTTCTGATTCAGTTCCGGGCTCTTACGGTGCTCTGAACGACATGGATACACATACAAATCTTACGTTTATAAACGGAGATTTCGATGTTAAAACATCAAGTCTTGATTTCTTTGCTGAAGATAATGAAAATGGTGTTTGGCCCGTTTCTGCAACAGTTGTAATGGGTAATTTCTCAACAACCAACAATGTGGCTTTTAATGTAAATTATACAATGAAATCTTTGTTCACACAGAAGGATATCCCATACCTTTATGTAGACCGGCTTCTTTATTCAAATAGCTCGTCTTCACTCTATCTTGTAAAAGGAAATGGTTCTCCTTTCAATATTTATGCGGGAACAATGTATTATCCAGAGCTTCTTGAAGCTGACGCAGATATCTATCTTATGGATGAACCTGCTACAGATGCTACTCCTGCAGAGGACAGAGAATACTATAATCTTGGTTTTAATCTCAGGGCTGACGGATTCCCGGAGCTTAGAGTTCCTGACAGCATGAAGGATAAGTATCCTGATGGCTGGCCTGATGGTCAGTGGTGGGCTAATCCCGCTACAGAAGAAGATAAAAAAGAGGCTATGAAGGATCCTGCCAATATTGTAGGTACAGAAAACAAAATTGAAACAGGAAAAAATGTCTTTGGTAACACTGCTGACAGAGATGGTAATAAACAGCTTTATAACTGGACCAGAGGTACATTTGAAAGAACAGATGACAGCAAGTTTGATTCCTTCGGCGGAACTATATACTGCAATGGTGATCTTTTGATTACTCAGGCTAAAATACATGGTGATGTAAGAGTAAAAGGAAGATGCACTATCAGAGGAAAAGTTCAGATCGACGGTGATCTTATTGTTGAAAATGCATATGAAAATGCAGGAAAAGCAACAAAAACCTCCGGTCTAAATAATGAGGGAGATCTGCACGTTGACGGAAGGATATATGTAACAGCGGGAGCTGTTCAGGATACTTCCAAGTTAAAGGAAGGTTACTCATTATACTCAGGTCTCTATCCCGGCTACAAGCAGTATGAGAACAAGGAACTTCCTAACTTTGAGGTTGAAGAAAGCGCTTATGAGATAGACACCGACGGACACTATGTATATGACGGTAATGTTTACGACAGTAAGCCTTATATTCAGTGTATGCCTCTGTCAGATGATGATACCGGTGTAACTGTCGGTGCGACAGTTGATCCTAAGATAGTTACAACTTCGGAAACAACAAGATTCAAGGCATTTGCTAACGGACGCATAATCAATGCAGACGGCGTTTATGAGGTAACTACCGAAAAGGAGAGCTACTATACTAAGGATGGTGACCCTTGCGGCAGAGCAGATGCGATAGGTGAATACTATGTTGATCCGTCCGGCACCAGAGTATCAAGATCAGATGCTTATACTGTAAGCTTCTCAGGCTCTGGCAATGTTGATGTAGAGACATATAAGACTCTGCATCCGGAAGGCGTATATCCTGAGGATATGACACGTGAAAAGATCTATGGTACAAAGGAAAAGAATGCTGATCCTTCGACAAAGCTTGTTACAACTCTTATAGACGCAAGAAAGTCACTTGGAATGGATTCATCTGACGGTTACTTTGACGAAAAGATCTATATCCGTGAAAAGCCCACAACAGGTATATTAGACACATTTGACAGTACATGGGATAAAACAAAAAGTATTACTGTAACAAGACCTAAAGAGGGCGTAGGCTGGGTAATACTTGATAATGTAAAATTAAACGCTGGCTGTAGTATAATAGTCAAGGATAATCCGGATGCAATAGCATCTTCATCTGAGCATGTAAGATATAAAGGAGGAATCGTAAGATTCTTCATTATTGGAGATGTAAGATTAGAAAAAGGAAGTATAGGTCCTGAAGATGTACTCAATGGTACAATAAAGAAAATAAACTATAAGGACGATTTCGGTATTGAATACTATACCGGCGGCGCATACAGGACACATGATGATCTTTCAGATCCCAAGAAGGAAGCTGGTGCAGGAACAGAAGGAACACTGTACTTTGTTAATGATGCGGTTTTAGTAGGTTCCGTTAAGGCTCCGTTCCTTGAATTAGGATTTGAGAATGGTAGAAGTTCACCTATAACAGTGGATTATACCAAGGAAGACGGAACAGTTGTAAAGGATTATAAACCTACTATTATCGGAAATGCTCTTGTAAAATTTATAAGCAGCGCAAAGAATGGTATCCCGCTCGCTTATACAAAATCAGGTACAGGCGGTTCATCAGAAGATGATGATGATCTTGCAGTTGATCCCAGCGGAACAGAGTGGAAATTCAAGTATTTTACAACATGATAAAGGAGGAATGTTCTTATGAAAAAGCGTAAAAAGAATCTCAAGGGCATGACTCTCATCGAAATGATCATTTCCATTTTTGTACTCGGACTCTTAACAATGATTCTTGTAATGGTCGGCGAACATATCGACGCTCAGTCGAGAGCTGCCAATAACTTAAAGGACAAGATCGTTAAGGAGGCGCCCTACGCCGCAAACAAAGTAAAAACGTATACAAATAAGGACAAAGCTACTGTTGATCTTAAATCGGAAGATATCACAATAGATATCATTTACGACAAGGATAAGCCAAAGATCGAACTCACTGCAAAGAAGTATGAAACTGTAGATGTTGTCCTTGACGGCAGATCTGCCAAGTCACAGGAAAATATCAAAAACGGTTTTAACAGCGGTCTGAATCTGGATTTCATTGATGATATCATGAATGAGAAAGATCGGAAAAAAGCCGAAGAAGCTGAAAAGGCCAAGGAAGAGGCGGAAGCTGAAGCTCCACCTGCTGAATCCGGTGATTAAGTGGGGTGGCAGTTATGAGGAAAACATTTAAAAAGGGCTTCACCCTTCTTGAGCTCATTGTAGTAATGGCGATCTTCTCGCTTCTTATGGTAGCTGTAATGTCTATGATCGATCCTGTTTCACAGATATTCAAAAGACAGTCAGTAGCCGAAAAAACTTACTCCTATGCACACAATATACAGACATATCTGCAGACTCAGCTTGAGTATGCAGAGTCTATGGTTGTTACAACGGGAGATCAGTTCCAGCCGGATACTGAGGATAAAAAGTATCCCGGTGAGGATATTGACGATGCTGTCAAGAAGTATGCCAAGAATCATTTTGAGTATGATGTTATACCAAAGGATAAGGACAACATACGCTGGATGAAAGGTAAAGTCCATGTACTCAGAATGGTCAACAGCGGAGCTGACAGAGGTCAGATCAAGCACAGTATATATGAATTCAAGTCAAATACTGAGGACAACAAGGGACTTACGGTAAGTCTGGTACAGTCTGAAGCAGACGGTATCAACCCTGCTTTCTTTAAGGCAAATGACGCAAAGTATAACTTCAGTTATGCTTTGGGCGCATCAAAACTTGTTTCAGTTCCGAATCCTGCCGGTGGTGATGCAAATTCTACCTACAAGGCGCTCAAGACTGACTATGACGGAGGCAAGGCACCTGATGTAACAATGGATTTCTTCAATATTTCGATCGTTATCGATAAAGCCGGAAAAAACAATCAGGGTTCTATCGATGTGAGCGATGCGAAGACCGATGATGCAGGCGATCCTTTAAAGGACGCTGATGGAAATCTTATTACCGCTGACTACAGAGCATTCAGAATGCCTGCAGTGCTTCAGGTAGCTTCTATTGAGCTGTCCAATGTTCTCCTTAGTAAGCCGACAGGATATGCTTACCAGAGAACCTTCAAGAAGAACGGTACAGAAGATATTGCGTATACTCCTGATAATTCAGAAGCATACCGCGGTATGGCTTATGAGTCATTCTTACCGGATGATGTAAACTTTGACAACGATATATATTTCATCTATGCTTTGACAGATGAAATGGAACCCGGCGACGAGATAAACGAAGTCGTATAAGTTGTATAAATAAGAAAACAGGCAGCAGTCAATGCTGCTGCCTGTACTTATTTTTCACTCTTTATTCGTGGGGAAGAAGATTAAGATACATCTGCGCTAACTGAGGTCCCCACAAAGCGCCGATCGCGATACCTATCGAAAGGAAAGGACCAAAAGCGAATTTTGAGTCTTTTGTGACCTTCTTTATTATAAGTCCGCCTACAGCGGCGGCAAAAATACCAAAAAATGTTGAAACGATAATAGCTTGTGTTCCAAGTACAGCTCCCGCGGCGAACATCAGAAATGTATCGCCAAGCTCAATTGCCCTGAAGTCTTCACCGAACTTTTTCCTGATGACCGGGCGGCTGACTTCACCGATAATGAAAAACGGTACACTTATTATAAGAGCTCCTATAATGCGGCTCTTCAGTGTAACATCTTCATATTCGGGAGAGTGAAAAAGAGCAAGCGGAACTGCGAGAACAAATATGATACCGACGATTATCATGCTGATCTCCATAGTGTCCCAGTCCATAAAGGCAACTACTATGAGAAGCGACATGAGAACGCAGGTTATTATGGATTTAACATTGATATCCAGAGCATAAAACGTCAGAACATAAAGGATCCCGTTAAGGGATTCAACTATCGGATAGCGGGGGGATATCTTCGCACTACAGCTGTGGCATTTGCCGCGAAGCATGAGCCAGCTGAATACGGGGATAAGGTCTATGGGTCTTATCTTTGCTCCGCAGGTCATGCAGTGGGAAGCTTTTTCCTTGTCTTCCTTGGTCCCGCCGAAGCCGAGTATCGATTCGCCCTTCGGCAGCCTGTAAATCACTACATTAAGGAAACTTCCTATGCAAATGCCGAAAAGAAAAACTATGACGTAAAACATGATCTTGAATGGCAGCTCGGTAAATTCACTGTGGAGCATATCTTCAAAGCCGAACATGATTTTACCCCTCCTTCATTATTAAAAATGTTCATAATATTATTATAACATAAATTATGGAAAATTCAAGTAAAATTTTAGAATGCGGGAGTGTATGACGGTACACTGAGCATTCAGAAAATAAGCGGAGGTTTTTTATGAGAAACGAGAGAATTGGTGACTACTTAGTCAATCAAGGGCTTATCACAAGCGAGCAGCTTCAGCAGGTTCTTGACGCGCAGAGAAATTCCAACGGTTCCAAGAAATTCGGTGACGTTGTTGTTGAGCTGGGCTTCATGTCTGAAGTGAATTTCGCAAAGGCTCTTGCCGGAAATCTGAGAGTTCAGTACGTTGACCTCGATAATATCGAGATCAATTCCGACGCTGTTCAGATGGTTCCAGAGGCGCTTGCAAGGAAGCACACTGTCATTGCTATCAATGTACAGGGCAAACGTCTCACAGTTGCAACGAATGATCCTGTAAACTTTATCGTCCTCGAAGACATCAAGGTTTCAACAGGTATGGACACCGTTCCCGTTCTTGCAACAACATCTGCGATCAACAAGGCGATCGGTAAGTGCTACTCAATGCAGAACGTTGACAGCGTTCTTGAGAACGTAAACGCTATGGGCGGCGACCTCGGTGAAATGTCCGAGGCTGACCTTGAATCCAAGGACAGAGTTGAAAGCGCTCCTATCGTTAAGCTCGCAACTACTATCGTTGAGAACTCCTACAGAGCAGACGCGACCGATATCCATATCGAGCCCTTTGACAAGTACACAAGAATCCGTATCCGTGTAAACGGCGACCTCGTTGAACTCATGAATATTTCCAGTGCTGTTCACAGTGCGCTTACAACACGTTTCAAGCTTATAAGCGGTATGAATATCGCTGAAAAGAGAATCCCTCAGGACGGCCGTTTCACACAGGTCGTTGACGGAACCACTCTTGATGTCCGTGTATCCTCACTTCCTATGGTACACGGTGAAAAGATCGTTATCCGAATCCTTTCAACAGGACAGATCGCGCTCCGTAAGATCACAGACCTCGGTATGTCCGATTATAACTATACACTGTTCGAGTCAATGCTCCGTGTTCCTCACGGCGTTATCCTCGTTACAGGACCTACCGGTTCCGGTAAAACAACTACCCTTTATGCTGCTCTCGGTGAGATCGCTAAGCCTAACGTAAACGTAGTTACTGTTGAGGACCCTGTCGAAAAGGCTATCGACGGTATCAACCAGTGTCAGGTTAACGTAAAGGCAGGAATGACATTCGCCGCTGCTCTTCGTTCTATTCTCCGTCAGGACCCTGACGTAGTAATGATCGGTGAGATGCGTGATACCGAAACAGCCGATATCGGTATCCGTGCCGCTATCACAGGACACCTTGTTCTGTCGACCCTCCATACCAACGACGCTGCTTCGACAGTTGTACGTCTTGTTGATATGGGCGTAGCTCCTTACATGGTTGCTACATCAATCATCGGCGTTATCGCACAGCGACTCCTTAAAGTTCTGTGCCCTGAGTGCAAGAAGCCAAGAATGTCAACTCCCGAAGAGAACGATCTTATGGGTATCGACCATTCTATCCAGATATTTGAGCCCGGCGGATGCCCTGTATGCAATAACACAGGATACAGAGGAAGAACCGCTATCCATGAGATCATTCACTGTACTGCTAAGGTTTCTTCCATCATTGCAGCCAACGGCAGCAAGGAAGATATCGAGAAGGCAGCTAAGGAACAGGGAACAAAGCTTCTCCGTGACAACGCTTCCGAGCTTGTACAGGCCGGCGAAACATCAATCGATGAGCTCGTAAGAACTACATTTACAGTTTAATGGCTTCCAGGGAGGATAATTAATATGGCAATCGAAATACATAGAATACTTGACGAGGTAAGACTCCTCGGCTGTTCTGACCTTCACTTCACAGACAGGATCGCTCCTGTTGTACGTCTGAACGGTACGCTCAGAACTATGCGTACACAGTACCCCGAAATGGACGAGGAGGAAATACTCAACATCGTTCATCAGATGACCAACGACGCTCAGCAGACAAGCATCAACAATCACCACGATACCGACTTCTCGTTCACAACAAGAAGCGGCTACCGTCACCGTGTAAACGTATACTTCCAGAAGGGTAAGCCCGCTATCGCTATCCGTCTTCTGAGAAACGATATACCTACACTTGAGGATCTCGGACTTCCTCCGATACTCGCTGACTTCGCTATGCGTCCCCGTGGACTCGTTCTCGTAACAGGTCCTACCGGTTCAGGTAAGTCAACAACCCTTGCTGCAATGATCGACTTCGTTAACCTTAACAGAAGCGCTCATGTTATTACAGTAGAGGATCCTATCGAGTATGTTCACGATCATAAGAGATGTATGGTAAACCAGAGAGAGATCGGCGATGATGTCGGAAACTTCGCCCTCGCCCTCAGAGCTGCTCTCCGTGAGGACCCCGATGTAATCCTCGTAGGAGAAATGCGTGATTTCGAGACTATCCAGGCTGCTGTAACCGCTGCCGAGACCGGACACCTCGTTATGTCAACACTTCATACCACATCTGCAGCTGATACCATCAACCGTATCATCGACGTTTATCCTGAGCATCAGCAGCAGCAGATCAGAACACAGCTCGCTAACAACCTCGTAGCTGTTATCTCTCAGACACTTATTCCTAAGAAGGACGGTTCAGGCCGTATCGCTTGTATGGAGATCCTTAACGTAACAGACGCTATTTCAGCTATGATACGTGATAATAAGATCCACCTTGTTCAGTCTGCTATCCAGACAGGTAAGCAGCAGGGCATGATGTCACTGGATATGGAGCTTGCAAGACTTGTATCCAGAAATGTCATCAGCGAAGTGGACGCCCTCGAAAAGTGCCTCGACAAGCAGGAATTCTACCGCTTCCTCGCTCAGATGGGCGGCGCAGGAAGAGCATCGGCTCCTCAGGCATAATTCCGGGAGGAATATCAGTGCCGCAGCTGCAATGGCGGTACTATATATAATAAGTATAGAAGCTATCGGGTAAGGACCATTTTCAAAAGGTTCTTACCCGAAAATTTTTCAGGGATGAGAAAAAGGCGGTTTGGACCTTGTGTCAGGGACGCAGATAACGTCTGTACGGAGGTCGTATTTACTCGAAAAATAAGGTGAAAAAATTAAACTAATAGGCCGTGAAAAAAGCCCATTTTTTAAAGCAGATTTATGAATAAAAAAATGTAAAGCCTAAAATAATTATGACCGACGGTAATATTTTTTCAGAATATTACAGAGCAAAAAATATTTTCCGGACAAAAAAATACTTTATAAAGGTCTGTCTGACCCCGAAAAATACCATGAAAAGCGTTATACAAAAAGTATAAACAACTGTGAATATAACAAATACTAAATTAAAGATTTAATTTATTCATAAAAACTTGTGCAACTCGACGAAAACGACAAAAAAAATATGCCTATTTACCGTTCTGATGTAAAAAGTGCCCTCGATTATGGATTTTTTTTTCTGAATCTGTTGACATATTGTGAATAAGGTGATATACTATAATCACAGGGAAGGGAAAGGGAGAAAAAATCCCAGAACCTAAAATCGAGTGGAAGCAAAGCTTTCACAAATCTATTTTTTAAAGGAGGGTTTTCTTATGAAAACTACAAAGAAAGGTTTTACACTTATTGAGCTCATCGTTGTTATCGCTATCATCGGTGTTCTCGCAGCAATCCTCGTTCCTTCAATGCTCGGTTATGTAAAGAAGTCCAAGATTTCTTCAGCTAACTCAGCAGCAAGCTCACTCCAGAAGGCTATCAACACAGCTCTTATCGAAATCGATGAAGAGACTGAGGAAGGTTCTGATATCACAGAGATCGAGCGTACAAGCAAGACTGGTAATGTTACTATCAAGCCTACAAATTCTATCACTGGTAAGTCAGATGTTGGTAAGTATGTATGGGATAAGATCCGTCACTACATGGATAAGGCTAAGAAGTGCACATTCAAGGCTTCTTGTGAAGGCGGCGCTTGCAAGGCTATCGCAGTTTGCATCGATAAGACATACACAGGTACAGTTCCTTCAGGTGTTGTAACAGTTGATTCTTACACAGCATATAAGAACAACTATACATTAGCTCTTACAGAGGCTCTCAAGAAGGTTTCATAATCAGAGTAAAACCTTTTAGAACTGAATAAAAACAAAGGCTCCTCCCAATAGGGAGGGGCTTTTTTTGCCTGTTTTACGTTAGATACTTGTAAATATAGACTTATGATGAAATAAATATTTCTGAATTAAAACCTTAATATTGACAAATTATGAATTTCTTGATATAATATATGCAGAAGCTGAAAAAAATAATGAAGCGCAGCTTCTGAATCGGAGGAAAACATAAGTAGAATGCAGGGAAATATGTTTGACCTTGCATAAGATTCTTAAAGGAGGTTTTTCACATGAAAACTACAAAGAAGGGTTTTACACTTATTGAGCTCATCGTTGTTATTGCTATCATCGGCGTGCTCGCAGCAGTCCTTGTTCCGTCTATGCTCGGATATGTAAAGAAGTCCAAGATATCTTCTGCTAACTCAGCAGCAGCTTCACTTCAGAAAGCTATCAATACAGCACTTATTGAACTTGAAGAGGAAACAGAGCGTGCTTCTGAAATAGGTATGCTTGATCGTAACAGCAAGGCTTCAGGTGCTACAGTTAATATTAAGGACGACAAGGGAACACCTATCACGGATATTATCGATAATGATGATATGTGGGACAAGATCTGTCATTATATGGACAAGGTCAAGAAGTGCAGATTCGTCGCTTACTGTGACGGAGGCGCTTGTACAGCTGTTGGTGTAAGTATCGACAAGACTTATACAGGTACTGTTCCGGGCGGCGTTGTAACTGTTGACACTTATAAAACCTACCAGAACAATTATTCACTGGCTGCTCAGGAAGCTCTTAAAAAGGTTTCGTGATCTTGAATATGGTTTTGAGAATTGAATAGAAGCGGTAAAGGCTCCCTCATTTTTTGAGGGAGCTTTTTATGTCCGTTTTGTATAAATGCACAATTTAAAGCAATAAAATTTGGAACAAAAAATTGCGTTTTTTATTGACAAACTGTGAATTTTATTATATTATATAAGTGGATAAAATTTCATGGGGTTTGCGCTGTTTAGGCGAAAAAACGATATTGGAAAAGTGAAGTGGGAGTGCATCACAAAAATTATACAAGGGGGAATATTTATGAAAAAAATAACACGTAAAGGCTTTACGCTTATTGAACTCATAGTGGTCATTGCGATCATAGGAGTTCTTGCGGCTATCCTTGTTCCGTCAATGCTCGGATATGTCAGAAAGTCCAAGATAACATCTGCAAATTCAGCAGCGAATTCGTTTATGAAGGCGATCAATTCCGCGCTGGTTGAAATTGATGATGAATATGATATGGGTTCTGAAATAACAGAGATAGAGCGTGTGAACAGGGATGATCAGGTGGTAAAGATCGTTCCGTCGTCTGTTGAAACAGCTGTCGGCAAGGACAGAATGTGGAAAAAGATCACTAACTTTATGAACAAGTCCAAAAAGGCAAAATTCAAAGCGATATGTGACAGCGGTGCCTGCAAGGCTATCGCGATATGTATTGATAATACATACACCGGTACTTGTCCGTCAGGCGTGGTGAATATCGACAATTATCAGAATTTCAAGAATAATTATAATTCTGCCCTTACGCTTGCACTTGCAAGAGCAAGCTGAGGTTTGAAAATATGAATATGCGCATTCATATTGTTACGGAAGTGTGTTGAACAAAATGCGCGTTTCATGGACTATATGCACAATAAAGGGTAAAAAAAATTGTTACCGATAAGTCATTTTATTATTGACAAAGTGTGAACTTTTTGATATAATATATATGAAAAAATGTATTGGGAGGTGCATTACGATGAAGACGAACAAGTCCAAAAAGGGCTTTACTCTCATGGAGCTTATCATCGTTCTTGCAATTTTAGGTATATTGCTTACCATAATGATCCCGACTTGGGGATACTTCATAACCAAATCGCGTGAAAGGAACGCAAATTCAAAGGCTAAGATAGTTTTTAATGCTGCTCAGACTGAAATAACAAGGTATGCTGAGAGAGAGCGTACTATGAAGTCTGATGACCGCTTTATTACAGACGGCAAGTTCTATTTTTATTCGCATAACGGAAACGGTGCGAAATGCAATGATAAAGGCGTTTCGTCAGATTCGGATAATACTAAGTTCGCGCAGGATAACAATAAGCTTAGCAGAGCAATAAACAGAATAGCCGGTACAGAAGGTTCTTACAAGATATATGTTGAAAATTATATAGTAAAATCAGTAGTTTACAGCAATTTTGAATCCGGACGTTACAAGGGTACTTACCCTAAAACAACGGATCAGCTTGGTAGCACAGAGCTGACAGGTATCAGGAACGGAAATGTACAGGATTCAAATATGTCAGTAATGATTTTAGACTAAAGGATTCAATGCAGCCGCTTATGCGGCTGCATTATTTTTTTGCAAATTGATTAAAACAGTAAGTTTTCAACATAATAGTTCTTAGAATGTTAAAAACTTTGTGCTTGACACTGTTACCAAAAAGAGGTATAATATATTTACTGTCCGACAAGTGGAGGGCGAGAGCACGAAAAATTTCTTGAAGAAATTTGAAGAAAGTGCTTGACAAAGCTTAAAGATAGTGATATAATATTAAAGCTGTCCCGGAAGGGATAGTGAAAAACAGCATCTTGAAAATTGAACAATGCGAAGGAAAAAAAGTAACGACCCTTGAGATTCCTTTTTGAAGCTGAGAGATCAGTGGAGAGAAGAAAAGGTCAAGAAAAGACTAAAAAATTACGCGAAAGTAATAACGCAAGCGTTATGAACAGGATTAGATAATAGATCCGAAAGGATTTACTATACAACTTTAATAAAGAGTTTGATCCTGGCTCAGGACGAACGCTGGCGGCACGCTTAACACATGCAAGTCGAACGGAGGTATTTTGGTTTACTGAGATACCTTAGTGGCGGACGGGTGAGTAACACGTGAGCAACCTACCTTGTAGAGAGGGATAGCTTCTGGAAACGGATGGTAATACCTCATGACATATACGGAAGGCATCTTTTGTATATCAAAGATTTATCACTATGAGATGGGCTCGCGTCTGATTAGATAGTTGGTGAGGTAACGGCTCACCAAGTCGACGATCAGTAGCCGGACTGAGAGGTTGAACGGCCACATTGGGACTGAGACACGGCCCAGACTCCTACGGGAG
>NZ_JAEFAJ010000019.1 GCF_016287535.1 Ruminococcus sp.
ATGTGGTGGGGACTACAGGGCTCGAACCTGTGACCCTCTGCTTGTAAGGCAGATGCTCTCCCAGCTGAGCTAAACCCCCACTTCGCAGACGCCGTATCCTCGGCGACGAAAATAATTATATCATAGTATCTCAGGTTTGTCAAGCATTTTTTGAAAAAAATTTTGAGATTTTTTGCTTTATTTAAAAAAGCGCTGAAAACAGCCCTTTTTCAGTGAAAAAAGCCGGGAGCCGTCGGCTCCCGGCTGAAAAAGTTTACCCCATTTTTATCAAATCATTTTTGCCGTGTCAGGCTTTAGCCGCCTTCTTCTCCTTTTTGCATACAAGCACCATGCATACAGCTCCGCACACTATTATCATCGGAAATACTGAGAGTATCAGCATCCAGAACTCATTTGTCCTGTACGCGAACTTCTCACCGTCTGCCTTGTAAGCAAAGGGAATGAACACCGTGTTCAGCACCGTATCTATCAGCATATGACACAGCGCCGCAGGATATACCGAGCCTGTCCGCTTGGTGAGCCACGTCAGCACAGCCGACCAGAATATGCACATTACTATCATTGCAATAAAGCCGCCGTAAGGGAAAAAGTCATAGTCCCTGCCGAAGTCGTAGCCGTAAGCAAGGAGAGGTCCGTGCCACAGAGCCCATATAATTCCCGTGACCACTATCGCCGCAGGAGTCGGCATGAGCTGTTCAAGCTTGGGCGTGAGATAGCCTCGCCAGCCCAGCTCCTCGCCGAGACCGTGAAAGGCAGTTGCGATACCGGATATTACAGCAATCAGCAGAGAAGCAATACCCATTACGGTATCGCTTGCGAAAGCGCTGTCGGAAATGCTTCCGTTCTCCACTATAAAAAGATGAAGTATCAGAGCGCTGACAAATGGCAGCACTATCGGATATATCGCTGCTGCCGCGTAGTATTTGCCGCTGCCTCGTTTTCCGAAGCCCAGCATTGCGTCACGGAAGCCCTCTCTTGTGACCAGTCTCGTGATAACAGAGGCTATGGCAGGATAGAGCATGAGGGTAGCTCCCCAGAACACATTCTTCACACTGCCCTGCTTGTCAGAGAATATCAGTTCCAGCGCATAAGCAGGAGCGAAAGCCAGTACAAGGTATATGAATACACGAAGGAGAGTTTTCTTCTTACTTGGCATAATTCTCAGCTCCTTTCAGGTACAGCTTCACGGATATCCTGTAGGAAAGGTAATACAGCGGCAGCACAGCCAGTGTGCATATGCCCACCCACAGCAGCAGCATTTTCAGCTTGTCCGGATCTCCAACAAAGGCAAACATTCTTTCCCAGAATGTATCCATGCTTGCAAAGACGGAGGTATCGCCGAAAAGCATATACACTATAAATCCAAGAATGGCAACACATACCGCCGTTATCTTTACCATGCTTCCCATTTTCACACCGAAGCGCACTATCAGCGGATACTCCACAGCTCTCATAAGCAGCTGCACATAGAACATCGCCGCAATAAGCACGGAAAGTCCGCTCGTTTGTCCCAATATCTGCTCAGTAAGTGCTATTTTCAGCGTTTCAAGGGTCACAACAAACATGGTGAACAGCATTGTGAACAGGTATTTCGCGCCTATATATCCCTTTATCCCCGAGGGGGTCGAGGTAACGAAGTAAGCCCACTTCTTTCTGTCGTCGCCGTTGAAAACTCCGCTCTGTATGCAGCCTGCCGTAATAAATACGAAAACGCAGAACACTCCCAGTATCATTGTCAGCGTTTTGTCAATAGTATCATCATCTTTTGCATCAACTACCGCAAAGATCGGAACTATGGAAAAGAACAGGTATGTCAGCAGAAACAAAAGTACAAGGCGGATATTGAGTTTGAATTCCTTATAAAGATATCCCGTCATCAGTAACGCCTCCTTCTGTACTCCTTAAGCGCCCACACATAGAACAGCGCCACTACGCCGACAACAAAGAACGGTGCGGCGATAAAGCATATTGTACGCGCCTTGTCAAAATAAGGCGCAAATACCTTTGCCATGGTCTCATCGGTGGCTTCACCGTACAGCCTTACTGCTTCGCTCATGCAGAATTTCGTGAATTTCCATGCAAAATATACGAAAGCCGCCATAAACGGTGCCAAAGCAAAAAGTGTAACAACTGCTCCCTTGTTCTGGTTTTTAAAGCGGAGCATAAGCGGTATCTCCGAAAAGCCTACGGTCATAACAGCGCCGATAATAAGGATATTCTTGATATGATCCGCACTTACAGGCATTTTAGCCGCAGCAGCTATTATCACCTCTGCGATAACAGCGAGCACAAGGCCTGCAAGCAGCAGTATACCGCGCACTATGAACTTTGACGCAATTATCTTCCTGTCGCTTATGGGCAGAGTATAGGAAAAAAGCTGCCAGCGTGACTGATAGTCCTTCTGAATGATATCATTATGTCCGTAGCCCATACCTACAAGGGCGATACACGCCGCATAGAAGTATGCCTGCGGATAGAATATCTCAATTACACCCTCTTCACCTTTGAGATTACCTGCATAAGTGCTTATGCACACAAGGGACATCATGGCAACGAATATGAAATAGACAAGAAGCGTGATAACGGTCGTCTTGCGTATAAGGTACAACTCACGGTAGATAAGACCTTTCATTCATCTCCACTCCTTTTTGTCCCGGTTTACATAAAATATCATTATATCCTCAAGAGTTGCGGGATCAATGACAGCTCCTGAGTATTTCCGGCTGCATGAAGCCTTGTCGGACACCATTATCTCTGCGCCGAAGTCGTTCAGTCTTGCGCTTACGATATCCTCGGCAGCTATATCCTTATAGTCGTCCTTTGTGCATTTGAGTATGCCGTGGTTTTCGAGTATATCGTCCTTGTAGCCGCTTATGAGCACCTTTCCCTTGTCGATAAATGTAACGCAGTCCGCGATCTTATCGAGGTCGGAAGTGATATGTGAGGACATGAGGATAGTGTTTTCCTCATTCTGCAAATACTCAAGGAATATATCCAGTATCTCGTTTCTCACAACAGGGTCGAGACCCGTGGTAGCTTCGTCCATGATGAGAAGCTTCGCATTATGGGACAGCGCAGACGCGATCTGCAGCTTCATCTTCATGCCCTTTGAGAACTTGCCGAACTTCTTCTTTCTCGGCAGCGCAAAGCGGTCAAGATAGCCGAAAAATGTATCCGTGCTCCACTCCTCATATATCTCCCGGAGTATCTTGTCGATAGCTATGGCATTGAGCCTGTCGTCGAAGGGCAGCTCGTCAAACACCGCAGCTATCTGCTTTTTTGCCTCGTATTCATCCTTTTCGCTGTCAAGACCCAGGAGACGTATCTCGCCCTCGTCCTTTTTCACGATATTGAGCAGGGCGTTTATGGTAGTGGTCTTGCCGGCGCCGTTCTGCCCGATAAAGCCCATAATAGAACCCTTAGGCACGCTGAAGCTCACCTTGTCGAGAGTAAAGCCGTCGTACCTTTTGGTCAGTTCCTTGATTTCAATAGCATTTTCATAGTCATTCATTGTCTTCCCCTCCGTAAATAAGATCAAGCATCTCCTTCAGCTCGTCGAGACTGAGCTCGCACTGTCTTGCCTTGTCGCATACCTGAGTGAGCAGAGCCTCTGTCTGGCGCAGGTACTCCTCCCTGAGAAGCTCGGTATTCTGCCCCTTTACAAAGCTGCCCTTGCCGGTATACGATTCGATAAAGCCGTCCCTTTCGAGATCCTCGTAAGCGCGTTTCGTTGTGATAACGCTTATCCGGAGCTGCTGTGCAAGTGTACGCATGGAAGGCAGAGCGTCCCCTGCTTTCAGCGCACCGTTGAGGATAAGTCCCTTTATCTGCGAGGATATCTGCTGATATATGGGCTCACCCGATGAATTACTGATGATAATATCCATAGTCCACCTCAATATTGTATATATACGTTATACACATTATAACATTTATACACACACTTGTCAATACCCTTGCAAAAATTTGTTTCACAAATTTTTGCAGTTGAGAGTTTAGAGTTGAGAATTGAGAGTTGTGGAGTCGCCTGCGGCGATATTATTTAAATAATGTGAGCGCAGCGAAAACATTAACTTTCAGCTCTCAACTCTCCACTCTCAACTCACTCAAATGTGTATATGATAGACAAATAAAAACAACCTTTTTTAGTCAAAATCGCCTATTTTTAAAAAATGATATAGACAAGCCGCAAAAAATAATATATAATATAATGTATATAACTCGGCATCCGTATGCCGTAAATGCGGAAACCGCAGTTGATCCTGCGGCTTCGGAGCACTAAAATATGAGAGTAATCACAGGCATTGCAAGAGGCCGCAAGCTTGTCGCACCGGAAGGTCTGGACGTCAGACCTACTGCCGACAAGGTAAAGGAAGGCATCTTTTCAGCCGTTCAGTTTGAACTTGAGGGAGCAAGAGTCCTCGACCTCTTCGCAGGAAGCGGTCAGATGGGTATCGAAGCCCTCAGCCGCGGCGCAGACCACGCTGTATTTATTGACAGCTCGCTCCGCTCGATAAGATGCGTAAACGAGAATCTGCGCAATACAGGCTTTGAACGGCAGTCAGAGGTCATAAACCGCGACAGCTATGATTATATCAGGCTGACCTCGCAGACCTTCGATATCATAATCCTCGACCCGCCCTACCGCCACAGCCATATCGCAAATATACTCCCCTTCGCAGCCAAAAAGCTCCGCGACGGAGGATTCATAATCTGTGAATACGAAAGTGACGCGGAAGAGCCGGCAGCTCCGGAGGGTATGACGCTGAGAAAGACCTACCACTACGGCAAGATCAATGTCACGATATTCTGCAAACCGTCCGAGGAGGTGGCTGAGAAATGAGAAGAGTTGCCGTTTGCCCCGGAAGCTTCGACCCTGTGACACTTGGACATCTTGACATCATCACAAGAGCGTCAAAGCTCTTCGATAAGGTGATCGTCCTGATATCAAGGAACGCAGGCAAGGCACAGCCGAGCTTCACGGCTACGGAGCGTATGCTTATGATAGAACAGGTCACACGCGACCTTGATAATGTAGTAATAGATATACTCGACGGTCTCCTCGCAGACTATGTGAGAAACGTCGGCGCTATCGCTATCGTCAAAGGACTCAGAGCCGTCAGTGACTTTGAATATGAGTTCCAGATGGCACTCGCAAACAAGAAGCTGTACGAGGGCGCAGAGACAGTATTCCTTACGACAGCTTCGGGAAATATGTATCTCAGCTCCAGTCTGGTAAAACAGATAGCATACTTCGGCGGCGATATAAGTCACTTCGTTCCCAACGAAATACTCGATGATATAAAACAAAGACTAATTAAAGAGAGGTAATTAATATGAGCATTGATGAGATTTTAGAAGAAATGGACGAACTGCTCGACAAGGCAGGCTCAGTTCCCTTCGTATCACACAAGAAGGTCATCGACGGAGAAAGAATGAGAGAACTCATTAACGACGTCCGCCTTAATATGCCTCACGAACTCAAGGAGGCAAAGAAGATCGAATTCGACTGCCAGCGTATCCTCAACGAAGCAAAGCTCAATGCGGAATCAATAATCCGCAAGGCTGAGGAGCGTGCCGCTCAGATAGTGTCAAGAGAAGCTATTGTTACTGAGGCAAAGAAAAAGGCACTCGATATGATCACCAAGGCTCAGACAGCGGCAAAGAACCTTCAGCAGAACGCTGCCACCTCAGTTGCCAAGATGCTCAACGACACCGAGAGCTATTACTCAAGGAACCTCCAGAGCATAAAGGTCGTAAAGAGCAAGCTGGGAAGCGCTGTGTCATCAGGTCTCAGCATGAACAGCACAAACGACAAGAAAAACGGCATACAGTAAGTTATAAGCGGTACTCCTCAGAGTACCGCTTTTTTGTGTGAGAGCAGCCTGATTTTTAAAAATAATCTTTTTAATAGGTATTGTAAAACCCGTTTGTTTGTGATATAATTATTTAGTGCAGCGGCCGCTCTGAATATGCCGCAGCAATTTTTACCAAAGGAGTGATGACCATATGGTAGGCTTTGAAAATCATATCGGAAAGATAACTATATCGGAAAATTACCTCACTGAGCTCGTCAAGCACGCCGTGACCGACTGCTTCGGAGTCTCTGACGTGAGCAATGTAAGCACCTTCCGTTCAGCAGTCTCCGCCCTAACAGCAGGCAAGGCTTTCAGGAAGAACAAGGGTGTGCTCATACGTACCGATAAGGACGGCGGTCTCGTCATCGACCTCCATATCAAAGTGACCTATGGCACAAATATCACTGCTGCCGTAAACAGCATTACCCATAAGGTCAGCTTCACCGTAGAGGAAGCTGCAGGAATAGATGTACACAAGGTCAACGTATACGTTGACGACCTTAACGCATAAGGCGTAAAGGTATTTCACCTGTTTGCAGGATTGGAGGACTTAACTGTGATAAACGGTTCATTACTCAGGGATGCGATAATCTCCGCTGCCGTTACTATTGCCAACAGGAAGCGCGAGGTGGATGAGCTGAATGTTTACCCCGTTCCGGACGGCGATACAGGAACCAATATGTCAATGACCATAGGCAATTCAATAGCCGAACTGAAACGTCTTGACTCAAAGGCTCCGGTATCCGAGGTAGCATCAACGGCTGCGTCGGCATTTCTGAGAGGCGCAAGAGGAAACTCCGGCGTTATACTTTCACTTATATTCAGAGGCTTTTCAAAAGGACTCGCCGGCTGCAAGGAAGCTGGCAGCGAGAACTTCAGCGACGCTCTCGGCTACGGAGTGGAGGCTGCCTACAAGGCTGTAATGAAGCCTGTAGAGGGTACTATACTCACCGTTGTCAAGGCTGCTTCCGCAAAGGCTGATGAAATATGCGCCGAGACAAACGACGTGGTAACATTCTGGGAAGAGGTCTGCGACGAGGCAGAGGCTACTCTCGCAAAAACTACTGATATGCTCCCTCAGCTTAAAAAAGCAGGAGTCGTTGACGCAGGCGGCAAGGGTCTCTGTATTATTTTCAGAGCGATGTGCGACGTTTTCGCAGGCGGAAAAATCGCCGAGCCCGTTGAAGCTCCCACAGCTCAGGAAAGCTCGCAGGATTCGTTCAGAACAGCTGTCAGCGAGTACGACGACGATATAACATATACATACTGTACCGAATTCATGCTCGAAAAGGACGCGGGCTGTCCCGACGCTTCCATACTTCGCGCATATCTTGAAACTATAGGCGACTGCGTAGTTGTAGTTGACGACGAAAAGATAATAAAGGTACACGTACATACTGACAATCCCGGAAAGGCTATACAGAAAGGTCTTGAATTCGGACATTTCACAAACGATCCCCGTCCGAAGATAGAGAATATGCGTATACAGCACGAAAACAAGGTCAGGGACGCACAGGCTGCCGAGGCAGGTCTTACTCCCGCAGAGCCTGAGAAGGAGTTCGGTTTTGTTGCAGTTGCAGCAGGTCACGGTCTCGAAGCAATGTTCACAGACCTTGGAGCGGACGTCGTTGTCAAGGGCGGTCAGACTATGAATCCCTCTACAGACGATATTCTCCGTGCTATACTCAGGACTCCTGCCAATACAGTATTCGTTCTTCCCAACAACAAGAATATAATAATGTCAGCTGAACAGGCTGTAAAACTCACAGACAAAAAGGTTTGCGTGCTCCAGACAAGGACTATCCCTCAGGGCATAGCAGCTATGCTGGCTTTCGACGACAGCCGCAGCCTTAACGAGAATCGCAAGGATATGACAAGAGCCTTCGAGAAAGTATCAACGGGTCTCATTACCTTTGCCGCAAGGAACTCTGAATTTGAGGGTCATCAGATAAAGGAGGGAGAGATACTCGCTCTCGACAACGGCAAGCTCTCATTCACCGAGCGCGATATCAACAAGGCTACATACAAGCTCGTAAAGAAGCTTGCAAAGGGCGATGTGAACTATATTACGCTTATCCACGGCGCGGACGTGTCCGAGGACAACGCGGAAGAGCTTCAGAAGTTCATACAGTCCAAGCTCGGCGACAAGATAGAAGTAATGCTCGTAAACGGCGGTCAGCCTGTTTACTACTATATTATTTCCGTAGAATAAAAAAACGGGCGTGATGATATGTTCATCACGCCCATGTTTTATATTAAAGGAAAAACCAGCCATAAAAGCCGCGATGCTGCTTTTATGGCTGACTGCTTTTTATTACGGACCGGTTCAGCTTTTAAGAGCCTTTTCCAGCCAGACATTTGCGATGTCGAGAGCTTCATAAAGTCCGCACTCACGCTCTGCGTTCTTAACGAAAGCCTTGAGCGGGTCGGGTTCATTTGTGTCCATCTGAACGACTCTTACCTTTGAAGTCATCTGTTCACCGTTTTCATCTTTAGTTTCAAGGATCTGGATAAATATAACATAAGGGTCGGACATATAGCCGTAGTATAACTGATTTCCGTTTCTTACAAGCGGATAGCCCTTATATGTGTTGAATTTTTCGATCATTCTATACCTCCCTGGAAATTACCATCTCGTGACGAAATCGTCATCCGTATCTATTCTGCGTATATTGTCCAAAAGGACGCCGACATATGACTTTGTACAGTAATACTTGCTCTCACCGTTTACAACTATGAGCGAACGCATTACCGAGTCATCATAAAACTCGTATGTCATTGTCTTTCCCGTATATGAATCGCTGTACTTTATAACAGCGTCCGGCTCGCCCTCAGGAACAGGCACACCGAGCGCAAATTCCTCAGCATTTGTACCTGCAAGGAACGAATAGAACTTCCTGAACCTCTCGGAGCTGAAATCATTGCCGTTGAATGTTACCTTGAAATCAGACGATGAGGGAGTATCCGGTTTATTATCCGGGTCAGCAGGCTTTATGACAAACTCTGCCTTCTCTCCTCCGCCGCTTACTGTCATATCTGTTATGTTCCATACATAAGCGTTTATGAGCATTCTTGTTGCCACATCTATGGGCTGAACAGTGAGCCACGGAGCTTTTTCGGCAGGTATGATGTATATTGTATTGCCGCCCTCAAGCATTCCATAGCAGCACTTGTTTCCTGAGTTATCAGAAAATACCTTGCCGAGAAGGAGTACGAACTTTTTGCTGCCGCAGTCAACCGAGACCCTGCAGAACGGGTCGCTGAGTCCGGCTTCCTTTATATCCCCGTCCTTGCAGTGGATAACGTATATACCGGAAGCAGTAAGCCCGAACATACCTGTTATGACATTTTCCGATGTTTCAACATTGAGGTAGCTCTCCGTTGGAAGCAGCATCTTGTGAGAAGATGAAGTACCGCCGGAATAAGCATTCTCGCTCATGGGATCATATTCGATAAGGATATCGCTCTCCATGTCACTTCGCTCTATCCTGAGGCTTTCAACCTTTGGCTGATCTCCGTCAATGGTCGAGTCGATCATTGTCCTGTCAACAAAGTCGGTGACTGAATTGCTGTAATTCAATACGGTTGAGCTTTCAACTATATATACATCGTTCTTTCCGTCCACCATAACGTACTCTCCGTCGTCCGAAGGAGCAGTATCGCCCACGAAGAACCTGACTGTATTGCCGGATTCATATGTCATGTCAACTGTGGCAGTCGGTTTGGAAAATCCGTACTTTGAAACGTCGTCGCAGTCTCTCGCCACAACGGATTTGGCTGTAAGACCGTTTCCGTTATTGGCAAGAGTACCGATCATGAGTTCCTTTAATTTCAGATCGGAATATCCCTCAAGGGTATATACCGGTTCCGAACCATCAGCAGGAGCTGATTTCATAACTACTGTAAGCTCGCCCTCGCTGTTTTTTACGACTACTTTTTTTACAGTTCCCTCCTGACCGTTGTCGCTTACCAGTACCGTTCCGGAACCGTCGGCAACAGTAGCCAGCAGTGTAGGTGTCGCAGGGTCGCTGCCGCCCTCCTCAGGCGATAACTTCATGTAAGCGTAGCCTCCGCCCAGCAGCGCCGCAAGCACTGCACTCAGAGCGATTATACCCTTTGCTTGCTTTTTCATTACTTATTCCTTCTCCTTAACAGTACGATTACGCCTGCAGCAGCAACCAAGAACGGGAGTACCCATACAACTATTATCTGTATAGTCTTTGCCTGCTTTGCAGTAGGAGCAAGGAATGAGCTCTGGAGATTCTTATCGGGAATGATAATGCTGTTTTCCTTGCCTGACATCTTGTTTATGATATTGATAAGGACATTTGCATTATTGAATCTTGTAGTGTTCTGAATATATACCGCGTCAGTCATAAGTGAGCTTCCGATCACGAGGAGCTCGCTTCCGAATACCTGAAGCTGCTCTGAATCCTCTTTTCTCGAAAGCATAACGATCGGCTTTGCGCCCTTGTCGTCGGTATTCTGGGTTCTTTCTATCATATCGACCGTATATGAAGTAGCCGATGATGACAGTATAGTTTTTACGATGTCGCCGTTGTTCTTCTTGATCTCAGAAAGCTCCCTCGGAAGCTCCGCAACTATGGAAAGCTTTTCGTTAGGCATAGTTCCGACTGAATCGGCATCGGTTATATCAATGGCGATTCCGACGTGCTGATAATACTGATCGTCGTAAAAAGCCTTGACCTTATCGTCCTCATCGTGAACGTACCTGTTTTCGACCTTTATGCTCCAGTCGGAAAGGAACTCTGCGATATTAGGCAGATCAGTCTGACTGTAATCCGGAACATAAATCATGTTCCTGTCGTAATGTCCGCCGTTGAAAAGGAAATCGCTCATTTTCTTTATGACATCGTCAGTAAAGTCAACGGTAGGAGCAAATACAACGAGCATATCGTAATCCATGGGGTCTAATGTGTCATTGGCGATATCAATCTCCTTGCATTCATAGCCGTTCTTTTCAAGGAGATCCTTCTCAAAGCTGTTTATAGCGTCTTCAGAAGAAACCGACTGTGAATCGTAGAGCGGAGCGCCGTTTATGGTCTTTGCAAACGCAACTCTTACAGGACTGATATCCGTTACGTTCATTATAGCTGATGTCAGTACGCTCTCACCGACAAACAGACATTTGAACTCGCCGTTTTTCATTGCGTTTTCGTCAGGCTTGAGCAAATTTATAACTTCCTGCTCAGCAAGGACCCTTACTCTGTCCCCTGAACTGATGATGATAGCACCGCTGCCTATATCACCGCTGTAATTCTGCTTATACTTGTTTATAACATCAGGGTCGATGTTCATATCCACGTATTTGACATTTATACTGCCCTTGCTCTGTGCGGCGTATACCGAATACTTTTCGAGCAGCTCAGGTATCATCTCGAACGGGATCTCAGCCTGAACACCGTACTGCGCGTAATAGCTCTCAGCCTGCGCCCTGCGGGTATCAAAATAATCCTTTGTCGCCGTGACGGTTATATCAACGTCCTTTTCAATATTTTTAAGAACGCTAATGGTCTGGTCGGTGAGCTCATATCTGTTGTCGGGAGTAATGTCGAGATTGATGGGAGAGCGCTTTGCGAGAGCGTTGACCATGACGTTGATAACAACAACTATAGTGAGAACAAGGGCGATGATGATGTAGAACATCGTTCCGTACTTGAACTTTCTTGAACCAAATGCCCCCAGTTTGTTCTTTATCCAGCCTGAAGAGGCACTCTTTCCGGCTGTCTCGCCGCCGACGTCAGTCGTACCGGTGACATTTTCCAGTGAATCGCTGTTTATATCCTCGGCAGTATTATTTGCGTTTTTCTTGCCGGTATCATTTTTACTCATCTGTATACAAACCTTCCTTTCACGAGTCTCAGCTCCAGCGTCTCTTCTCAAGCACCTTGACGGTGAGGAAGTTGAAGACGAAGGCTACGCTGACAAAGAACAGCACACTTGTAAGGCTGAACACGCCTCTTGTGAATTCAATATACCTTGAATAGAAGGATATATTTGTAACTGCCTTGTAGACAAGTTTAAGATATCCTGACTTGGAATTTGCAAAGCCGGATACCAGTGATTCCGAAAGGTAGAGAACGAAAAGCACTACCAGACATACTACCGCGGAAGCCATCTGATTCTCGGTAAGAGAGGAGATGAAAAGTCCAACAGCAATGAACGCAGCTCCGAGGAAGAGCATTGCGAAATAATTGCCCAGAAGCGACGGCCATATAACGTCGCCGAGGTAGTTGATAACGAATGCGTATATAAAGATCACAGACTCAGCAATAACATACAGTGTAAGCGCTGCAAAGTATTTGCCGAGCACGATCTCCCACAGACCTATCGGAGCTGTGAGAAGCCCCTGATCCGTCTTGTTCTTTTTCTCCTCGCTGAGAAGCTTCATTGTGAGCACGGGTATCAGGAACAGAACGATAATGAACATCGAACCGAACAGATTTGAAGTATCCGCATTTCCTGCCGCGATCACCGTATTATAGAAGAATATCCCTGAAACGAGCCAGAACACAGTCAGAAATACATAAGCCACGCCGGATGTGAAGAAGGCGCCTATTTCACGTCTGTAAATCGCCAGCATTATTCCTCACCTCCGTTGCTTTCTTCTGAGCCTTCCTTATTCTCAGTATCTTTTTCCTCTTCATTGACAGCATTGAGAGAGCCATCCTCGCCGACCTTCAGATCAAGCTTAGGAGCCGGTCTGCTCTTCTTTTCTGCATCCTTTTCAGAACCTGTATCTGTCATTGTGATCTTCATGAAGATGTCCTCAAGAGTGAGGTCTGAGAGCTGGAGCATAAGGATATTCCAGCCGTTTTCTGCACAGATGCGGTTGATCTCACGGCGGACGTCGGTCTTGCCGTCGGTCTCGACATCATAGTCGTAAATGCCCTTTTCGCGCTCCATATCAGCACGTATATACTTTACGCCGCTTATACCCTTTACAGCATCAGTGATAAGGCGCTTATCATCTGCGGTATGAGTAGGACCCTCGATACGAAGAGTCATCTTGTGCTCGTTGGTGATATCCGAAGCTATCTCCTCGGCAGTACCGTCTGCTGCTATCTGTCCCTTGTTTATAATGATTATCCTGTCGCATACCGCCTGTATCTCAGGCAGTATATGTGACGAAAGGATAACCGTATGTCTCTTTCCGAGCTTCTTGATAAGAGTTCTTATCTCGATTATCTGCTTAGGGTCGAGACCGACAGTAGGCTCGTCAAGAATGAGCACGGGCGGATTGTTTATAAGAGCCTGTGCCAGTCCTACTCTCTGGCGGTAACCTTTTGAAAGGTTCTTTATTATCCTGTCCTTTACGTCGTATATCTTACAGAGATTGCACACATCCTTGAGATGTGCCTTTCTCGGAAGCTTGCACTTTTTCAGATCGTAGATGAAGCTGAGATAGCCCTCGACTGTCATATCCACATAAAGGGGCGGTATTTCAGGAAGATATCCGATATTTGCCTTTGCCTTCTTGGGATCCTCAAGGATATCAACGCCGTCTATCAGAACCTCTCCGGCTGATGACGAGATATATCCTGTCAGCATATTCATCGTAGTCGACTTTCCGGCGCCGTTAGGACCGAGGAAGCCGAGTATCTCACCCTTTTCGACCTTGAAGCTTATATTGCTCACAGCGAGCTTGTCGCCGTATGATTTAGTAAGGTTTCTGACCTCTATCATTGGGTTTGACCCTCCTTATTGCGTATGTTGACGGCACATGATATCAGGTGCCGTTATAGTTCACAGCAACTACAATGTTAATACTTTTTTGTGATAACAGAGTGAAAGTGCTGCGAATTTTTTACAATATATTGATGGCAGACTTTATATCCGCGCCGATCTGTTTTTTCAGTTCCTCAACAGAACCGAATTTCATCTCAGGACGGATGAATCTTTTAAGTCTTACCTGAAGCGGACTTCCGTAAAGGTCTCCCGAAAATCCGTGTATATAGGTTTCTGCAAGCGGTGCGCCGCCGTAATCCACGGTAGGCTTCACACCGATATCCGTAATGGACGGATATTTTTTTCCGCCGGTCACAGTCTCCGAAGCGTATACTCCGAACCTGGGCACGAGTTGTCCCCTGCCGAAGAGCTGATTTGCTGTAGGGAATCCGATAGTGCGTCCGAGCTGAGCTCCGCGGCTCACTTCCTTAAAAATAAGGTAAGGCGCTCCGAGAAAAAGCTCCGCCTTTTCCATATCGCCCTTAGAGACAAGCTCGCGTATCAGCGTTGAGGATACTCTCTGACCGCAGCAGCAGATATCCTCCACCGCCATGACCGAGAAACCGTATTTTTTTCCGTATTCCCGGAGCTTATCCACTCCGCAGGCAGCTCCACTGCCGAAACGGAAATCATAACCGCAGCACACAAAGGCAGCGTTCAGCTCTCCGCACAGGATATCCCTTGCGAAGCTGTCGCCGTCCATGCCGCGGATATCCGCAAAATCAGGTGAAAGCACCCGTCCGATACCGCATTCCTTTTCAAGTATGGAGCTCTTTTCGTCCGTGCTGTAGATATAGCCTGCCGCCCCCTTGTTCACTGTACTTTCCGGCGGAAAGGTAAAAGCGCAGGGCTCCAGCCCGTCGGCTCTCCTGTCAGCGGCAGCTTTCAGTACAGCCCGGTGTCCGAGGTGTACTCCGTCAAAAAGCCCTAAAGCAACAGCTGTTTTCTGATATCCCATTCTGTCACCCTAAATTCTTTCCGATACGGAGCTCTCCGCTGTCAAAGTCCGCAAAGGCAGTGCCGATGAAGCCGCCGTCGGAGCCGTAGACCCCGTAGCAGTCAGCCTCCCTGACTATGCCGTGCACTCTTGATATATCGAGCTTTACACCGTTTCTGTACATTCTTGTCTGAGCCTCGCCAAGTCTCAGCTTAGGCAGCTTCTCAAACACTCTTTCTATGGGGAGTATCAGCTCACCCAGTCTGTCCTCGTCTCTTGCCTGCTGTATCTCCTCAAGGCTGTGGCAGTCGGCAAGAGTAAAGCCGCCGGAGGAGGTCCTTACAAGCGAGGTCATTATCCCTCCGCAGCCCAGCTTATCACCGATATCGCTGATAATGGTCCTTATATAAGTGCCCTTGCCGCAGGCTATGGACATGACTCCCTCACGGGCAGCCTCGTCGTATTCCTCCAGCACAAGGCTTTCAACTTCTATCTCACGTGCCTGACGCTCCACCTCTATGCCCTGTCTCGCAAGGTCATAAAGGCGCTGACCGTTCACCTGAACAGCCGAATACATCGGAGGAAGCTGCATTATCCTGCCTGTAAAGTCAGGCAGCACAGCCTCTATCTGTTCCCGTGAAACAGCCTTATCCGAGCTTTCTCGCACCTCGCCCCATACGTCCTGAGTATCCGATACTGCTCCCAGACGGAAGCCTGCACGGTAGCTCTTGGTATTGTCCGGCATGATATCGCAGGCTTTTGTCGCGTTGCCCACGAATACCGGCAGAACGCCTGTAGCCATAGGGTCGAGGGTACCGCCGTGACCGAGACGCTTTATACGCAGTATACCGCGGAGCTTCGCAACAACATCAAAAGAAGTAAAGTCCTGCGGCTTATTCACGCAGAGTATCCCGTTCATTCGCCAAGCGCCCTTTTTACAGAGTCTATAAGCTTCTGCTTTGCGTCCTCAAGAGGTCCGCTTATGGTGCAGCCGGCAGCCTTCGCGTGACCGCCGCCGCCTATGGACTGGCATATAGCCGATACGTTGACGTCGTTGGCAGAACGGAATGAGCATTTGTATACTCCGTCCTCACGCTCGCGCATGAGTATGCCGACCTCTGTATTCTCCAGCTGTATGGTCAGCGGAGCGAAGCCCTCCAGCTCCTCCATTGAAACGCCCATATCCTTCATCATATCCTGCGTTACCGCAGCGATAGCAAGCTTTCCGCCGAGGCAGTATTCCATGAGCTCGTTCACCTTCGCTTCGAGCTTCAGTCTGCCCATTGACTTGACATCGAACATATAGCGGTTTATCCTTGCAAAATTAATATCGTAGCTGCGCATCATCTCAGCCGCTATCTCATGAGCGTGAGGAGTTGTGCAGTCGTACTTGAAGCAGCCAGAATCCGTAGCGATACCGGTATAAAGGCACATAGCGCAGTGCTTTGTGATCTTTACGCCCATATACTTTGCAAGGTCGTATATTATCTCGCAGGCTGCCGTAGCGTCAGCACGGAGTATGGTATTCTCTGCGTAGTTGTTGTTTGATATATGGTGGTCGATGCAGAGCTGCACCTTTCCGCCGTAGATGTCCTTATAATCGCCCATAAGCGTCTCATCGGCTATATCCACCGCGATAATGGTCTTTGGTTCAAATTCCTCACCGGCTCCGACACTGGTGAGGAAGTCGTAGCGCGACGGGAAAACATCGTGACATACGACTCTGCTGCGGATACCCATCTGAGCAAGGATATCCTTCATCGCAAAACCTGCGCCTATGCAGTCTCCGTCCGGATTGCGATGAGTTATTATAACTGCGTCCTGGCAGTTTCTGAGAAAGAGCTCAGCCTCACTGAAACCAATGAACATACAAAGCCCTCCTTAAAGCAGGTCGTGGAGCTTCTTGCTTATCTCCGCGCTTCTCTCGATAGAGTTGTCAGCGATAAAAGTAAGCTCCGGCGCCTTGCGCATTTTAAGTCTGTGGAAAAGCTCCCGCTTTACAAAGCCTGCGGCGCTTTTCAATCCCTCAACCGATTCCTTTGCCCTCTCGATACCGTCAAAGCTGGAAACGTATATCTTGCAGTTTGACATATCGCCTGAGAGGTCAGCTCTTACGATAGTGAGCATCTTGTCTATTCTCGGATCCTTCAGCTCGCGGAGAATAGCAGTCATCTCACGTTTTATATCTTCAGCCATACGGCTGTTCTTGAAATTAGGCATCTTATTCCTTCCTGTCGTTACAGTTTGACGGTAAAGCCGCCTCCTGCTGTCTCTTCGTGTTTATCGGACTCGGCAGATTTTTCCTTTTTTGAGGACGCCTTTCCGGCAGCCGCCTTTTTTGAAGCAGGCTTTTTTGCAGTTGTTTTCTTAGCCGCGGTCTTCTTTGCAGCAGGCTTCTTTGTCGTCTTTGCCGCTGTTTTTCCCTCAGGCTCCGCTCCGGCAGCTTCAGCCTCAGCCTCAGCTGCTTCAACAGCCGCCGTACCGTCGGGATCGTTGAAGAATCCGCCTGTAAACATCTCCGCCGAGAACGCCTCGTCCTCAGGAGTAGCGCTGTAATCGGGAATATCGTCGTCGCCCTCTTCGCCGTAGTAGATATCGGCATAATTTCCGTACTCAGGCTCAAGCTCCACATCACGTACCGGACGCTCTATGCCCATAAGGTCGTCTGAATACTCCTCCGGCTCCTCCATTGCGCTGCACTGACCGAGAAGTATCTTCTTTACCGATTCAAAGAAGAATATATCTATCGGTCCGAAATCGTCCCAAGCCAGTGCCTCGTTGCAGTACTGCAGCATATCTGCCGTACTCATTCTGCTGTTATCCATAAGAAATTCCCCCTTTGATCATTATATAAAGCAATAAATCATTAATCCTCGCGGTACTCCTCGACGATATACGTCTCGAAGATATCGCCTTCCTTGACATCTGAGAACTTTTCAAGGCTGATGCCGCATTCGTATCCTTCGGCAACTTCCTTTGCGTCGTCCTTGAAGCGCTTGAGTCCTGCGATCTCGTCGTCGGCGATGATAATGCCGTCACGCACTACGCGGACCTTGCTTCCTCTTGTTACCTTTCCGCTGAGAACGTAGCTTCCTGCTACCATACCGACATTGGATATCTTGTATACCTGACGGACCTCGACTCTTCCCAGCTCAACATCGCGGAACTTGGGAGCGAGCATACCCTTCATGGCTGTGGATATCTCCTCGATAGCGTCATAGATTATGCGGTAAAGTCTGATGTCCACTCCGTCTCTTGCGGCATTCTCCGCCGCAACGGGATCCGGTCTTACGTTGAAGCCGACGATGATAGCGTTTGAAGCTGCTGCCAGCATTACGTCGCTCTCCTTTACGGCACCTACTGCTCCGTGGATAACTCTTACTCTTACCTCATTGTTTGAGAGCTTTTCAAGGGACTGCTTTACAGCCTCCACAGAGCCCTGAACATCCGCCTTGACAACGATTGGTAGCTCCTTGATCTCGCCCTCTGCGATCTGGCTGAACAGGTTGTCAAGAGTTACCTTGCGATAAGCGTTGAACTGCTCCTGCTTAGCCTCGTGCTTTCTCTGCTCCACCAGCTCTCTTGCGAGTCTCTCGTCCTCAACGGCATTGAAGATATCGCCTGCGCTGGGGACCTCTGCAAGACCTGTGATCTCAACAGGCACGGAAGGACCTGCTGTCTTAACAGATCTGCCCTTGTCGTTGGTCATTACACGTACTCTTCCCACAGCGGTACCTGCTATGAGCACATCGCCCTGCTTCAGTGTACCGTTCTGAACGAGAAGCGTTGCGATAGGACCTCTGCCCTTATCAAGACGGGCTTCGATAACGGTACCCTTTGCAAGTCTGTCGGGATTTGCCTTCAGCTCCTTGACCTCAGCGACGAGGAGAACATTCTCAAGAAGGTCGTCGATACCCTCGCCGGTCTTTGCCGATACGGGAACGCAGATAACGTCGCCGCCCCAGTCCTCGCATACGAGATCATACTTTGTGAGCTCCTCCTTGATACGGTCGGGATTAGCTCCCTCCTTATCCATCTTGTTGATAGCAACGATAATGGAAACTCCCGCAGCCTTTGCGTGATTGATGGACTCGACTGTCTGAGGCATGATACCGTCATCAGCTGCGACAACGAGGATAGCGATATCAGTGATATTCGCGCCTCTTGCACGCATTGAAGTGAAAGCTTCATGTCCGGGAGTATCAAGGAAGGTGATGTCCTGTCCGTTGATATTCACCTGATAAGCGCCGATATGCTGCGTGATTCCGCCTGCCTCGCCTGCTGCTACATGAGCGTTTCTGATACGGTCGAGTATGGAAGTCTTACCGTGGTCAACGTGGCCCATAACCACAACGACAGGGCAGCGGGGCTGGAGGTTTGTATCGTCGTCGTCGGTATCGTCGATAAGACGCTCCTCAATTGTAACGATTACCTCCTTCTCAACCTTTGCGCCCATTTCGTCTGCAACGATAGCGGCTGTATCAAAGTCGATCTCCTGGTTTATGGAAGCCATTACGCCCAGCTTCATGAGCTGCTTGATAACATCAGTTGCCGTAGCCTTCAGACGTGTAGCGAGTTCTCCAACAGTTATGCTGTCGGGGATAAGCACCTTGAGCTGCTGCTTTCTTGCCCTTTCGAGCTCCAGTCTCTTCAGCTTCTCGGTCTCAGACTCCTTCTTCGAGAACTGCTGACGTGTTCTCTGAGCTGACTTCTGATTTATCTTCTGCTTCTTTGAAGAGTAGTTGTCGTTCTTGTGCTTGTTCGATGTAGCCATCTGGTCGTATCTCTCGTTGTACTTGTCGAGATCAACGTAGCTTCCTCTTGTATCAACTGTACGGCGCTGAGTGGAGGTCTGGGCTGTCTCAGAGCTGAACGCGGCGTTGAACTTTGTACGCTCGCCTCTGTCCTGAGCCTTTGCCTGCTCCTTCTTCTTGTCCTTCTTCTTGTCGTTCTTCTTTTCCTGAACGGGAGCGCCTGTCTTGGGAGCTTCCTTTGCCGGAGCAGCTTCCTTTGCCGGAGCAGCTTCCTGCTTCTTCTCAGGCTCTGCCTTGGGAGTATCCTTTACAGGCTCGGCAGGCTTTTCCTCAGTTTTGGGAGCTTCCTTTACGGGAGCAGTTTCCTGCTTTTTCTCCGGCTCTGCCGCCTTTACGGGAGCAGCCTCGGCAGACTTTGTCTCCTTCTTCGCGGAAGCAACAGCCTTCTTTTCAGCAGGCTTTGCTTCAGACTTCTTCGCAGCGCTTTTCGGCTCTTCCTTTTTCTCCTCCTTAGGAGCGGCAGCCTTCTTTTCTTCCTTCTTAGGCTCTGCCGGCTTCTTCTCGGCAGACTTCTTTGCAGCCGGTTTCTTCTCCTTTGGAGCCTCTGTGTTTTCAGGACGCGGATCGTTCTTGGAATTGAAGTAGTCGTTGAACGTATTGACTGTATAGCGCTCCTTTGTATAGTGTTCGAGTATCGAATTCATCTCTTCCTCTGTGAGAGCAGAACCCGTTTTTTTCTTGTTATCACCTTTCTCCGCAAAGAGATCTATGATCTCCTGTGCAGGGATATTCAGATCTTTTGCAGCGTCGCTTAACTTTATTTTTTTTGCCATAGGCTTGATTACCTCCATGATATCTGCCGCGCGAATATGCGGCGTCATAATAAGAAATATTTTTGCATGAACATCTATTTCAACGCATTACTGCGATACATCAGATATTATCTTTTCAAAGCCGTCTGCGAAGCCCTTGTCGGTAACTGCGACCACACCTGTTTCCTTGCCGCAGAGACGTCCGATATCGTACTTGCTCGCCTCGGTGCGGAAATGCTTTATACCGTATTTTTCGCAGTAAAACGAGGCTTCCTTAACAGTTTTTTCAGAGGCGTCCGAAGCAGTAAGTATACAATGAGCCGTACCGTTTTTTGCAGCCTCGACAGCGCTGTCGAAGCCCTTGACCGCCTTGCCCGCTCTCAGGCATATGCCGAGCAGATTAATCGTCCTGCGGTTCTTTTCCGAGCTCATCCATCATCACCTCGTATACGCTTTCCTCTATCCTGCATGAGAATGACTTCTCGAAGCGTCTTGCCTTTCTTGCCTTTTCAAGACATTCCGTACTGCGGCAGATATACGCTCCTCTGCCGGCAGCCTTACCCTTGAAATCGAGACTGATATCTCCCTCCGGGGACTTCACCACGCGGATAAGCTCCTTTTTGGGCTTCATCTCATTGCAGCCGAGGCACATTCTCATGGGTATTTTTTTCGGCTTCATAATTATTCCTCGTCAGCAGCGGCTTCCGTGCTTTCCTCTGTCTCTGCCGGTTCAGCATCAGCAGCCTCTGCGTTTTCGGAAGCAGTCTCCTCTGTCTCCTCCTCCGGTGGAGCAGCTTCAAATACAGGAGCCACAAAATCAGGGCTGAGTTCGGGAGCTTCCTCGTTCGTAACTGTATCGAACTGAGGCTTTATGTCGATCTTGAAGCCTGTGAGCTTTGCTGCGAGCTTTGCGTTCTGACCCTTGTTGCCGATAGCAAGCGAGAGCTGATTGTTGGGAACTATAACGGTACATGACTTCTCTTCCATTGAAGTGATGACTGTCTTGAGCACCTCCGCGGGAGCAAGAGCTCTTGCGATGAATTCCTCCGGTACTTCGCTCCAGGGGATTATGTCGATCTTTTCTCCGTTGAGCTCATTCACAACAGCTGTTATTCTTGAACGCTTGGGACCTATGCAGGCACCGACCGCGTCTACGTTCTCGTCCTTTGACCATACGGCTATCTTTGTTCTCGAACCAGCCTCACGGGATATGGACTTCACCTCGACAGTGCCGTCATATATCTCAGGGACTTCCTGCTCGAAGAGTCTCTTCACAAGGTCCTTGTGGGTACGTGATATCTTTACGACAGGCTTCTTGTTCTTGCCGATGATACCTGTGATGTATACCTTTACCATCTTGCCTTCTTCGAGGTTCTCGCCGGGTATCTGTTCGTTGCGGAAGAGATAGAGCTCGGTTCCGTCGTATACGACTGTTACCGTGCCTCTGCCGGGTTCTACCTGAGAGACCTTGGCTGTTATGCACTCATGCTCCTTCTGCTCGAACTTGCTGAGCATCTGCTCACGGTTGATCTCCCTGAGGTCTCCCTTTATGGACTGCTTTGCGGAGAGAGCCGCCATTCTTCCGAGCTTTGATATATCAAGCTCCTTCATTATAGTGCCGCCCACCATAGCATTGGGGTCCATAGTCCTTGCGACGTCAATGTTTACCTCGTTTTCGTCGATAGGCTCATCGTCGATGATGTCCTGTCTGATATACATTTCGAACTTCTTCGTTTTCGGATCTATCTCGACTGTGATCCTCTCCTCGCTGTGGGGATAAGCTCTTCTTGCAGCCTTTAACATAGCCGACTTCACTTTTTCAATAAGAAGATCAGTCTCCACGCTGTTTTCCTCGCCGAGAGCCTCAAGCGCCTTGAAAAAGTCCTTATTCATGTTCATGTCTGTAAATTCCTCCAGTATATTTTATTTTGTTTTTTTACATTTCAGAAATCAAGATACAGCTTTACGAAAGCTATATCCGCCAGCGGAAACTTCTTTTCCTCGCCGCTTTCGAGAACGACTGAAACGCCCTCCTTGTCCGCGCCGCTGAGCTGAACAACTATTTCCTTTTCACCGTCTACAGCTCTTATAAAGCGCACTCTTACGGTATCGCCCTTACAGACCTCGAAATGCTCCTCCTTGACAAGTTCGCGTTCAAGGCCTGCCGAACCCACCTCAAGCATATAGCTCTGAGCTATGGGATCCTTCTCGTCGAGTATGTCGCTTATGGGAGCGTTGGCACGTTCGCAGTCCGCAATAGTTATCCCCTCGTCCTGATCGATGAACACTCTCAGGTACCACATCGCGCCTTCCTTCTCATAGCACACGTCCCAGAGATAGTAGCCGAGCTCGTCGGTGATAGGCTTTATAAGCTCGTATATCTTTTGTTCCGTACCGCCGAATTTTTTGAATTTCATAGGCATTTTCCCCGATATACAGGGTATCTCCTTTCTCTGTAAAGTTAAAGTAGCGATATAAATACTAAAGACCGGAAGGCTTCCGGTCTTTGGGTTTACTATCATCATAAAGTATTATACCACTGTTTTCCGCAAAAATCAAGTGTTTTTCGGAAATTTTTTCAAAAAAGCGAAGTTTTTTCCGCAAAGCGCAGTCTGCGCTGCGATGACAGCGTAAAAAAGCTCCTCTCACAGCCATGCGGCGGCTCTGAGAGGAGCTCGTATCTATTATCAAATCCCATTTTATTTCCCTGTCACAGCTTATATCGTATGCCTTGAATCAATTCCAGAATATCACTCGGATACTCTGTATTTTTCAAGTTTTACAGACGCGCCTTCTGCATATGCTACCAGTACGAGCTTTGTGATCTTTCTGCTCATAAGCTCCCACTTGCCTGTAACATCTGAAAAGCGCCAGTTTTCAACGATGCGGTTGCCGCCCTTTGTCCAGCCTGTTATTTCCTTTCTGAGTCTGTAGCTGTAGTCAAGATAGTACTCTGTCTTTGTAACTCTGCTGACAAGAGACGTATTATAAGCAGGATCGTTGAGCTGTGTTCTGCTTACCAGTCTGCCCTTCCATACACCGTTGACCTTTCTGAAGTTTGTCCAGTATTCAATGATGTATCTGCCGTCAGTAGTATAGCCGATAACAATAGTTACCAGTTTGTTGTTGGAATCATAATATGAGTATCTTGCGATCTCTTCGACGACCTGTGTTGCCTGCAGGATATAAAACTGAACATCAGGTACAGAAGGCTTCCTCAGATCTCTGATATCAGGCACTCTTTCATAGAACAGCCTTATTTTCGGAAGCTCAGGGATAGTCGGATTGTCAGGATCTATCGGTATTCTTGTGTCGATATCGAGAGTGCCGTACTGTAGCTTGACTGCTGCTGTATCGATCTTTCTGAGGTCAGCCTTATTGAGATCATATTTTATGCTCTTTTCAGGAATGATAAATCTGTCTGCCGCACTTGCGGAAAGTGAATTTGCCATTGGAACTGCACACATTACTGTAGCTGCGATAGCTGCAAAAGACTTCTTGAAATTAACCTTCATAATAATTCTCCTTTACTGATAAAATTGTTTTAAAAACCTTTCGGTCATATCGTTTTGACTTCTTGTTTCTGATGTTTGATGTTTATGTCAGCTTTGTACGTTTAGGTGTTGCGCAACCCTATGCTTTTATTATACTCGGAAACAGGCTTTTGAAAAGATGATGATTGTCACTTTGCGGATTACATTTGTATCCTTCTCAATGACAATTGTAACAATGAACGGCAGAAATGGTCAGACAACCTCGTATAAAGTCCGGATATAAGGACAGGCGGCTCTGTGAGCCGCCTGCGTATGTTTATTCTTCTATTCTTTTCAGTCCACCGTGATCCCCAGCTGCGGACAGGATATCAAGCCCGACTCATGTATCTTAAAGTCAAATTCATAGCTCTCATCAGGCTCTTCATTCAAAAAATTCTCTACATCCCTTCTGTAATATACATTATGACTGAATTTAAACTTTCCCTTATATCCGCCGAAATCTATTACAAAAAGGGAATCGGGGCATATATCATTTCCCCATGTTTCATTGGAAAATGGGTATTTTATCCCTTCACTGAACATTACATTCTGTTCGTCTCCGACATAATCAGAAGCAATCAGAATATGCGGAAACGCATCAAAGGAATACTTTGTAATATAGATCTCAAGTTTTACATCGCCGTACTGCTTTGAAAAACGGTTATACCCCTTTATTTCATCGCCGAATTTATATCCTGCATACAGCGAATCCTCAAGGATATTGTCTCTGTAATAATGCACGGACGGATATACTATCATGTCTTTCTTCTGTTTGATCATTATTGCTCCGGAAATTATCCATATCAGTATCATCCCGATGATCGCTCCCAGAAGTGTTATCATCACAAACTTCACAGGCGACATCATTGGCTTTATGTCAGCTTCCCTGCCCTCCGCAAGACGCTTGTTTATCCTGCGTTTGTAAGCCGCTTTGTATATTGCAAATGCCATGATCAATATCATGACCAATATAAGTATCAATGCTGCTATAGGCATAATGATACTCAAAATGTCTGTTTTTTCTTTCATGCTTACCCCTCCTTAAATACCTAAGAATTCCTTGAATATGTAATAGTACGTCCTCGTCACGTCCACCTTCGCTCCGTTCTTCATGGTCAGCATGAACTTCTGCGACAGCGCGGGACGTATGCTCTTTATGTGCGATACGGACACTATCACCGAATTGCTCACGCGGATAAACTCCTTGGGGTCGAGTATCTCTTCAAGTCTGCGAAGAGTTTCCGTGAGTTTATACTCCTCCTCGCCGCAGTATGCCACTATATCATGCGCAAAGCTCTCTATATGCGAGATGTCTTTTGTTTCGAGCCTGTATATCTCATCGCCGCGCCGCGCTATAAGGTGTGATACCGTAACATTGCTCTCCGAGAGTATCAGCTCCGCTGAATCGTCTATCTCGATCCCCTTTTTTATGAGCTCAGCCGCGATCTGGTCGTAGTGTTCGTCGCTTACAAGTAATCTTATCTTCATTTTCAGCTGACCGCCTCCTTGTTCCCTGTATCATTGATAAGCTTATCTATATATCATTATATATTGAGCAGCAGTGAAAATCAATACTCTCCGCACAGCTTGCACTCAGAGATTCACAACTTGCACACGGGTATGCATACCGGTCACGCTAAAACGGAATGTATAAACATCAGCAGCGTTCCAATAACAAGAAGCAAATTCACAGTAAAATATTACAAATAGTAGTAAAAGCTTGTCTTTTTTTGCTGTTGTTCACGATATGTTCATTATTACCCCCTTGCCAAACTTCACATTACATGGTATACTTAAAATAATATTTCCTGCCTGAAGAAGCACTGTCCGACGGCAGAATGATAAGGAGAATGGTTTTATATGCAGTACGGACACTTTGATCTTGAGAACAAAGAATACGTCATCACTAACCCCGCGACCCCCGCACCATGGGCAAACTATCTCGGAGACCCCGAGTACGGCGCAATGATATCCAATAACGCCGCCGGCTACAGCTTCGTAAAATCCGGAGCGAACGGCAGACTTTCACGTTTCCGCTTCAATTCGGATATGGCTCTTCCCGGACGTTATATTTATATAAGAGACAATGATACCGCCGATTACTGGTCGGCTTCATGGCAGCCTGTGGGCAAGCCCCTTGACAAGTACAAGAGCGAGTGCCGCCACGGTACCGCCTATACGGTCATTTCAGCAGAGTACGCTGATATAAAGTCAGAAACTACTTACTACGTTCCCTACGGAAAGACCTATGAGGTATGGAGAGCAAAGGTCACAAACAACTCCTCAAAGGAGAGAAAGCTCTCTGTATTCGGATTTATAGAATTCACAAACGAGCCCAACTACGAGCAGGATCAGGTAAATCTCCAGTACACACTGTTCATTACCCGTACAAGCTTTGAGGGCGGCAACCGCATACTCCAGCACATGAATGAAAATACAGGCTTCGACGAAAACGGCTACAACGGTCAGGAGCGCTTCTTCGGCATGGTAGGTCAGCCCGTTACAGGCTGCTGTGGAAGCTTCAGCGACTTCATCGGTCCCTACAGGACATTCTCAAATCCTATCGCTGTCGAGAACGGCAGGTGCAGCGGCGTAATGAACTACAATTCCAACTCCTGCGGAGCTCTCCAGAGCGATATCGCTCTTGCTCCCGGCGAGACAAAGGAGTTCATCTTCGTTCTCGGTGAGCGCAAGGACCCGGAGGCTGCCGCTATACTTGATGAATACAAGGCAGCAGGAAAGGTCGACGCAGAGGTAAAGCAGCTGAAGGACTACTGGCACGGGCAGCTCTCAAACTTCAGGGTGGAGACTCCCTCCCCTGAGTTCAACAATATGATAAACGTATGGAACGCTTACCAGTGCTTCATTACATTTATATGGTCAAGAGCAGCTTCATTCATTTACTGCGGTCTCAGAAACGGCTACGGCTACCGCGATACAGTACAGGATATTCAGGGTATCATACACCTTGACCCTGAAATGGCAGCAGAGAAGATACGCTTCATGCTCTCGGCTCAGGTCAGCAACGGCGGCGGTCTGCCCCTTGTCAAGTTCGACCACAACGCAGGTCATGAGACCTGCCCCGACGAGAACGACGAGCACAGCGTTTACGCCAAGGAAACAGGTCACCCCTCATACCGTGCAGACGACGCACTGTGGCTCTTCCCGACTATCGTCAAGTACCTCGGCGAGAGCGGCAACAAGGGCTTCCTTGATGAAGTCATCACATACGCGGAAGAGGGCGGCGGAAAGGCTACGGTTTACGAGCACCTCAAGAACGCTATCCGCTTCTCAATGGAGCGTCTCGGCAGTCATGATATGCCGGCAGGTCTCCACGCAGACTGGAACGACTGTCTCCGTCTCGGCGCACAGGGCGAATCCACCTTCGTGGCATTCCAGCTCTACTACGCTATGAACGTAATGCGTGACATGGCTAAGGACAGGAACGATACAGACTATATCAGCTACCTCGACGGCGCTCAGAAGAAGCTGGGCGCGGCTCTTGAAAAGTGCTGGGACGAGGACAGATTTATCCGCGGTATCCGCGACAACGGCGTTATCGTCGGCGCAAAGAAGGACCCCGAAGCCAATATGTGGCTCAATCCTCAGAGCTGGAGCGTTATCTCACGCTTTGCTTCCGACGAGCAGGCTGAAAAGGCTATGAACAGCGTTCACGACATACTCAATACACCTTACGGAGCCAAGCTCCTTGAACCGCCTTACAAGTACCACCACTTCAAGGGCGCTCTCATGCAGGTGTTCAACCTTGATACAAAGGAAAACGGCGGTATCTTCTCACAGTCTCAGGGCTGGCTCATACTTGCCGAGGCTCTTCTCGGTCACGGCGACCGTGCTTTCGAGTATTTCCTTGAAAGCTCTCCGGCAGCTATGAACGACAAGGCTGAGATACGTGTCATGGAGCCATACGTACACGGTCAGTTCACCGAGTCAAAGGCTTCACCCTACGAGGGACGTTCACACGTTCACTGGCTCACAGGTACAGCTTCTACTGTTATGGTAGGCTGTGTCGAGGGTATATGCGGTATGCGCCCCGATCTCGGCGGTCTGACTATCGCACCGTCTATCCCTGCAAAGTGGGACGGCTTCAAGATCGAGAAGAACTTCCGCGGAAAGAAGCTCAACATATCTATCGACAACTCCGCACACGTTCAGAGCGGCGTAAAGGAGATAACTCTCAACGGTGAGAAGCTTGCAGGCAGCTATGTTCCTGCGGACAAGCTCAAAGACGTTAACGAGATAAAGGTCATTATGGGCTGAGTTTAATACATAATCAAGGCACTGTGATTATCACAGTGCCTTTTTTGGTAGGGGCGGATATTAGCCGCCCGTTTTTAATGCGGGACGTCGAGGACGCCGTCCCCTACACATGGTTATTTACAGTACGTTGGTTATTATCGGGCGCACACTGTGCGCCCCTACATTATTGTGCAAATCGCTGTGTTTTACTTGTATCGGATTGTGTATTCACACAATTCTGACAAGTTTACTTTGCAAAATCTTGACAAGTATACTTGGCAATGCTATAATATAATTACCGAGTAAACTTGGCAAAATAATCTGCATGATTTGGGAGGTAACAATTATGAACAAGGAAGAAATACTTGAAAAGAGCAGACAGGAAAACAAGAACCGCGACATTGCAGGAATGGACATAAACAAAAATGCTTCAAGGATATCGCTAATTTTCAGCCTGTTATTTATACTGTTTCTGCTGATAATGACATGGATAGCCAATAAGCACTTAAATCACGGCATTATCGCAACAGAGTACAGTATTATTTTCCCGTTGTTTCTTTATAAAGCTGTAAAAACCAAAAGCGCTTTGAATATAATCTGTGCAATACTTGCAGGACTTGGTCTTATCATATTTACTGTAACTACGATACGTGATATTTTCGATATATACCCGTTAGGAAGGTGAATGATCCATGAATAAGGAAGAAATTCTCGAAAAAAGCAGAAACGATAACAAGAATAACGACCCATTTTATCTCGAAACGAGGGTTAAAGGCATGAAATACGGCAGAATTGCAGCAATTATACTTTGCCTCGCACTTTTCGCCATTGACTATATCATACTCGGTAAAATGAACTACGGCTACTATAGTATCTTCACCGCATCATTCGCCGCCGATTACCTTTACAGGTGGAAAAAGACCGATAACAAGGACGATCTTTACGCAGGTGCACTTATGGCTCTGGCAACTGTTGTATCTGTTGTGCTGCATTTCGTTCATGGGTGTTGACTATGAATACGGAAGATCTCTGTAAAGCAATTGATTATACGAGGTGACTGCATGATAGACGATTCACTTATACTCCGAAACCGCCTTAAAGAGATACGCAAGGAGCAGAAGCTCTCGCAGGACGAGCTTGCGAAAATGGTGGGAGTATCCCGTAATACTATCAGCTCCATAGAAACAGGGCAGTTCAGTCCCACAGCCAAGCTGGCACTGATACTCTGTATCGCTCTCGATAAAAAATTCGAGGATATATTCTATTTTGACTGACATACAAAAAGCGCTTACGAATAATCGTAAGCGCTTTGTTATTATTGATCCTGTTTTTCTGCGACCTGTCTTGAAGCTTCTTCGATAGCGTCCTTAGCCTGTGAATTCACTTCGCTGGCTAACACTTCAGCCTCTTCAAGCTGCTTTTTAAGCTCGTCGTTCATTACAACCTCACTTTTTTCTGCAAGAGGAATAGAATTACCGTCCTCGTCGTAGAATACGATATTGTCTATATACATATCCGACTCGTTGGCGATTCCCCAGCGCATGATAAGGAAGTTGGCGTCCTCCATGTCCTCGGTCCAGCACATTCCGCTATCAGCCAGCAGGAACTTGAACGTGCCGTGAACCGCACCGGAAGTCTCGAAATTATACTCTCCGCCGCTGAACTCCTTGAAGTCGTACCACTTGTCCTCCTTAGCGGTGACTGTGCCGCCGCCTCCGCCTATCCAGCCGGGAGCCCTTACGCCGTCAGCGTCGTCGGTCTTGAGGTGGTCTGCGGTAGCCTGAGCGTAAAGGTCAAACTCTATACTGCGAACTTTTGCCGCGCCCTCGCTGCCGAGAAGCTTTGTAGCGCTGATTATCACCTTCTGTACCTTTCCTTCAAGGGGAACGGTATTGTCGTCAGTAAATTTCAGCATTTTATTGCCCATGATCTCAGCTACGGAAAGAGTGCCTGAAGCGCAGTCCTTGTCCTCGTTTCTTGTAGTTACAAAATCAAATATACCGTCGTCAAAGGTAACGGTATTTGGATCGGTAGCCTCAACGGGAACAGGCGGCTGAAGCTCCTCTTCTGTAGTGGTCTCGGTTGCTGCGGTTGTATCCGTGGGAGCAGTGGTCTCCTTACTGGTATCCGGCTTGGAGTCGTTCTCCTTTTTATCCGAACATCCTGCCGCACAGGCTGCGAGAGCAAAAGCCATAGCGCCTGCGATAAAGCTTTTGTAATTCATATATGTATCTCCTTTGTGTGTACTGTAACGTGCCGTATCTCTTCTTTACACCAACATTGTAGCACAAAAAGCGAGCCGTGTAAAGTGGTTTGGAGCTTTTTTCACAAGCCTATCATAAGAGTTTCGGCAAGCCAACAGTTAAGGGGCGGATTTTATCCGCCCCTTAACTGAAAGGTGACCCGCATGGTTCGCCTTTTCTTGTTCAATATAAAAATTTTTATTTTTTGCTTATCTTATTAAGAATGCTATTGGTGTTATGTCTTTGAATAGTTGAAATTATAGCGGCTGTACGAGCCTCCCTGCGTGCTCTTTCAGATATCTCATTTTGTTCGTCCAATAATTGATTCTGTTCAATAGCAAGATCATTTTGTTGTTTAGCAAGTTCATTTGCCTGCTGCTGCGATAATACACGTGCGGTACTAAGCTGACGCTGCATATTCTTATCATACATATCAATTGCTTCTTTTATTTCATAGTCCGATGTTGACATTAACTCATACAAATATGTCAATGCATCAATATCCCTATACTGCATAGGAATAATATTTGTTGTCTGATAATTATCTTCCAATTCATATCGTAATCTTTCAACTTCTTTTTCCGTCTCTTCCAATTTAATATTATGCTGATTTTCCCACTCTGCTAATTCTTCATTATACTTTGGAATAATTACTTCATCATATTCTTTCTTCATTACTATATACTTTTCATCTGCGATTGCCTGCTGTTCAATTTGCTGTCTATCTATCTCTTGACATTGATTAATATATTCCTCGGAATTCCTGATTTTCTTTTCTTCTGATTCCTTCCTTGAATTATATATCACTAAATAAATAATAAACCAAGGAAAGAAAATAAAACTGGGTATAATCGCAGTTAGCCAATTGAACTTTGTTTTGATTTTTATTTCCGGATAAGGCGCTTTCATTATTATATCTTTTGCCGGTCCACAAGGTATGGGTTTAAATTTTTCAAGTTTAAGCTGATTTAGCTTTTCTGTCTCAGATTCCAAAGATTTTGTAAGGTCTAAAGCCTTTTTCACAATAATTGCTTGTTCGTTGCTTTTCATTATAATACCCTCCTTAAACATTCAGTAAAAACACTGGTTTCCAAGATTTCCAATTTAGAAAAACCGCGAATAACATCATATATGTTGTTCAATCATATTATAACATCATATATCATTTTTGTCAATACATCATAAATGTTGTAAAATACAATTGGTACATATTACAATAATCATGGGGTGTTGACTGTGCAAAATCACTTATATCTTTATCCAAATATGGTTTCAGTACGAAAGAAAAAATGTACTCAGTATGAACTTGCTGAGGAGCTCGGAATTACTCAGCAAGAAATAAGCCGCTATGAGCGCGGTGAAATAAAAGCACCGATAAATTATATAATTGATCTTGCAAAATTTTGCAATGTAAGTGTAGATTATATCCTTGGTCTTTCGCGTGACACAACAGATATGTTGTCCGATGAGGATTTTGAACTGCTTGAAATATATGATAAGCTGGACGATAGCAATAAAATAAAACTAAAAGAACGTGCAGCAACACTGCTTGAAATGCAAACAGGCGAAACCGACTAATCGGTTTCGCCTTTAATTATGCAATAACGGAACGCCGAGGACGGCGTTCCCTACAATATTTCCCATATACATAATTACGCATTACGAATTACGAATTAAGTGACGCCCAATGAACGTCACTACACTGCGACTACTCTCTACTCACTTGCGGGCGGCGGAACGCCGCCCCTACAAGCTGACGGCTAATGGCTGAGAGCTAACGGCTGTTTTCACGGTGCTGATAGAATATATCCACGGTCTCTATCATCATGTCAAAGGGCAGCGTCTTAGGAGATATCTTCACGGAAACATAGGACTTGCCTGCTCCGTTGAAGGCTATCCTGCCCTTGTACGCCTTTTGCAGAGCCGCTATCTGGTCAGTGGAGACATACTCCGTATAGAAGTACATAGCGCCGTTTCTCTGGGATATCTCTGTGATACCGAGGTGTGCAGCCTTGTTTCTCAGCAGTGATACGTCTATAAGTCCCACCACCGACTTGGGCGGATCGCCGTAGCGGTCGATAAGCTCGTCGATAAGGTCTGATTTGTCCTGCTCGTTATTCACCAGCATTATCTTCCGGTACATATCTATACGCTGATTCAGGCTCGAAATGTAGTCCTCAGGGATATGCGCGTCTATCTGTATATCCACGAGGCACTCCGGTATCTTTTCCGGCTGTTCGCCCTTTTCCTCTGATATCGCCTCGGAAAGCAGCTGCAGGTACATATCGTAGCCAACAGCCTCCATGTGTCCGTGCTGCCTGCCGCCGAGTATGCTTCCCGCTCCTCTTATCTCAAGGTCACGGAGAGCTATGCGGAAGCCGCTTCCGAACTGGGTGAACTCCCTCATGGCGTTAAGTCTCTTTGTGGCTATCTCCGTAAGGATCTTATCTCGCTGATAAGTGAAATACGCATAGCCTCTGCGGTTTGAGCGTCCCACACGTCCCCGGAGCTGATACAGCTGGGAAAGTCCAAAGCGGTCGGAGTCCTCTATGATAAGGGTATTGACATTAGGCACGTCAACGCCTGTCTCTATGATAGTTGTACATACAAGGATATCCACATCATGCTCCACCAGCTGCTCCCATATATCCGACATATCGTCCTCGCTCATCTGACCGTGCGCCACGGCGATACGGGCTTCGGGAAGCAGTTCCTGCAGACGTGAGGCACAGGCTTGAATAGTCTCCACACGGTTGTGGATATAGTATACCTGACCTCCGCGGCGAAGCTCCCTGACGATAGCCTGCACAACAGTTCCCATATTGTATTCTATAACGTAGGTCTGTACCGGATATCTGTCCTGGGGCGGTTCTTCTATGACGGACATATCTCGTATACCGCTCATTGCCATATTAAGTGTACGGGGTATGGGAGTTGCCGAGAGCATGAGCACGTCAACGCCGGTGAAGCTCTCCTTGAACTTCTCCTTGTGAGCCACGCCGAAGCGCTGCTCCTCGTCGATTATGGCAAGTCCGAGATCCTTGAACACAACAGACTTCTGTATTATCTTGTGAGTACCGATTATAAGGTCTATTCGCCCCTGCTTCAGCTTCTTGATTATCTCCTCCTGCTGCTTGGGTGAGCGGTAACGGCTGAGCAGCTCTATATTCACGGGAAAGTGCTCGAAACGGCGCAGAGCAGTCTGATAATGCTGATATGCAAGCACGGTGGTAGGCGCAAGTATAGCGCACTGCTTGCCCGAAAGAACACATTTCATAGCAGCTCTCAGAGCCACCTCTGTCTTGCCGAAACCAACGTCTCCGCAGAGAAGTCTCTCCATAGGACGTGGACGCTCCATGTCAGCCTTTATCTCCGCAATGGAGGTTAGCTGGTCGTCGGTTTCCACATAAGGGAAGCGCTCCTCAAAGTCATGCTGTATCTCGTCATCAGGGTAGAACGCGAAGCCAACGCTCTTTTCGCGTTTTGCGTAAAGGGCTATCAGCTCATGCGCCATATCCTTTACGGCACGTTTTACATTGCTCCTTGTCTTCTGCCACTCGCCGGAGCTGAGCTTGTTCAGCTTCACGCCGCTGTCATCTCTCGGACCGATGTACTTCGACACCATATCAAGCTGGGTTACGGGTATGTAAAGCTTATCCGTGCCTGCGTACTGTATGGTGATATAGTCCTTTGTAACGCCGTCCATTTCAAGCTTGCGTATGCCGATGAAACGACCGATTCCGTGACCGGAATGTACCACAAGGTCGCCCTCGGTTATATCGGCAAGGGAACGTATCTCCTCAGCCTTGTTCTTCTTTTTGCGGCGCCTGCTGCGGACCGAGTCCATAGAACGTCCCTGAGTGATGAGAACTATCTTGTTTTCCGGGTACTCAAAGCCTCCGCTGAAGCTGCCCGACATGAGCAGCACACGTCCCTCGGCAGGCTCGATATTCTGCGACAAAAGGTCGCAGGGTATACCCTTGTCTATGAGGTCCTGCTGTATGATAGGCATGGTCTTGTCGCTGCCTGCCGCAAGTATCATACGGTATCCGCGGCGCCTGAAATCCTCAAGGTCCTCAACGAGCTGCTTCATCTCGCCGCTCCACGGTGCGGTCTGCATAGCCTCGAAGCTCACCAGTCTGCGGAAGTCTATACGCTCTCCGCCCTGCATGAAGCTGCTCATATACAGACAGACCTTCTTTTCCGCTATATGCTGTATCTCCGGAAGCTCCAGCACGTAGCCGTCAAGTCCCTTGCAGAGCTGTCCGTCCTCCATAAGTATCTTTACGTCCTCGTTATGGCGTGAGAGCACACCTGCGGCATTGTCCATAACGTCGGAATAGTCGCTGAAGAGCACAGCTCCGTCGATATAGTCGAAAACCGTCGAGGGCTCGCCGTAAACAAGAGGGTAGTATTTCACGCTGTGGGCAAGTATCTCCCCTGCTCTGAGCCTGTGAACGTCCGCTCCGAGATGCTCACGCACTGCGTCCATACGCTTTCCGCGTACCTTCTTGCACAGTTCCTCTATCCTGTCCGCAAGCTCCTCGTTATCATAGAGGACTTCCCCTGAGGGGTATATCTCCACGCTTTCCAGAGCCTCCGTGCGGCGCTGTGTATCGGTCTCGAATTCGGATATGGTATCTATCTCGTCTCCCCACAGCTCGATACGCACCGGCTTGTCAGCCTGAACGGGGTATATGTCGAGTATAGAACCTCTTACGGAGAACTGTGAAGCTCCCTCCACCTTTTCGCAGCGCTGATAGCCGCACTTCGCAAGAGTGAGGGTCAGCTCCGTGAGATCTATCTCCTGCCCCTGCCTTAGTTCTATACCTGCTGCGATAAGGACTCCCACAGGTATGACCGGCTGCATGACAGCCTCGATGCTTGCGCATATAACGCTGCAACGGCTTTTAGCCGCCTTTATCAAGGCGGCTATACGCATATACTCGTACTCATGGTTGGTACTGTCTACGGGAGTGAACACCAGTTCCTTTGACGGGAACAGAACAGCTTCCTCACAGCCAGCCATCATATTTATATCATCACAGAGCTTTTTTGACTCCGCTTCCGTACCCGTGATAACGAGATTTATCTTCTTTCCGCCAAGAGCATATATGAGCTGTGCCCTGTGTATATGGGAAAGACCCGTCACAGAGACGGGTGAGATATTCTTGTCAATTGCTTCACGCAGACTTTTAAAGCCTGCCAGCCCGGTAAATAATTCCTTAAAGACGTTCATTGCACTCTCCGTAAAAGATGTGGTATCATGAGTTGTACTTGTTCATAGCCTCGTCGGTCCTGCCCTGTACCATGAGCTTTATGCATTCGCAGGCGTTCTTCACAGACTCTTCCATGCTCACGGAGTCCTCCTTGCCGAACTTTCCGAGGACCCATTTCGCAAGGTCGTAATCAGGGTGTGGCTTCTTGCCTACGCCCATTTTTATCCTTGGGAAGTCGTCCCTGCCTGTGAGCTCGCATATACTGCGGAGACCGTTGTGACCGCCGTGGCTGCCCTTGCGGCGTATCCTGAGCTTGCCGCAGTCAAGGGAGATATCGTCGCAGACCACTATGAGGTTCTCCGCGTCTATCTTGTAGAACTCCAGAGCCTGTACTACTGCTTCGCCGCTGTTGTTCATAAAGGTGGTGGGCTTGAGGAGAAGGCAGCGTTTGCCCCCGATAGTGACCTCTGCGGTCTTGCCCTTGAAGCGCAGGCGGCTTATGTCCTCGCCCAGCTGCTTCGCAAGCTCGTCAAGCACCATGAATCCGGCGTTGTGGCGGGTGTTCTCGTATTCAAGCCCCGGATTGCCGAGACCTGTTATCACATATTCTATTTTACCTCTTGCCGCGGAAGAATTTGCGGCGATCCTGTCGAACACATCAAAAATACTCATGGTTTTCTCCTATTCACGTTCATCTATGTTCACTCTGAGTTGAGAGTTGAGAGTCGTGGTATAGCCTATCGGCGATATATTCTAATAATTCAGCGCAACCCGAAACCTTAACTCTCCACTCTTCACTCTCAACTTTAGTTGAGACCGTCAAGTGTCTCAACTATTTCAAGTCCGTATTTTTCCGCAAAGCGTCTTCCGCGCTCTATCGTGCGATCATCGCAGAGCGATTCCGGAAGATGCGCGTCGCAGCCTATTATGGCTTTGTTTCCGATCTTCTGCGCAATGCTGAAAAACCTGTCTGACGGATAATGCCTGCCTCCGGACATACCGAGCAGGTTTATCTCAACAGGTATGTCCTTGCTTTTCAGGTAGCTGCAAAGCCGTGTCATATGCTTTTCGTACTCATCACTGCCGCCTTTATAACGTATAAGGTCGGGGTGCGCGAGATAGCGGTATCTTCCTGACTCCATGCCCTCTATTATACGGTCGACATACTTTATGAGCACGCTTTCTTCGTAAACAGGAGCTCCCATATATGCTCCGAAGCTTTCGGGATCGTTGAAATGCTGCCCCATTATCATATAATCAAGGGGATAGTCAGCAAGGAGCCTGTCCTGTGCTTCCACGAGCTGAGGTATATATTCCGCCTCAAAGCCGATATATATTTTTATATCATCGGCATACTCCCATTTAAGAGCGGTGAGGGACCTGAAATAGTTCTCCACATCATAAGGTGTCATGCGTATATCTGATATGTAATCATCGTCAAATACCCACGGGCAGTGATCCGAAAAGCCAAGTATCTTTATACCGCTCATTATAGCGTGCTCAACGAAATCCCTGTCGCTGCCGATAGCATGACCGCAGCGCTCCGTATGGGTATGATAGTTTGCCAGCATAGCTTCCGCTCCTTTCAAGGTATGATTATACCACTTTTTTCAGCAAATTACAAGTAGCACACGCAAAAACGAGCTCCGGAGCGTTCTTAGCGAACATCTCCGGAGCTTTTGTTCTGTAAAAATATTTACTGCTGTGCTGATGCGGCAGCTGCTGCTGCCTTCTTTGCTCTCTTCTTTATTATCCTGTTGGACTTTCTGAATACAAATCCGAGCAGGAGCTCTGCGGCTCCGACTATGAGAAGGATCACAGAAAGCGGGAGAATCAGGTTCTCTGAAAGATAGAAGCCCACATTGTGAGTGAATGTGAATGCAATTGCTGAACCGACTATTATAGCAAGTCCTGCGAGGAGCACGATAATGCCGGTGATGTTGAATATGCTTGCAAAGAAGCCTGTAACGTGCTTTGCGCGCTTGTCCACGATAGCGCTTATCCAGATAAGGAAGAGCAGGACGATACCGCCGATGATACCGATCGTAATGTATGAGAACAGGTAGCTGAGCTTGTCCACGCTGAAGCCCACCTGTCTGTTCCACTTCCTTATACTGAGTGAATCAGAGAAATTGTCCTTATCGAGATTCTTCTGGAGCAGCTCATAATCTGCCTCTGTAAGATCATAATCAAACTCTCTTACGATCGAGCCCTTGTTCTCTCTTATAAAGTCGTTTACGAAATCCTCGGAACTGATGGAAGGATCTGCGCCCTCACCGTCAATTATGAAATCAAGGTAATTCTTGGCTACACCGCCTGTATACTCAAGGAAATCCGTATCGAGGAGATATCTCTTGAAGCCCGCTTCATCGGCAGTTCCTCTTGTGGCCGTTCTGAAGCCGAGAGAGTCATACAGCGTCTTTGAGAGTTCCTTGCCGTCAAACTGAGCTGTAAGTGTAGTATCCGCATCGAGCTTTTCAAATCTCTTTTTGATTATCGAACCGTTTAGTCCGAGCTTGATCGAAAGCATGAAGCTGAAAAGTATCATAAACAGGACCGCGAATATAGTGACAACAGAAGCTCCAAAAATACGACCTCCGCCCACTTTTTTCCGTGCCTTTGGCTGTTCGGCGTTATTTGCCGGCATAGGCGCAGGCTCAGGAGCAGTCTGTACCGGAGGCGGTATAACAGGAGCGTCCTGCGCAGGCTGCTGCGGTGCTGTATATCCGCCTGCATTGCTGTAGTTGTCATGCTGGGCAGGTATCTCCATAGTATCGCTGTTGTCGTTGAAAGCGTCCTGAACAGTGTTCACGGGAGCTGCGGCAGGTGCGTCAGTCTTGGGGAACTGAGCGGGCTCTTCATGCACAGCCTGTATCACTTCGGTAACAGCCTCCTCTGCTGCTTCCGGCTCCGGGAGCTCAATAGTTCCGGAAGAACTGAGTATCTCGGCAGGCTCGTCGTTGAGGAGCTGAACGTCCTCCTGAGTAAGACTGAGAGCCTCTTCGTTGTTTGCTATGACTTCTTCAAGGTGCGGGAGAATAGATGTCGGCTCGCTGTCGTTAAGAGCTTCGGCAGCCTCTACGGCAGCAGCTGCTGTTTCCTCGGCAGCCTCCGTAACAGGGCTGTCCGCCTTTTCGAGAGAAGCACCGCACTCCGTACAGAACAGAGCGTCATCAGGCATTTCGCTTCTGCATTTATTGCATTTCATAATATCCCTCCTGTTGATAGATTAAGATAAAAGAACTTTTTCGTATAACACTGGGTCAACAGCCGCTCAGGACTGTTCTTATTACATATTAATCATTATAAAGCATAAGGTAAAATATGTCAAGTAAAAAAACTGTAACATAATATTACATTCCCGGATTTATGGCGATACAGCACGAAACGTGCGGAATAATGCACATTACGCAAAAAGGAGCGGCATTTAAGCGTAATACTTTTATAGAATTTTTTGTATGAGCTATTGAGGAAGAACCCTTTTGAAAAAGGGTTCTTCCTCAAACTCCTTTCCTAAAACTTTCGTTTTTATTTTTTTCAATATAGGGCGCGTACATAATAAAAAAGATCTGCAAGTTTACAGATCGCGTCCTATATTGAAAAAAATCAGATAAAAGTCTTTGGAAGGGGGCACGGGGGGTGACTCCCTACAGTGTAGGGAGATGTCACGCAGTGACAGAGGGTCGCGCCTCCGTCAGAGGAACCTTTCTTCAGAAAGGTTTCCCCCGATAATCCCATATAAAGTTCCTATATAAGCACTGCACTTATACCGCTCCGTATATATACCCTTTATCTGTAACCTCTCAGGAAGTCCTCAAAGGAAAGCTTTCCGTCCGCCGATACATAGGCATAGTAAGCCAGTATCCTTGAAGCGTCCACCGCGTCCACAAAGCCGTCCCTGTTGACGTCCGAGGTGGCATACCAATTCTCATCGGGGAATGCTTCTCCCGTCGAGAACCTTGAATACGCAGCCAGTACCAGAGACGAATCCACTGCGTCGATAATGCCGTCGCCGTTTGGATCGCCGCGGCGGTAAACAGGCTCAGGCTCGGCAGTAGTGACCGGTGCCGTCGTAGTTACGGCAGTGGTAGTCGTAGTTTTCAGGGTAGTGGTCACAGGTCTCGTTGAAGTAACTGTGGTCCTCTTTGTGGTAGTAGTCGCAGCTGTTGAAGTTGTAACAGTTGAAGTAGTTGTGGAAGCCGTCGTCGTTGATGTGGTCGTTGTTGTAGCAGTCATGGCCGGTTCTTTTATCCTGATATAGCCGTGTTCGATACCGTTTGTAAATATCCACGCTTCCATCATTTTGCCTTCATTGTCGTTTCTCAGGTTAGTGAACAGGTCGTTTGTGACGCCGGGGTGTTTATACTCAATGCATATCGGGTAAACATCGCCCTCCGCCATATCGTCGGGAAGAGTAAAATGCAGAGTCCACATAACTCCGTCCCTGCCGAAATTTCCGGCTCCTGCGGTAACAAGTCCGAGGCAGTGATCCCCTGTCAGATACTGTATATCTTCAAGCTTGTGTATCGCGCTTCCCCTGTCGGCGTAATAGCCGTCGTCATCAACAATGGTCAGCCTTTCATCAAAATTGATGTGCATAGCTGTAGGAGCATATTTTTTATCCGCACCTCTGATAGTGATCTCGACAGCCTGCGTCGGATTTGCTCTTGCTTCCTCAAGGGTAAGCTCTATCCTGCTGACAGACAGTATGGGCTTTACAGGCGAATCGTAAGGATCAATGCCGTTAAGCTGGTACGGATCCCCGAAAGCTTTGTCTGCTGCTGCAAAATGAGGCAGAAAACTTGCTGAAACAAAAAAATACGCTGCTACTGCCGCTCCCAGTAACCTCGCAAGTTTCATAGAAATTCTCCTCTCAGAATGAATTTTCTATATATATTATAACATTGCGATATTACCATTTCAATAGACAGTGTGTGAATTTTCGTAGATTCTGAGAGCATTAAGTTAACATTATAATAAATTAGTTGTGATCTATGATTTGTAAATTCAGGGTATCACCCGGCTCAGCATCTCTGACATATATTTGTTTTACTTGTGTTTCGCCTACAGCTAACTGGTCAAACAGAACAGTCCCGCTGTTTATTACCATTCCGCTTTCATTTGTGATTACGTATCCGACGTGACCATAATCTCGCGCTCCGTCGCCATTGGAATTATATGTCATCTGAGCTGTAACATTCAGCTTTAATGAGTAATCATATTCCTGACTTATATCGGTAACAGTCATAGCACTTCTGATCTCGCCGTTATAGCTATAGGAATTTGAAGTTATCGGCAAAGGCGGATAATTGACCGTTATTCCCTTCTGCGGAAGATCAAAAACAGTTATGTTTACCGGCTTAAAGCTTGAATATTCAGATGATGCTGTCAATGTGGCTACCCCTTTAGTCGAACTTCCCTGTGCCAAATCCGAATCAGCAATACTTATACTACCAAGGAGCTGAGATGTGGAACTGAGCTTATTTGACCACGTACTGTAATTATTTGCATTGACTTCAAAGTCTTTGTTAAATACCTCCTCGTTCTTATCGTTTTTTATGCATATATTTATGTTTGATTTTGCAGCTATCGGCTCCTTATTAACATCTTGGAACTGCCAGAAAAAAATGTGCTCTTTATTTGCTTCATCATACTGTTGCCTTACACTTCCCATATAAAAAGGAATTTTTTCTTTCAGAGTAGTCGGCTCCGTTTTCTTTTGAGTTGACGGATCTGTCACTTTTTCGCTTGTTTTTTCGACCGTCTGAGGAGCATTAATACTTTCATTAGGCTCTATATTATTGCAGCTACATGAAAGTATGCATATTGCAGTCAGTAATAATAATCTCCTTTTTTTCATAATCATACCCCCTTTTTGATATTATCCCATATCGGGATAATAATATTATACCAAAATGGTATAATATTGTCAAGAGGTTTTGTATTATGAGACTAAAAGAACTGCGCAAAAAGCGAAAAATAACACAGCAAAGACTTGCAATAGAATTGAATATGTCGCAAAACAGTATAAGCCGTTATGAAAATGAAGTTCGTGAAGCTGATTATCAGACGCTTATAAAGTTCGCCGACTATTTCAACGTCTCCGTGGATTATCTGCTTGAACGCACTGACAATCCTAAATTTTTGAAATAAAAGTCTGCCGAAGGGCAGGCTTTTTTATGTCAATGTACAAATATTATATAAAAAGCGTGACAAGACAACAAATGTGTGATATAATATAATCTGTATCCGTTTCTTTCATTCGGAAGCGGAAATTTTCACACTCAGATTGGAGCGATTATTATGTCAAAAGGAACCTTTTACATCACCACGCCTATTTATTATCCTTCGGGCGATCCACATATAGGTCACTGCTATACGACAGTTGCCTGCGATACTATTGCCCGTTACAAGCGAATGCAGGGCCATGACGTAATGTTCCTTACAGGCACTGACGAACACGGTCTTAAAATAGAGCAGAAGGCTGCCGAGCAGGGCGTTACTCCCAAGGAGTACGTTGATGTCATCGTCAGCAAGTTCAAGAACCTCTGGAAATACATGAACATCTCCTACGACAGATATATCCGTACCACCGACGACTACCACGTTGAAGCGGTACAGAAGATATTCAAGGAGCTCTACGACAGAGGATATATCTACAAGGGCGAATACTCAGGCAAATACTGCACTCCCTGCGAGAGCTTCTGGACAGACTCACAGCTGGACGAGAACGGCTGCTGTCCCGAATGTCACAGACCCGTAAAGTTTGCAAAGGAGGAGGCATACTTCTTCAAGATGTCTCCCTTTGCAGAGCGTATAGAAAAGCTTCTCATGGAGACGGACTACCTCCGTCCAAAGACAAGAGCAGTGGAGCTGGTAAACAACTTCATCAAGCCCGGTCTTGAGGACCTCTGCGTGTCAAGGACCTCGTTCACATGGGGCGTTCCCGTATCCTTCGACGAAAAGCACGTCGTATACGTATGGATAGACGCTCTCTCCAACTATATCACAGCTCTCGGCTATGAGAACTCCGCACACAGCGACTTCGAGAAGTTCTGGCCCGCGGACGTTCACATGGTAGCAAAGGACATCATGCGCTTCCACGCTATCATATGGCCTGCAATGCTCATGGCTCTCGACCTGCCTCTCCCCAAGCACCTTGCGGTACACGGCTATATCACCATGCAAAGCAAGGGCGGCGAGAGCGTCAAGATGTCAAAGTCTCTCGGAAACGTAGTTGACCCATTCGTACTGGGCGAGCGCTACGGCTGCGACTCCATAAGATACCATATCCTGCGTGAAATGGCTCTCGGCGCTGACAGCCTCTTCTCAAATGAGATAATGATAAACCGTATAAACTCCGACCTTGCAAACGGCTTCGGAAACCTTGTTTCCCGTACCGTTGCAATGGCTGACAAATATTTTGGCGGTACTCTCCCCACAGACCGTGAAGGCGACGCTCTCGATGACGAATTCAAGGCTACAGTCACTTCACTCTGCGGTGAGGTGGACAAGTGCATCGATGAGACAAAGCTGAAACAGGCTCTTGAAGAGATATCAAAGGTAGTTGACCGCGCGAACAAGTACATCGACGAGACAGAGCCATGGAAGCTGGGCAAGGACGATACAAAGAAGGCACGTCTTGCGGCTGTGCTCTATAATCTCCTTGAAGCTATCCGCATAACCTCTGCCCTCCTTGCCCCCTTCATGCCCACTACAATGCCTAAGGTATGGGAGCAGATAGGTGCTTCCGCAGCTGATGTGGAGTACGAAAAGCTCAGCAAATTCGGTGTGCTGCCTGAAAATGTAACTGTTCACAAGGGCGAGATACTCTTCCCAAGAATAGACGTTGACAAGGAAATAGAAGAACTCAACGCAATACTCACAAAGAATATGGAGGCTGCAAAGGCAAAGCTCTCCGCAGAGGAAAAGGGCGAGGCTCCGAAGGAGGAGATACAGCTCGCTCCGGAGATAACCATAGACGACTTTGCAAAGGTAGAGATAAGAGTTGCAAAGGTAATTGCCTGCGAAAAGGTAAAGAAGTCAGACAAGCTCCTCTGTTTGCAGCTTGACGACGGCATGGGCGGACGTCAGGTGGTATCAGGTATCGCTCAGTACTACGAGCCTGAGGACCTTATCGGAAAGAAGCTTCAGCTCATCGCTAACCTCAAGCCTGTAAAGCTCAGAGGCGTTGACAGCAACGGCATGATATGCGCAGCCGATACTCCCGACGGAGTAAAGGTGATATTCGTAGACGACAGTATCCCCGTAGGCTCAAAGGTAAGATAATAATAAAAAGTCCCGTAAGCAGCAGGCTGTTTACGGGACTTTTATTTTTATGGAAATATAACTTTTTGGGGGTATGGCGTTCGCAATTGCTGATTATATCACAAATGCCCCCCTTTTTTTATATGCTCTCAGCTCTGCCTGAGCAGCACCTCCGCAATAGCGATATCCTCAGGAGTGGTTATCTTTATGTTGGTATAGTCTCCCACGGTCATTGCCACCTTTCCGCCGATAGCCTCCACCAGCTGGCAGTCGTCGGTGAAATCGAGATCATGCTCCAGCGCAAAATCTATTCCCTCAAAGTAAAGGCTGCGCTTGAATATCTGCGGAGTCTGTGTTATATAAAGGGAGCTTCTCGGCGGAGTATCAACTATAAGTCCGCCGTCCACCGCCTTGATAGTATCCTTGACAGGAACTCCGAGGGTAGCGCCGCCGAATACGGCTGCGTCCTTTATGACTTTTTCGATATGCTCCGGCTTTACAAGAGGACGGGCACCGTCATGTACGGCGACCAGCTCCGTATCCTTGGATATCTTCTTTATGCCGTTGATAACGCTTGCCTGACGTGTAGCGCCGCCGGTAGTACAGACTGCCAGTTTTGTTATGCCTGCCGCACTTGCTTCCTCCTGTATAGCGGGTATATCCTCCTCACGGGCAACTATCACTATCTCGCTGACGCTCTCACAGCTCTGAAAAGCCTGCATGGTAACGCCTATGACCTTTCTTTCTCCGAGTGGGAGCAGTATCTTGTTCACACCGCCCATTCTTGTCGAGTTTCCAGCACATACTATAACAACTGATGTTTTCATATCATGTATTTCCTTCCGTAATGTCTTTATCAGGCTCTGTGGGAGCAGTTCTTATGCATATCTCCGGCAGCCCTTTCAGTACATAATAATAGTTGAACATACCGTCCTCTGCCGACAGGTCGTTCTCGCCGCTTGCAGGCGGAGCAAATATCTTCAGCAGCATATCGCAGCTGCCGCCAACAGGCTTTTCGTAGAACGCAGGCATAAGGTCGATATATTTTGTCTCCGGAGCTTTATAGAACCAGCGCCCGTTCAGCTCCAGCATAAGGTTTGAATCGTCCCTGAAAAACAGCTCGCAGAACACTGGAGCAGCTTCAAAATGCAGGGGCACAGCTATGCCCTCGGCGTCCTCCGAGCTTCCCCAGCGCAGCTTCACAGGTAGCTCTGTCTCCTCTCCCACCGTCATCGACGGCAGGAACCTCTCCCTGTTTATTATCTCCCTGTAGGTCTTCATGACCGGTTGTTCGATACCCACATCAGCGTTGTTCGGGTCCTCGCGTTCGAGTCCGAGCCTGCCCCGGTCCCGGAACTGATAAAACGTAAAGCCTGTGAACCAGTCCGCATTTTCCTCCTCTATGATATCGCAGAACAGCCTTACCATATCAGCCTGTTCATAAGGTCCCGCAACATCTCCGTCAGCGTTCATCTCCGACATTATCATGGGCTTTGAAGTTCCGCCGCAGAGGTATCTGAAGCGCTCACAGCTCCTTTTCGTAAGCTCGAACACCTCCCGTACGGAATACCTGCAATGAGTGGTGCCGCCGCTCTCTGCGATATCGCAGGGCCAGCCCCAGTGGAGAGCAAGATACTTGTCCACAGACCATATATCCGTATCGCGGACAGCCTGTGTAAACTCCTTCTCCATTACCATTTCCTCGGAGCTGATGTCCTCTACTCCGCCGATACAGAGCACCGTCTGCACATTGGGAGCGTGTTCCTTTATTATTTTCACGGCACGGCAGTAGAAGTCCGCTACCTGCTGATGATCCGCTCTCTTGCAGAACTCGAACCAATCTCCCGTAGCCTCGTGATTTATTCTCAGGAAGAGCCTGCCGAAGCTTTTCAGATCCTCGCCTATAGCGGCAAGGTATTCGTCGGTAACAAAGGGGTCTATAGTGAGGGTCAGGGTCACGTCCTGACCGTGCCTGCGTATATCCCGCATAAACGTAAAGGGCTCGCCGTCGGTGCTGCCGCCTATACCGCCGAGATAGGGAAAATAGTCATCATAGGGGTAGTCCCACTGGAACTTCACTTCCTTATCCTTGTATACCTCCGAAATACGCCCCGGAAATTCTTTATCAAGCGGGTAATAGCATTACATGAGGCTTATGCTGCGGTGAGGTCTGCCCAGTTTGCTGAGGATATAATCCTGACTGACATACTCACCTCTTTCGCTTCCGTCGCCGAGATCCACAGCGCATAAAGCACTGCCCATTGTCAGCTTCAGGACCTTTTTCATTTCATTGTTTCCTTTCAGGTAGTTGTAATGATAATAATACACATTAATTATAATACACATTGCATACACTGTCAACTTCCGGCAGACAAAATCGCCTCAGGCAATAGATCGGTACTCAAATAGAAATATCAAGCCATAGTAATTCTGATTAAAAGTCAGAAGTACTATGGCGTTTCTATTGACAGTGCGGCAATTACGTGATATAATTGTTGCTAATATAAACCGGTATTTAATATGATAGGTAGTGATCACTATAAAAACCTTTGAATTACAACCTTTGCGAATTCCAGCAGGTTGGTTTGTAAGTTATAATATGTTCTCTGAATATGACCCTGATACTGACAGTGAAGAATATTGTTTTGAATTATGTGAAGATATGTTGCAATTGAAGAATAAAAATTTATTGATAGACTTAGGGTGGTATCCAGAGGGAGATATTAAAGGAAATTATAGACTTTTCCTTGTTGATACAACTAAAGAGTTACCTTTTGAAACACCTCTTCAAGTTTTTAGTTCCAGATCAAAAAAAGAAATAATACAAATGATTGAATATTGGACAAACTATGGGTTCTTTTCAAAATACCTACGCTAAACCCTAATTTATCTGAGCAGTCAAATAAATACGATGCCCCAAAGCAGTTTAGCTGCTTTGGGGCAAAACTTATATATGGACATAAGCCTATACTGCCGGAGGCGCTGTACACTGTATGTCACATAGTTACTATGAAGCATACTCCCTTGCCGGGCTGATTTAGGACGTGTATCTTGAACTTGTGCTTGTCCGCTACGGATTTTGCGATAGCAAGACCAAGTCCGTAGCCGCCTGTTGCGCGGTTTCTTGACTCGTCGCTGCGGTAGAAGCGCTCGAATATCTTCTCGGTGTCGGTCTCCTTGATACCCTCGCCGGTATTGAATACCGAGAACAGCTTCCTTTCACCGGAACGCTTCAGCGTTACCTGTATAGTGCCGCCGGCGTTGGAGTATTTCAGAGCGTTGTCGATGAATATCGCAGCCATCTGCTTGATATGCTTCTCGCTGCCGTTGAGCATTATATTGTCCTCAATATTGACCTCGAACTTCTTGTTGCTCTCAAACGCCTGACACTCAAACGGCAGAGCTGTATTGGCGATCGCCTTGCTGAGATTGAAGTATCTGCGTTCAAGCTCATTATTGCTGTTTTCGAGTCTTGTAAGATTGAGGAGATCGTTTACAAGCACGCTCATTCGGTCAGTCTGTGACTTGATATAGTTGAGCCACTTGTTATCGCCGATCTCGCCTTCGAGAACATCTGCATTGGTTGATATAACAGTAAGAGGAGTTTTGAGCTCGTGGCTTGCGTCAGAAACGAACTGCTTCTGCTTGTCGAAAGCAGTCTTGATAGGCTGAATGCTCTTCTTGCTGAGGAAGTAAGCAAACACTGAAAGCACTACCATAGCTATGAATCCTACCATGATAGTAGTGCGCTTTAACTGCTTGAGAACATTGGTCTCGTAGCTGTTGTCAGTAAGTATCATGATAGTACCGTTCGGCTTGCTTGCTTTATAGTACTGATACGAATCTACCAGACCTGTATCACGCTTGACATTGATGATACCGGTATCATGTCTGTCGTTGATTATGATACTTGTGTACTTCTGCGCCCTTGCCACATCAATATCGGTATAGAGCTGGTTGAGGTACTTGCCGTTGGTATCAGCCATCAGTGCAAAGTAGTCCACAAAGCCGATCTTTCTCGGTATCTCCTCCACCTTTGCCGCGTTTTTGGCGCTGTTCTGATTACCTGTATTTACTGTACGTGCAGCAATACCTGACGTACCGCTTTCCGAAAGGAGTACTAGCTCATAGCCGCTGCCGTCCTCTGATGTCTGAGCAATAATATCATCGGGATCAGCGGTATCCTGCTCAGAGCTGTACCTTTTGAATTCCTCTTTTACCTCTTCGGGCTCATTGCTGTTGGCTTTGGGGGGAGCGCTGCTCTCGCTGTCCTTTACCTTCTTGTTCCAGGGGCTGTACGGATTGTTCGGATCCCACAGATTGTAGGGATTAGAACTGCTCCACCACTGTGAATACTTTTCTTCCTGCTCCGGGCTGACTTCGATCCACGGCGGGATACCTGTTCCGTCCCATGTCTCGCCGTTATTGTTCTTCCACTGCTTGCCGTCCCAGTACCAGCCGTTCATGCTCTGACTGTTCCAGTCCTGACCGCCCCAGTCGCCGCTGTTCCAGTCCTGACTGCCCCAGCCGCCGCTCCAGTCCTGACCGCCGCTGCTGCCGCCCTGATTGTTCCAGTCCTGACTGCCCCAGCCGCCGCTCCAGTCCTTACCGCCGCTGCTGCCGCCCTGATTGTTCCAGTCCTGATTGCCCCAGCCGCCGCTCCAGCCCTGACTGCCGGTGCTGCCGCCCTGATTGTTCCAGTCCTGACCGCCCCAGGCTCCGCTGTTCCAGCCCTGATTCCAGTTCTGACCGTCGCTGCTGCCGTCCTGTTTGTTCCAGTCCTGATTCCAGCCGCCGGACATATCCGGGAACGTAGCGTCCTCAGGCATTGTTGGGAATATCACCCACGGACGTATTGTAGTATCCGGCTCAGCCGGCTGAGTATCCGGATCAACCGAAGGCTGATCTTCGGGCTCAGTCACTTCTCCCTCTGTGGGAGCGTCGGTATTTGCGGGCACATCTGATGATGTCGCAGCGTCGGTGCCCTCTGCGGTCGTATCCGTTTCAGCCGTAGTTGACGGATCAGACGGATTTGAAGGCTTTGACGGCGGAGGAGCCTCCCTTTCGTTCTTGGGCTCGGAATGACTCACGAAGTAGAATGTTGCTTTTCTCTCGTCATAGCCTATATCCGCGGCGATCTCCTCCAGCACCTCTTTGGACTGCATATTCATCACCGATTCTGTTATCATGTTTATACCGAAAATAAGTGCAATAAACACAGCAAGAAGAATACTGACGATCATACCGAAAAGCTTCATCTGCGCTCTTCTGAACATACGGTCATGTACTTTTCTGAACATCTGTCATTCCTCCTTTTTACGGTTTATTCCAGCGAGTAGCCAATACCTCTCGCTGTTTTGATCTGCACGGGAGCCGATATCACTGAAAGCTTTTTTCTGAGGAATGATATGTATACTTCGATATTGTTGTATTCGACATCGCTCTCGTAGCCCCATATTTTTTCAATTATTCTTTCCTTTGGAAGTATCTGCCTCGGATTTGATATAAGGAGCTCCATTATCTGATATTCCTTCAGTGAAAGCTTCACATCATTTCCGTGCCACATAACGGAACAGGTATTCTTATTGAGTTCCAGTCCGTTGTAATCGAGTCTTGCCTCATCGACGAGCTCGCCCTTTCTTCTTGTGAGAGCGCGTACTCTCGCAAGGAGCTCGCCCGTCACGAAGGGTTTGGTGATATAGTCGTCCGCGCCGCAGTCGAGACCGTTTATCTTGTCCTCGATCTCACTTCTTGCGGTGAGCAGGAGCACCGGTGTGTTGATCCTCTCCTGTCTGAGTTTTCTGAGTACCTCTATACCGTTCATTCCCGGAAGCATGATATCGAGAATGATACAGTCATAAACGCCTGTCAGCGCATTATCAAGTCCGTCAACACCGTCATAAACGGTATCGACATTGTACATATTTCTTTTGAGTATCTCGGACAAAGCGTCCGCAAGCTGCATCTCGTCCTCAACAACGAGAAGTCTCATAATAATACCCCCTTGGATAATCAGCTGCCGCTCCGGCAGCACATCTTTCTGTGCGGAAATGTTTCTGAAGCGTATAACATTCCACTTTAATTACATTATATCATAAAATATTGAAATAGTCTTAAAAAACACAAATTGTTCAAAATGTTGATTAGGAAAAAAATTCGTTGCATTTTTGTGCATATCAACAGTTTTATCAGGTATTTACTCACAATTGTTGACTAAGAATTAGATTTGTGCTAAAATTGATATACAGAGTAGGATGTTATAATTTACTGTTTTGACTCATTGTATAAAAACTGTACCAGTATTATATAATTGTTATACAGTTATGATATTAATAACAGATAGGAGGGGCGAGATATGTTATCACCAATTGAGCGGAAAAAAGTGGGATTTCCCCTGCTCACATCAAGCGCGGCAGAACTCAAGAAGTATGTTGATGTATACGGTCTTTTCGTTGAAAGCGGATATACAACAGAGCTGTGCGACGCATATGCCGACGCATTCATCGACAACGTCAAAAAGCCTTCTCCATTCGATATGATACAGCTCGCGTCACTTTACGACAGGATCATGGATCATAAATCAGCCTATTTCTACCTTGACAAGCTTTCAGACAAGAAACTCGGCGGCGAGGAAAGATTCGACTACTGCACCGGTATGCTGAGAACCATAAGCAAGATCGGCAACTGGCGCGACGCCGTGGATTTCCGCACCTCAAACATAAGCTTTCTCCAGAAGCTGTCATCAAAGGTCTCTCAGAACAGGCAGGCGGAGCTGTATATGGCGCTCGCTCTGGCGGACTGCGCTTCAAAGAATTACTCTCAGGGTCTGAAATTGCTGAAATTCGGATACAAACCTCAGGGCAAGAACGATTTCACCCTGCTTGAGATATTCGTTACCGCTGTATATATATTCGCACGCAGCGGCGACAGCGAAGGGCTCGAAGGCGCTCTCGGCAACGCTGAAGGCTGCCTGAAGCTTTTCAAAAAGTTCGATTTCTCATGGGAAGAAGCCTATTACAGAGACCGCATCGACAATGCGGCAAAGGGTATTATCTGACACACTGCTCCGGAGACAACTCCGGAGCTTTTTATTCGGAATGTTATTGTTAAAATAAAAAAATATATTAAAATTATGCATTTTTTGCTATTAAAACAACTTTTGGTCATTTGTTGCTATTTTTAATAATTGTTAAATGAATGACAGTCAGTTTTGCCTTTGTGCAGTTTCACAATGATATCACTTTTGTGCTAAAAAATCAGGTGCATTTCGATTTGGCGAAATTATAGGAAATACTCAATTGCTTTTTTGTTCTGATAAAAGATTAAACACGTTCTCCCTAAGTTTATGTACGTAATATGAACAAATAAAATAAATACAATTGTTAATAAAATATTAATGTAAATATTTGCATTAATTTTAGCAATTTAGTGCTAATTTCGAGCAATATAATCAATTGAACTTCCTCCCCACATAGTCTATAATACAATTGTTGGCAGAGGAATTTACCGAAATATCGGCTCTTCTACCACCACATAATAATGTTAAGATATATTATGTGTCCTGTAACAAAATCGGCAATTATATCCTGTGTTGCATGATCTGGTTTTAAACTCCGCCGGATCCCCAATCCAACCATCCAGTTTTAGTATACTTCCGACTATTCACAACTGTTATTAAACATTAATGCCTATAATATGTTTAATCGCCTAAAGCAGTTTAATGACGCTTGATACTTCTGATCAGTCGTGACAGCATTGCAAACGGATATATGGCACTGCGGAAAATGTGCCCGCCGTAATTGACATCTGTGTATAGAGGGTGCATGGATGTTGATCGATAGCGACCTTGATTGGCTTTTGAGAGGGTGTCAATGAAGGTCGTTATTCTTTTGTTTACCTGCTTATTTCGTTCTATACCATATAAAAAAGGCTGCCTTGAGGGCAGCCTCTTTTCTTTATCATCACTTGTTTTCAAGCTTTGTCCTGAGCTTTCTGAGAGTGTATCCCTCGTTCACCTTCATAACGCCTCTGTCTATAGCAAGGGCATAATCCGGCACATCTCTCGTAACGGTCGTTCCCGCGGCGGTATATACAGCCTTTCCGAGCTTTACGGGAGCTATAAGGTTGGTATTGCAGCCGATAAAGCAGTTGTCGCCGATAACGCAGCGGCTCTTCGCAACGCCGTCATAGTTGACCGTAACTGTTCCGCAGCCGATATTGACACGTTTTCCGATGTCGCTGTCTCCGACATAAGCAAGATGTGCTATGGCAGTCTTTTCGCCGATCACCGAGTTCTTGACCTCGACAAAATCACCTATCCTTGCTTCCGACTTTATAACGCTGCCGGGACGTATATGAACATATGGACCTACATTTACTCCTGATTCTATCTCCGAATCGCAAGCCTGTACCGTATTGAGCGAAGCATTGTCTCCGATACGGCAGTTCTCAGCCATAACATTCGGACCTATCTTGCAGTTTTTGCCGATAACGGTATTTCCGCGGAGTATGGTATTCGGAAGTATCTCGGTACCTACGCCTATCTCCACGCCGCGCTCGATGATAACTCCGTCGGTGCAGGTGAATTCAATGCCGTTCACAAGGTGCTTCTTTATTACAGCCATTCTTGCGTAAGTATTGAGTTCAAGGAGGTCATTTCTGTCGTTGGCGCCTCTGATTATGTCAGCGTTGTCCGACTTGAAGGCTCCTGCGTTCTTGCCCTCTGATATAGCAATGTAAACAGTATCCGTAAGGTAGTACTCATTCTGTGCGTTGTTGTTGTCAAGCTTGCCGAGAAGCTCCACAAGGTCAGCGGTCCTGAACCAGTAAGCGCCTGAATTAACTTCCTTTACAGCCTTCTGCTCCTCTGTGGCGTCCTTCTGCTCAACTATGCCGCTGATACCGTTTGCACTGCGGATTATCCTTCCGTATCCGAAAGGATTGTCCAGCTCCGCGGTTATGACAGTGACCGCATTCCCCTGCTGCTCATGTACGGCAAGGGATTTTTTTATTGTCTCCTCGTCGATAAAAGGAGCGTCACCGCAAAGTACAAGTGTATTGCCGCTCTTATCGTTTTCGAGGAAGGGTATGGCCTGCTGTACAGCGTGACCTGTTCCCAATCTCTCAGCCTGAAGAACGGTGGTGTACTTTCCGTCAAGATACTCGTCTATCATTTCGCCCCTGAAGCCCTTTACCACACATATATCGGCAACTCCTGCCGCCTCACAGGCAGTTGTCACCCAGTGGAGCATAGGCTCCCCGAGAACTTTGAAAAGCGGCTTGGGCATATCAGCCTTCATGCGCTTGCCCTGTCCGCCCGCTAAGATTACAGCTTTATTCATATTTACCTCTCCTAAAAAATATTATTGCTCCTGTGACGCAGGCTGGGTCTGTTCCTCAGTCTGTACCATGCCCAGGAGGTACTCCTCTGACGCCGGTATCAGCTTCCAGCCCTCTCCCTCGATGAGCACGACGGACACAGGGTCGGAAAAATTATCGGTCTGTCCGTTTATTTCCGTTTCAATGCTGATATTAAGGGTATATCCGTCCGTTATCTGATAATTTTGATTTTTCAGCTTCAGTCCCTCTGCAAACGAATCAAAATACTTCTTTGCAGCCTTTATTGCAGCGCTGCTCAGCTTATAGCAGCTGTCCGTGGTCATATTGTTGAGCTTACCGCCTACGCCCGAACTCATCGCAACGGCGAATTCCTGTTTCATGCCTGATTCTTCCATAGCCTCGACAGCATCGACAGGGTACATACTCTCAAGCATAGTGTCCACATCGCCGCTCACGCTGCTCTCGGCAAAAGACCTCAGAGCCTTTTCCGCGTCGGCAGGCAGCGAAGCAGCAGGAACGCCCTGTGCGGGACCTATCATCGACGGATCATACGAACCTGTCTGTACAGTAGTCTGCTCAGCAACGGAAGCCGTATCTGTCTGTTCAGTACCGCCTGTATTTTTGCTGCATGAGACAGCGCACAAAGCTATCGTACAGACAAAAAGCAGTGTCTTTATCCTTTTCATAAGAACAAATATCTCCTTTCAAAAACTCCTATACACATATTTTTGCACACTTTGACCGCAAATGCAAGCCTTTTTTGTCAAATCCGCTCCGCTTTGTTGATTTTTGTACAAATAAAGTAATTTAAACGGCTTAAATTTGTCATCACATATATGGTATTTTTTTCTTGAATGTGTTATAATAGGTATAACTCGGATAATGCCCCAATGGAAATTGTCCGGTAATGTAAAAAATGGAGGTATACACCAATGGCAAATAAGTATTGTTACCTTTTCTCAGAGGGTAATGCCAACATGAGAGAGCTTCTCGGCGGTAAGGGCGCAAACCTTGCTGAGATGACAAACATCGGTCTCCCTGTTCCTCAGGGCTTCACAATCACAACAGAGGCTTGTACTCAGTATTATGAGGACGGCGGCATCTCTGACGAGATCATGGCAGAGATCAACGAGTATATCGTTAAAATGGAAGGAATCACAGGCAAGAAGTTCGGCGACAAGGAGAATCCTCTCCTCGTTTCTGTTCGTTCAGGCGCAAGAGCTTCAATGCCCGGTATGATGGATACAATCCTTAACCTCGGTCTTAACGAGACAGTTGTTAACACAATCGCAGAAAAGTCAAATAACCCCAGATGGGCTTGGGACTGCTACAGAAGATTCATCCAGATGTATTCTGACGTAGTTATGGAAGTTGGTAAGAAGTACTTCGAGGAACTCATCGACCAGATGAAGGCTAAGAAGGGCGTAACCCAGGACGTTGAGCTCGACGCTAACGACCTCAAGGAGCTCGCAGGCCAGTTCAAGGCTGAGTACAAGGCTAAGATCGGCACAGACTTCCCTGACGATCCCAAGGAGCAGCTCATCGGCGCTATCAAGGCTGTATTCCGTTCATGGGACAACCCCAGAGCTAACGTATACAGACGTGATAACGATATTCCTTTCTCATGGGGTACTGCTGTTAACGTACAGTCAATGGCATTCGGTAATATGGGTGATGACTGCGGTACAGGTGTTGCCTTCACACGTGACCCTGCTACGGGTGAGAAGAAGCTCATGGGTGAGTTCCTCACAAACGCACAGGGCGAAGACGTTGTTGCCGGCGTTCGTACACCTATGCCTATCCAGCAGATGGCAGAGACATTCCCTGAGGCTTTCGCTCAGTTCAAGGAAGTTTGCCAGACTCTCGAAAATCACTATCACGATATGCAGGATATGGAGTTCACTGTTGAGAACAAGAAGCTCTATATGCTCCAGACAAGAA
>NZ_JAEFAJ010000043.1 GCF_016287535.1 Ruminococcus sp.
TTATCCCGTTCAGAGTTCTATTGGTGGGAGGAAAATTCCGCTAATCGGGTAAGCTATAAGCTCCCGGTATTACCACTTAAATAGGAGGAAATATAATGAAACACGGCAAAAAATATGTTGACAGCGCAAAGGCTGTTGATTATGCAAAGCAGTATGATTCCACAGAGGCTCTTGACCTCGTTTGCAAGAATGCAAAGGCTAAGTTCGATGAGACAATTGAGGCTCATATCCGTCTCGGCGTTGACTCAAGACACGCTGACCAGCAGGTAAGAGGCGCTGTTGTTCTCCCTAACGGTACAGGTAAGACTGTTCGTGTATGCGTATTCTGCAAGGAAGACAAGTATGAGGCAGCTCAGGGCGCAGGCGCTGAGTTCGTTGGCGGTCAGGATCTCGTTGACAAGATCATGAAGGAAAACTGGATGGACTTCGACGTAGTTATCGCTTCACCTGACATGATGGGACTCGTTGGACGTCTCGGTAAGGTTCTCGGACCCCGTGGTCTTATGCCAAACCCCAAGGCCGGTACAGTAACTCCCGATGTTGCAAAGGCTGTTACAGAGGCTAAGGCTGGTAAGATCGAGTATCGTCTCGACAAGACAAACATCATTCACTGTCCTATCGGAAAGGCTTCTTTTGGCGCTGCAAAGCTCGAAGAGAACTTCAACACACTTATGGAAGCTGTTGTTAAGGCTAAGCCTGCTGCTGCAAAGGGTACTTACCTCAAGAGCTGCACAGTTACTTCAACAATGGGCCCCGGTGTTCCGGTTGCTACAGCTAAGTACGGTGTCTGATTATTAATAGCAAATTTAAAGGCTCCACGGTCATTCCGTGAAGCCTTTTTTGTTTTTAGAGTATATTTTTGGGGGTATGGCGTTCGCAATTGGTGACAATTACGCAAACGCCCGGCACCTAAAATGTTATTTACCCTGTTTTTATTTGAAGAATGCGCCCTTGCCGTTCTGGGCTATTTTTCGGAAAGCATCCTTCATTACAACCTGCTGTTCGGGCTTCAGCTTTGAGAAAGCCTTTATTATGGACGGATAAGACCTGAGTTTATTGAGCTCCTTCAGCGTTTCCTTATCGGGAGCCTGAAGTATCTCAAAGAGAGATTCAGTGAATATCTCCCTTTCTGCATCGCTGAAATCGTCGAGCATACCGGATATAGCCTTGTTTATCACATCGCCTGATTTTTTCAGCTTGTCTGTGAGCAGAAAGCGGTTCCGTTTCAGCTCCCAGTTATAGGCGAAGTGCTGCTTTATGCCGATAGCGGAGTTTTTTACTATTTTCGGTTCGGAAGCATTGCCGAGAAGCATACCGACAATGGATACCTGAGGTATAAAGCATTTTATCTTAGGCAGCATATTGTTGTATACCTCTGACTCTATGACCTCGTTCCTGAATCCCGGTCCGTCGTATGAGTATATATTAACTATACGGCTGCGTATGCTCTCATCACAGTAGAGAGAGCTGAATATAGCGAAGTTGCCGCCTTTTGAGTGACCGCCGAGACGTATCGGCTTGTCATCGTTAGCGAAAGCGGTGTTAAGATATTCTATTGCGCGTTCCTGACCGGCTGTCTGCTGCATGAAGCTGAGGTTGAAGTCCTCCTTCCAGCCCACGACTGTGCCGTCGGTGCCTCTGAAAGCGAGGAAGCCGCTCTCATCGTCAAGACGGTAGGTGAGTGCGGAAAACTGCATATCCTCAGAAGTTTCGATGCTGCTCACAAAACCGCGCAGGGCGGCACCGCGAAAGCGCCGTGACTCAGCCAGTTTTTTGAAAAGGATATTGTCCTGCTCAAATGTCAGTATTCGTTTGTTCACATCTATATCGTCCGGTCTGTATAAACGGTAAGCGTCGGGGATAGAGATCTCCTCGTCAAAGCTTTCCGAAACGACACCTTCAAGGTGAACGTAGCACAGCTGTGACAGTATCATTCCGTCGATCTCGTTGAAAGGGTCGGCGGAGAAGGGGACATCGCCTCTCCAGTCGAGATAGTCAAGTATATTAGCCAGAATACCGCCTCCTGAAAAACAAAGCGACGCCGAAGCGCCGCTTTATTTTATTGATAATTTACTAATTACTTAGTAGGATCGAGAGATGAGATCTTGTGGAGGAGGAATTCCTGGATGCGGAGAGCATCGTTAGCAGTAATTCCTGCGCTGCTTGTATCTACATCTGCATTAGCCTGACCCTGAGCTGTGATAGCCTTAGCGTCTGTACCGCCGATGCCATACTTGTTCGGGTTAGCAAGTGACTGCATGATAAGAACAGCATCTGACATATCTACATCACCGTCGCAGTTAGCGTCTCCCCACTTAGTAACAGTAGTTGAACCGCCGTTTGAGGTTGTAGATGTTGTAGTTGTTGTGTCCTTAGTTGTAGTCGTAGTTGTGGTTGTAGTTGTTGATGATGTTGTTGTACCATTTCCATCGCTTATATCATACTTCTCGTCCTTATCCTGGAGGAACTCAACGATCCAAGCCAGAGGAGCGTTCCAGTTGATAGTAACCTCGTTTGTGGACCATGCTTCGATTGAGTCAACGAAACATCTCTGTGACGGGTTGCCCTCCTTACCGGGAACGAATCCGAGAGCACGTACATATGGATCCTGGAGACCAGCGTTAGGACCGCCTGAAAGAACTCCGTCAGGAGCCATAGGCAGAGTCTTATCGAGCTCGTAAGACCAATATCTGTGGTGAGGATTCTTTTCCTTGTATGTACCGTAACCAGTTACATATGAGAATGAAAGCGGGTTACAGCCAAGGAGGTAGTTCATACCAGTAAGAACACCGTTCATGTACTTAACGTCCTGTGTTACATCATAAGCGTAAGCCATAGCCATGAGGTTGTTGATAACCATTGAGTTTGAACCCCACTCATAACCCTTGATGATGATATCAGATGTGAGGTTGTTCTCATCAGTGTAGCCAGGTCCGTCATACTTGTATGGGATACCGTAGCCCTGTGTCTCTTCCTCCTTGATATATGCATCAGCAGTATCAGTGAGTGACTTGATCAGTGTATCCTTCTGAGTATCTGTGAGATACTGGCTGTTAAGGAGAAGTGAGATCGAACCAGCGGAAGCTGTATTACCCCAGTTAAGAACTGAGAATGTACCTGACTGGTTCTCACCGCCTGTGATTCTCTCAGGAATCTTGAAAGCGTTCTTGTATTCAGAAAGCTTGGTGAGGTATGTATCAGCGTCAGAATCGCCGAGTGCGCTTGCAGATACGAAGATCTCGCAAGCTGCCCAGTACATATCGTCCTTTACTTCGTTATCGCCGTAAGGACCACCGCCCTTAGCCTGGTTGAACGGAGCATAGAGAGAAGTCTTGTTTGTCTCTTCTGAGCTTGTTGCCTCATACCAGTTCTTCTCAGCTGCCTCATAAGCTGCCTTAGCTTCCTTGAGGTAGAATGCTGACTTCTCTGAATCATAAGGCTCTATAAGTCTTGCTACCTGTGCAGCACAAGCAGCGTAGTTAAGTGTTGCAGCGAACGTAGGCGGCTTAACTATACGCTCAGTCTCCCACTCGTCAACGTAATCCCAAGGTCTTGTAGCAAGTCCTGTCCACTTGTGGTCATGGAGCTTGTGGTAAACCATGCCTGCATACTTGCCCCATGTAGGCTCTGAAGAATCAACCTTCATAGCTGTCATGAATTCGAGCTCGTAGAGACACTCATCGATGATATCCGGGATCTTCTTTGAGTCGCCGCTCTCAGGGATATTTACTGCGCCTGAACCGTCAGCGAACTTCTTTGCTGTATTATCGTTATGTAAAGCTCTCTCATACATGTTAAGGAGAGTCCATACAGAGATACCGCCGTTAACAACGTACTTACCGTGGTCACCAGCATCGTACCAGCCCTTGTTGGCTGTGATGGTTGATGAAGCGTAAGTGCTTGTAGCCTCTGTTGGGCTGAGGTACTCGTTCTTCCATTCCTTCTGAACGTAAGCCTTATCAGTCTTGTGACCGCCCTTATGAGCGAGAGTGCTCTTATCGCCTGAAGTGATGTACTTCTCTTCGATATCGAGACCTGAACGGTTCTGATAGAAGTAGTTCAGAGCGTTCTTGAGCATATCGTGTGAAGAATCTGAATAGATGTCATCGCCGATATTGAACTCGAATGATCTCCAGTCCTTACCGTCGATCTGGAGGTAGTATCTGCCGGGAGTCTTGAAGCTTGAGAAATCGATCTTGCAAACAGAGTCACCTGAATCAGCGTCCTTTGTTACAGCGCCTGTTGTGCCTGACTCAACGACCTGACCTGACTTAGCGTCAACGAGGTTCCATGTATATGTACCTGAAAGGTCGATTGTTGTAGCGCCGTAAAGGATATCACCCTTGTTATCGCCGAGAGTAGCTATCTTAGCGAAATCTGTGAAGTAACCGATCTGGTTAACAGAGATGAAGTTAACGGTCTTGCCGTTCTTCATGAGGTTATCATCATAGTTAGCAGCGTAGTCACGGTTTGTTGCACCGTAGGATTCCTTAGGATCTGAGTTACAGCAGTCTTTTCCGGGAGCCTTGTCGCCGCAGGTAACGCAATCGATTACCATATCGTCGAACCAGATCTCGTCGCCTTCCTGTGCATTACCCTGATACTTAGTACCCTTTGCATAGTGGAAGCACCACTCACAAGCTTCGAGGTCCTGTGTAGGAGTGAAAGTACCCTCGAATGTCTGCCAGTCAGTTGTGAGCTTAACAGCGGCATTCGGCCACTTACCACCCATGTGAGGTCCCATGTGCATATCGTTGGACTCACCGTCGAGCTCGAAATACTCTTCGTCACCCTTGATGTTACCGATCTTTGAGCAGAGCTCCATACCGTCTCTCTTAGCCTTAGCCTTGAAGCTTACCTTGTACTCGTGACCGGACTTGAAGTTGAGGTTTCTGTGTCTTACCTGGAGATCCCACTTTTCCTTGTCGGCGCCTTCAGCAACCTTAACGATTACGTGGAATGTACCATCACTTGTAAGCTCGAAATCCTGCTTTGCAGGGCTTGACTCACAAGTGTGCCAAGGCAGAGCCTTGTGTGTGAATTCACTTTCGCCGACAACCAGACCAGCTGAAGCTGTCATGGGTGCGAGTGAAGCAACAGTCGACGGAGCGAACATTGCCAGAGCCATAACGCTGGCAAGTATCTTCTTTGTTTTCTTGTGCATTTGAATACCCTCCCTGATATTTTGTAAGATATTTTATAACGCAATGTCAGTGCAAACATTGCGGTTATATCTGTTTGAATTCCGCGAAAAATAGGCTCTCCTCAGCGGAGCTTGCACCGATGCCTATTCATCACTCATATTATATTATATCGAAAAAAAAAAGTAAATAGTTTTCTGGAATTTCGTGTATTTCTCTAATGGGGTTCTTAAAGATTTGTACACATTTTACAAAAATGTAAAAAAAATAAGAGGAAAGTAAATTCCTCTTATTTCTTAATTGTGAATTAATTATTTATTTTTCAGGAAGCTCTTTTATGAGGTTCAGGCAGAACTTCTGGATGCTGAGCGCATCGTTTGCGGTGAGGTTCGTACCGTTCTCATAAACGTCGCCGTTGAGGGCTCCCTGTTCGGTGATGTGGTGTTCGTCCGTGCCGGAGAGACCGTACTTGTTCGGGTTTGCGAGTGACTGGAGGATTATAACAGCGTCTGCCAGATCGACACCGCCGTCACAGTTAGCGTCACCCCATTTGGTAACACTATCTGTATTTTCTCCGCCTCCGCTGGTAGTTGTAGTCTCTGTAGTCGTGTCAGTATAGCTTGTAGTGCTTGTAGTAGTGGGAGCTGTACTTGTTGTAGTAGTTGTTGTGGTTGTAGTGGTTGTTGTTGAAGTTGTGGTTGTTGTGGTTGCTGAGGTCGTTGTGGTTGAACCGCTACTCCCGGGTACAGTATAGGGAGCAGGCTCTGTTCCGTCAGGCTCGGTACCCCATACAAGAACGCCGTCAACATACATTGTTATCTGCTTGTTGAGCGAATCAGCTTTCTTGAGGTCGGAAGCCTTTGCAAGACCGCCCTTGTATGACCAGTCGTTGGAAGGATCCCATGTGCCGCCCTTGCCGTCGGGGATAGATACCCTGAACTGAACCTCGTCTCTGTGCTCGCTCTGACCGGTAGGCTGTATAGCTCTTCCGTCGTCGAACTTGATAAGAGCGTAGTATGTATTGCCGGTTGTGTCACCTTCGTATTTATAGGGACCCGAAACTGTTGCGTGACCCTGCTTGCCTTCACCGTACTGCTGAGACTTGCCTTCAACAGTGATATCGTCTATTGTAAGACCTGATTCAAGCACCTCTGATACGTCGAAGTAGTAGCGGTACTCAATATCCTCAGCAACTCTTGCCGGCCATGCGGTGTGGTTCATAGCCCAAGCCTTTACCTCTGTGTAGCTGCTTCCGGAGCCGTTGATAACAGCGGCTACCTGCCATTCGTCCCATGTGGGAGTTTCGGTAAGCGGGAAGTCTGCAAGAGGAGAACCGCCGTTGTCTGCGATCATAGCGCAGAGAGCAGCTGTATATCCTGCGTTGTAGTCGATAGCTACCTCGGTGTACTGATAGTCTGATACCTTATAATTGCCGTAGCTGCCCTTGCTGTCAGGACCGCCGATGAGAGCGCCGTAGAGAGTATGAGCATACTCTGTCTGCCAGCCCTCGTTGCCGCCGGACTTCTGTCCGAGCTCGTTCCAGTGGTCATCGTGGATACCGGAAGCAGTCCTGTGGTGGATAGCCTGAGGCCATTTGGAACCCATGCCGAGAACGTAGCTTATGCCCTCCTCGTTGTCGCCGAAGCAGTAATTCATCTGCTTGTCAGCCCATGTGTTGTACTTTGAAGCGAGGGATGAGTCGTCCTTGAATATGGTATCACTTGCCAGCTTTGCAAGCCATGCGGTATTTGTTGCGTGACGGAGACAGCCCCAGTTGGTGAGCCATGAGAGTCCCTTGGAGGTTATACTTCCTTCAAAGGGCTTGGAATCCTCACCCATCCAGTATTTCAGATGACGGTTGACGTGGTCAATCCACTCCTGACTGCCTGTGTTCTGAGCGTAGAGGAGAGCTGCTGCCTGAGAGGTGTCGTCCCAGCAGAGACCCCATGTATACTTTCTGTCTGTGGACTGGTTCTCCAGCGGGAAGTTGGGGATATAGTCCTTTTCGATCTTGTCAAGGTAGCTCTTGTCGCCTGTAGCTCTGTAGAGCCAGTTTGCTGCGTACATACAGTCGTCGAGCCACGAGGAGGTATTGTACATACCTGACATACCGCCTACGTCCTTGTTTGCTCTTATCTTGTCAGCACCTTCAAAGAGGTCCTTTGCGTGCTTCAGGTAATCTGCCGCCTTGTCGGGCTGGGTGTCCTTGAATACAAGATATCCCTCTGCGAGACAAGCTGCGGAGAGCGCCGCAACGGAAGCGTTGGATATAGTATCGCTCGGACGTTTCCAGTCGCCATTGTTGAGATGATGCTTGCGGAGATATACCTCGGCGCTGCACCATATATTATGGTCTGTGGAGCCGCCTGTAAAGTCGCCGATAGTGCCTATCATCTTTCCGCCGCCCTTGTCGCAGGCTAAAACGTAATCGAGACCCCACTGCAGGTTGTTGCGGTAAAGCTCGCCGAGACCTGCATTGTCAACAGCGTCCTTGTACTCGATATAGCCCCATGCCATGAGTGAAGCAGAATAAGCGTTCGTCAGAGTGAACTTGAAATGGTCGCCGGCGTCGAACCAGCCTCCGGGAACGGCGTCTGTCTCCTTGCCGCTCTCATCGACCATTGAGTCTGCTCTCCATGTTACGTTGTTCCAGTCCGGGAGCTTTCCTGACTGCTGCACCTCATAGAAGAACATCGACTTTTGCAGAGCCTCCGCGTAATTATAGGAAGAAGCTGCGTTTGTCCTTGGAAGCTCTTCCTGTATGCCTGTCTTTGGTACGTATGTAAGTACGCCCGCGGTCATGGCAAGAGCAGAAACAGCTGCCGTTATCTTGTTTATTATCATGTTTAATACCCCTCTCGTATTAAATATTTTCAGGCACGGTATCTCTCCGTACCTATACACCTTAAATATACATTAAAACCTCAGTTTTGTCAAGCCGAAAAAGACATTTTTCACAAAATATAATTAATAATGAGGAGCAGGGCTTATAAATGAAATACATTGCCTTCAGGCTGCCGGTCCATATACTTTTGCAGCGCGGACTGTTATTTTGTACAAAAAACGGCTTGAATTTTCTCTCGTCAAAAAATAAATTTAAATAGGCTGAAAAGTTAATTTACAAAAGGAAATGAGCCAAAAATTATAACACGTAATCAAAATCCACAGAACAGCAGTGCTGCTATTATAGATCATGCTCACCATTTGTTGCGCAGATATCAAAAATAGCTGCGACTAATAGATAAAACTTTGAATTATTAATAAAAATTTCAGATTTTTCTCCTTGACATTTGTCAGATTTTTCATCGCTTTTGCCGTTCGTCAAAAAAATAAATTTGGTGAAGAACAACGCAATATGGTGGATTTGCTCGTTTTTAGCCGAAAGAATATTCAGATAATATATACCCCTATAGAATAAATTTCTTTTTTTAATATAGTATTAAAAGCTAAAAACTATTGACTGGTAGTAAAAAAAGTGGTATAATTTATAGGAAAAGTGAACACGCTAAGGGGAAGGAATGTTCATAATGTCAAATAATATAACGGTTTCAGTTGTAATTCCTGCTCACAATGAAGAAAGCTACGTAGTAAGGTGCATAAACAGTGTTAAGCGTGCTGCAGAGCACGTAAAATGCGGCGTTGAGATCATTGTGGTGTGCAACAGGTGTACTGACCGTACCGCAGAGCTTGCAGCTGCCAATGGTGCCGTAGTGGTAACTGATGAGAGCAGGTGTATAGCAACTGTGAGAAATACGGGGATAAGCGCTGCAAAGGGCAGAGTCATAGTCACTATAGACTGTGACAACCGCATGACCGTAAATACTATACGCGAGGTTCTTGGAAGACTTAACAGCGGAAAGTATATCGGAGGCGGTGCTCCTATAAGATTTGAGCGCTATTCGTTCCCGATCAGGGTAAATGAGATCATATGTCGTTTGGGTTTTAAACTTTCAGGATTGTATTGCGGTATTTTCTGGGCTGAGAAAAGGACCTTCGAGGCAGTCGGCGGATTCGCCGGGAAAAAAGCGGCAGAAGATATCGCGACCGCAATAAATATCCGCAGATACGGAAAAAAGGAGGGAAAAAAGTACGGCTGTCTTAAAAACAATTACCTCATCAACTCTACGAGAAAGTTTGATGAGATGGGGGATTGGCTTTATTTCAGACTTGCATTCAGGAATGCAGGTGCGCTGATTAAGGCGGCTTTGGGAGACAGCAGCGACTATGACAAGCTCATAGACGAAATGTTTTACGACTATAATGACAGGAAATGAAAGAATGATCTGAGTGTTCAGAGTTGAGAAGGATCTGATGATCTTGACAGAAATATAGGATAAAAGCAATACCAGACACATAATCATATATTCTTCAGCTCTCCACTTTTAGCAATACATCTTAATAATATGGAGTGATGGAATGAAACTTGCAGAAGCACTACAGGAACGGGCAGATCTGAACAGAAGTATCGAACAGCTTAGAAGCAGGCTCATCAATAACGTGATAGTACAGGAAAATGAAAAGCCTGCAGAGGATCCGCAGGCGCTCCTGAAAGAGCTTGACAGTTCATTATCACGTCTTGAGGAGCTTATGCGCAGGATAAATCATACAAACTGTGTTACTATTTCCGAAGGAAAAAGTATTACGGAGCTTATTGCCGCGAGAGATGTTCTCAAGGAGAAGATCGCTGTATATAAAGATATTGTTTCCAATGCCAGTCAGACGGCGAAACGTGCGAGAATGACCGAGATAAAAATACTCAGCACGGTCGACGTCAGGAAACTCCAGAAAAAGATAGACGATATGTCAAAGGAGTTTCGTATAACCGATAACCGGATACAGGCGCTGAACTGGTCGACTGAGCTCATCTGAGCTCATATGGTGTAGTCACCGGCAGGGCGAATGCAAAAAAGTCTTTCCGCAAGGAAAGCATAAAGTTTGGCGGTGCCGGGAGCGGCACAGGGTTCAAGTCCCTGATAATCGTTACGCTCAGACATCGCACAAACGTATTGTTATCGCTTATCATTAATGACCAAGCATTGACTGACGGGACGAGGGAGCGGTCCGGGGAAAAAAGGAACAATAGCTGCAGACAGTCTGCAGCGGGATGATTTTTATTATAATTCGGAGGTGTTTATGAAAGTCACTAAAATAGCTGCCGTATGTCTTTCTGCACTTATGTTGAGCGGAACTTTGCCTTCAAACTCTGTAAAAAGCGGATATGCGGCATTGAGTACAGTAAGACCGGCAATAGAGATGGATTCCGGCAAGGTAATGGAGATCGGAATCAGCTATGCAAAACTGAAGGATCACGTTGAAGTAAGAGATGCCAGAACAACAAGAGGCGTTATCTATATCCCTACAACAGTGCAGGGACTCAGCGTTACAATTGTTGGCGAAAGAGCTTTTGAAGGCTCGGAGGTCGAGGAGGTAATCCTGACCAAAGCGATCGAGGAGATAGAGGACAAGGCGTTTACAAAGTGTACCAAGCTTCAGTCTGTCCGTATCTGCAATCCCTACTGTGTGATACATGATGGAGGAAATACCATTTGTTCCTACCAGTCCAGCGGTGACGGCGGTCCGGTATATTACGGTGTTATCGAGGGTTACGACAACTCTACCGCACAGGCCTATGCCGAGAGGTACGGCTACGAGTTCAAGAGCCTCGGACCTATCCCGGATGAGTGGAGAGTGGAAACAACGACCACAACTGCCGAGACCACAACTGAGACTACAACGACCACGACCGAGCCGGTAACGACTGTTACTGAGCCTGTAACGACAACTACTACTGAGGAGCTCACAACCGTGGCTTCAACTGCTCCCCTTACTACTGAGAGCATCACGGAAACAGAAGCTGTTACAACAACAACTTCTGCTCCTGAGACAACAGTTACTTCCACAACAACGACTGAGGCAACAACGGAAAGCACTACCTCTTCAACAACGGTGACATCAGATGTTTCCGCAACTACCACAACAGTTGAAACGACGTTTATACCGGTGGTATCAGTCAGAAATGTTGACGGAACTACTACACAGCTGCGTATGAATACATACCTTCTTGAAGCTGTTACAACAACGACTTCTACTGTGTCATATGCCCCGGCTGAACAGGGAAAACCTGTTTTCCACCTCAGCCATACGGAAGTATGCCTGAATGATGCGCTTACAAATACACAGACAGTTGAGATATACGTGGACGGTGCGAACCAGCGCTACTGCAATACGCTCATTTACCTCTATTATGATGACCGTATGCAGGTAGGAGAAGCCTGCGGAGGCCCCGCTATCTCAAAGCTCACCTGCGGACAGGGTGAAGGTGATACCGGCGATTTCATAACACTTGTTACAGCCGGCAGAAACAATGCAGGTAAGGACGGCCTTATGTGGACTGTTGATTTCACTCTCCCCAAGGACTGCAAGGTAGGAGATATCTTCAATTTTGAGATAGGACCTACAAAGTACGGTGAAAAGCCGCTGTTCATGAATATCGAGTATAATGATGAAGGTAAGGCGATGACCGATTATATCTTCACCAAGGGCGTAGCAGTCGGAAGCATCAGAGTTGTTGAGAATCCGCCTTATGCTCTCGGAGATGTAAACAATAACAGAATGATAGATTCTGTTGACGCATCAATGGTCCTCGCGGAGTATGCTGCACTTTCCATCGGAGAGCCTACAACATTTGAGGATTCTCATCAGGTGGTTGCAGCTGACGTTAACGGCGACGGTGTTATCGACGCGGTAGATGCGTCACTGATACTTGCGTATTATGCTTATGTATCAGGAAACAACTCGCCGATGGCGCTGACGCAGTTCATCAAAAAGCGGAACGGATAAAAAAATATCTCCCACAGAGCTCAGTCTTTGTGGGAGATCGTTTTACAGCAGCAGGCGCAGTGTACTGAAGCAGCGCCTGCTTTTTTTATTGCGGCAGCGACCTCACGGAGAGTGCTGCCTGTAGTGCATATATCGTCCACTAAAAGGACGCGTTTGCCTTTTAGTCTGTCTGAAGCCGAGAAGGCATTGCTCAGATTTACTTTTCTTTCTCTGCCGCGCAGACCTTTCTGAGTATGGGTTGGACGTGTTTTTACAACTGCACTGCGATCGGAAGGTATGCCGAGTATCCTTCCGACCTCTTCCGCTATGAGAGCAGACTGGTTGAAGCCGCGTTTTCTTACGTCGCACCTGTACATCGGCGCTGGTACTATGATGTCTATATCGCTGTCGGTACCGTTTCCTCTGAGCCTGTCTGCAAGAGCGCCGCCGAGAGCATAGGCGGCATTGCCGCAGATACCGTCTTTCAGCAGGAAAACAGCTGGCTTTATATTGTCATCATATTCAAAAGCAGCCGTGAAGCTGTCAGTTCCTTCAATGCTGAAATTTCCTTCATATCTTACGGGTTTGTCAGCGCAGCCGGCGCAGAAACGGTCAAAAGCTCCTATAAGCTCTCCGCATAACGGACAGCGCGAAGGAAAGAACAAGTGCAGGAGCTTTCTTTTCAATGGATATTTCATTTTACCCACCACCTGTTAAAGTAAAAGCTCCGCATATACGGAGCTTTTTTGTCAGAAATACATATACAGCTGACATTTAATCATGCCGTTATAGAGCTTGCGGCGCTTATGCGCCTCTGCTCCGAAGAACTTTTCAAACTCCTCGTGAGGGGAGATGATGTAGCTCTGTCTGCTGCCGCCTTTTCCGAGGACTCTTCCCATTTTGCGGTAGATATCCTCAGCCTCACGGAGTTCGAGCAGCCTTTCGCCATAGGGCGGGTTGCATATAACTATTGAGTCTGACGGCTGAACGAAGTTCGCAATGTCAGCCTGTTCTATGGTCAGCCTTGACTTGATGCCTGCCTTATGAGCGTTGTCAAGAGTCAGAGCAACGGCAGCGTCGTCAATGTCAGCGCCTATACCGTGGAATTCGGCAGACTTGTCAACATTATCGATAGCTCTTTTGCGCTCCTCCTGCCATATACGGTCATCAACGGTGCTCCATTTTTCAGCGGCGAAGCGCCTGTTTATACCGGGAGCGATGCGAAGCGCTTTCAGAGCGGCTTCTATAAGAAGAGTGCCGCTGCCGCAGAACGGGTCGCATACTACAGAGTCAGGGCGTACACGGGCAAGGTCGATTATGCCCGCTGCCAGAGTCTCCTTTATCGGAGCTGCATTTGAATTGCGTCTGTATCCGCGCTTGTGGAGACCGACGCCGCTGGTATCAAGGTAGAGTGAAACTACGTCCTTTAATATGCTGAACTTTATCTGTACTGTCGGACCTGTTTCGTCGAACCAGTTTATACCGTATTTGGATTTAAGGCGTTCCACAGCAGCCTTTTTGACAATTGACTGGCAGTCTGGAACGCTGTGAAGGGCTGAATTAAGAGAATAGCCCTTTACCGGGAATGCGTCCTTGGGACCGATATAGCGTTCAAGTTCTACCGCCCTGACGCCCTGGAAGAGTTCTTCAAAGGTCGTAGCCCTGAACTCTATCAGTTCTATGAGGACTCTTTCTGCCGTTGAAAGGCAGATATTGGCACGGGCGAGGATATTTCCGTCACCCGTGAAGCTTATTTTTCCGTCGCTGACCTTCAGGTCAGTACCGCCGATTTTCTGGATCTCATATTTTAATACGCTTTCCAGACCAAAATGGCATGGACAGCATAATCTGATGTTATTGCTCAAAGTATCACCTTTTATCAATATTCAGCGAATCCGCCTGCTGCGCCGCCTGCGTCACCGCCAGCCGCCGCGCCGCCGCCTGAAGCGTCACCGCCAGCCGCT
>NZ_JAEFAJ010000051.1 GCF_016287535.1 Ruminococcus sp.
AATATCAAGGATTCGCTTATTGCCGACGGATGTATAATCAAGGGCACTGTCATCAATTCCATACTCTTCAGAGGCGTTAGGATCGGTAAGGATACTGTAGTCAAGGACTGCGTTCTGTTCCAGGGAACAAAGGTCGGCTCAAGCTGCAGCATATCCTCCGTAATAACTGACAAGAACGTAGAGATAAGTGATGCAAAGGTGCTTACGGGCTCCGAGACATATCCGCTGTATATTGGAAAAGGCGGTAAGATCTGACGGCGGTGATCAAATATGAAAATACTATTTGCTGCCAGCGAGGCTGTGCCATTCGCAGCCTCGGGCGGTCTTGCAGACGTTGTAGGCTCGCTTCCGAAAGCGATAAAGGCAAAAAGGCATGACTGCAGAGTGGTGATACCGCTCTATAAGTCCATAAAGCAGGAAATACGGGAGAAAATGGTATTCCTTGCAAATATTACTGTAGACGTATCGTGGCGTAAGCAGTACTGCGGTATATTTATGGCGATATACGAAGGTATAACCTATTACTTCATAGATAATGAGTACTACTTTTCACGAGACGGACTCTACGGCTTCTATGATGACTGCGAAAGATTCGTGTTCTTTGACAGGGCAGTACTTGAAATGCTGAAGTATATAAAGTTTACTCCCGATATTATAAACTGCAATGACTGGCAGACAGCGATGATACCTGTTTATTACAATGTTTATTATAAGTATCAGCAGGGATATGACGGAATAAAAACAGTTTATACCATACATAATATCGAGTATCAGGGAAAGTACGGAAAAGAGGTGCTCGGTGAGCTGATGGGCATACCCATGTACAATGCAGGACTTATAGAATACGACGGCTATGTCAATATGATGAAGGGGGCTATTGAGACCTCTGACATGATAACGACCGTCAGTCCGAGCTATGCGTGGGAGATCATGGATCCGTGGTATGCACACGGGCTTGACAGGATACTGGTCACAAAGCAGTACAAGCTCCGCGGCATCATGAACGGTATCGATATCAAGTTGTACGATCCGGACAAGGACAAGTTCATAGCGGAGAATTACTCTGCAAAAAAGCTTGCGGGAAAGGAAAAGTGCAAGGAAGAGCTTATCAGGGAATTCGGGCTTGCCGATGGCGGCGAGCCGATAATAGGAATAGTATCGCGTTTCGTCCGCCACAAGGGAATTGACCTTATACGCTGTGTGTTTGAAGAAATGGTCCACGACGGACTGAAATTCGTGATACTGGGCAGCGGCGAAAAGATATATGAGGACTTCTTCCTTGAAATGGCTGCAAGATATCCTGACAGAGTGTCCGTAACGGTCGGATTTGAGCCTGAGCTCTCCCACAGGATATATGCGGGCTCGGATATGTTCCTGATGCCATCACAGAGCGAACCCTGCGGACTTGCTCAGATGATAGCCATGAGATACGGAGCAGTGCCGATAGTCCGTGAAACAGGAGGACTCAGGGACTCTGTACGCGATAACGGCGGAGAAGAAGGCAACGGTTACACGTTCAAGACGTATAATGCCAATGATATGCTGGATGCTGTAAAGCGTGCATGGAACGACTATAACGATAAAAATGCATGGAAGGAGCTTGTTAAAAGGGCAATGGAGTGCGATCACAGCTGGTCTGCTTCTGCCGACACATATATAAGGACTTACAAGGAGCTTCTTGCTGCGGAATAACGGAAAAGGCGCCGTTCAGGTGCCTTTTCTGACCATATGGGAGGGAGACTGCTGTCCGTGATTTCATACAAAAAGCAATGGATTATTTGAGTAAAATTTGATTTGACAAATTGTGGTATAGGTGATATAATATATTTACTGTCCGACAAGGGAATCAAGAGTGGAGTAAAAAAATCGAAAGAAATTTTGAAAAAGCACTTGACAAACCGGAAAGGCAGTGATATAATATTAAAGCTGTCTCAGGAGAGGCAGTGACAGCATCTTGAAAATTGAACAATGCGAAGAAAAAAGTATAACGACCCTTGAGATTCCTTTTTGAAGCTGAGAAATCAGCGGAGAGAAGAGAGGTCAAGAAAAGACTAAAAAATAACACGCAAGTAATAACGCAAGCGTTATGAACAGGATTAAGATATCTTAGATGGAAACATCTGAAATATACGATAATAATAAAGAGTTTGATCCTGGCTCAGGACGAACGCTGGCGGCACGCTTAACACATGCAAGTCGAACGGAGAACTTTTGGTTTACTGAGAGTTCTTAGTGGCGGACGGGTGAGTAACACGTGAGCAACCTACCTTGAAGAGAGGGATAGCTTCTGGAAACGGATGGTAATACCTCATAACATAGTTGGGAGGCATCTTCTGACTATCAAAGATTTATCACTTTGAGATGGGCTCGCGTCTGATTAGATAGTTGGTGAGGTAACGGCTCACCAAGTCGACGATCAGTAGCCGGACTGAGAGGTTGAACGGCCACATTGGGACTGAGACACGGCCCAGACTCCTACGGGAG
>NZ_JAEFAJ010000020.1 GCF_016287535.1 Ruminococcus sp.
CATAGAAATAGTTTTGTCAAGTAATAAAACTAACCCCTTTCATTTGTAATTTTTTCATGTTTTCTATTCTCAATAACTTATTTTAACTTATTGTCTATGGCTCGGTCCACAGTGCTAAACGATGAAAATCGTTTGGGCCGAATTCTCCGCTCTTCGTGAGCGGAATTTTTTTACATTGTGAAACTTGCGTGAAAGATTATATAATCCGCTTGACAAATTCTATAATCCGTGTTAATATGTATATAACACAGAAGGGAAGTGATGTACAAATGAAAAGAAGTGTGTACAGCCTTGTTCTTATGGACGATGTAATAAAGGCTGTGGACGAGCAGGCGTACCGCCTCGGTACGAGCCGCTCAAACCTAATAAATCAGATACTTGCAGAGCATCTTTCCTGCGTCACGCCGGAAATGCGTATGCGTGAGATATTCGATCAGGTGGCAGAGCTGGTGAGCAGCAGCTTCAGGATACAGGAGCAGCGGTCACCGTCACTCATGACTGTACGTACAGCTTTGGAGTATAAGTACAGACCGACCATAAACTATAAGGTGGAGCTTGAAAGGTCGCCAAAGGAGTACATCGGGACCCTGAGAGTAAATATACGTACACAGAGCGTTCAGCTCATTGATATGTTTCACAGCTTTTTCGCCTACAGGGCAAAGCTTGAAAACGCCTATCTTTCAAGGCTCGGCATAAACAGCTACAGCTGCGAGATCGGCGACGGAAGCTTTTCACGCCGTCTTATCAATACCGGAGCGCTTTCCGGTGAAAAGGCGGGAGAGGCTATAGGTGAGTATATCAAGGATCTCGACCATGCTGTAAAGACTTATTTTGCGGCTCCCTCAGAATTCGGAGAGAATGCTCCTCTCCTTGAAAGAAATTATAGGGAGCTCCTCGGACGTTATATCATTTAGGTGAACGAAGAAAGTAAGGATAGATATGAATTACTGTGACAGGAGGATAATGTTATGAATGCAGAGAAATTGACTCAGAAGTCCGTTGACGCCGTAAGAAAGGCTCAGAGTATTGCTGTTATGCAGTCGAATTCAGTTATAGAGCCTCTTCATCTGCTTGCCGGACTTGTAAGACAGGAGAACGGCCTTATACCGCAGCTCCTGAAAAAGATGAATATAGATGAGGATATCTTTGACAGCGAGATCGAGAAGAAGATAAACGGTCTGCCTAAGATAACCGGAAGCGGCAGAAGCAGCAATATCGGTATATCGGCAGAGTGCGACCGTGTGCTGACAAACGCCGAAAGTATAGCTTCCAATATGAAGGACGAGTTTGTATCAGTTGAGCACCTCATGCTTGCTCTTATAGACTGCAAGGACAGAGAGGTATCACAGCTTTTCAGCACCTTCAACATCACTAAGGACGGTTTCCTAAGCGCTCTTATGTCCGTAAGAGGAAATACCCGTGTTACTACGGAAAATCCTGAGGATACCTATGATGTACTGACGAAATACGGTCAGGAGCTTGTTGGTCTTGCCAGGCGAAACAAGCTCGACCCTGTCATCGGACGTGACAGCGAGATACGAAATGTTATCCGCATACTCTCAAGAAAGACGAAAAACAATCCTGTCCTCATTGGTGAGCCGGGCGTCGGAAAAACTGCTATCGCAGAGGGACTTGCCCTGCGTATCGTGGCCGGCGATGTCCCGGACAGTCTCAAGGACAGAAAGGTCTTCTCCCTTGATATGGGTGCTCTCGTCGCAGGAGCAAAGTACAGAGGAGAGTTCGAAGAGCGTCTGAAGGCTGTACTCAATGAGATCAAGAACAGCAACGGTCAGATACTATTATTTATAGATGAGCTGCATACTATCGTCGGCGCAGGCAAGACTGACGGAGCTATGGACGCAGGAAACCTTCTGAAGCCTATGCTGGCAAGGGGCGAGCTCCACTGTATCGGCGCTACGACCCTTAACGAGTACCGTCAGTACATCGAGAAGGATCCTGCCCTCGAAAGACGTTTTCAGCCTGTTATGGTGGACGAGCCCAGCGTTGAGGATACTATTTCTATCCTCCGTGGTCTGAAGGAGCGCTATGAGGTCTTCCACGGCGTCAAGATAAGCGATAATGCGCTTATCTCCGCGGCTGTGCTCTCAAACAGATATATAACCGACAGGTTCCTTCCAGACAAGGCTATTGACCTTATTGATGAAGCCTGTGCAACTATCCGTACAGAAATGGACTCCATGCCTACCGAGCTTGACGTTATCTCACGCAAGATAGTTCAGCTGGAAATTGAAGAAGCGGCACTAAAAAAAGAAAGTGACAATATCTCTCAGGAGCACCTTGAAGAGATACAGAAGGAGCTTGCAGAGCTCCGTGAGAAGTTCAACAGCATGAAGGCAAAGTGGGAGAACGAAAAGAATGACATCTCCGCTGTGCAGAAGCTCCGTGAGGAGATAGAGCGCACAGGCGGCGAGATAGACAAGGCAGAGCGTGAGTACGACCTCAACAAAGCGGCAGAGCTCAAATACGGCAAGCTGCCTCAGCTGCAGAAGGAGCTGGAAGAGCTTGAAAAGCAGGCTGAACATGATATCGAGAACGGCAGACTGCTCCGTGACAAGGTAACTGAGGACGAAATAGCAAAGATAGTATGCCGCTGGACAGGTATACCGGTATCCAAGCTCATGGAGGGCGAAAAGGAAAAGATACTGGGTCTGGAAGGACTTCTTCACAAGAGAGTCATCGGACAGGACGAAGCGGTAACAAAGGTAAGCGAGGCTATACTCCGTTCACGTGCGGGCATACAGGCTCCTGACAGACCTATTGGCTCATTCCTCTTCCTCGGTCCTACAGGCGTGGGTAAAACAGAGCTTGCAAAGGCACTCTCGGAGATACTTTTCGACGACGAGAGAAATATCATACGTATCGACATGAGCGAATACATGGAGAAGTTCAGCGTCAGCCGTCTGATAGGAGCGCCTCCCGGCTATGTAGGCTACGACGAGGGCGGTCAGCTCACGGAAGCGGTACGCAGAAAGCCGTATTCAGTTGTGCTCTTCGACGAGATTGAAAAGGCTCACCCCGATGTGTTCAATATACTTCTGCAGGTGCTTGACGATGGACGTATAACCGATTCTCAGGGCAGGACAGTTGACTTCAAGAATACTATAATCATACTCACTTCAAACCTCGGTTCGCCTTATATACTTGAGGGTATAGACGCAAACGGCGAGATAACCGACGAGGCGAGAGCTCAGGTGGAAGGTCTGCTCAAAACACAATTCCGTCCGGAGTTTCTCAACCGTCTTGACGAGATAATCTTCTACAAGCCTCTGGCTAAGACTGAGATAATAAAGATTGTAGACCTTATGCTTGCTGATCTGCAGAAGCGTCTTGACGACAAGCATATACGCATAAACGTAAGCGAAGCTGCCAAGAATTATATCGTTGAGTGCGGCTACGATCCTAACTTCGGCGCAAGACCGCTGAGAAGATTCATACAGCGCAACGTGGAAACACTTGCGGCTAAGCGTATCATCGGCGGCAATCTTGCGGCAGGAGATGTCATTGACATCGACCTTGACGAGAATGGTAAGCTTGTGGCTGACTGAGGAACCGTCAATTAATTTCCTTATCTAAAAGGCAAAAGCAATAAAGGAATCAATTGGAAAAGCTGATTTTTTGAAGTTCTGTGTTTTGCACAAAAATGACGGCTCTGATTTGTACTATATTACAGTTCAGAGCCGTTTTCTCTTTTGTAAAAGGTTTGCATTCAGTGCGCAGATCCCCTTTAAATGACCATATGACGCGAAAAAAACTGCTTTTGAGAAATGCTGTTCACATAGTGTTGCAGATATGTATTTTTTTAAATTGGTCAACAACTTTTTGGATCTTCCGGGAGCCTGAAATCCTTTATATTTCGGAATATATCAGCTGTTTTATACTATATGTATTATATTTTGTAACCACAAATTTTTTCTGTAACGGAAAATAGGCAAATTCTATGTCTGATTTGAATAAAAAACACCTTGCAAATGGCTGTATATACGTCAATTTGTCTTTTTTTCATGAATTACTTGACAAATTGGAATAATGGGTATATAATTCAATTGTAAAATCTTATTTATGGAGGATTCTAACCATGACAAAAACAGAATTAATCAGTGCAGTAGCTGACAAGGCTGACTTCACTAAGAAGAACGCTGAGACTGCTGTAAACGCAATCATCTCAACAATCACAGACGCTCTCGCTGGCGGTGAGAAGGTTTCTATCGTTGGATTTGGTACTTTTGAGGTTCGTGACCGTAAGGCAAAGCAGGTCATCAATCCTCAGACAAAGAAGATGATGACAGCTCCTGCTTCAAAGGCACCTGCTTTCAAGGCTGGCCAGGCACTCAAGAACGCTGTAAACAAGTAATTCTAAGGAGGATACTATCATGCCAGATAACAAGACTGCAGAAAAGAAAGTAGTAGAAACAGCTGCTGCTCCTGCTGAGGAGAAGAAGGCTCCCGCTGCTAAGACAGCTGCTGCTAAGAAGCCTGCTGAAAAGAAGGCTGCAGCTAAGAAGCCCGCAGCTAAGAAGCCTGCTGCTAAGAAGCCCGCAGCTAAGAAGCCTGCTGCTAAAAAGCCAGCTGCTAAAAAGCCTGCTGCTGCTAAGAAGCCGGCTGCTAAAAAGCCTGCTGCTAAGAAGACTGCTGCAGCTGCCGTAGACAGCAAGGTAGTTATTCAGGCAATGGGTTCAGAGGTTAGCACAGCTGACCTTATTGCAAAGGCTACAAAGGCTTCAGGCGTTAAGAAGGCCGACAAGGTAGACATCTACATCAGACCTGATGTAAACAGAGTTTACTATGTTGTTAACGGCGATATCCTTGGCGATTTTAATCTCTTCTAAGAACGATAAGCTCCGCTTTATGCGGAGCTTTTTTGCGTGTAACGAAAGTCTCTCCATAAGCCTGGTGCTTATGGAGAGACTTTATCTTATCTATATCATGTTTTCTTTCTCACAACTTTTTAACTGAGTCCGAGGAGTTTGTTCTGTATGAGCTGTGCGTCGAGTACGGTTATACCGTCACCGTTCTGGTCTGCGAGAGCAAATCCTCTTTTTGTCATGCACCTTGCGTCCATTCCTCCGATTCCGTACTTGTTGGGATTGGCGAGTGCCTGCATTATCAGTACGGCGTCAGCCATATCTACGGAGCCGTCAGCGTTTGCGTCACCGTTTTCACCGCCGTATTTTACTATATCAAGGTCGCCGAAATAGATGTAATAGTTTTTCGGATTGATACAAAGAACGCCCGATACTGAATCGCCCTCTTGTATGCCGCCCTCTATCTCATAACCTGCGTGCATATATGCGTCCATATCTATGCTGAAAGCCTCCATGCCCTTCAGCTTGAAACCGTGACTTGTTGTGCCGTATCCAAAGGTCTCTACCTCTGCATTGTCTATGCGTATGAACTCTGAATGTTTGTCAGCAGGGTTTATATATATTCTGAAAGTAAAGGATTCAAAGTCGTAGAGCTCTTTTTCGCTCTGCTCGCCTTTTACTTTGAGAGTGATCATAGTAGAGCCTCTCTTGCCTATCTTTACCGTATAAGCATTACCGCCGATGAGCGTCGGGAACTGGTCAGCAGTATATTTTTTGCCTGTGAGGCTGGATATTGTTATGTATTCGGGAGCTATATCTTCAACCTCCCATACATAATCAGTCTTTAAATATTCAGCGTTGCCCTTGTTGGAATGTCTCATTACAGAGTGGTAAGCGTTGATGACAAGTCCGCTGAGGTCAAGCTCTTCGCCTTCGTCGTAGATGGTCTTTGTTGGAAGAGTTTTTACGCCGTCAAAGTGATCGACGCCTGTGCCGTACATCCATACCTCAGGCTCTTCCGAAGTCGTTATTTCCGGATCGGAAGCTATGATCTGGATAGTTACAGTGGGATCAAATGCACAGCCTCTTGCGTGGACGGATACTGACGCTTCGCCTTCCTTAAGAGCCTTGACGTCAAAGTAATTATTGCCGTTTTCGTAGATTATTTCTATAAGGTCTGATGATGAGTATACAGAACCGCCTGTTGTCTCACCAGTGGGGTGACTGAAGTTTATTCGCCTTACCTCGCCCACTTTCATGGGTGACTTGTCGTAATCCACCTGTGTCATATAGTCGATGTGGACTGTTGTGGTGGTTACAGGCATAGTAGTTGGCATTACGGTGTCAGTTGTAGATGAAGCTGCGACCCTGAAGCTTACATAGCCTGTGAAGGGACAGCCGCCCTCGTTTATCGAAAGATTTGCAACGCCTTCTTTAAGGGCTGTAACCCTGAATGTACCGCTGCCCTTGGTGTATTCAACTGATACGGTATCAGATGTGGCTTTTACGGAGCCGCCGTTTACTTCCATTGTCTTGGGATTGTAGAAGCGTCCCTCTCTTGTTTCGCCCACCTTCATTTCGGAAGTGTCAAATTCAACTGTGGGGGCATAGCACTCGATAACTGTTGTAGTTGAGGCCGTGTATGTGGTATTTGTCCAGACCGCTGTTGTTGTGGTACCCTTGGGTGTTCCTGACATAACAGCGGAAGTGCCGTTGACTATGATGACGTTGCCGTCGGCATCAACAATACGACCGGAAGTATCCGTCATTACCGGCTGTGCAGTGACAGGGGGAGTACTGACAGTAGTGGTGGTGGTCGTTGTTCTGTTCGGATCGGCAGTTGTCGTCGTCATAAGAACGCCGTTGCTGTAAGCCATATAGGTGAAGCTGTTGCGGTCGATATTGTTTTCGGCAGCGTAGTTCAGCAGCTCGATATAGTCCTCCTCGTTCAGATCGAACTCTATCACTACCTGATCGGGATACTGAGGATATTTGCCGGGTTCGGCACAGGTGATATTCAAGCCCTTTTCCGCGATAAACTGATCGAACATCCCGCGTATCAGGGAAAGATCGGTGATCCTGCCCTCATCTGAAAGGGCGGTGGGGGAGGCTACGCCCTCAGCGTTTACGTATACGGGAGCACAGGTAAGTGATGTCAGTCCCATTGCCAGTGAAGTAAATAGCGTAATTATCCTTCTTTTCAGCATAATAATACCTCCTTTATGGTATGCTTTAAGATTCTTATCCGTCGTGAACGTATTGTTTCATCGGTTATATTCAGTATTATGACCTCCTTTATTTATCGTTTCTACTTATTAGACGTATGAGGAAGTGAATTCTCTCACAATATTCCAAAAAAATTTTGAAATTTCATGTTTTTATCCTTAGAAGCTTATTATGTAGCTTTTTATGTATGATATGCTGCCGTAATAGCTGAAAAGTGCATTTTATGAGCGCTAAACGCCATTGAAAAGTACATTTGCACGTTATATAATATATAGTGAAGATGTATGCAGCCGCTGCACTGGCTGCGTGTCAGGAATATCGAAAAACAACCGCATATAAGGAGGATAAAAACATGAACAGAAAAATACAGAAACTCATCTCAATGGCGGCGGCGGGAGTGCTTGCGGCAGCACAGGCAGGCTCCGTACAGCTTTTTACTTCCGTGGCAGCTGATGATGCGTCTGCAACAAAATTTCCGTATACCATTGAGGGAGAGGATATGAAGGACGCCGAGCTCTGGGAGACCATATATCAGACAGAGATCCCCGGATATTCGGGAAAGGGCTTTTTCTACCTCACGGCAAAGCCGGCTTCATTTGAGGTAACTGTTCCGGAGGACGGTATGTACTCCATAACCGTTCACGGCGCACAGATACTCAATCAGGAGGGCAGACAGCAGGCAGTTTCAATAAACGGAGTCAAGTATACTACTCAGGCGGCTTATTCTGACAAGTGGGTGGATTACGATTTCGGTATGGTGCGCATGAACAAGGGTGTAAACACTATTGAGTTTATCTGCGAGTACGGCTACATGGCTATTGACACTGTTACAGTTTCAAACGCTGTGTTCCCCGACCTGTCCACAGCCAGCGGAACGCCCTGCGACCCTGACGCAACTCCCGAAACAAAGGCACTCATGGCTTATCTCAAGAGCGTTTACGGAAAGCATATCCTCTCAGGTCAGCAGGAGATATACGGAGGCGGTCATGAGGTCGCCACAACTATCCGCTTTGACGCTGAGAAGAAAAAATGCGTCGATGCCGACGGTAAGGAGTACAGCTTTGACGAGGCTGATATCTCCACAGCTGACGACGGCTCAAAGTTCGTGTGGAAGTGCTTTGATGAGGACGGTCAGCAGTACAACTATCAGTCACAGAACCGAAACTACACCCTTAACGATTACAATTACGAGGTAAGATACATCAAGGAGTTAACAGGAGAGGAGCCTGCTATACGCGGCTTTGACTTCGGAAGCTACTGCCCTTGCTATGCGTGGGACGACGGTGTTGCAAAGCGCATGATAGACTGGGCAAAGAACAAGAACGGTATATGTACCGCTTCGTGGCACGTTAATGTGCCTGTAACAAAGGCTGACTATACCCTCGGCGAGCCCCTTGATTTCGGCAGGACGACTTATAAGCCCAATACCGATTTCATTACCGCGAACTGCATGGTGGAGGGTACTATGGAGTATGATTACTTCCAGCTGTGCATGAAGAACCTTGCGGCTGAGCTGAAAAAGCTGCAGGACGCGGGAGTTCCTGTTATATTCAGACCCTTCCACGAGGCTGAGGGCAATCCAAGCAATACTCAGGATCCTATTGACGGCTCCGGAGCATGGTTCTGGTGGTCAAAGGAGGGAGCGGTGGTATATAACAAGCTCTGGGCATTTTTACAGGATACCCTGAGAGATGAATACGGTCTCCATAATCTCATATACGAGCAGAACCTCTATGCGTGGTCGGAGAATTCCGCAAAGTGGTATTCCGGCGACGGCAGGGTCGATATTGTAGGCTACGATAAGTATAACTGCCAGTACAACCGCCACGACGGCAAGCAGGCAGGTACTCCAAACGAGGACGCGGAGGCAGGTCTGTTCTATACTCTCAATAAATTTGTAAAGGGAAATAAAATGGTCTCAATGCCGGAGAATGACACTGTACCCAGCCTCAGCAATATGACAGTTGAGCACGCCTACTGGCTTTACTTCTGTCCCTGGTACGACTCTGAGCAGGAGCATTTCCTCTGCGGCGAGCAGTATCAGGATCCCAAGACCCTGACAGAGCTCTATCAGAGCGACTTCTGCATAACTCTCTCCGAGCTGCCGAAGGATCTCTACAAGAGCGGAAGCAGCGAACAGCCGGGTACCTCAACTTCGACTACTTCCAAAACTACCGCCACAACTACTACCACAACGACTACTACTGCAACTACAACAGTCACTTCAACCACTACTTCTTCATCCACATCTCCCACGACCTCAGATGTGAAGTTCGGCGACACCAACTGTGACGGCGAGATAGATATGTCGGACGCTGTGCTTATCATGCAGTTCCTTGCAAATCCCAACAAGTACGGCGTGGACGGAAGCGACAGCAAGCATATCACAGAAAAGGGCATGATAAACGCTGATGTGGATATCACCGCAAAGGGCGTTACTGCAAACGACGCTCTGCGCATACAGGAATTTCTACTCGGCAAGATAACCTCCCTTGATCCTGATGTGAAATAACGCAAAGAAAAAGCCATAAAGAAGAATGTTCTTCTTTATGGCTTTTATCATTCTGTGAATATTTCATCGAAGTCAAGACCGGCGTACCTTGCAAATACTTCGTATACCTCCGGATATCTGTTTTTGGTGCGGACTACTTTGAGCTCTGTGTCCGTAAAGCAGTGAGAGGTTCTGCCCTCAGTGCATACAAGACCTGTTTTGCGGCTTATTATCCTGTAGGATACATGGAGCGAGGTACCGTTGAACTTGTCTATTTTCAGGTATACCGCAAAGGGCTCGTCAAATCTGAGAGGCCGTTTGTATACGGCTTCTGCTGAAAGCACCGGTATAAGTATGCCTGCTTCCTCTATCTTTGGAAAGGGCAGACCTGCTTCGCTGAGGTAGTGTACCCGTGCCTCCTCAAATATGCGTATGTAGTTGGAATGATGTACTATTCCCATTTTGTCTGTTTCGTAATAGAATACCTTTCTTTCGTAGGGTCTGAGTTTGTTCAAAATATATCTTCCTTTCATTGAAAAAGTGTGGTATAATAATAAGGTATATAAATATTTTAGTGGTTTATTGTGTATATGGCGTCCGCAATTGCCCCGCAGTTACCGACCACCAAAAAGTCATTTACCCTAATAATATTATCGTCAGGAGGTGAGCCATGAAGCTGAAAAAACTGCTTAGCAGTATTCTCAGTACCAACGCCGCATTTGTCATACTTCTCCTGCTGCAGATAGGATTTCTTTTATTTGCGGTCATGCGGCTCGGAGAGCGTTTCGTCGAGGTATATTTCCTGCTCATAGTTCTCGACATAATACTGCTGGTGTATATCACCAACAAGAACGAGCCCATATCCTACCGTATGGCATGGATAGTGACCATAAGCGTATTTCCGCTCTTCGGAGGAGTATCCTATCTTTTCCTGAAGCTCTCACAGCAGTTTCCGAAATCCCTGGATATGCGCAATCAGTTACAGTCAAAGGAGCTGCTCGTGCAGGAAACGGACGTAATGGAGGAACTTTCCGCAGCTTGTCCGGATTCAATGAATCTTGCAAGGTATGTGGCTGAGTACGGACTGTATCCGGTCTACCGCAATACCCTGACAGAGTATTTCCCTCTGGGTGAGATGCAGTTTGAGAAGCTGGTGGCAGAGCTTGAAAAGGCTCAGCGTTTCATTTTCCTTGAATTCTTTATCATAACCGAGGGCTATATGTTCGATACAGTGTCTGAGCTGCTGATTCGCAAGGCGAAGGAAGGCGTTGACGTAAGGCTCATGTATGACGGCATCGGCACCGGTATGCTCAATTCCGTCAAGCCCTTCCGCAGACTTCAGGAAAACGGTGTTAAGTGCAAGGTGTTCAATCCCTTCCGTCCCATGATATCATCGGTACAGAATAACCGCGACCACAGAAAAGTTGTTGTGATAGACGGTCATACCGCTTTCAACGGCGGCACTAATCTTGCTGATGAGTATATCAACCGCAGGGAGCGTTTCGGACACTGGAAGGACACCGCTATAATGGTGCGCGGTCAGGCAGTGTGGAATTATACGGTAATGTTCCTGCAGCTCTGGGGAAAAAACGACAGCGATGAGATACGCAGGTTTGCGCCGCTGCTTACACAGGATATAGTGTCAGAGGAATATGACGGGTTTATACAGCCATTCTCTGATTCTCCCCTTGATGAAGAGCCGGTGGGAAAGAACGTATATATTGAGCTCATAAGCAATGCCCGTGATTATGTCTGCATCACCACTCCGTATCTCATAATAGATGAGGAGCTTTCAAACGCCATCGTTTTTGCGGCGAAAAAGGGAGTTGATGTACGTATAGTCACACCGCATATCCCTGACAAGTGGTACGTTCACATGATAGCGTGGAACAATTATGCGCGGCTTGCTGCAAAAGGTGTAAAGATATATGAGTACACTCCGGGATTTATCCATGCCAAGACCTGTGTAGCCGACGGGATAGTCGCGGTGGTCGGTACTATAAACTTTGATTACCGCAGCTTTTACCTGCATTTTGAATGCGGAGCCGTGCTGTATGACTGTTCTGTCATAGGAGATATAGTTTCTGACTTTGAAAAGACAGTTTCCGTATCACAGCTAATCACCCGTGAAGAATGTGAAAAAAGGTCTGTATTCAAAAAAATAGTGGGAGCAATACTGAATATATTTGCTCCCTTGCTATGAAATTTACAGCAGTCAGGCAGTTATAACGCTGTCAGAAATAATCTTCTGCGAGGATACTGCACACGCAGATATCAGTAATACCTGAATTAAAGCGGTCTGCGCTTCTGAGGACACCTTCGGGAGTAAGACCGCATTTTTCCAGTACACGCCCCGAGGCTTTATTGTCCGGGGCGTATTTTGCTTCTATCCTGTTTGCGCCGACTTCTTCAAAGAAGAACTCTATCACGGCCGCGAATGCCTCCGTGATATATCCGAGCCCCCAGTATCCTGAGCCGATACAGGTATTCATCTCCACTGTACCGGTATCGTTATTGATATTCACGGCAGTGATCGTACCTATAGGGAAACCGACTTCCTTGGGCACTACTACCCAGTGATACCACTGCGGGTCTTCATATTTTTTCAGCCATGACTGACCGAGAGCCTGCGTCTGGGATATATTGGTATGATGCTTCCAGTGCAGGAATTCAGTGACCTTTGGATCGCTTGTCCATACATGGAAGGCAGTCTCGGTATCACTTTCCTCAAATTGTCTGAGTATCAGTCTTTCGGTCTCAAGTCTGATGGTTCCAAGGTGTGTCATAATTCACATCATCCTGTCCCTGATCTCGTCTGAGGTAAGGCGAGGTCCTCTTTCGTTTTTTCTTCTCGTACATTATCTCGTCAGCCTGAGTTATCAGATTGAAGAGGGTAACGTCGCCTGAGGCGTCTGTAACGACAGAGCCTATACTTGCGGATATCTTATATGGTTTTCTGATTATGCGGTTTATACTTTCAAGCTGTATACTGAATGTGCTTTCAAGTGCGGGAACATCTTCTTCGGTAGCGTTGGCTCCGAGTATTATGAACTCGTCGCCGCCGAAACGCGCACATATCCTTCCGCTCTTGCAGCAGTCCTTGATTATCCTTGCAAGATGCTGCAGCGCGTAGTCGCCCTCCTTGTGTCCGAAGTTGTCGTTGATGTACTTCAGACCGTCCATATCTATGAATGATATGAGTATCTTTCTTCCCGATGTCTGGCAGGCTTTGAAGATCTGTCCAGCCATTCTGATGAAGCCGTTGCGGTTGTAGATATTACAGAGCGGGTCTATGATATAAAGCTTGTCAAGTTCTTCTATCATGCTGTTAAGGTGAAGAAGCTTGCAGATATTCTCAATCGAGTTGCTGATGTTCAGCATAAGCGCGTGACAGAGCAGACTCTTCAGCGGGAATGTGCTGTTTACGAATACATAGTAGCCGAGACAGCGCTCACGGAAATGGAGGGGGAGGAAATAGCTTACATTTCCGCCTCCTGAGTTCGGCAGCGGAAGCATATCCTTGCTGTCGAATGCTGACACAGGCTGATTGCGGCCGTTCATCAATATAAGTGGAGCGCTCATTTTCTCGGTATATCCCTGTATCTGGTATATCTCCGGAATTTCTTCGGTAGCCTTGCCTGATATTGACTGATCCCAGTTGGAGCAGAGGCATACCTCAAAGCGCTCGCACTGGACCTCATGGATAAGTCTTGCGATTGTTCTGAAATTGTCATCTGGAGTATCATTGTCGGCAAGCTGTGCCGTCATGCGGTTGAGGAGAGATATGTCGCTCTTGAGACTGTTTATCATTTTATATGTTGCAGTCTTGTATTCGTCGATATCTATCGCTTCAGGAGCCTTGCAGCCGCAGCTCTCCGAGAATACGGGAGAAGATTCAAGGAAAATTGTCTCCTTCTGTTTTTTTCCGTTTATGACTTTTATTATGACCTCGCAGGCCTTGTAGCCTGCCTCGTCGAGAGGACGTGAAACAGTTGTAAGGGCAGGAAGATGATGACGGGCGTTGTAGGTGTTGTCGAAGCCTGTGACGATCACGTCATCAGGTACCTTGTAGCCCATATTTGTCAGCTCCTCTATAGCTGCAAGAGCCATTGCGTCGTTGGCGCAGATGATCGCCTGAGGATGGGGGAGCTTGCTGCTGTAGAAATACTCTATTGCCTTTTTACCATCGGCAGCGCGGAAATCACCGTGATATACACGCTCTTCCGGGACCTCTATCGAGTATTCATGCATTACATCAGTGAATGCTCTGTGGCGGTCTGCTGCCTCAGGATTTGAGACAGGACCTGAGATATAGTTAATGACCTTTGCGCCGTGTACCTCGATTATATGGCTGATCAGCTTCTTCATAGCTGAGAAGTTGTCTATCGAGATATTGTGGAATTCATGGTACTCGCTGCAGTCGAGAATGCTTACAGGCAGACCTGATCTTTTTACACGGTTTACGATCTTTTCCTTTTCTATAGGATCGCTGATGGTGTTGCTGAGAAGTATTACCCCGTCGAACTTCTCAAAATTGATGAGGGAGTAAATATTGTATTCACCCACATCGTACTTGCTGTTTGCGAGAACGCCGCCAAAGGCGCTGAAACAAGAAATATTTGCGTTATGCTCTTTTGCACAGCTTATAATGCCGTCAAAAACGCTGTTCTGGTATTCTTCGTCAATCCCTGCGACTATAACTGCGATTTCTACTATTTTCTCCATTAATACACCCCTTTTGTATGATGAAAGATAAAAATGCATAGCGCGTTATGAAACGAACGCTTTTTTTAGCAGATCTTTTCAACTAAACCCATTGAAAAAATCATACCTGTTAATGCCTGCTGTTTGTCCTACAGGGCAAATGATACAGGCATTATTAAGTACATATTAATTATAACATAATTTTTATAGGATTTCAAGTAAATTTAGTAGAAAAGTACGATAAAAGCAAAAAAATCAGCCGATGATGGGATATCGGCTGATTCTATATGGTGAACGAAAAGTTTTACTTTATCTCTTCGACTCTGACATTGGATATATATACTGTTGCGGTCGAGCCTCTGTGACCGAGATTGAATTCAAGACGTCCGTTGTTGTCGTCCTTTTCCTTCATTTCAAAGTCATAGGTGAAGGTCTGCTTTTCAGGAGTTACCTGAAGCTTGGTATCCTGCAGGTAGCGGATCCAGCCTGCGGATGGGGCGGAAACACATACTATGATATCGCGCTCTTCATCGGCATATGCGTCGAAGGTAACACGGTATTTTTTGCCCTTTATCATAGGAAGATCCGGCTGCACGAGCTGTACTGAATAGTCCTCTGTTCCTTCCTTTTCAGAGGTGATGACTATCATGTTGTCCCTTATCTCGGCAGCTCCCTCGCCGCCGTTGAAGAGGAGGAACTTCCAGTTTACGTCATCTGTAAGGTCCTCAGCCTCGGAGAAGTCGCCGTTGAATATATAGTTGCCGTCCTCCTGAGCCTCACGGAATGCCTTTGCAGGCTTTTTGACATTTGTATCATATTCAGGCTTCTGATATACTCTTACGTAGTCTATCTCGAATTCAGCCTTGTCAAAATCTGTTGAAGCGTCTGGATCTCCGGGCCATGTTCCGCCTACAGCAAGGTTCATCTGAACAAAGAAGGGCTGATCGAAGGGAGCAGGGTAGGGCTTTTCGTCCTCGCCCTGTACTGCTGTGAACCAGTCGTTTGCGGTATTGTAGAGGTTGCCGTCGATGTACCAGCGTATCTCGCCGGGCTCCCACTCTACTGAATACTCATGGAAGCTGTCAGCGTAGGACTGACCTGTCAGAGCCCATGTGCCCTGCTTTTCACCGTGGGGCTCACCGTAGTGGAGAGTGCCGTATGCGGTGTTCACATCGTTTCCGAGAACCTCCATAATGTCGATCTCGCCGCACTTTGGCCACTGACCGTAGAAGTTCTCGTCCTTGGGCATCATCCATATAGCCGGCCAGAGTCCCTGTCCTTCTGGGACTTTAGCGCTTGCAACTATCTTTCCGTAAGTGAAATCGGTCTTGTTCTGACCTGTTACTTTGCCTGAGGTGTAGTAGTCCTTGCCGTCCTTCTCGGACTTGACCGCCTTTATTACCAGCTTGCCGTCACGGAGAAAGACGTTGTCTGTCGAGGTGGTGTACTCCTGCAATTCCTCGTTTGTCCAGCCGGGCTCATGGGGCTCATAGTTCCACTTGCTCTCGTCGAGGGCGCTGCCGCTGAACTCGTCGTTCCATAGCAGGGTATAGCCGTCCAGCTCAGGGACTTCAACAGTCTCTGCCGGAGTTCCTGAAGTTGCTTCCGGAGCCTTTCCGGAGTTTGATGTATTGCTGCTGCCGCAGCCCGCAGTGCAGGCGAGCATTGAAAGAGCGGCGAGCATTGATAAAGCTTTCATTGTTTTCATGTTTTTTCTCCTTAGATAGTGGATTAATTCTCTTATGGTATTATTATAACTTTATGCATTGAAAAATGATAGCAAAATATGGGGAATTATAGTAATCTGGTGATATAACAAGCCGCCTGTAAAACAGGCGGCTCTGATCGCGGTCATTCTGTTGTTTTACTTTTCAGCAGTCCGAGCTGTATTTTTTTCCTGAGTATTCGCATAACGCTTTCGTCTATGCGCTTCTCGGATATCTCTCCGCTGCGGACAGCCCTGCATACCTCGTCCACTGCCGACCTGTAGTCTACCGGCATGAGTATGATATCTATACCTGCCTTTATGGAGAGCTTTGCGGCTTCTCCTGAGCTATAGACCTTGGATATGGTATTCATCTGCTGGGAGTCGGTAATGGCTATACCCTCAAAGCCCAGCTCCTTGCGGAGCATTTCCGTAACGGCTTTGTATGAAAGGTCGCAGGGGAGCTCATCTCCGAAACCGGTGACTATCTGATGACCTACAAGCACAAAGTCAGCGCCTGCGTCGATTCCGTCTTTGAAGGGGATAAACTCTGTCTTGCGAAGCTCGTCCACTGTGCGGTCTATTACTACTGTCGAATTGGTATGTGTATTGCCGTTTTCTGCGCCAAGTCCGGGGAAGTGTTTAAGGGTAGCGCATACTCCCTCGTCCTGTAGCCCTTTTACTACACCGGAAGCCATATTCGCAACGATCTTCGGGTCGTCACTGAATATGCGGCTGCCGAGTTCATTAGCGCTGCATATATTCACATCTGCAACGGGAGCAAAGTCAACATTGAAGCCAAGCCCTTTAAGGTCTTTTCCGATCGTGCTGCCGATATTATATGCGGTCCTGCTGTCGTTCAGCACTCCGTAATGAGCCATGCTCTCGAATCTGGTCGTACCGAGCTTCTGCGCACAGCGAGCGACCTCTCCGCCCTCTTCGTCAACGGCGGTGAAAAGCCCTATACCGCAGGCTCCCTCAGCATATCCCTGTGTGGTGCTTATCATTTTTTTCATCTGCTCCTGTGAGGTCATATTCTTCGCAAAGTAAATGATACCTCCCACGGGATAATCCGCTATGGCTTTCTGAGTTCCGCTGCCAACTTCTGTCATGGGCGAAATGCCTGTGAGAGCTTCCGGCGTTACCATGAACATCTGACAAACCTTCTGTTCGAGAGTAAGACCGTCAAGAACCACCTTAGGGAGCAGACTTGCAGTTATCGTTGTAGTGGTCTGGGCAAGCGAGGTAACAATAGTAGTTGCTGTCAGGAGAGTAGTTGTAGTTACGAATGCGGTGGTGGAAGTTACTGCGTCTTCAAACGACAGCGCTTCAGTATTTACAGGCACATTTATGTCCTGTTCATCATTTTCGGGCTGAATTTCCGGAGCAGCCTCTGTCGGGAGCTGCTGTGCATATGTCACTTCCGCTGCCTTTTCCGTGCCCTGTGATTCCTGAGCGGCAGCAGCGGTACCGGTAGTTGCGGTATCTGCTTTAGCAGCGGTTAAGGATGTGACAGCTGCTGTTACGGTATTGCCTGATGTTATCAGTGTATGTATATCTGTTATTTCCGCTTCTGTGTCCTCAGCGGCAGAAGGCACGGTGACTTCGTTCTCATTCTGGGAAGAAGCACCGCCGCAGCCTGTGAGAATAATGCTCAGTGCGAGCAGAGCGGCAGAGTATTTTTTTATTATCAAGTTGTCATTCCTCCAGTTAAGGTTCTACATATTTCTGTGTGGTACTCATTTATGAGTACACTTTTTTTGTGGGGTAAATAATCTTTTTGGTGGTCGGGAATTGCCGGGCGTTTGAGTAATTGCCCGAAACTACAAATCCAAATTCTGTCAAGACCGCCATTTATGGCGCTTGTCTTGGCCTTGACCGAATTTGGATTTGTGGTATAATAAGCAATTGCGAACGCCGTATGTACAATAAACCACCAAAATATTTATATACTTTTTTATTTTATAACGGCGAATGCCTGTTTCAGCGTGCCGGCGGGGATTATCTCTATATCGTAATCACTGGGATCAATTGATGACATGGACTGCTTAGGTACGACACAGGTCCTGAAGCCCATGCGTTCAGCCTCGCGTATACGCTGGACTATATGTGACACGGAGCGTATCTCGCCGCCGAGTCCGATCTCGCCGAAGGCTACAAGTTCCTCATCTATCTGCTTGTCCATTATACCAGAGTACAGAGCCATTGCAACAGGCAGGTCGCCTGCCGGTTCGTCAAGTCTGAAACCGCCTACGATATTGAGGTAAACGTCGAGGGTACCCATGAATATGCCGAGGCGCTTTTCAAGGACTGCGATGATAATATTCAGCCTGTTGAAGTCGAAGCCTGTTACCATGCGGCGGGGTGCTGAATAGCTTGTCTTTGCCGCAAGAGCCTGCACTTCCGCAAGTATTGGCCTGCTGCCCTCCATAACGCAGGAAACGCAGGTACCCGATACATTATGGGGTCTGCCCGCGAGGAGCATCTGAGAGGGGTTGGAGACCTCGCGGAGCCCCTTGTCCATCATCTCAAAAACGCCTATCTCATTCGTCGAGCCGAAACGGTTCTTTACGGCGCGGAGAATACGGTAGCTCTGATGGCGTTCGCCCTCGAAATACAGCACTGCGTCAACTATATGTTCCATTACCTTAGGACCGGCTATAGCGCCGTCCTTATTGACGTGACCTACGATGATTATCGGTATTTCCTGATTCTTGGCAGTATGCATGAACAGATTCGTGCATTCCCTCACCTGGGTTATGCTTCCGGGACTTGAATTTATACGGCTTATGCTCATGGTCTGTATGGAATCTATAATAGCGATGTCAGGAGCGCTGGAAGCGATAGTCTGAGCGACAGCTTCCGCGTCGGTGGCTGTGAGTATGTACAGATTCTCGGTATCAACTCCGAGGCGCTTTGCGCGGAGCTTTATCTGTCTTGCGGATTCCTCGCCGGAGATATAGAGTACGGAATGTTCTTCGCCGAGAAACTGGCATATCTGAAGAAGTATCGTACTTTTTCCTATACCCGGCTCGCCGCCGAGAAGAACAAGAGAGCCTTTTACAAGGCCTCCTCCGAGGACTCTGTTCAGCTCTCCGGTACCTGTATCATAGCGGACGTCGCTGTCTGCTCCTATGTCCTCAAGCTCAAGTATGCTGTCGGAAAGGTCCGGAGCAGCTCCGGAAGAAATAACGGAGCGTGAACCGGCAGGAGCTGTGTCCGCGATATCCTCTTCAAAGCTGTTCCATGCACCGCATGAAGGACATTTGCCGTTCCATTTTGTGCTTTCGTAGCCGCATTGATTGCAGGTGTAGATATATTTTGATTTAGCCATTTTTTACCTCATCAGGAAAAGGCAAGGTCCACGTTGTTTTTATTGAGTTCGTATTTCCTTCCGCAGACCATTATACTGTCTGAAGGCTTGAAGCCGTTTACATCACCTTCTGCCAGTGACCAGCATCTGCGCTTTTCGCTGCCGGAATAGAATACCTCTTTGCTGATGTCGAAGCGTATGCAGCCGTCATAGTCATTGGAAACATTGAGAGTCTGTACGCCTTCTTCGTCAAGATAGAGTATCCTTGTTGCCTCTTCGTCATCTGTACCGGTAGATATCACTACCTCAGGCAGCCCGTTCATGTCAAGATCGGCTATCTCAAACGCTGCGTTCGGGTATGTACCGGTGTCTATATATTGGGAAACGCTTTCCCTGTATTTCAGTTTCTGGTCGCCTGTAAGCACCTTGCTCCAGCTTTCACTGCAGTGGATCGCGTAATTTATTGCGTCATCACCAAAAGTGTACTTTCTGCCGAGCTTGTAGGACTGTTCATTCTGATAAGCCGCTACAGTCTCCTCATATTCGGCAAGTGAAACGCTGTTTCCGTTTATCTCGTATCTTATAGCAGCTCCGGCAGAGGCGCTTCCGACGTTGGTGTAGTAGCTGACCTCGGAATTGTAGAAGCCCTCGGAAAATTTCTGGTATTCGCCTACTGTAAAGCCGTCGCCTTCATAGTGGTAGCCTATGAAGAGTATTGACGGTATGAAATCAAATTCGCCGCAGGCTCCGCATGAGGTGAGTATATCAACTGAAGAACCGAGAGCAAAATATATGTCGCAGCGTGTTGATGAGTCCGATGACGGCGAGATTATAAGCTCTGGGATATTGTCGTTTGTGATGTCCCTGAGATCGAATCTTGAGTCCTCAGAGTATTTGTCTGATTTTTTGAACTCGCTGAGCTGTTTCTCATATGCTTCCTGCCAGTCAAAAGTAACGCTTTCAGGCGCTGCGTTGAACGCAAGGGGATCTATTTGCGAGTTCAGGACGTTCTCTGTTTTCGAGCAGCCTGCCGTGCCTGCAAGAATTGAAGCCGCCATGAGTATGTATGCCGATCTGTGAATTTTCAATGCTGTTTCCTCCCAATATATATACGTATATTTATTATACCACTTTTGACGAAATGTGTCAATTGATATTATCCTGTGGAGAAAAGAAAAAAATGTTTGTCTGCAGAAGGGATTTTCGTTGAAAAATCACGTTTTCAGGAGGGCTGCATGACAGAATGTCTGTATCAGAACAGCAGCGGAGATTATGGCTGTACTTTCAGCTCCCAGTAGTACTTCCTTGCTGATTGGGGAAAATCGTCCATAACGCCGTGTTCGGGATCATAGAATGTGCCGTCACAGTAAAGCGACCAGTGCCAGCAGCGTGGAGTTTCAAGGCTCAGCAGTGCCAGCGGAGGCAGTTCTTCCCTGTGCTGCACCTGTCTGCGCTCGTCCGAGACAAAAACTCCGTGAGCACGGAAGGTCTGTTTCATCTCCCTCAGATCAGTTTCGCGGTCATTTCCGAGTAGACTGCATATATACTCCGGAGTCTTTCCGAGAACCATAGCCAGTACAGCCTGTCCGCACTGCAGGTCGGTAGGCTCGTGAATGTAATTAATGTCCAAATTATCACCTCCGGAATATTGTAGCATATAAACACGTCTGTGTAAAGCGTGAGAATGAAAAAATAAGCTCCGGGGCAGTGCCTCGGAGCTGTATCTGTATGAAGTTATGCGGCTTTCTGCGGTCACGGAGCAAGAGACTTTATCTTGCCGAGGAGGTATTCCTGTATGCGCAGAGCGTCATTTGAGGTTATGCCCTTTACGGAGAGGTCAACGTCGCCGTTGAGCTGTCCCTGCTCTGTGATATGGTTTTTGTCAGTGCCGTCAACGCCGTATTTGTTCGGATTGGCAAGGCTTTGCATTATGAGGACCGCGTCTGACATATCAACTCCGCCGTCGCAGTTTGCGTCGCCGTATAATATTCCGGGATCCGTGATATCCTCCGGAGCATCCGCAATATTGTCAAAGTCCAGCCAGAGCTGTACGTATTCGCTGTCGGGGGCATATTTGGGCGAGGAGGTGTTCTGTGAAGCAAGCTCTGAAGCGGTGAGCGCTTTGCTGTATACTCTCATTTCGTAGAAGTTTGCCTGAGAGTTCCTTCCCGTGTCGGGGCAGGCGCCGAGAGTGAGATTATAGTCCGAATGTGCCACGCCGGCTGTTGTGCCTGCCGACTTTTCTGCGACCATCTTGCCGTCAGCGTACAGCCGCAGCATATTGTTATCAGCATCGTATATTCCGGCGATCTGATGCATTTTTCCTATCCAGCCGGAAGCTGCGCTGACGTCCGTTTCGTAGTAAAGACTGCGCCATTCTCCGCCTGCGTATACGAAGAAATCAATAGTTCCCGTCTCTGTTCTCAGACCGAATGCGTAATCGCCCTTTCCTGCGAGCATATTGTACTGCTGTACGCCTGTCGGTACGACGTTTACTTCCACAGTAAATGAATTGCTGCCCTCCAGTGCGGAGTCGAGCCTGCTGTTGTGAGGTATGCTCACTGAGCCTGATATATAGTTTCCGTCGTCACTATGTCCGAGCTTTGCGCCTGACGATACAGGAACCGTGATAGCGTTACTGCTCTTATCCTGTACGACAGCTCCGTCGGAACGGATCTTAGCGCAGATAGTGGTCATTTCCTGACCTGTGCTTGCAGATGGAACGGGCACTATGGTATATTTCCAGTTATACTGTCTTCCTGATGAGAGACGGTATTTTTCAAGAGTAGCCTGACCGCAGGTAGCGCTTCCGGTACCCATTGAGCCGTAGTCAACGCTGAGAATGGTCTCCTTTCTCGGACTGAGCTTATAAGGGTGATCCGCGTTCTGGAGATCTTCGGGAGTAAAGTGGAGAGCGCTTGCTTCCACTGTGCCCTCTGCTGATATGAGCAGACTCATGTTCTTGCTTTCGTTCTGTACCGCTATCCATTTGACATCTGTGAGATTTCCGCAGTCGTCAGCCTTCATGTAGGGATAGAACATATCGGATACGGTACTCTCCCATACGCCCTTTCTGCCGTTTGTCTTGCGGTCGTTGAAGGTCTCAGCGGGACCGTTTCCGTACCAGCTGAGCTTTTCGGCACCTTCAGGGAGCTTCATAATTGAACCAACGCGGATAAAGTTGCCGAGACCTGCCTTTGTTGCGTCAACATTGAATTCAATATCAACGCTTCCGTCGCAGTGTACGGTATATGATATATCGACCTTTGTATTGCCCGCATTCGGTAGAGAAAGGTGAGAGACGAGCATTTTCTCGCCGCCGCCAATGTCACTGACGTCTATGCCGTCACAGACTGCGCCTTTCATTGCGTCGCGCCACTTGTCGTCGAATTCTCCTTTTGCTGCCCAGCCGGTATCGTTCTCCACGTTGCCGCGCCAGAAGTTGGGAGAGGGTCCTTCCGCGATTAGAGTATCGCCTCTGTAAGAGTAGCTTTTCAGCAGACCTGTAGATTTCTCTATCATGAAGTTGAAATACTTATTTGTGGGAACGAATGAATCCGGTGTCTCGACGATCGTGACAGCGTCGCTGCCTCTGTCATACCTTGCGGCAGTTCCGTTAGCGGAAAGAGCTATCTGTCCGTATGATATCTCTGTGCCTTTGGGGAGAAGGTCTGTGCCGTTCTTTACCTTTACAGACATATCGAGATAATACTCATCACCTGCGAGAGACTTTGCCGGTAACTCAAACGGAACTTTCAGAGTTCCTTTTGTGAGCGGTGCGACATCAGCGTTCTCAACGGTTCCGCTGTTTATGGCGATACCGTTTTTCAGCAGGGTCCAGGTCACGTCAAAGTCGTTTATATTCAGGAAATTGTTCTCGTTGTATACCGATACCTCCTGCTTGCCGAGCTGAACGGAGTCAGCTGAGAACCAGAAGCTCTGATACTGGTACTTTACCTCCGCAAGCTCAGGCTGAGGGGTCCTGTCAGGGCTGATAAGTCCATTTTCACAGAAGCTGTTGTCATTGGGCCAGTCGCCCCAGTCGCCGCCGTAGCCGTAGTAGTTACCCTTGGCTTCTTCGGAATACAGGTTGGTCTTTGCATATGGCTCGGAGTAGTAATCCCAGCCGCCGTCTGGCAGTTTAACGGCTCTTGACTGGTCGACCCAGTCCCAGATGAAGCCGCCCAGCATATTGTCAGCGCTTCTTATTACGTCCCAGTATTCCTTGAGAGCGCCTACAGAGTTGCCCATAGCGTGGTCGTATTCGCACATGACATAGGGCATTTTGCCGTTGCCGGCGTTGTTACCGATAACATCTGAGCCGGGATACATATTGCTGCCCATATCAACGCCCATGCCAAAGCCCTGTCCTTCACTGTGAACGGGACGTGTGCCGTCGTTCTTTTTGAAATACCATATCATATCCCTGAACATACCGCCTGCGTCGCTTGCGTTTCCTGTGTAGCCCATTTCATTTCCGATGGACCATGCAACGATGGAAGGATTGTTCTTCAGGCGCTTGTAGGCTGTTTCTGTTCTGTCCATAGCCAGTTCATAGAACAGTGCCTTTGTATTATTGTTCGTTCCGTCCTGCAGGGCGTGGCACTCCATATTCGTCTCGCCCATAACGTACATACCGTACTTGTTGCAGAGCCAGTAAAGGTATGAGTCGTTGCTGTAGTGAGAAGTTCTTATGGCGTTTACGTTATTCTGTTTCATGAGTGTAACGTCCTCACGCATAGTCTCCTGAGGTATGGCTTTGCCATTGAAAGGGTCAGTATCGTGGCGGTTGACGCCTTTGAGCAGGAGCCTCTTTCCGTTTATGGTTATGGGCTGCCAGTTCTTGGTGGTCACATTGTATGCCCAGTCCACTTCTGCGGGAGTGAAGCCTATTTCGCGGAAACCAAGCTGAGAGGAGAGTATCTCCTGCACATTGCCGCTGCTGTCCGTGAGCTTCAGGACGAGAGCGTAGATATTCGGAGTTTCGGCAGACCAGAGCTTGGGAGACCTTACATCGGTCCTGATGACAGCACTGCCGTCTCTGCCTGAAATAAGCTCGTCAAGCTTTACGGAAGCGCCGCTCAGTATGCTGCTGCCTGTTTCATCGTAGGCTTCGGCGGTCACGCTCCAGCCGTTCTTTGCATTGCCGGAGAGATTGCGGATATCCATTGATATCTCAAGGCTGGCATTCGTATATGAATCATCAAGGTCGGTGCGGACTGTGTAGTCACTGATCTGTACGTCGGGAGCGCTTACAAGGAAAACATCACGGAAGATGCCGCCGTCGTAGATCATATCCTGATCCTCGAACCATGTGCCGTCGCAGAATTTATGTACCTCTACGGCAAGAGTGTTCTCGCCGCCGGTGAGATAGTCTGTGACGTCAAAGCGGTGAGGACTGAATGTATCCTCGCTGTAGCCTACCGCCTGACCGTTTATATATACATAGTATGCGGACTCAACTCCGTCGAATTCTATGTATATCCGTCTGCCTGACTGGCGGAGAGAACTGTCAACAGTGAACTTCCTGCGGTAAAGACCGACGGGATTGTAATTTGTGGGAGCCTGGGGCGCGGGGACATTGCTGTCGTACTTTGCCTGCCAGGGTTCGTTTATATTTGTATAGATAGAGTAGTCGAAGCCCTGACAGGTCCAGCTCTTCGGCAGCTGCACGGTCTTCCAGCCCTGACCCGAAGAGGGCTGATAGTCGGATTTCAGGCAGCCGGCATTGATATGTGACTGAGCCTGCTGAGAGTTCTGGACTACCACTAAATCCCAGTCCTCGTTTGCGCCTGTGAGCATCTGCATATAGTCAGACTGTTCACGGGTATTGTAGTCCCATACTGCGTTTACTGCTGTTTCTGTATCCTGATAGGGGACAGGGTTGCATGAAGCGGATTCGCGGTTGACTGCGAAAACGTCTTCCGCGCCGTTTTTTCCTGTCCACTCATTTCCGGTGAATGATACGCCGGCGGCTGTGACTGACGCAGGAAACATTGTTCCTGCGGATGCGGCTGTCATTAGTGCGACAGCTGCTGAAACGATACGTTTCATAAGTAATTCCTCCTTTGGATTTTAATTCCCCCTGACGGAATCAGTTTCCGTCCATTCAATTTTTTGCAGTCCGCAACAGCATATTTGTTAATATTTCTTTGTTGATCATTTACATGAAAACGCTGTTGATAGTCTGCCATTATGTTTAATATAACATGAATGTTGTGAAATTGCAACTATTTTTTGAAGAAAAAAACGAAAAGGGTATGATAGTATCATTTTAAGACGGATTTTACCAAAAAAGCCCATTTTCATAACATGAAAATGGGCTTTGCTCAGTCATTCTCTATTATATTTTTGATATCCTGCATACGTATGTCCCACTCGGCGCTCTGGTCTGCGCATTTTTTCAGATCATCAGTGAGCATATCCAGCTTGTTCTGAGGGAGATCCTTCTTATAGCGGAGCTTGTGTTCAAGGCTCGCCCAGAAGTCCATAGCGATCGTGCGGAGCTGCACCTCGGCTTTCACAAGGCGCTTTTCGTTTTCAAGGAATATAGGAACTTCAACTATAAGATGCAGACTTCTGTAGCCGTTGGGCTTGGGATTCTCTATGTAATCCTTTTTCTCTATAAGGAAAATATCGTCCTGTTTCAGAAAACAATCCGCAAGACGGTAGATGTCCTGCACAAATGAGCATACTACTCTTATGCCTGCAATGTCTGAGATGTTCTCACCGATAGCTTCAAGATTCCGTGGTATGTTCCGTGAGATTATCTTGCGGTAAATACTGCCGTAGTTCTTTATCCTTGACTGTATGAACTCAATGGGATTGCTTTCGCCGTTTATGGAAAACTGCTCGTTCAGCACGCGGAATTTTGTCTCTATCTCCATTATGGCGCATTTATAGTATGTGAAAAACTCCTTCAGAGGTATCATGTTGTTTTCCACAGCCTGAAGGAACTCAGCCTCGGACATATCGGATTCTGCTATCTCATGAAGGGACAATATGGCGTTTTTGTTCTTGTCCATGTTATTTCCTCGCAAACGATTTGATGAATCCATTATAGCATTTATTGCAGAAAAGGTCAATCGCTTTCGTCACGTTTCTGCTGATTGACACGGGGACAGTTGTATGGTATACTTTTTTTACATTATTGAGAGGAGATTCGGCTATGGCGTTTGATTACAAGAAGGAATACAAGGAATACTACTTGCCAAAAAACAAACCTGAGATAGTGGATATACCGCCAATGAGCTTCATCGCAGTCAGAGGAAAGGGCGACCCGAATGAGGAGGGCGGCGAGTACAAGGAGGCTCTGGAGCTTCTCTACGGTATCGCCTACACCATAAAAATGAGCAGGAAGACCGACTATCGTATCGAGGGCTATTTCGACTATGTAGTTCCTCCTCTTGAGGGATTATGGGAGCAGAAGGGCAGAGTCGGTATCGACTACAGCCGCAAGAGCGACCTCGTGTGGACGGCTATGATAAGAGTTCCCGACTTTGTGACGAAGAAGGATTTCGAGTGGGCGGTCGCGCAGGCGGCTGAGAAGAAAAAGCGTGACTTTTCCAAAGTGGAGTTCATAACATATGAGGAGGGGCTCTGCGTTCAGTGTATGCATCTGGGACCGTATGACGACGAGCCTGCAACTGTGGCGCTTATGGACGACTTTGCCGCAGACAGCGGCTACGATACCGACATTACGGAAAAACGTCAGCACCATGAGATATACCTTTCAGACCCAAGAAAAACCGCTCCCGAAAAGCTGAAAACAGTTATCCGACACCCTGTGAAGAAACAAAGCTGAGAGGGGCAGAGATGAAACAGTATATAGTTGACGCCTTTACGGACAGGCTTTTCAGCGGCAATCCGGCGGCGGTCTGCGTTACGGACAGCTTTCCCGATGACAGGCTCATGCAGGATATAGCTGCGGAGAATAATCTTTCGGAAACAGCTTTTGCCGTAAAGAACGGGAATGGTTACAGGCTGCGCTGGTTCGCACCGAAGGGCGAAGTTGACTTCTGCGGACACGCCACTCTCGGTGCTGCATTTGTGATCTTCACCTTTTATGAGCAGGGCAGTGAAAGCATAGTTTTTGAAACAGCTAAGGGCAGCTTTACGGTAAAGCGCTCCGGTGAGCTTATAGAAATGGACTTTCCTGCTTACAGACCTGAACATATTGAGATAACCGACCGTATGATCGAAGCTCTTGGAGCTGTACCAATAGCGGCTTACCGTGACCGCGATATTATGTTTGTGCTTCGTGACGAGGACGAAGTGAGAACGCTTCAGCCTGATACTGAACTTCTTTCAAGGCTTGACGGTGCCTGTATAGCCGTGACCGCAAGAGGCAGGGAGCATGACTGCGTATCAAGGGTATTTGCTCCGAGATATGGTATAACCGAAGATCCCGTAACAGGCTCAGCGCACTGCATGATAGCGCCGTACTGGAGCAAAAGGCTGAACAAGAGCAGTATCACGGCATTTCAGGCTTCAAGCAGAACAGGCGTACTGCGCTGTGAGGTGATCGGCGAAAGAGTGAAGATATCCGGAAAAGCTGTATTGTTTTCGGCTGCCGATATAGTTGTCTGACACAAGAGCGCACAAATTGTCGGGACAGTGTACCGCCTTTATGATACAATGAGATCACACGAGAGGAGGAATGACAATGAACTGGACAGAGGGCATACAGAGTGCTATCGACTACATCGAGGACAATATCACCGAGGAGCTGGACTATAATGATATCGCAGCGCGCGCGGCTTGTTCGGCTTTCTACTTCCAGCGTATTTTCGGAGCGCTGTGCGGACTTACCTTAGGTGAGTATATCCGCAGCAGGAGACTGTCTCTTGCGGGAAATGATATTGTCTCAACAGATGAAAAGGTCATAGATATAGCCATGAAATACGGCTACAGCTCCCCTGACAGCTTCACCCGTGCCTTTACAGCTTTCCACGGCATAACGCCGACGGAAGCAAGACAAAGAAAAGCGGGACTCAGGTCATTTTCACGCCTCAGAGTGCAGATAATACTGAAAGGCGGTAATACAATGGAGTACAGGATAATTGAGAAAGAGGCGTTCACAGTTCTCGAAAAGGTGGAGCGCCATACAGTCGCGGGAGCGCAGAATCTGAACACCATTCCCGAATTCTGGAGCAGAGCGACCAAGGAGGGAGTGATAGATACTCTCCTTGGCTATGCGTCGGACAGGGAATACGTTTTGGGCACCTGCTACGGAAACGGACATACGGACAGTGAGGAATTCGACTATGGTATCGCGGTGCAGTGTGCTCCGGATACGGCAGCTCCCGATGGCTATCGTGTAAATACTATTCCTGCAAGGAAATGGGTAGTGGCTGAGTGCAGGGGGGCTATGCCCGACGCCATACAGAAGCTCTGGCATGAGCTGTGCGCGGAGTTCTTCCCTACATCGGGCTATAAGCCAACATATGAAATGGATATCGAGGCTTATCCTGACGGAGATATGACTTCTCCGGACTATAAGAGCCAGATATGGATACCCATTGAGTAAGCTGTACAAATCAGAAGCGGTTTTTTTGTGAGTTCCTACAATGATGAAAAATACTATTGACTCTCACGTTACGTCATGGTCTATACTGAGATCACACGAGAGGAGTGGATAACATGATGACGGTCAAGGAAGTCAGCGAGCTGACGGGAGTGAGTATACGCACTCTGCGGTATTACGACGAGATCGGGCTTCTGCCGCCTGCGGATCATACCGAGGGAGGTTACAGGCTGTATGACGATACAGCTCTGGAAAGGCTCCAGCAGATATTGCTTTTCCGCGAACTGGAGTTTCCGCTGAAGGATATAGTCAGCATAGTTAGCAGTCCGGATTTTGACCGGAAAAAGGCTCTGGAGCAGCAGATAGAGCTGCTGGAGCTGAAAAAGCAGCGGCTTGAATATCTTATCGCATTCGCTCGTGGAATAAAACTGATAGGAGTGAGAGCAGTGGATTTTTCTGCATTTGACAGATCTAAGCTTGATGAATACGCAAAAAGAGCAAAGGAACAGTGGGGGGATACTCCCGAATATAAAGAATTAAAGGAAAAGGAGCAAAGCCGTACTCCGGAGGAAGAGCAGGAGCTCATGGAGAGATTCATGGGGCTGTTCGCAGAGTTCGGAGAGCTGAAAAACGGCAGCCCCGAAAGCCCAGAAGCGCAGGCTATGGTGAAGAAGCTTCAGGGCTTCATAACCGAGCACCTCTACACCTGTACCGCTAAGATACTCTCAGGTCTTGGAAGAATGTACGCAGGAGGCGGAGAGATAGCTGAAAATATTGACAAGGCAGGCGGCAAGGGAACAGCGGAGTTCACAGCGGCTGCTATCGCAGCATACTGCTGTGACAAGTAATAATCATACTAAGGGACGGAGAAAAATTCTCCGTCCCTTTTTGCTGAAATGTGACTTATCGTGTCATAGTTTATTAAAATTTACTGCATTATTTTACATAACAAATGTTGATATGGACAAAAAAGTATGAAAAGTGATACAATTTAATATTGCAAAACTGTGAATGAGAGTGTATAATATAATGGATAAGGACTGACGTCCTGAAATCGTGAAAAAAACAGACAGGGGGAATTCCTATGAACCTAAAACTGAAAAAAATCGCGGCTGCTGCTGCCTCTCTCGCAGTTGCCGCAGGCTCGAACCTCAGCACGGGAGCTTCTTTTATCGCTGACGCAGCTTACGGAGTCGGAGGCAACGGCTCTGCGATAATGGAGTACCTCGACCGCGGCATTTACGCTATCAAGTCGGGTAACGGTATGTTCATCAGCTGGCGTTTCAACGCAAACGACGATGACAACGCCGAGTTCCAGCTCTTCCGCGATGACGCTCTCATCTACACCAGCAAGGCGGGCGAAGCCACCAACTACTGGGACGCAAGCGGAAATTCAAGCTCAAAGTACCGTGTCGATACAATTGTGAACGGCAATGTGGTAAGCTCTGATGGCTGCCGTAATACTTCGGGCACGAATTACTTCGACATACCTCTCGACGTTCCGAGAGGCGGAACTATCAACGGCGAGGCTTATACCTACTCGCCCAACGACTGCTGCGTGGGAGACGTTGACGGCGACGGACAGTACGAGATATTCGTAAAGTGGGATCCTTCAAACTCAAAGGACAACTCACAGACACACAATCCCGACAAGGGCATACAGGGCTTTACCGGAAACGTGTATATCGACTGCTATACCCTTACGGGAAAGAAGCTGTGGCGTATAGACATGGGAAAGAATATCCGCGCAGGTCAGCACTATACACAGCTCGCTGTGGCTGACTTCGACTGCGACGGAAAGGCGGAGCTTGTAACAAAGACCTGCGACGGCACTGTTGACGGTACGGGAAAGGTCATAGGCAACGGCAATGCCAACTATCTGGACAGTGCGGGTACGGTGCTTCAGGGACCTGAGTACATGACCCTCTTTGACGGCGCTACAGGCGCTGCTCTCGATACTATCGAGTTCCCGGTGCTCAGAGGCGACGCTACCAGCAATACCGCCAAGTCCACATGGGGCGACAACTACGGAAACCGCTGCGAGCGCTATAACTGTGCTGTGGTTTATCTTGACGGAGTTCATCCCTCTGTTGTTTACGGAAGAGGTTACTATACAAGGCTCACTCTTTCGGCTGTAGATGTAGTGAACGGCAAGCTGTCAAAGAAGTGGGTGTTCGATACGGGATTCGATTCGAGCAATCCTGCTTACGGAAACGGCAACCACAACGTAATGGTGGCTGACTTCGACAACGACGGCAGACAGGAGGTCTGCATGGGAGCCTGTGTTATCGACGATAACGGCAGACTGCTGTGGTCCACGGGAAAGGGACACGGCGACGCTATGCACGTGGGCGACCTTGATCCAAACCGTGAGGGAATAGAAGTCTTTCTCTGCCATGAATCGGGAAATTACGGAGTTTCTCTCGTTGACGGCAAAAACGGTCAGATAATCTGGCATTACGACGGCGACAAGGATACCGGACGCTGCTGCGCGGACAATATAATATCCGGCAACAGAGGTGCTGAGTTCTGGGGGTCAAGACCTGCGTATAATGTTTATGATGTTTCAGGCAAGCAGATAGGAAGCAAGCAGCCTTCCACGAACTTCCTTATCTACTGGGACGGCGACTTAGAGCGTGAGCTCCTTGATGATATCAATATCACAAAGGCAACGGGTATTGACCAGTATCAGAATATATTTACAGCCACAGGCTGTGCTTCAAACAACGGTACAAAGGCTGTTCCCTGTCTTACGGCGGATATACTCGGCGACTGGCGCGAGGAGCTCGTCCTCAGGACGGAGGATAACTCAAAGCTGCGTATCTGCTGCACAAATACGGAGACAAAGTACAGGATAACGACTCTCATGCACGATATGCAGTACCGTATGCAGGTATGCTGTGAGCAGTCCTCATACAATCAGCCGCCTCACCCCAGCTTCTACCTCGGCACAGAGGCTCAGCTCCCCGCAAGACCTGACGTAAAGCTCAACAATGCTCCTCCGGAGCCGGTGAACGGCAGACTGGTAAAGAATCTTCTCGTTAAGGACTACAGCAATTCAGGCTCCTGGAAGCTCATGGAGTCCAACAGGACGGGCGGTCTCATATACGGTGACAGGGACTTTACATATACTTCTCTTCCCTCAGAGCTTGAAAACTGCGAGTACATTATGACTGCCTGCAGCTCAAAGAATACGGACAGCGACCTTGCGGAGTTCACTACCGGCGAAAGGACGGAGGTATACGTTCTTGTTGATACAAGGGAGGAGGAAGCAAATTCAGTTCCCTCATGGCTGAGCAGCTACACAAGAACGGAGCTTAATGCTCAGACAAGCAACGGCGTTACATTCGCTGTATACAAAAAGGAGTTCGAGGCTGGTCAGAAGGTAGTTCTCGGTACCAACGGCATGACAGGAAACGTTATCAATTACACTGTTTTTGTAAAGGAGCCGGAGATAGTCACAACGACTACTACGACAACAACAACTACAACGACAACTACGACCACGACTACCACTTCGGAAACGACAACAACGACTACAACTACAGAGCCGATAACCTCCACTACTACATCTGACGAACTCACTGTAACGGTATGGGGCGATGTGAACTGCGACGGTGAAGTTGATATGTCGGACGCTGTACTCATTATGCAGAGCCTTGCAAACCCGAATAAATACGGCGTTAACGGCTCCGACGAAAAGCACGTTTCCGCTCAGGGACTTGCCAACGGCGATGTAGACGTCAGCAGTAAGGGTATCACGGCTAACGACGCTCTGCGCATACAGGAATATCTGCTCCACAAGTTCGCAAGTCTTGATCCTTTTGCAGAGTAATACCAATATATATGATTTAAAGCTGCACAGAAATGTGCAGCTTTTCTGCTTGACAACGAGCGGCAGAAATGTTATCATATATTATATTTTAGAAGGGAGAAGAAGGAAATGGATATAGTTAATAAGGATATCGACGGCGGAAAAGCCTTCGACTGGGGAAGGACCTCCGAGAATTACGCAAAGTACAGAGATATTTATCCCCAGGAGTTCTATGAGGCTCTTGTCAGCCGGGGCCTGTGTATAAAGGGACAGTCGGTCCTTGACCTCGGAACAGGTACGGGAGTTATACCGAGAAATATGTACCGCTTCGGGTCTGAGTGGACGGGAAGCGACATTTCGGAAAATCAGATAGAGCAGGCAAAGCTCCTTGCGGAGAAGGGCGGAATGGATATTGATTTCTTTGCCTCTCCGGCGGAGGATATAGACCTTCCGGGCAGCAGCTTTGATATAGTCACAGCCTGTCAGTGCTTCTGGTACTTTGATTACAAGAGGCTTGTACCTAAGCTGTGTGAGCTCTTGAAGGAAAACGGCAGACTTGTTGTAATGCAGATGGCGTGGCTGCCCTTTGAGGATAAGATAGCAGGAAAAAGCGAGGAGCTTGTACTGAAATACAATCCGAAATGGACAGGGGGCGGCTGGACGAGACAGTCCGTATCCATAGACGAAGAGGTGCTGAGAGCCTTTGAGATAACCGAGCGTGTGGAGTTCGACGTGAATGTGCATTTTACCCGTGACAGCTGGAACGGCAGAATGAAAGCCTGCCGCGGTATTGAGGCTTCACTTAGCAAGGAGGATACCGAAGCGTGGGAGAAGGAGCATAAAGCTCTCCTTAACAGCATAGCTCCGGAGGAGTTCGATGTGCTCCATTATGTCGCTATGGCGATACTGAAAAAGAAGTAAAAAAAGAGGTCTTAAAGACCTCTTTTTCTATTTCAGATATTTGGATATTTAATTTTTGGGCGGTTATGGCGTTCGCAATTGCTGATTATATCACAAAACCAAATCCGGTCAAGACTAAAACAAGCGCCATAAATGGCGGTCTTGACAGAATTTGTGTTTGTGATGCAGTGCAATTACGCAAACGCCCGGCGTCTGACGACCACCTGAAATGTTATTTATCCAGATATTTTTTCAGATACTGTCCCGTGTAGGAATTCTTGCACTGAGCCACTTCTTCTGGAGTACCCTGTGCAACAACTGTTCCGCCGCCGTCGCCGCCCTCTGGACCGAGGTCGATGATATGGTCGGCGACCTTTATCACGTTGAGATTGTGTTCAATAACAAGAACTGTGTTTCCCTGATCGGTAAGCCGCTGAAGTACGTCTATGAGCTTGTGTACATCGGCTGTGTGAAGTCCGGTGGTAGGCTCGTCGAGTATATATATAGTGCTTCCCGTAGAACGCTTGGAAAGCTCGGTGGAGAGCTTTACACGCTGAGCCTCGCCGCCTGAGAGAGTAGTCGCCGGCTGACCTATCTTGATGTAGCCGAGACCGACCTCCTGCAAGGTTTTCAGCTTCTTGGCGATCTTAGGGATATGCTCGAAGAACTCCACACCCTCGTCAACTGTCATTTCAAGCACGTCGTATATTGACTTGCCCTTGTAGTGTATCTCAAGGGTCTCACGGTTGTAGCGTCTGCCCTTGCAGACCTCGCAGGGAACATATATATCCGGAAGAAAGTGCATTTCTATCTTGATTATGCCGTCACCCTCACAGGCTTCACAGCGTCCGCCCTTGACGTTGAAGGAGAATCTTCCGCTGCTGTAGCCGTGAGCCTTCGCGTCGGGAGTTTTTGCGAACAGGTCGCGTATATCGGTGAATACTCCCGTATATGTGGCAGGATTCGACCTTGGAGTGCGTCCGATAGGGGACTGGTCTATGCAAATGACCTTGTCGAGATATTCAAGACCCTCCATAGAGGCGAATTCGCCGCATCTCGTCTTTGCGCGGTTCAGCTTTGCGGCAAGGTGCTTGTAGATTATCTCGTTGACGAGGGAGGACTTTCCGGAGCCTGAAACACCTGTGATGCACACAAGCTCGCCAAGCGGTATCCGCACGTCAATATTGCGGAGATTGTGCTCGGAGGCTCCGCGGACAGTAAGGAATTTTCCGTTTCCGCTCCTGCGTTGCTTTGGTATCTCTATCTTCTTTTTGCCGCTGAGATATTGTCCTGTTATTGAGGTCCTGCATTTGAGGAGCTTGTCCACAGTTCCCGAAAAGACCACCTCACCGCCGTGTATGCCTGCACCGGGACCTATATCGACTATATAGTCCGCGGCAAGCATAGTGTCGTCGTCATGCTCTACGACTATGAGAGTGTTTCCGAGGTCGCGGAGACGTTTCAGAGTGGCTATGAGCTTGTCGTTGTCACGCTGGTGAAGTCCTATGCTCGGCTCGTCCAGTATATACAGCACGCCCACAAGTGATGAGCCTATCTGGGTCGCAAGTCTGATACGCTGGCTCTCTCCTCCTGAGAGAGTGCCTGCGGCTCTTGAAAGGGTCAGGTAATCGAGACCTACGCTGCTGAGGAAGCCGAGGCGCTCCTTTATCTCCTTGATTATGCGCTCGCCTATATAGGAGTCATGTTCGGAGAGTTTCAGTCCGCTGAAGAAGCGGAGACATTCCTTTACTGAAAGGTCGGTTATCTCGCTTATATTCTTTCCGCCTACGGTAACTGCGAGGTACTCGTCACGGAGTCGTCTGCCTCTGCACGACGGGCAGTTGACCTCGCTCATATATTCCTCTATCTCGTTCCTTGACCACTCGCTGGAGGTCTCCTTATAGCGGCGTTCGAGGTTGTTTATAACGCCCTCGAAGGGGGAGCGGTAGCTGCCGCCGCCAAGAGATGCAGGACGTTTCAGTTCAAGAGTCTCATCTCCCGTACCATAGAGGAAGAGATTGAGCTGTTCCTTGCTTAGCTCCTTTACCGGAACATTTATGGGAACGCTGTATTTCTTTGATATCGCTTTGTAGTACATTGTAGCTACGGAAGTCTCGTCAAGACTGTTCCAGCCTGATGCGTTTATGGCGCCGTCCTCTATGGAGAGGTCTGTATTGGGTATCACCAGCTCCGGGTCGATATGGCGGAAAACTCCGAGACCTGTACACTTGGGGCAGGCTCCCACGGGATTGTTGAAGGAGAACATTACAGGTTCCAGCTCGCCTATACTTATGTTATGTTCGGGGCAGGCGTAATTCTGTGAGAAGAGTATCTCCTCGCCGTCTATAACGTCGGCAATGGCAAGTCCGCCTGAAAGGTCGAAAACAGTTTCAAGGCTGTCTGTGATACGTGATTCTATACCCTCTTTTATTACGATACGGTCAACGATTATCTCGATATTATGCTTCTTGTTCTTGTCAAGCTTTATCTCCTCCGCAAGCTCGTACATTATACCGTCGATACGAGCTCTTACAAAGCCTGAGCGCTTTGCGCCTTCCAGCTCCTTTGTGTACTGTCCCTTGCGGTTCCTTACTATGGGAGCAAGCAGCTGGAGCTTGGTGCCTGCTGGCAGAGCCATGAGGGTGTCCACCATCTGGTCTATGGTCTGCTGGGATATCTCCCTGCCGCAGACTGGACAGTGCGGTATGCCTATCCTTGCGTAGAGCAGTCTGAGATAATCGTATATTTCCGTTACAGTTCCAACGGTAGAGCGGGGGTTCTTGGAGGTGGTCTTCTGGTCTATGGATATAGCAGGGGAAAGTCCCTCTATGCTGTCAACGTCGGGCTTTTCCATTTGTCCCAGGAACATTCTCGCGTAGGAGGAAAGGCTTTCCACATAGCGGCGCTGACCGTCAGCGTATATGGTGTCAAAGGCAAGTGATGACTTGCCTGAGCCGGACAGTCCGGTCATAACGATAAGGCGGTCACGGGGGAGCTCAAGGTCTATATTTTTGAGGTTGTTTTCTCTTGCGCCCTTTATGATGATTTTATCGGTCATAAAAACTCCTTCTTGATGTTGCAAAGTATAATATGGCAGACAGCTTCTGATAAAGCTGCCGGCTGCACAATCAAATACATTATATCACGCCGCGGCTGCAATTTCAAGACATTGACATATCTTTATTTTTGCCTTATAATACCATTTATGAAGGAGATGAACGCAATGGAGATAAGGAAGGCAGAAGAAACAGATGCAGCCCTGATAAAAGAGCTGACTCACAGAACTGTATCAGCAATTTATCCGCATTATTACCCTGATGGAGCTGTAAGGTTCTTCCTTGAACACCATTCTGAGGAAAAAATAATTCGTGAAATAAAAGCAGGGGAGGTCTACCTGCTCACAGATGATAAGGGTCAGCCTGCCGGTACAGTCACTGTTAACGGAAATGAGATAAACCGTCTCTTCGTACTGCCGGAGTTTCAGGGGAAAGGTTTCGGCGGAAGGCTCATAGCCTTTGCGGAGGAGCTTATAGCGGAAAACTACAGTGAAGCCGAGCTCAGCGCTTCGTTTCCTGCTAAAGCGATATATCTCAAAAAGGGCTACAGGGCTGTGGAGTTTCACAGCATACTCACTGAAAACGGTGATTATCTCTGCTATGACTACATGAAAAAGGAGCTCATGCCATGAATATACTTGTTGCAGGCGGCACTCGGTTTTTCGGTATACCAATGATACACAGGCTCATTGAGAGCGGTCATGCTGTGACAGTCGCAACACGTGGCAGGACTCCCGACGGCTTCGGCGATAAAATAAAAAGGCTATGCCTTGACAGGAACAATGAGGAAAGCATTGCCGACGCACTTGACGGAAGCAGCTTTGACGTGGTCATCGACAAGCTCGCATATTCATCGAATGACGTTCGCAGGCTCCTTGACCATGTAGAGTGCGGAAAATATGTCCTCGTGTCCTCGGCGGCTGTCTATGAGCATACCGGGTTATGTACTTCTGAGGACTGCTTTGAGCCGGCGGACTATCCGCTCAGGTGGTGTGAAAGGTCGGACTGCGGCTACGGCGAGGCAAAGCGTCAGGCTGAATGTGCTCTGGTACAGGCATATCCCGGACAGAAGTATACTGTAGTGCGCTATCCGGTCGTTGTGGGCAGGAACGACTACACAGGGCGGCTTCGTTTTTATGTGGAAAAAATACTTGCAGGCGAGCCGATGTATATTGACGATCCTGATTCGCGGATAAGCCTGATAGACGAGGCAGATGCCGGGGAGTTTATGGCATATGTCGCAGAGCGTGATATCAGCGGAGCTGTAAACGGCTGCTGCTGCGGCGATATATCTCCTGCGGAAATAGTACGGTATATCGAAAATAGGACCGGCAGAAAAGCTTTGCTGACCGGAAGTGGAGAGGCTGCTCCCTATAACGGCTATCCTGCCTTTGCTGTTCTTGATACTTCAAAGGCAAGATCGGCAGGATTTGTTTTTTGTGACGTTAAAGAAGCGGTATACAGAGCGATAGACAGCTATCTTGCAGAGCTTTGAAAGAAAAAGTGCCGATACGTAACGTATCGGCACTTATTTTACTCTTTACTGTCAGTCGATCTTTGTGAATCGCCTGACTTCACCTGCTTTCCCGATGAACATGGACTTAGGTCTTGCCCATACTTCGCCGTCCTTCAGCGATTTGTATATGACAAGCTCTTCCATTGTCTCGCTGTGGCGGGCAACAGCGATGAGTTCATACTCGTTTCCCTTGAAGTGACGGTATTTTCCTCCGACAACGACCTCTGTATCGTCATCAGGGATCACCTCTGTCTCTTCCGGCTCTGTGTTTACTATATCGTCAGCCACGATTATCATTGCTGTATAAGGACGCATACGGACATAAGCGGTGCCGTTGTCAACCTTCAGCGGTTCTGCTGTGAAAACGTCCACAAGTCCGCTCAGATGAGTATCAAAGCTGAGGTCGTACTCATAGTCCGCAAGATTGAGAGCAACGTATACTGTCTGATCTCCTTGTACCTTCCTGAACAGGAGCTGCTGATTGGTTATCTTTATCCTCTCGTAAGAGCCTGTCCTGAGAGCGGGATAAGAGCGGTATATACGTCCGAGCTTTACTATATGCTTATAGAGCGAAGTGTTTCCGTGCTCGGCAAGATCGTTGAGGTGCAGACACGGACGGAGGTTATCGTCAGAGTTGTTCTCCTTTCTGCCCTCGATGCCGTACTCGCTTCCGTAGTATATGGAAGGTATACCCGGCATGGTGTACATGAGTGTGTATACCAGCGGCAGATGAGCGTTATTATGGAGGGTGCTTGCAATACGGTTCACGTCGTGGTTGTCTATGAAGTTGTAGAGGGCTATATTGCGATATATGCCTCCGTTAGCGCCGGACTGGCGGTTTATTGAGTAATCTATCTCGAAGTAGTTTTTATCATTGTGTGAGGACCATAATCCCTTATAGCACTCATAGTTGGTAACGCTGTCGAGCATTTCGGGATTAGCCCATCTGTTGTAGTCGCCGTGGATTATCTCTCCCACCAGCCAGAAATCAGGTTTTTTGCCCTTGCAGAAGCTTCTTATCCTCTTGAAGAAGTCAAAATCTATGCAGTCTGCGGCGTCGAAGCGGATTCCGTCGATGTCGAAGGATTCTATCCAGTAATTTATGGCGTCGATTATATGGTCGCATACTCCGGGATTGCGGAGATTGAGCTTTACCAGGTTATAGTGACCGTTCCAGCCCTCGTACCAGAAAGGATCGCCGTATGGGCTGGGACCGCCGAAGTTGAGGTTCTGGAACCAGCCGCAGTATTCCGATGACTGACCTTTTTCCTGTACGTCCATGAACTGCGGGAATCTTCTGCCAACGTGGTTGAAAACGCCGTCAAGGATTATGCGTATACCGTTTTCATGCAGTCTGTCGCAAATGAAGCGGAAAGAGTTGTTATCTCCGAGACGGCGGTCTATCTGCTTGTAATCAATGGTATCGTAGCCGTGCTCAACGGACTCGAAAACAGGTCCGAAGTAAACAGCGTCCACATTCATTTCCCTGAGGTGAGGTATCCATTCAAGGACCTTGTCAAGTCGGTAGGTCACATCCTCTATCCCGTCGTTGAACTTGGGCGCGCCGCAGAATCCGAGGGGGTAGATGTGATAGATAATAGCATTATCGTACCAGTTCATAATAAAAACTCCTTACATTTTATTTATTTGAGCCTTCCAGGTAGTAAGAGGCTTCCATATCGGCCACGTTCAGTGCCAGAGCGAGCGGGTACATTTCAAGTGCCCTGCCGATAGTGTTTTTATCCTCAATCCCTGAGAAGCCCATGTGGTACCGTATTGCAAAGGCTTCCTCACGTGTAAGACGGCTGTCTCCGTAGAAAAAGCCAGAGAGTATGTATACAGACTTTTCGCCGTGTCCGTATGGCAGAGTATCATTTATTGCGTAATATGGTACTTTTTCCCACTGACCCGTATCCTCGTTCTTTTTGTTCCTCATCTCGACGGTATAGAAGTTTATTTTGCAGACGTCATGGAGGAGCGAAACTATCGCTATAGTCTCGTCTGAATAGTTCATGCCGTAAAGCTCTCTGGTACGGGGACGGGAAAGATAATCCTTCAGACAATGGTACACGTTCACGCTGTGCTGAACGAGACCGCCTTCGTATGAACCGTGGTAGCGTGTGCTGCTTGGTGCGGTAAAGAAATCACTCTTTTCGAGGTACTCCAGGAGCCTGTCAGCTCCCTCTCTTCTGATGTTTTCTTTGTATATTGTGATAAATTCTTCTTTTGGTGACATTTAAATACTCCCTTATTATTCGATACATATATAGTATACCACAAAATGCAATTAAATTCAATAGCAGTATATTATTATTTTATGAACATTAACTATAATTGGTAACACCACTTTACGAATCGCAAAAAAATCTTGTCAGGCTCTTGAAATCTCCTCTGAAATGTGGCATAATTAAAACATGATTCGGCTGTGCCGAATCATGTTGAGCCATTAGTCATCAGCCATCAGCATTGAACAGGTCGCATTTTTCTTTATTACAAAGCGGCGAAGCCGCTGCTAAAGGCTGATAGCTTCATAAATACGGCGTCCGCTGCCGTAAAGCGGAAGTTAAGGAGGGACCTATGTCTAACCAGCTCTGTATCGTTCTCGATTTCGGCGGACAGTACAACCAGCTCATTGCGAGAAGAGTCCGCGAGTGCGGCGTTTATTGTGAGATCAAGAGATTTGACACGCCCATAAGTGAGATCAAGGCGATGAATCCTGCCGCTATCATATTCACAGGCGGTCCGAACAGCGTATATGATCCGAGTTCGCCTCATATTTCCGAGGAAATATTCAGTATCGGCGTACCTGTTCTCGGTATCTGCTACGGCTGTCAGCTTGTGGCTTATACCCTCGGCGGAAAGGTCGAGAGCTGCGAGAAAAGCGAGTACGGAAAGATAGAGATATCTCAGGGATCCGACAGCCTGCTTTTCAGAGATGTTCCTGAAAAGAGCATAGTATGGATGAGCCATACGGATTTTGTCAGCAGGCTTCCGGAAGGCTTCCGCGTAACAGCAAAGTCTGATGACTGTCCCTGCGCAGCGTATGAAGCTCCTGACAGAAAGATATATGCCGTCCAGTTCCACCCTGAGGTAACTCACAGCGAGTTCGGCAAGCAGATACTTCATAATTTCCTTTACAATGTCTGCGGCTGCACGGGCGACTGGGTAATGGACGACTTTATAGAGAATACAGTGGCAAAGCTACGCGAGCAGATCGGTGATAAAAAGGTAATACTCGGACTTTCCGGAGGAGTTGATTCCTCTGTTGCGGCAGGACTTCTCAGCCGCGCTGTCGGAAAGCAGCTCACCTGTGTTTTTGTGGATCAGGGACTTATGCGCAAGGACGAGGGCGATTTTGTCGAGGAGACCTTCACAAAGCTTTTCGATATGAACTTTGTCCGCGTGAACTGCAAGGACAAGTTTCTTTTTGCTCTGAAGGGTGTTACTGATCCTGAGCAGAAGCGTAAGATAATAGGTACGGAGTTCTACAATGTTTTCTGGGACAAGATCAGAGAGCAGGGAACAGACGGCTTCTTCGCACAGGGTACCATATATCCGGACCGCATTGAGTCCGGCAGAGGCAATCAGGCAGGTCACGGCAGCACAGCCGTTATCAAGACTCATCATAATATGGTCAGAATGCCTGAGGATATAAAGTTCGCAGGCACTATAGAGCCCCTCGGCGATCTCTTCAAGGACGAGGTAAGACAGGTGGGCGAAAAGCTTGGTATCCCACACGATCTCGTATGGAGACAGCCCTTTCCGGGTCCCGGTCTCGGAGTTCGTATAATCGGCGAGATAACCGAGGAGAAGATAAAGATATTGCAGGAAGCTGACGCGGTTTTCCGTGACGAGATACGCAAGAGCGGTATCGAGGATCAGCTCAGGCAGTTCTTTGCGGTGCTTCCAGATGTGCGTACAGTAGGCGTTATGGGCGACCACCGTACATACGATCACCTTATTGCTATACGTGCGGTGACTACCGACGACTTCATGACTGCGGACTGGGCAAGGATACCTTATGATGTGCTTGCGAAGGTCTCTAACCGCCTCTGCAACGAGGTCGAGCACGTCAACAGAGTAGTGTATGATATAACTTCAAAACCCCCCGGAACTGTGGAGTGGGAATAATTCCCGAAGCGCTGCCAGCGGCAGATACAGCGAGGGAATTATTGCGCAGCGGTCGGAATATGCGAGTGTAAACGAAGCAGATTCCGTGAACCGCAAATGACTTACGTATTTGCGTTCTATATGGCATAATAAAAGGAGCTGACCAGGTGTAAGCGGTCAGCTCCTTTGTATTTACAGAAATATTATTTATGAGATCGACTTGTCCAAATACTGTATATCCATATCCACATCGCCGTTGATACCGGGGATATGACCGTAAGCGCTTGCCTGCCAGATAGCATATTCGCCGGTGTAGTCCGTGGAGTCCACGAAATGAGCGAGCCATACCGGTGCAATAGCCTTTGAGCGTGAGCTCCAGATATTGCCGAGGAAGTTCTTGCTGCTGTAGAGCATTGGAGTATACCCGTGCTTTCTTATCTCATCGGCAAAGGCGGCATATACGTCGTTTATATCCTGCCTGTTCATGCCGTACTTCTGGAAGTTTGCGAACTCCTCCCAGTCAAAGGCGACAGGCATCTGCAATTTGTGACCGTCAAGCTGTTCGACGATCCAGCGTGCGTGTTCCCGGACTCCTTCGATAGTTTTGTCGGTGGTATAGAAGTATACGCCCACATCAAGACCTGCGTCTGTGGCTTTTTTAAGGTTTTCCTTGAAATAATCGTCAAGAGTTATCTTGCTGTAAAAATATCCCACACGTATCATTACAAAGCTGCAGCCTGCGTCGCGGACAGCGTTGAAGTCCACATCTGACTGCCATACGGAAACGTCAATGCCGTAGCGTACATTCCCGCCTTCATAGCGCTGTATGAAGTCGCTGTAGTTGACACGGGGATTGTCATCGACAGGAGGCGGTACCTGTTCCACAACACTTATTGTGAGATCCCACGATACGGAATTACCGGAGCTGTCTGTAACTGTTGCGGTGAGGGGATAGTTGCCGACTTTATCCTTGTCAACTGTACCGGTATATGTGAGTATCGGGTGCCTGTCAAAATTATCCACAAAGCCGACGTAGTTATTGAGGTCGAAGTCAGTTCCTACTTTATGATTAGGTTCCCAGCCGGAGTTGAGAATTGTGGGAGCGGTAGTATCAACTACCGAATACTGAAGTTTCTGTGTGAATTCTGCGCCATTGTAAAGGTAAGGGATATCCACCTCAAAAACGCCGGTATCCGAGGTGTTTAGCATAGTGTTTCCGTCTTTCAGCTCCACATTTTTTTCTGTAATAAATGAATCAAGGCTTATCTCATCATATACCTCTGCACTTTCCATTCCTTTCAGAACGAGGTCAGTCGGAGGATCGACCTTTTTTGTAGTGGTCACAGTGGTTGTGGTCGCTTTTGTGGTGGTAACTGTAGTGGTTAAAGCAGTTGAGATCACAGATGTTCCGCTTGCTGCCGTACTTTTGTCAGTTTCTGTTTTTTTGCCGGAGCAGGCTGTAAGCAAACAGGCTGCCGCTAAAACGGGTAAAATATATTTAAACTTCATCTTTATACCTTTCATTCTCTGGAAAATTAGCTGATAGATCAACAAATATGCCGATATATTGTATTTTTGCACTTATTATGTCAAATATGCTCGAAAAGACCATTTATAAGTATAACATATAATTAATAAAATAGCAAGGTCAGCGGAGAAAAAAATTGACTTTTGAGGAATACCGTGGTAGTATGAAAGCACAAGGCGAATAATCGAAAGGGAAGTGATATTCCAGAAGTTACGGATGCCGCAGAGTGATCTGCGGTCTTTGTCTTTTCTCGCCTTGAAACTGAAAGGAGCAGCTTTATGATAATTGATTCACATTTGCATCTTCCCGTCGATCCTCCGGACTTCCCTGCAAAAAAGCAGGCTCTGCTCGGTGAAATGGAAAGGAACGGCGTTGACAGGGGGATAGTTATCGCGGATTCCGAGCCTGAAAGCGTTATCGGTTCCGTAAGGGACTGCGCTGAGCTTTTCAGGGGTGACGCTGTAATTAAAGTCATTGCAGGGATAAGTCCGCTCATAAACTTTGAGGAGCAGCTGTGTTGTTGCAGGGAGCTCCTTGAAAGCGGAGATATCATCGGTATGAAGGTCTATACGGGACATGAGCCTTTTTACTGTACTGACAGCTCACTGTTTCCTGTGTTTGACCTTGCTGCTGAGTTCAGAGTTCCCGTGCTTTTCCATACGGGCTGGGACAATAATCGGTATGCATCTCCCGAAAAGATGCGGAAGCTTGCGGCAAAACGCAGAGAAAACACTTTTGTTTACTGTCACTGCTTTTATCCTGATACAGAGCATTGCTTTGAAGTACTGAGAGAATGCGAAAACGTATACTTTGATACCTCATCATTAGCTGATGACGCGGATAAATGCGGACAGATAAGGAAGTCTCTGGAGAAAGCGATAAGAGAAATTCCCGGACGGTTCATCTTCGGCTCGGATTTCGGCAGCTGTTCACAGTCCGGGCATCTGCGCTTTGCGGAGAGCCTTGACATAACAGCTGAACAGCGTGAGCTTTTTATGCACGGGAATGCGGAATATGTGTACAGAGTGTAAAATGTGGAAAAAGGTTGATTTACAAGCATTATCTGTGGTATAATATAGTAGGTCAACAGCCTGTTCTACGGCTGAAATCACGATATGAAAGGCGGTGAAGTCTGTGGGATATGTTTGTAAGATGTGCGGAAAGCTCCTTCCGGATACGGAGGGGAGCGGTATATGTGAATGCGAGTTCTGCGGTTCGCGTCAGACTGTTCCCAAGCTGTATAAGGACAAATATGCGGAGATATACAACAGAGCCTGCGGACTTCGTTTCAAGACCGATTTTGAAGGAGCTGAAAAGCTTTTCTCACAGCTTTGCGAGGAGTTCCCCGAAGAGCCTGAGGGCTACTGGGAAAGGGTGCTTTGCCGCTGTGGGATACTATATGAGGACGAGCCCGTTTCAGGTCTGAAGGTCCCGGTATGTCACCGTGCATACGGTGTGGAGCTGGCGGACGACAAAGACTGCTGTGCCGCACTTAGTCTTTCGGACGCTGAACAGAGTGCGGTCTATCGCCGTGAAGCCTCTGCGCTTGAAATGCTCAGGCGTGATATGCTTGAGCGTGTAGGCACAGGAGAAAGCTATGACGTTTATATATGCTGCCGCATAGCTGATGAGCAGGGAAATATGACTGCTGACAGTATTATCGCGGAAGAGATGTTCCGTCAGCTTTCACAGGAGGGAATGCGTGTATTCTATGCTCCGGAAACGCTGGGAGATATGACTGAAAAGGATTCGGAAACCTATATAAACGCCGCGATAAGACGTTCTTCAGTCCTTATCGTTATAAGCGCGGGAGCTGAGAGCTTTGCCTCGCCCCACTTCAAGAGCGAGTGGGGAAGATGTGCGGCGGCTGCAAGGACAAACGCTGACAAGCTCATAGTTGTGTGCATAAAGGACACGGACAAGGGCGAAGTGCCTGCGGAGCTTGCGGACAACATGATAATGGAGGCTTCGGAAATGAGCTTCCTTGCAGAGCTGATAAGAACGGTAAGACGGCATATCGGCGGTGACGACACGGGTTTTGCCGAGCACAGTGCGGCTGCACGTTCAGCGCCTGAAAAGCTTATAAGGAGAATGAACATATTCCTTGCTGATGAGGACTTTGAAGCAGCCGAGGAGTACAGCGACATGATACTTGACGCAGCTCCTGAATGCTGGCAGGCTCATTATGCGAAATTTCTTGCTTTCAACGGCTGCCGGAGCGGGAATGACCTGCTTCTTGAGGAAGTGGTCAGGAGCTTTGCCGATGATTATATACTGCGCTACGGCTATGATTTTTCAGATAATGATCTGTTTGAGAAGCAGCTCGTCAGTATGCTGGGCGAATCTCTTAGCAAGGCTGTTGAGTATGCGGACGGTGACGACAAGCTTGTCATAACCACGGTATACGAACGCTTCATAAGCGCTGTCCGTGACGCGGTATTTGCAAGAGAGCAGGAAAAGATCGACGGTGAGGAAAAGCAGGAGCTTGATGAGCTGAGGCGACGTCATGAAAAAGAGGAGAATGAAAAGCAGGCGGATTCACGCAAGAGACTTATGATACGGAACCGCTTCCTGACGTATATGGGAATTATCTCAGGAATACTGCTTGTGATAGCAGCGGCATACAGGTCAGGCTGGGCGGTAGCAGGTATAGTGCTCATAGCTGTTCTTACGCTGTTCGTACTTGCGGGTCTTGGCAATAAAAATGAAAGGCGCCCTAAGTAAGCGCATCTCAGAATAGTGATATACTGAGAGCTCTTACGGGCGCCTGATCATTTGCTGGCTGACTGCTTGTACTGCAATGGAGTCAGACCGTAAATGCTGCCGAATAGCTTTACAAAATATGAAGTGTTGTCATAACCGACGCTTATACCGACATCCTTTACTGAAAGGTCAGTAGTTTTCAGGAGTTCAGCCGCTTTGTTCAGGCGGCTCGAAATAACGTCCTTATTGACGCTTACGCCGAAGGTCTCGGTATAAAGGTGCTGGAAGCGTGAACGGCTCAGGGAGAGCTCCTTTGCCATGTCGTCTATGGAATAATTACGGCTTGGCCATCGGTATATCGACTGTCTTATCCAGAGGAGCTTTTCCGAGTATACACCTTCGGGACGGTCATGCATTTCTTTCTGCCTGTTCAGCTTTTCGGAGAATTTCAGGATAAGCAGCTGAAAGTAAAGGTCGATCGACTTCTGTTTGAATTCATTTGAGGAGTAGTGTTCAAAACACATACTTCTTATCATTGCTGACATATCGGTTATATCAGCGATATCGACAGGCTGATTAAGAGGTATTTCAAGCTCCTTTATCATCTGCTGTTCGTTTTCGTCGGGCAGGAAGTGCATCCAGTCATCAAAGTATTCGTTCGTGGCAGGATAGTAATACTGCGGAGTGTATGGTGTATAGATCATAACGGAGTGTGCAGAGGTACGGATATCCTTGCCGTCCACACGGAAGTGGGCAGGCGTTTTCACAATAAGCATGAGCCAGTTGTCGGAACCGCCGGGACGGTTTATGCAGAAATTGTGGTCGTGCCTGTGATTATAGCCTATTTCGTACATTTTCAAGTAAGTCACCGCCAGTTTAAGAATTATATGTTAATTATAACATATGTGGCCGCAGGTGTCAATAACATACAGCACAAAAGTGATAAAAATTCACGCGGTACAGTGACGGGAGTATTTATGGGAAGTACAGTAATAAAGGGCAAATGAGGCATACCATAAATATGAACAAATTGTAAACTTTGGGCTTCCGTGATAGACTTGCTTTTCTATACGTGATATAATTAGTAGGTATTCAATGACCGTTGTCAGACGGTCATATCATGAACCTGATTCATTTAGCTTATATGAGGGCTCGTAGCTCAGTTGGGAGAGCGCTGCGTTCGCAACGCAGAGGCCGAGGGTTCGATCCCCTTCGGGTCCACCAAAACGCCGCGCATTTATTTGCGCGGCGTATTTTACTATAAAGGGTATACCGGCTCAGAAAATATAAAATAACGCCGATAGATCGCTATAAAGCGAAATATCGGCGTTATTGCCTGAATGCCGGTGGCGGGGGTCGAACCCGCACGGTGTTGCCACCAACGGATTTTGAGTTTTCAACTCAGTTTCACCCCAAATCACATTACGTCACTCCAAGTCATGTTTCATCACTCGGAAATCTCGCAATATCGTAGTTTATAGTGTTCGTACTTCTATAAAGCTCGATAAATCGTAATTTTCAAAATGCACCTCAAATACTCCTCCTCATAAATTTTCGGTAGAAAACTGGAAGAAATGAATTTTCGGTAGAATTGGGTAGATTTGCTGTTGACCGTAACGGAATTTTTGAGAAAGACAAAAAACTCACTGGACTTCTTATTAAATTGCCAACAAACGCTCTACCAAAACGGCAAAACTCTCACGGTAGACAAGGTAGGAAATAGATCTTTAGAATAGCAAATAGTGTTCGTTTAGAACGCTGTTTGCTATTTTTTTGCCCAAATGAATACCATTCAGCACTCCTTTACGGGGTGCATTTTTTATTGTCCGTTTCTTCAAAAACGGTTTTATTTATTATATCATGGCAAACTGCCATTGTCAAGCAATTTGTATAAAGTAAACAAAAATGAGGAGGAATTTTCTATGTCCCGAAATCTAAGGATTGAACCTAATGACAATGAGCTTTCTCTTGAAGCCAATGGAGTTCTTTCCAAGATGCTCAATAATCCTGATACGGATTATGTCAAGGCAGTTGACCTCTGTGCTGTATGTGAGAATGACTCGCTGAGGACAATCAAAAAGGCTTTAAGTGAACTGACCGACAAAGGTTACCTCCTGCGTATCGGCAACACCTATGCCGTCAACAAGGTTAGGATCACACAAATGAAGCTCGCCTGAGCTGCAAACAGGAGGAAAATGGATATGTCTGCTAAAAAATCGAAAAAGAACAAAACAACAGCTTCATCGGTGTGCCGTGTCAATAAAAACGCCAACTATACCGTAATGAGCAACTATCATCTGCGGTCAACGAACCTCAGCCTGAAAGCAATCGGGCTTTTGAGTAAGGTTCTTTCTCTGCCGGAAAATTGGGATTACTCTATCTCAGGTCTGACAGCTATCTGCAAAGAGAAAGAAACAGCGATCAAGGCAGCATTGGACGAGCTGAAGCATTGGGGCTATCTTGTTGTCACGAAGCTGATGCCGAATGAAACAAACAGCGGTCGAATCGAGTATGTCTACGATTTCTATGAGTATTCCGAAAAGGATACGCCTGATGCTGACCAGAACGATGATGATACATACGATGAGGACGGAGATGTTTCAACAATCTCCGTAAAAAAAGCACCGCAAGGGGCAGAAAAACAAGGCATAGAAAATCTACCCCTTGAAATTCTACCCATAGAAATTCAAGCTGTAGAAAATCAGGGGCAAATAAATACTAAGAAGAAAATAAAGAAAAAACAAATACTGAGTGATCAAGTATCAATCAATCAATCCCCCTCCGACAGCGAAAAAGCCGTTGAAAATGTTGAAAGCCAGACAGATGGACTGATTGACGGATATATCAGCGAGAAAGAAGTTTATACCGATGTGGTGAAAACCAACATCGAATTTCCTTACTTTGCAGAATGGCTCGGTGATGAGGAAGAAGCTGAGGAGATCGTTCAGATGATCGTTCGGCGGATATGCTCCCGAAAGAAAACAGAGCGTATCTGCGGACAGGACTTCCCCAGGGAGGTTGTTAAGTCCGCTATGCTCAAGGTTGATATAAACGTTCTTGAAAACGCTATTGAGCAGATGAAGCGTACAGACAATGTGCGGAACTATGAGAGTTATCTTATCAGCACTCTGTTCAACGAAGCCAACGGCAAGCGTTTCAAGGAAAATGCTGAGGGACGGTGGGCTGAGTATGCTGTCAAGAGAGATTTTGGCGGATATGGTGGCTGATTGTCCTGAAAGGAGGTGGTGGCTATGGGTGCGATGAAGAAATCGGACGTAGCCGCTTGAAATTCTGCAAATGAGCTTTTTGGAAAGGAAGGTGAAGATCATGGCTAAGACTACTATGTTTAGCGACTATCCTGACATTCTGACTGTCAAGGATATTACAAAGATGTTAGGAGTTCACCCGAATACGGTCTATGATCTTGTCAAAGAGGGTGTACTGCCTAAAATCCCGTGTTGCCGACATATAAAGGTTGCAAAGATTTACGTCATAAAATACGTTCTGCAAAGCGCACAATAAGCACTTGGTAGAAATGTCCGTTGTGCTGAAAAAACACGAAAGTGATGCAAAGCCCTTGAAAAGTCCGTAAAACTGCGCTACAATTAAGTAGTCAACAGCAGACTTTTCTACCGCTTTCGATGCACAAGGAGGTTAAATATGAAAGCGAGTCTGCCTTTTAAGTATATTATCTGTGAAAAACACGGAAAGCTGTATGTAGTCTTTGATTTTAAGGACGATAGCGGTAAAAGAAAAAGGAAATGGGTAGGAACCGGATTACCGGAAAACTGTACCCAAAAGGCGCTGAAAGGAAGAATAGACCAGATTATCAGCGAATTCTATGACGAATACTGCTCAGGACGTGCGACGGCTGTAAAGGAAAAGGTAGTAAAGAAACCGTGTTGGTTTGACGGCGATCCGAGAAAGCAAAATGAATCGGTTACACCGACGGAAACAGGCTTCAAGTTTACAGGATTCCTGTTTTACTGGCTTGATTCTATCAAAGCAACGATAGCGTACACTACATATAACGGCTACACGATCAATCTCACGTTGATCAAGAAATACTTCGATGAGCTTTACCCTGATCTGCCGTTAAGCGAACTGACAGCCTTACAGATTCAGAAATTCTACAATGATATGTATAATGAGGGTAAAAGTGGAAACACCATTAAGCATTACCACGCAAATATCCACAAAGCCCTGAAATATGCTGTCAAAATGGATTTACTTGTAGCAAACCCTGCTGATAAGGTCGAACTGCCTAAGTTGGAGAAGTTTAGAGCGAGCTTCTATACCAAAGAGGAAATCAATCAGCTTCTCAAAGTCTTTGAAGGGGATAGAATGGAGCTTGTGGTCAATATTGCTGCTTACTACGGACTTCGCAGAAGTGAAGTGCTTGGTTTGAAGTGGGACGCTATTGATTTTGAAAAGGGTACACTCTCGGTATGCCGTAAGATCACAAGTATCAACGCTGACGGACACGAGCAACTGAGGGTGGACGATACGCTCAAAACAGAAGCGAGCGTGAGAACACTGCCGCTTATACCGCAAATCGAGAAGATGCTGAAAGAAAAGCTGAAACTCGAAATGCAGTATTCTCAGCTTCTCAAGAGTGACTTTGACAGAACATTTGACGGATTTATCTGCCGTGACAACACGGGAGCGATTATCACGCCTGAATATGTGACAAGGCACTTCAAGGAAGTAGTCAAAAAGTATAAGCTCCGTCCGCTGCGTTTCCATGACCTGCGTCATAGCTGTGCCAGTCTTTTGCTTGCCAACGGAGTATCCATGAAGGCGATTCAGGACTGGCTCGGACATTCCACTTTTAACGTTACCGCCAACTTTTATAGTCATCTCGATTACAAGTCGAGAATCTCATCTGCTGAGGTTATTGCCAATGCTCTCGGAGACGAAGAAGATGAGGACGAGGGCAAAAAGAAAACCGCAGGCTCTTGATACAAGAACCTGCGATCTCGATGTAATGAGACGTCACAATGGAGATATTCCCCGCGCTGACGTCATTTTACTCATTTTTACTCAATATACTCATTATTACTCATTTTACTCAAAAACATACTTACATAATGCTACTAATTGACCATAACGCTCTTTAAGGAGATAATATAGGAAAATTCAATCGTGAAATAATTACAATAATTGAGAGCAATGATGAGTGATAAGCTTGGAAAAGAAATAGAAGTTTTAGGTCTATCTACTGAAGCATGCGAAGCATTAAAGAAGTGCAATATTGCTACCGTCCAGGATTTGATGCTCCTAATCAATTCCAAGCTAGTATCTGATAGTTTGCAGTCTCAAGAAAGTACGGTATGTAAAGATGGCGATAAAGTAAGTATGAAAGATGCGATCCTTCATACTCTTAAAGAGCACCCTAATACTATTCTTGATTGCGAAGAAATAAGAAGAGGATTAATTGAAGAATACGGCGATAGGGTGTCTAGTAATATCGGTTCAATTAAACAGATAACTCTCATGATGGCCTATGAAGGAAAAATTGAGAGAGCTGAATCTGGGAAGTACTTCTATAACCCAAATAGTAATTTTTCTTGCAATGCAACAAAAAAGACAAAGCGCAGCCCGGGGTACCCCTATCAGATTCCGCTAAGTGAAGCGATTCCGAAAGTTATTAAAGCCATGAAAGGCCCATTTAATCACAAGACTGTAAGGGAAGCACTTAGAAAGAAATATGGTAATAGGGTTTCTACAAATAAGAGCTCTATAAAAACCAAATTTAGCGAATTATTATCTGAAGGAAGAATTAAGCGTATTGAGACTGGCGATTATATTTATTGCTCTAACCCAGATGGCGCTACGATAAATATAAATAACAAAGTGGATCTTGATAGCTTCATACGAAGCCATATCGGAAAAGAGATAGAGTTCAGATATAAATCGAACCGTTCTTATAGTGAAAAAAGGTGGAGGCGTGAAACCGTCTGGATGCATGATGATAAATATCTGTATATAGAAAAGAAATACAAATCTGGCCAACATGTAATATATCTCAAAGAGCGTATAGTTGAATATAGAGAGCCTAACGGCGCGTAGCGCACTCCTGATCCAAGAACATATTATTATATAAATGCAAGTATTTGATACTTATGCTTTCTTTTTAGAATTCAATTATTTATTCTAATTCAATAATTAACGAGGAGAAAAAATGGATAAAGATATTTTCTACTGGATCGACGCTATTCGGTGATGCTCCATAAAGAAGTATCCTACTAATCGAAAGACAAATAAGCAGGCTATGATAAAGAGGGACAGTTTCAGAGATAGCTGTCCCTCTTTACGATTATTAAAAAAATCTCCAAAATCCCAAAATATCGCTCCAAACCGCTTGACATTTTTGTCCTCTTATGGTAGAATTAGATTGAATAGTTGTATTCTTGTTCACCAAAAGTTTACAACTAATCTCTCAAAAGGGGTTGACAGGCGTATGACGATACGGTATAATGCGCAAGCAAGCAAGCAAGCAAGCAAGCAAGCAAGCGGCATAACTGCACCCTTTTCACAACTGAATACAACGATACTATACATTGAATTT
>NZ_JAEFAJ010000021.1 GCF_016287535.1 Ruminococcus sp.
TTTTCCTTTTATGTCAAGAAAAATAGCCGAGGTCTGAGACCTCGGCTGAAAATAATTATTCATTTTTCTTTAAATCATCGATTAGTTTATCACACTTGTCGATCCATTGTCTTTCTTTCTCTGCATATTCTTTTACACTTGTTTTAAATCCACCAAAAAATTCATTTCCATTAATAACAATTCCTTTTTCATCAGTTAGTGCTATTGTAGATTTTGCTTTCGAAATTCCCAAAAAGCAGCAAGGGGAAAAATTTTTTTGATTGTCACGCAGACATTCTATTGATATAATTTGTTTCCCTTTACAATTGCATTTATTTGTTTCTTCCTTTTGATTTGATAAACATATTGCTTCTAAAATGAGATGCGATGTTTCCATTTTTATTACCTTCTTATCGATTTATAATCATGTCTGTTTATTTCAAACCACTCCAAAACATTATCCTTTAGCAATCTTGCATATGCACGTAAACCTCTGTTAATTCGTACAGAAAAAGTTCTTGGATTATTGCCAACAGTCACATCTTCAAAATTCAAACCTGGATGATTTGGATTCTGTTTAAACATAGCATAAGCTTCTTTGGCAGCTCTTTGCTCTTCTGGAGAGAGCTTATCATAATCTTTCCAAAAGCCTTTGGTAGTTTTATTTTCATAATTATGTACAAGAACAGCTTCATCACCAACGAAGTAGGTGTTTAAGCCTTCGACCTCAAGGTTATATACCGTTACCGGCTCTGCAAGCTTTTCGAGCTCTGCGCCTGTTACATATGCTGCTGAACCGTCAATAAGGTATACTTCATCGCCGACATTAAGGTCACCGGCTGCTACCCAGCCTCTGCCAGGTACATAGAACAACCATTAGTTTTATTATAATATCATTTTCCTTTTATGTCAAGAAAAATAGCCGAGGTCTGAGACCTCGGCTTTTCAATACAAACGGTTAATTTATTTTTGTACATAGATATTTACTTTGTCACATCTTATTTCTATTACTTTTCCTGGCATGGCAAATCCTTCGCTAAAAAAAGCTTTAAAATACTCGCCATTATCACTTGATACCTTTATATCGATTAGTTCATTCCCAATAAAATCCGCGTTTTGTGCTTCAATCTTAAATAATGTTATTTCCTCAAAATTAATGGTATATGTATAATTACAATTATTCATTTCAACCGAAAGCACACAACGTGCATATCTTTGATTTAGCGAATAAAAGAAATCAGTAATAACAGAATCATGAAGAGTATAATTCAAATACAATTGTACTAAGTTCATTCGTCATCTCCAAACAACATCCTAACAAGCGATATTAAAATATGTGATGCTGATGACCCTTTAGGTACAGGATTACCATCTATATCCAAATAATAATCACCTTTTCCTGTTGAATTTGGATTATAAATGTGATAATGATCTTGACCTTCAAAACCAGGTGCTCCTGGTGTAGCAGGATCAAAACGTATACGGGTATCTGTTTTTGCATTGTAATATTCCCTTGAATTAGTGTTTTGTGCCTGCATAGGATGAGTAACATCTTGCCAATCAGAATTTGGCAATTCATTAGGATCTGGTAGTTTGTCTCCTTTCTTATAATTATGCACCAAAACAGCTTCATCACCAACAAAGTAGGTGTTTAAGCCTTCGACCTCAAGGTTATATACCGTTACCGGCTCTGCAAGCTTTTCGAGCTCTGCGCCTGTTACATATGCTGCTGAACCGTCAATAAGGTATACTTCATCGCCATCGTTAAGATCGCCTGCTGCTACCCAACCTCTGCCGGATACATAGAACGGGTGGTTTGTTGTAGTATCTACATCGCCTGCTGTTGTATGGAGGTGAAGTATCTCCGTCACGTCGTCGTGGACATATACCGTCAGAACTTCCCTGAGCTCCGTCTCCCCTGTGAAGATATTATAAGCCCATACCTTGTCGCCCACTTCGATCTCATCGATACGCTTCTGTCCGTCCTCTGTTGCTACGAGAGTATCTCCTGTAAAGCAGGCTGCGGGCAGAGAAATGATATCAATTATAAGCTGAACGATTCGTACGACCACAAGGTCATAATGTCCGTCCTTTGCTGCATCTATGATACTCTCTACTTGACCGTACACCGCTCCCGCTTTAACTGCTGCTTTGATAATCGGTCCGATATAAGCCATCTTGCACAGACCGTTGATAATTATACCAGTCAGAATACCTCTTGCCGCTGCGCTAAGCACATCCACACCTGATGTGTTTGGATCGGTAAATACAAGGAAAAGCTCCCTGGCTGTATCATAGATCGTACATACCCAGTTGATTATAGTAAGAGTTTTCCTCATCTTATTATAGATCTCTATGTATTTCAGGTATGTTCTGCTTTCCATTATCTTGTCAATGGCGCTCGATATGGAGAATTCCGCAAGCGATAAGAAGTTACCTGTAGGATCGTTATACGTTACAGGATTTGAATTTGCATAGAGGTATTTGTGAAGTGTCGCAGGATCGAAAATGTCTCCCTGATATGTATCCATTGAGGTAAATGTTCCGGTTGAAGGATCCATATACCTTGCACGGAGATAATACAGACCTGTTGTGCTGTCAAGAGCTTCCGCACAGTACAGATAGCTGTTCGGTGTATCGCCCTCGGACGAAAGCAGGTTGCCCCATGCGTCGTAGTCATACTTATCGGTTATATTTCCGTCACTGTCCGCAAGAGCTCTTACAGAGCCGTGTCCGTCTGTGAGATAGTATGAAGTCTTTCCGTCTCTGAACTGAGATACAAGCTCCAGTCCGCGGGTATAGTAACATATCTCCGAACCGTTCTTGTCTGTTTCTGCGATGACATAAGAAAGTTCTCCGCTGATGTCGTTAAGGTAATGAACATAGTCGTTCTCGGTCTTTTTCGATACGCGGTTTCCTGCGAAATCATACTCATATTCCTCAACGCTTACGTCATTGCCCTGCTGAACGGTCGCACGTATCATCTTGTTATCTGCGTTATAAGCAAACAGCGATGATTTATCAGGTGCCGTCACGCTGACAAGGTTGCCGGCTTCATCATACTCATAAACAGTATCGTTTTCCTTTACGAGCTGATTGAGCTCATTGTATGTGTAAGAAGTTAACTCGCCGTCAACAGTTTTGCTGATACGGTTATTGACCTTGTCATAGGTGTATGAATAACGTGTGACTTTTCCGTCGCTGTCTGTTACAGCTTCAGCAACGAGTCTGTACAGTTCATCATAGACATAATCTACTGTACGGTCATTTTCAGCAACGGATGTCTTTTCTCCTGCCTTGCCGATGGTGTATTCATACTTTAATATTACATTATCCTTGTCATCAACTGTATACTCGGAAACGAGCCTGTTCAGCTTATCATAGTTGTATACAGTCTTCTGACCGTTGGGATATACTGCCTCGGAACGGTTTCCGTTGGCATCATAGCGATAGCTTACAGAAGCTCCGTTCTTGTCGGTAACACTTACAAGCCTGTCAAGGTCATCGTATTTGTATGAGTTAGTTCCGTAAGGAGTGCCCATGCTTGTCATTCTGCCGAAATCATCATAAGCATACTCAACATAGCTGCCGTCAGGATATGCTATCTTTGTAAGGTTATCCATCGCATCATAGGTAAAGGTGTAATTGCCTCTGCCCATGCTTGCGGAAGCGAGCTTTCCGTCTCTTGTGTATGAATATGAGGTTCTGCCGGAATCATTCTTCTTGCTGACAAGCCTGTCATAGCCGTCATAGCTGTATTCTGTCTTCTTTCCGCCGAAATCTGTAGAAGTCAGGACATTGCCTGTGCCGTCATATGTCATTTCAGCAGTCTGACCCGCAGCGTTTACGATCTTGTTTACTCTGCTGTGTTCGTCATATCCATACTGTGTGATATTGCCTTCAGCGTCGGTCACTGATAGAAGCTCGCCTGCCTCGTCGTATACATACGAAGTTGTATTTCCGAGTGCGTCGGTAACGCCTGTAAGTCTGTCAGCGCCGTCGTATTTGTAGGAAGTAGTATTTCCGTTCTGATCAGTCTGGCTCGTTACTCTTCCTCTTGCGTCATAATCTGTATGAGAAGAAGTACCGTCCGGATATGTTATGTCGGTCTTGTTGCCGTTCAGGTCATAGGTATAGCTGTAGACATAACCCTTGGGATCCTTCATCTCCCTGAGCTGTGAATTGCTGTTGTAAACGAATTCGGTGCGGTTGCCGTATGTATCGGTTATCGCAGTATTTCTGCCTATGCTGTCATACTCATACTTTGTTTCGGAACCGTTTACAGCCTTCTTGCTGATAAGATTATAGTCCTTGTCATAAGTATAGCTCTCTGAAGTACCGTTCGGATATGTCTTTGACAAAAGATTTCCGACCTTGTCATACTCCATTGTTACCGTGCGGTTGAGTCTGTCGGTAGCTGTAAGGTTGTTTCCTTCCTTATCATATGTGAACTGCTCTGTGGTACCGTCCGCATAGGTTATTCTTGTAAGGTTTCCTTCATTGTCATAGTCATACCTTGTCCTTCTGCCCTTCTCATCGACAGTTGCAGATACCTTGCCTATGACATTGTATTCGGAGGAAGTTACCCTTCCTGCATTATCGGAGATCTGTAAAACATTTCCTGCCTCGTCATAGGTATAGTTCTCGACGAAGGTCTTTTCTTCACCGTTGACCTTGTACTTGACAGTTTTTGAAATGCAGTTGCCTTTTTCATCATATGTGAAATCAGCGGTATCTCCCGCACCGTTTACAGTCGAGATCACGTTGCCGTCATTATCGTAGACGATATTCATATATTCGCCTATGCCATCAGAAACTGAGGTGAGACGACCGTTGTAATTGTAGCTGTAGTCTGTGGAATTTCCGAGCGCGTCCACCGTTTTGGTAACAAGTCCCGAATCGTCGTAGCTGATGGTCATGATATCTGTTCCCATAGCATTTACAGTAGATAACATACCCTTCTGATTGTACTTGCTTGAAACAGTATTTCCCTCGGAATCGGTCATCGACTCAACGTCGCCGTTCTCGTTATACTTATAGGTAGATGTATGTCCGGACGCTGATGTCTTTGATATCATCCTGCCATTGCTGTCATAGGACTTCTTTACGGTGTTGCCCATAGGATCCGTCGCAGCTGTGACATTTCCGCGCTCGTCGTAAAAATATTTCGTTACGCCGCCGTTTCTGTCGGTGATGACCTCTTCTCTTCCGTCGATATCATGCTCGTACTTTGTTACATTTCCGTATGAATCCGTTACGCTTACAAGTCTACCTTCGCTGTCGTATTCATTCTTTGCGATACATACATTTCTCGGATCGTGCATCTCGGTGATGTAATGATCGCGGTATACGAAACGGGTCGTGTTTCCGTTCAGATCAGCAACCGATACAAGATCGCCGTATGCGTCATATGTATACTTCACGCTCTGACCCGCGGCTGTTGATATCTCGGTTATACGTCCTTCCTTGTCCCTGGTAAAGCTTATAGCCTTTCCGTCGGAAGCTGTGATAGCGTCCCTGCTGAAGTTAAGAGTCTCACCGGTAGCTGAAGTCGCGCTTATGATTCCTTCCCTTGTGTCAAGAACATACTTTGTTCCGTCTGCTCTTGTATAAAGGAACCTGTGCGGATCAAATACCTCTCCGTCGTCTGTGGCAAGTACATTGTCGATATGGATAAGATCGCTGCTCCTCATATCATAGGACTGGAGCTTTGATCTTGAGCCGTTGAGGGCAGCATACTCCACGCCTACGCCGTATGTGAGCGGAACGAACATCTGACTTGCAGGATTTACGCATACAGCGAATTCGTCCTTGATACCATTGCCAAGGTCTACCTTTATCCTGTGAGTGCGTGTCTCCTTGATATCATATCTTGTGAAGAAGCCCTCCCTTTCAGTACGGGTCTCCCAGTTTTCGCCCTGAACTCCGCTTACGCTTATCTTTGCGCTGTTATATGCCATATCCCAGCCGTAGCCGAAATCGCCGAGTATATCCTTTGTGCGGCTGTCGTATGTTCTTATGACAGAAACAGGCAATCCGCTGAATGATGTCTCGATATCAGTGAAGCTTATCGTGAAGTTTCCTATCTTCATGCTTCCGTCTACGTCTGCTGTAACAGTATCCGAAACGGTGATCTCGTCATTGTATACCGTAACTCTTATATCATAGTATCCGTTTGTGATAAGAGTCGTATCGAATTCCGCAGTCAGTTCCTTTTCGTCAACGATCTTTCCGTCATCGAATATTACGAAACTTCCTGTTCCTGCCGCTGCATACTCAAACTTGTACCTTGTGAAGACATCAGGCGTTATTTCAGCCTTGATCTCGCTGACACCGGTAAGCTGTTCAAGATCTGCGGGTGAAACGATGGCACACTTGTATTCCTCGCTGTCAGTCTGTTTGAAGCCGTGCTTTATAACAGCGCCTGTTTTTGCGCTGGTGCCGATATCTCTTCCGCTGACCGCGATAGTAACAGTGTAATTTCCTTCATCAAGTATGGAAGTATCAACAGAAGCGGAAATATTGCAGTCAGAACCTATCACGCCGGAAGCTGCCTTTATCTGCTTGCTGTCGCGTGTGTTCTTCTGAATGTATACACTGTATGCACTGTTGATGAGCCTGCTGTCGGTCTGAGCTTCTATTTTCAGTACCTTGTCGGCAGTTACGTCAGGCTCCGGCTTGCTGAAGAAGATAAGCTGCTCATCTTCTCCGCCGTTGTCATCACTGCCGCTTTCGCCGCTGTTATCGCCTTCGCCGTTGTTTTCAGGTTCTTCGGGCTTTACAGCACCGTTCTGCACCTGATATTCACATTTGAATTCAGCGCTGTTGCCGCCGTTGTCGGTAACTGTAAGTCTCAGCTCATAAACGCCGTTGTCCAGAGCGTATGTATCCCATTCGCCGAGCTCTTCGTCCTGCTTGCTCTGCATTGAAGAAACAATGGGTGAATATGTGTTGCTACCGCTCTTTTTGTAATCGAGCTGATACTTTCTGAGAGCTGTCTCGTCAAATGCAGAGCCCTTTATAATTACCTTGCCTGAAATTGCCTTGTCATTGCCGGGCTCTGTGATCTCGGCAACAGGCGGTGTGTGGTCAGAAGTGTCCTGGAACACTATCTCAATGGACTTCTCTGTCTTTGCTCCGAGAGCGTCCTGAGCAACAGCCTTTACTGTTACTGTCTTGGGCTCTATCTCGCATATACGGAGCTCGCCGGGACCATCGCCGACCTTTTTATTGTTTACATAGGTGATAAGTGAAACAAGTCCGTCCTCATCAACTGCATCGACCTTGACGATCACGGTCTCTCCGATCTCGGCAATTTCCGCAGATGATTCAAGGGTTATCTCAGAGGGGATATTTTCCCTCTTGGGCTGAACTTTCTTTTCAGTTGTCTGGCTGCCGTCAGTTTTCACCTTTTCTTCGGTGACTGAAATGTTTATGTTGTCAAATCTCTTGTTGCCCTCCGCATCGACAGCCTCTATTATAATGGTGTACTCGCCGGGATCCTTGTCAGGAAGGTCAAAGGAAACTATCTCGCCGTTTTCGACCTCTGAATCAGAGCTGAATACTTCCTTGAAGTCCTCGCTGTCCTTTACGGCATAGCTTACCTTGTATTCACCGAACTTTGTCTCATCCTTTATTGTACCGCTGACAGTAACTTTTCCTTCATCGTACTTTACGTCTCTGTTATGGTTTATGCTGATGGTCGGAGGAGTCATATCACGGGGACCCTGAACGGTGATCGTCTCTTCGGCGCTTGCTTCGTTTCCGCCGATGTCCTTGCATTCCACGGTAAATGTAACTTCTCCGGAACTGCTGCAGGTATACAGTACACTGCCCTGATAATTCGAGATGACCCTGCCGTTTGCCTTTACCACTACAGAAGCAACTTCGTTGTCATCGGTCGCCGCAGCTGATACAAGTACAGTATCTCCCCTGTACGGATTCGGGTCTGATACAGTCAGTGTTACCTTAGGCGGCATATCATCCTTGAACTGATCGATGTTTTCCTGCTTTTCTGCGTATACGACCTCAACGCAGGGATCGCTCCACTGTCCCATCTCGTCGCATACGACATACTTCTGGAGGTATACCTTGTCAGCGTCGATGACTCTCGGTATCCTGCCATCTGTCCAGTTCTGATCCTTTATGCACTTCCACTGGAACTTTTCTTCCTTTATTCCCTTATTCGCCTTGCTCTCAGCATCGGGATCGTAAGCACTGAAGCTGAGTGAGCATATCATCTTGTCGGGAGAATCAGAAGCAGCGATCTCCGAGCTTATCTCAGCCACAGGCTTGCTGTGGACATAGAGACAGTCGGTCCAGTCTGTTGCATTTGACCATTTGCTGTAATCCTTCAGGTTTTCATTTCCCTTTGTAGGATCGTCCTTCAGTATTGAGGATATGCTGTATTTTCCTGTTGATGTGAAAACGGTTATGGGAGCCTTTTCTGTAAACTCTCCGCTTTCGCCCTTGCTGTTCTCGTAAACAGAGGCGTCAAGAGTATACTTCCATGACTGCTCGCCCACAGGGTCGTTTTCCTTGTCAACGAAATAGTCATTGTAGTCTATCTCGTCAGAAGTAGTTATGGTATCATCCTTGATGGAGTAATCGTTTTCAGAGAGCTTGTCCATGATACACTTCTTCAGTGTTTCAGGCTCCTTTAGCAGATCATACCAGTCGATAAACGTACCGTCTGCCGATCTGAAAAGCTCTTTATACTGCTCCTGTGAAGAGACAGTGCCAAGTCCGATAAGGTTGAGATCCTTTTCGGTGAGCGATTTTATTACCGCGCCTAAAAATGTCTCGTCCTGCAGATCGTGGTTGCTTTCCTTGCTGAGATTGATAACAAAGCGCTCTGCCGAATCTCTCCACTTGTAGTTGTCAAGAATGTCACTGAGCTCGCTTCCGCTTACAGTGGTCATCCTTATATTGCTGAATGTGAAATATGACTGCTGAGAACAGCCGTGCGAACCATGACATATGATAGGTCCGAAGCCGGTACCTGATTTCTTGTCAGGGAGCACGAAGTTCTCTATCTTGGGTTCATTGTTCGCGTAAACAGAAACCGTTCTGTCGCTTGTAATGATCTTAACGCTGTAGTTATCGTATGAATCGCTTACGGGAACGGATACAAGAAGCTTGCCCGCACCGGTCACGGAATTGCTTATGCCTCCGTCACGGAACTCGTCAGCATTGATATCGTTCAGCTGTACGAGTCTGAAAGCGCCGTTGCAGAGCAGGATACAGTAACCGCTCATTTTCTTTACAGTAACTTCCTCTTCGCTTCCCTCTGGTATTACCTTTTCTTCCCTGATAGAAGTATTGAACAGGAAGCCGCCGCCCTCCATACTGTGCCAGTCGGTCTTGTCCCTTATCATATCGAAGGAAAGTACACGCTTAGCCTGCACACCGTCATCGACAAAAAGCCAGTCACGCAGCGGAGCCCAGCCGTAGCCGACCATTTTTATCGAATCCTTTTCCCTGAAGATGTGATGATCCAGGTTGACAGCACCGCAGCCGTCCTGATAATCGTAATGGTCATAGGGTGTCCATGCGAACTGATCCTTTGCGGTAAGAGTAGACGTGGAGACAGTTGAAAGGTTGACTGAGAAGCCTCTGTCCTCCAGCTCCTTCTTTATTGAATCAACATTGTTGTTTATGGTGCGGATATCATCAGTATCGGCAGTACCGACAGTTACAACGATATCCACATTTTTAGCCTTGCTTATTCCGGAATTTGAAACAGGAGCGTTGTTTATTACTTCTGTTTTGCTGCTGACTTTATCGTTGTCAGCGCTGTCAGCGCTGAGGTAGGCGTCCTTTGAGATGAGCTTAGGTATGGTGTCCTCAAAATATTCCGCAGCCTGAAGGCGGAAACGGTACTTACCTACAGATGAAGCCTTGTATGTAACATTGGTTTCATTTCCGAGACTGAATACCTCTTCATTTTCGTCGGAAAAGTCGCCGTCATTATCGCTGTCAAAGAAAACAGACCATATTCTGCTTCCGATCTTGTCGCCGTCAAGAGAGTATGAAGTATCCTCAAGCCTGAAAACAGCTTCGCCGCTGCCGTCACGCTCGGTCGTTTCATTCTCTATCCAGAAGCCTGAGACCGGAGCGATATCCTTTTTGATCGTCAGTACATCATAGTACTTTACCGAGTCGCCCTTTTTAGTCTTTGCGTCTACTTCTATCCTGTAATTTCCCGCCTCGGTTATAACAAGGTTCTTGACAGCCGTTGTGGAAGTTTCATCATCTATTTTTACTGCTGTCTGCTGCGCGGGATTTTCAGCCTTGAAGCTCCACTCAACAGAATCGGGAATAAGCTCGTTCTTTTCGAGACTTTCCGAAATATCCAGAGTGATCTTGCGATTCTCACGGTATGTATCTCCCGAACCGCTTATACGGAGCTCAGGGCCCTTTTCAAGCAGAGGAGAATAAGGATCCGCCATTTTGCCGATCTCAACATCGGTACCGTTTATCTCGGTATTCTTTGCGATCACAGCACCGTTTATTTTAAGGTGCTTGGCATTTATCTCTACCTTTCCGTTAGGAGCGTATATTATTCCGTCAATGGTCAGGTCTGTACCCTGAATGACAACATTTCCGTTTTCAGAGCATATGAATATCTCGCATCCGTCCGCGTTCTGAACAGCGTCATATATAACGTCACCGTCAGCCTTTATGTATCCCTTTCCGGAGAATACGGTATTGCTTATCCTGAGAGCTCCCTTTGCAAGTATCGAAGAAGAAAGGTCATGAGAAGCATTGAGTATGGTCTCGTCTCCATCATATACCACATCGTACGAAACGCCCTTGCTGAGCTTGTACGAATAATCAGGCATATCAGATCTTGAATATTCGCTCTTGGCAGGGGTGACTGAACCGGACTTTTCGTTTGCGTTCAGCAGTTCGTTTACATAGCAGACAGAGCTTCCGCGGTAATCGAACTTGTCTCCGGTATATACGTTGCCGTTTATAACGGCGTTTTCCGTATTTATAACAGTATCACCGGAAGAGTACAGAACATAATCATCGCCTATATAGGCTGCATAAACGCTCTGCGGAAGAACAGATACCGTATACTGTACGCCCATTACCACAGAAAGAGCTGAAGCTATGATCTTATTGAAAAGTTTCTTATTCTTCATCTGCTTTCTCCTTTCTGTAGGTGATCACACTTGCCGCAGCCGCAGCAAGAGCAACAGCAAAGAGCGCAGCCGATGCCTTCGGGAAGCTGTCCGAAGTGTCTACAAGCTTGACGTTATTTCCGTCTGCTGCAGCGGCATAGTTCTTTATACCGTAATAAGTGGTGAATTCATAGCCTGCCTCGACCTTGACCGGCTCCCACTTTACAGATACAGCGCCGTCGTTTATGTCGCTGTTTATATCAGAGCTGTAATCCCAGAGCTCATCGTACATTTTGTTCCAGTTTCCGAAGTAAAGCGTGTCCGGAGCGTGTGGAACACCGTTGGTCTTGCCGTATGCGCTCACAGAGCTGCTCTGTCTCATTTCTGCCTTCCACTCAGCAGGTATATTTTGACTGAAAAAAGCTTCCTTGCCTACCTCGGCTCCGCTAACTGTAAACTTTGCCCTGTCGTCAGTATCTATCATAGGATCTATGACGATATCCGTTCCGACATAAGCGCTTTCTCCGGTTTCAAGAACTTTGTAGCTGATCTTCAGCATATCGTCAAAGCCCTTTGTAAAGCCCTCTGAAAATGTAAGCTTCTGTTCTATAACCACATCTCCGAAACGCTGCGCAGAGGTATGACTTTTTTCGTCCGCATTGAATGACGGTGTGCCGACATCCTCTCCGCGGCCGTAAACATAGTCTGTACCATTTATACGGAATGAAGTTATACCCGAATAAAAATACTTGTATGTCAGATCCTTGTTGTCGTCCTCGTTGTTGTTGAGCTGTCCTTCAACAGCTTTCAGTTTGTACCTCAGATACTCGCTCTGCCGCTTGTCCTGTTCGACAGACAGACGAATATAAGAATTTTCCATATCATAACCGTGAACCGATGCATTGTTAGTTGCCGCATAAACAGTAGCCGACGCAGCAGCACAGCCCACAGAAATTAATGAAAAGAGGTAAATCAACCTTTTCCCACCCATAAAATTCCTTCTTTCATTATATTTTGGGGTAAAAAACACTACTTTTATTATAACAAATCTATATCGTAAAATAAATTGTTTATATAAACAAAGCCTCAGAATACACGTTGTATATATTTGTGCAATATATACATTTCTGAAATATCCGCGTCCAGTATCAGAAAAATTAGGGACATTTTATACCGGATCACGGTGTAATGTCCCTTGTTTTCAGCTTTCCCGGCGATAGTATCACAAACGCCGGAAAGTGTAAATATATAAAAACAGCATATGTATTACGATACATACGTCGTCATCACTATCAACAAAAATAAAAGCTGCATTTTGTACATTACGCAACAAAAATGCAGCTTTTAACTTTGCGTTACGATTCAGATACTGTATAGAGCATGAAAAAAAATTAACGCCCCACTAAAAGTGAGACGCAAACTTGGCTGCGCGGGCTCCGCGCTGGTTGGGGTGGAAGGATTTGAACCCTCGAAATAACGGAGTCAGAGTCCGCTGCCTTACCACTTGGCGACACCCCAATGTATTACTGAATTATTCAGCTTTATTATTATATCACTTATACTACTGCTTGTCAATACAAAGATATATATTTTTATATTTTAACTATAAACTGCATGATGCAGGAGCGCTCCCATATTCAGGGAGCGCTCCTGCTATATAACACATTTTCTTTCTTTTGAACTACCATTGCCTGACCGCTGATGGGGGGATCAGCGGTAAAGTCTTTTGCCTGCTCTCGCAGACCGGGGGTAGGTTCAGATGGCTTTCCATTGGACTCAACACTATCTGCGCTGTTCCGCATTTTTATTATATCATCTTTGCATCACCGATTACAATAACAGGACTATTTCAATTTCAAGACGATTCAGCGTATTTTTTCTGAGGAAACGGTTTCAAATCCTTACAATTTATTGAAAATATTACAGTTTTCCTACATCTTCCTATTTTAGAGAGATAAAAATTTGAAAAAAATTCCTTTCAGGGGGTTTTCAAGCACTGACAAATGTGCTATAATGTATTTATAAGTTTATCAAATGCCGATAAACAAAGGGGAATTATTGTAAAAGTGCATAGTCTGCACTTTGGATATTATGGCGTATATGGAGAGCTTTTTATGAAAAACAATACTTATAATTCCGCAAAACAGGCAGCGCTGAAAAGATATTTCAGCCGTATGAACGATATGCAGCAGGAGGCTGTTTTTACCGTCAACGGACCTGTACTTGTACTCGCAGGCGCAGGAAGCGGTAAAACGACTGTTATCGTCAACCGCATAGCTAATATGATCAATTTCGGAAATGCATTTTTCGATACCACCCGTGAGGGAAGCAAGGAGGATACTGCCTTCCTGCAGGACTATGCCGACGGAAAGACCGATGACTTCGACACCCTCAGGGACACAGTCGCTGTGGATCCTGTGCGTCCGTGGAACATTCTTGCAATAACCTTTACAAACAAAGCAGCAGGCGAGCTGAAGGAAAGGCTCTCGGCAATGCTCGGCGAGGAAGCTATGAATATCAACGCTTCCACCTTTCATTCCGCCTGTGTAAGAATACTCAGAAGCGAGATAGAAGCCCTCGGCTACGGCAGGGACTTCACTATATATGATTCCGATGACAGCCAGCGCATGATTAAGAACGTAATGGCTGAGCTTGACGTGTCGGAAAAGCAGCTTGCTCCCAAGGCAGTTCTCAGTGAGATCAGCATAGCAAAGGACAAGATGACAGGTCCTGAGGAGCTGCGCTCGGAAGCAGGACAGGACTACCGCAAAAAAATGGTGGCAAAGCTCTACGCTCTGTATCAGGAGCGCATGAAAGCAGCAAACGCCCTCGATTTCGACGATATACTCGTACTTACAGTGGAGCTGTTCGAGCAGTTCCCAGAGGTGCTGGAAAAATACAGGAACCGCTTCAGATACATAATGGTGGACGAGTATCAGGATACCAACCACGTGCAGTTCAGACTCGTTTCACTTCTCTCGGACGGACACAGGAATATCTGTGTAGTCGGCGATGACGACCAGAGCATATACCGCTTCCGCGGCGCGAATATAGAGAATATACTCGGCTTCGAGAGCCAGTTTGACGGTGCGAAGGTGATACGCCTTGAGCAGAACTACCGCTCCACCCAGACTATACTCGACGCTGCAAACTCTGTCATCAGCCACAACAGCAGCCGCAAGCCCAAGACTCTCTGGACCTCCGGTGAGCAGGGCGACAAGGTGTACTGGTACAAGGCTGTTGACGACCTGGACGAAGCCCAGTTCATTGCTGATACCATACTTGAAAGATATAAGGAAACAGGACATTTTTCCGACAACGCCGTCCTTTACCGCATGAACGCCCAGTCGAACTCGATCGAACGTATGCTGGTTAAATGCGGAATACCCTACCGTGTTTACGGCGGTATGAGATTCTATGACCGCAAGGAGATAAAGGACGTTACCTCCTACCTCAGCTTTATCAACAACCATAACGATATGCTCCGCTTCAGACGTATAATCAATGAGCCCAAGCGAGGCATAGGCGACTCAACTCTTACAGTAATAGAGGATATCAGCCGCGACCTGAAGATATCGCCTTTTGAGGTGCTTAAAAACTGTGAGGAGTACGCTCCACTTTCCAAGAAGATATCCCCGCTTAAAAGCGCATATCAGATGTTCGAGATGCTCACAGAGAAATCGGAAGAGCTACCGCTTGACGAGTTCCTCGACCTGCTCCTTGACAAGACAGGCTATCTTGACAGCCTGAAGGCTCTCGAAAACGCGGATGTAAAGATAGAGAACGTGCAGGAGCTCCGCACGTCCATAGTTCAGTACATGGAACAGGCGGAGGAGCCTACTCTCGGAGGCTTCCTTGAGGAAGTTGCTCTTTATACCGAGGCTGACCGCGACGACGGCAGCGATGACAAGGTAACTCTGATGACGATACACTCCGCCAAGGGACTGGAGTACGAGAACATTTTCGTTACCGGCATGGACGACGGCATTTTTCCGAGCTCACGCTCCTTTGACAGCGAGGACGATATGGAGGAGGAAAGACGTCTTGCCTATGTTGCCATAACACGCGCAAAGAAACGCCTTTACCTCACAAACGCGAGACAGCGTATGCTCTTCGGTCAGACACAGCACAATGTTACCTCACGCTTTATGCGTGAGATCGGCAGCGAGCTCGTTGAAAAGCACGACAATGTCGCCGCTATGAAGCAGCAGCTCGAAGAGAACAACAAGTCCGTGACAGAGGTACATTCCGCAACTCTTCAGCAGCAGCTTGCACGAAGCAAGAAAGCCGCGGGCGCTCCCAAGGAAACGGTTGCGTATGCCGCGGGAGAAAAGGTTTCCCACAGCATTTTCGGCGAGGGAGTGATAGTCTCCGTGAAGCCTATGGCAAACGATTCCATGCTTGAAATAGCTTTTGACAAGGTCGGCACAAAGAAGATAATGGCAAATTACGCAAAGCTGAAAAAGCTCTGATAAGCTCATAAAGGAAAGAGGCATATTCAAATGAGGAAAACTAAGATAGTATGTACCATCGGTCCTGCAACAGATGATGAGAACATTATGCGCGAGCTCATGCTCGCCGGTATGAACGTCGCACGTTTCAACTTTTCTCACGGAAACTACGAGACCCACGAAAAGCGTTTCCGCGTTATTGAAAAGCTCAGGAAAGAGCTTGATATGCCTATCGCAACTCTCCTTGATACAAAGGGTCCGGAGATAAGACTCGGCAGATTCGTTGACGACAAGCCCGTTGAGATACACGACGGCGATACCTATACCCTTACCACAGAGGACGTCCCCTGCACCGACAAGGTAGGAAGCATCAGCTTCAAGAAGCTCCCCCGTGATGTGAGCATGGGCACGAGGATACTGATAAACGACGGAGTTATCGAGCTCCTTGCGGAAAAGGTAACTACCACTGAAATTGTCTGCCGCGTAATACACGGCGGAACTCTTTCAAACAACAAGGGAATAAACGTCCCCGGAGTAAAGCTCTCCATGCCTTATCTCAGCGAAAGGGATATGGACGATCTGGAATTCGGATCGAAAATGGGCTTTGACTTCATCGCCGCAAGCTTTGTCCGCACCGCTGCGGATATCAACTATCTCAGGAAGTTCACACAGAGCCTCGGCTGGTTCGACGTAAGGATAATCGCTAAAATAGAGAATACAGACGGCGTTGAGAATATCGACGAGATACTTGAAGCCGCCGACGGTATCATGGTCGCCCGCGGAGATATGGGCGTAGAGATACCTTTCGAGCAGATACCTGCTATACAGAAGTCCCTTATCAAAAAGGGCTACAACGCAGGCAAGCAGGTAATAACCGCTACACAGATGCTGGAGTCCATGATAACCAATCCCCGTCCTACCCGTGCGGAGATAACCGACGTTGCAAATGCTATATACGACGGCACCAGCGCTATAATGCTCTCAGGTGAGACCGCAGCCGGCTCCTTCCCTGTTGAAGCTGTAAAGACTATGGCTCTTATTGCAGAGACCACTGAAAACAATATCAACTACAAGACACGCTTTTCTTCACGCCGTGCAGAGCAGAACGGAAGCGTTGCGGAGGCTATCGCCCACGCTACTGTTACCACTGCTCACGACCTGAATGCAAGAGCTATCATAACCGTATCTCTCGGCGGACAGACTGCGAGACTTATTTCCAAGTACCGTCCCAGCTGTCCTATAATCAGCTGCACCATGAGCGAGGTGGTATGCCGTCAGATGAATATGAGCTGGGGCGTTATCCCCTTCATCATCGACGAAAAGACCAACACCGACGACCTCTTTGCCGCAGCAGTTGACGCCGCCGAGTCGCACAGACTTGTTGAGGACGGCGACCTTGTGGCGATAACCGCAGGAGTACCTCTCGGCGTATCGGGTACTACAAATCTTATGAAAGTTGAAAAAATCGGTAGTAAATAATAATGACAATTAAAAAACGTACAAGAATACTTGAAATAATCGCAGCTTTATTGATGATAAGACCTACTTTTTCGACATTATCAATTCTTTTCTCTTATCATGATATAGAAGCAATAAGTAATAATCTGAAGTATTATTTCCCTTCGTTATTTGCTACAATTGCTCTTGTGATCGTCATAATAACACGGAAATACGACCGAATATGGTCAAAGCTTCTCGTACTTACATCACTTGCAGCATATTTCTATTCAGACAAAAATATTAATTATCTGAAAGGTTTCGGCGATAGTGTCAGAGCATTCAGCCATGATACAGTACTTCTTTTAGAATACTTATTCCATGTATTACTGTTTATTGTCGGTATTACAGCAGGTATCATCCTTGTTCTTACGATGTTCGGAAAAATAAAATGGAAAAAACGAACTTCTCTTATCATCTATACTTATATAATGATAGGTATCATGACTTTGGGCGCATTGAATTACGGTTTCAGTAACGTTTATTACATTGAACTTGTGCTTATGCCATGTCTTATCTACGAATTGCAGGAAAAGCGTGACATCAAAGCTATTGCAGGCTGGGCAGGAGTTCTTGTCACCGCACTATCCGATACAGTCTTTGATTATCTTACAGAAAAAGCTAAAAATGATTTAGACGAAGGGTTTCTCGATTATCTGAACTATTCTACAAAATATGAGAGATTAAGAAGCCTTGTATTTATAGTTGGAATTATTCTTATTCCACTTATCATGTTTGAACGCAAGGAAAAGCTCGAAAGAATTGTCATTCCTGTAGATGATGACGACGAGGAAGAAAACGAAGTTAAGGATATAGAAAATGACAACGATAACGACTGAACGCCTTATCCTCCGTCCCCTGACTCTTGACGATGCGGAAGCTGCCTTTGAGTGGACTGGCGACGAAAGAGTCGCAAAATACATGATATACTCCACCCACGAAAACGTGGAGACTACCAAAGAATGGCTGCGAACTGTAAAATCTACGGATACGCAGTTCGAGTTCGGCTTTGTGCGAAAGAGCGACGGTAAGCTTATAGGCTCAGGCGGTATAAGACTTCTGGAGGACGGCTTCTGGGAGTTCGGCTACAATCTCCGCTATGACTGCTGGGGCATGGGCTACGCAACAGAAGCTTCAAAGGCAATGATAGAGCTTGTACGGAGCAGGTACGGTGATGTGAAGCTCAGAGCTGAATGTGCCGCTGAGAATACAGCCTCCGCACACGTAATAGAAAAGTGCGGACTTGTGTTCAAAGGCTATGGCGAATATTCGAGCTACGATGGAAAGAAAACCTTTAAAGCAAAGATATTTGAGCTTTAAAGCTAAGCACTATGCACTAATCACTAATAACTAATCACTTACAGGAAAGCAGGTTTTTTTAATGATAAAGCATATAGTTATGTTCAAGCTTAAAGAAGCTGACGGCAGGAGCGAGTACGAAAACGCTCTTGAAGCTCAGAAGCGCTTCGACAATGTTATCGCAAACGTGAAGGAGCTCAGAAAGGGCGAGGTAGTCATCAACTCAAAGGACGCTCCAGAGAGTAACTACACTATCTCTCTTCTCTGCGACTTCGACACTATCGACGACCTCAACGCATATCAGGTACACCCTGCGCATATCGAGTTCGGCAAATTTATCGGTACGGTAAAGACAGACAGAGCTTGTATCGACTACGAATACTGATGTTCATTCTCCCGTCACACGGCGGGAGAATCGCATATATAAATATCCCACAGGGAGGAAGAAAACATGGTAAATGTAAAAGGGAAATGGGCGCTCATTACGGGCGCGAGCCGTGGTATCGGTTATCTTTCGGCGATATTCATGGCCAAGCAGGGCTGCAACCTTATTCTCCACAGCAGAACTGAGGAGCACTGCAAAAAGGTACTCAGCGAGGTAAAGGCGCTGGGCGTTGACGCTTACATCGTGACAGCAGAGCTTTCGGACATGGAACAGGTAGACAGAATGTGCCGCACTATTGACGAAAAGGGCACAAAGCCTGACATAATACTCAACAACGCAGGTCTGCAGATAGCTTACCGCACTGACTATCTCGCAACTCCTGCATCGGACTATGACATAAGCTTTAAGATAAACACTACAGCTCCGATGATGATATGCTATCATTTTCTTCCTCAGATGAAGGAGAGGGGCTTCGGAAGGATAGTAAACACCACAAGCGGCATCGACCTCGAACCCGAACAGGCAGGCTATTCCGCAGCAAAGGCTGCTCTCAACAAGGTTACCCGTGACCTCGGCAAGAACTATGAAGGAACAGACGTTACTCTCAGTCTTACCGACCCCGGTTGGTGCAGGACAGACCTAGGCGGACCCAATGCTCCCAACTCTCCCGAAAGCGCACTTCCGGGCGTGCTTGTGGGAGCCTTTATCGACGACAAGAAATGCGGACGTATCTTCTCCGCACAGGAGTTTACGGGCATGACACTTGAAGAAGCTGTTGCCAAGGCTGAAAAGCAGGCAGGAGTGTATTAATATGGCTTATGGGGCTGCGTTCCGCCGCCCGCTTACTTTATTTATTTCAATATGTATTGTTTTAGGGGGATATTGAAATGACAAATGCTGAAAAGATAAAAAAGATACAAGCTCTTATTGATTATAAGACACCAAGATTAGAGCATTATTATAAACTTTTTGAAGCAATGGGCGACATTGAATATTATTACACAGAATATGTAGAATCAAATGTTGATAAAGAGATAAAAAGACTTCCAAATGCTGATTATCATATGTGTTGTTGCCTTTTAACACTTATTTTTAGAGAAGATTACTTTATGAATGGTAGTTTTAAAGAAAGATATGATTCTGGTATTGTCACATCTGTATTAAAACGAATGTTGCTTTTACTTAAAAATGAAGATACTTGTTCAAAGGGGGATAAAACAATGAAAATCGGTAAATTGCAGGAAGTTAATATTCGAGAGCTATGGAAGCATGAGCAGTATGATTTTTCCGCTTGGCTTGCTAAAGATGAAAACATCGAATTGCTGAATGAGAAGATTGGCTTGACTTTAGTTGATATAAACACAGAAGCCTATGTGGGCGCATACAGGTGCGATATCGTGGCTGTTGATGAAACCACAGGCACTAAGGTTATTATCGAAAATCAGCTTGAAAATTCCAATCACGACCACCTCGGCAAGATAATAACTTATGCGTCAGGTTTAGATGCAAAAGTAATTGTATGGATAGTCAAGGAAGCAAGAGACGAGCACAGAAGCGCTATCGAGTGGCTTAATAATAACACGTCCAAAGACATAAACTTCTTCCTTATCGAACTCCATGCGTATAAGATCGGTAATTCAGATCCTGCGCCAATGTTTGATGTTGTTGAGCAACCAAATGACTTCATTAAAGAATCAAAGATAAATAAATCATCTGAAACAATGAATAAAAGTCAGTCTGAAAGACTTGAATTCTGGACACAGTTCAACGATCATGTGATTGCACGAGGAAAGCCATTTGCAATCCATAAAGCAAGTTCTATAAGTTGGTACAATATAGCTGTCGGAACAAGCCAGGCGTGTATTAGTGTTTCTCTTGTGAATAAGGATTCTTACATTGGTGTTGAATTATATATTGCTTCTAACAAAGAATTATTTGACAAACTATACGCAGAACATGAAAAAATTGAAATGGAACTTGACTTTGAAGTCGATTGGCAGAGATTAGACAATGCAAAAGCAAGCAGGATACTGTATAAAATCGACGGTTTGAATTTTGATGACCATAGTAACTACGATAGGCTTATTGAAGAAGCTATTGATAAGGCTATTGCTATGCGCGAAGTATTTAAAAACAGGCTGAAATAAAGGAGAAACCATGAACATAGAAGAATGTATGAGCTTCATAAATTCCTATACCAAATCGGGAGGCAGGATAACCGACCTCTCCCGTGCAAGGGAGCTTATGAAGCGTGTGGGCGATCCGCAGGAGCGGCTGAGATTTGTCCATATCGCAGGCACCAACGGCAAGGGCTCAACTCTTGAATATATTGCGAACGCCTTGCAGTTCTCCGGCTATAAGACGGGCAAGTTCACCTCCCCCTTCGTTCTGCGCTACACCGACAGGATACGCATAAACGATGACGAGATAGACGAAAAGTCCCTCTGCGAGCTTGCGGAGTTCGTAAAGGAAAGAGTTGACGACAGGGCTTATTCCCAGTTCGAGATAACAATGGCTATTGCCATGCTGTGGTACGAGCGCGAAAAATGCGATATCGTCGTGCTTGAAACGGGTATCGGAGGACTTCTTGACTCCACAAACGTGATACCTCCGCCCCTTGTATCGGTGATAACGTCCATATCCCTCGATCATACAGCACTTCTCGGCGAGACCGTTGAGGAGATAGCCTCCCACAAGGCAGGTATAATCAAAGGCGGCTCGGCTGTGATACTCTCCGAGGACAATCCGGAAAGCGTCAGGGAACTCGTCAGAAAGACCGCAGAGGAAGCAGACGCGGAGTTCATACCATGTGAACCATGCAGACCCTCTCCCGACGGCGGACTTTACTCCCCTTTCATATACAGGGGCATAACCCTCACTCCGGCAATGCCCGGCATACATCAGAAATACAATGCGCAAACAGCCATAACCGCCTGTATCTATCTCCGCGGCAAGGGCTTTTCAGTCAGCGACAGCGCCGTGATACGTTCCATTGAGACTACTCAGGTACGGGCAAGAGTGCAGTACATCGACGGGGAGCCGCCTGTTATAGTGGACGGCGGTCACAATCCTGCCGGCGTGGGAATGCTGTCCCTCATGCTGATGTATCTCAGTACACGCAGGAAGAAGATATATACCGTCATGGGCATGGTGGACTCCAAGGACTACATCGGCTGCATAAAGACCATATCCGAGCTTTCGGACAGGCTCTTTGCAGTGGACGGCTTTGCGGCAAACGCCGTTCCTGCCGGGACTATCGCGGATATCGCAAGCTTCCGTACAGAAGCCGAGACCGGTACTCTTGCGGAATGTGTGGAGAAAGCGAAGGCTCTCGCCCTTGAAAACAATGGCGTGGCTGTGATATGCGGTTCACTTTATCTTGCCAGCGAGTACCTCAATATGTACGGCACATGATTTATTATCAGATAAGAAAATCCCGCAGGCTTTCATTATGAAAGCCTGCGGGATCATTTTATTTCAGTATGCGTCAGTCGCTGATATCGGTATCAAGAGTTATGCTGACATTATAATCAGGATAGGCTTCCTGAGTCTCCGTGAGGATATGGTCATACAGCTCCCCGCTGTCGGGAGCCGCAAAGTCTATGATGATATCGAAATGTATTGTCATTTTCTGCTCGTCGAGGTAGAAGCCGTGTATCTGCAGCACATATTCGTGCGACATAACATTCCTGCGTATATCCTCATACATCTGTGAAGCCCTGTCGTTCTGCGTATTCACAGCATAAACACTTATACCTGCAAGTATCGCCCTGTGCTCCGCAAGCACCTTCTCCGTTATCCTGTGCTCCAGCTTGTCGAGCTCTGCGACGCTCATGGTATCCGGTATCTCTATATGCACCGAGCCGATAAGCAGATCGGGACCATAGCTGTGGAGTATCAGGTCGTATGCTCCCTGCACCTCCGGGAATGAAGTCACGGTATCCTTTATCTCCTTTGAAAGATCACTGCTTATGCGCTTTCCGATTATGCTCGAAAGGCTCTCACCCAGTATCTCAAGTCCGGATTTGATAATGACAAGCGATATCACCGCGCCGAGCCACGCCTCGGTTCGTATGTGGAACACAAGGTATATAACCGCCGCAAGAAGAGTAGCCGCCGAGATGACAGAATCCAGAAGTGCGTCCTTTCCCGAAGCGATAAGTGAATCGGAATTGACCGCCTCTCCCTTTTTCATTACATATAGTCCGAGAAATATCTTTACAATTACTGCTGCTGCAACTATTACTATAGCGACCGCAGAATAATCAGGCACAGGCGGAGATATTATCTTCTTTATGGACTCAACAAACGAAGTAACGCCGGCATAGAGAACTATCACCGCGATAAGCGAGGTGCTCAGGTTCTCCACACGTCCGTAGCCGTAGGGATGCTTCTTGTCGGGACGCTTTTTAGCCAGCTTTGTACCTGTTATCGTTATCACTGACGACATTACATCGCTGAGGTTGTTCACAGCGTCAAGAACTATAGCGATCGAGGAACTGAGTACACCCACCACAGCCTTGAATGACGCAAGGAAAATATTGGCAAGTATACCTATTATACTTGTTCTGACAATGACTTTATCTCTGTTCATATCCCATATACCTTCTCAGAAAGTCTCCCACTCGAATTCCGCGCAGTCAGTGAGCTTTATATCGTCCGGAGTTATGCTCACAGCTTTTGCCTCTGCCCGCAGGCAGTTCATATCCATGCTGAAACGCGCCTGCGATACGAAATTCATATCTGAACGGTCATAGCTTATTTTCAGAAGCTTTCCCAGCCTTACTCCGGAAGCCTTGCAGAGCAGCTCCGCTTTTCTTTTTGCGTTTGAAGCCGAAAGGCGTATAAGCTCCTCACAGGCAGGCTCCTCGTCCTTTACCGTGAAGCATACATTCAGCTGCGGAGCGGCGCCCGAAGCTGAGACAGCCCTCAGTATACCGGCAAGGCGCTCGGTGTCAAGGTCAAACTCCACTTTCACGGAATGAAAACAGCAGTAGCCCTTGAATACATTATGGTAGATATTGTTCTCATCAGGCTGAGACTCATATTCCGTCCTGACATTGAAGTCCGAGGTCTTCAGCGCGTCCCTCTCAAATCCGAAACCGCCCAGTATATCCCTGAGCTCTTCAATATCTTTGCCCGCTTTTTCCATTGCCTCTCCACAGTCCCTGCTGCGGGACTCCATTTCAAGCACAAGACGTATAAGATCAGGCTTTACGGAAACGCTTCCCGTTCCCCTTACAATAACAGAAGCCATAGTACGATCACTCCTTTATCAATAATCTCCGCTTTTTACTTCAATCTCGTCCTCTGTGGTCTCAATATCTCCTGTGAGACCGCACCAGCCGCAGGTTATACGCTCTTCATTATTCCAGCAGCTCAGCTTGCCGCAGCGGCTGCACTGCACGAACCTTACCGACTTGCAGTAGGGACAGCCGTTGTATTCGTCTGCCGGATAAAGGTTGCCTTTTATCTCGTTCCTGTCGAAGCCCTCGCGGGAAGCCCGTTTCGGATCAACAGGAAAAGCCCACGTCCTGAACCAGTCCCCTTTCCACTCTTCAACTCTTACACCGTAGATACGGTTTGCTTCGGGACATTTCATAAGTATAACTTCAGCTTTCATTTTCTTCAGCCTTTCTTTTCTGTTCATCGCGGTAGTCAGACGGCGAGACGCCCTCGCAGGATCTGAACTGGCGGACGAAGTAGTTGTATGATGAATAGCCGCACTCACGGGATATCTCCGTTACTGTCATATCCGTCTGTGAGAGCAGGGTCTTTGCGTTGTCTATGCGGAACTGTATCATTTCCTCTATAATACTCTTTCCGAAGTATGACTTGTATATCTTCTGCAGGTAGCTCTTGCTGAGATAGAGGCTCTCCGCTATCTCGTTTATCTTCCACGGGAGCTCTGGGTTCTTCATTATCCTGTTCCTCAGCTGACACAGCTTTTCAAACTGCGGATTTGAGGTAGGCTCCGAGATAGCGTAGGAAAATACCCTGTTCACCGTTGCCCTGTACATAGCGTCCGATAGGTCGGCAGAGGGGGTTATCTCCAGCCCGCACACCCCAACGGAAAAGTCGATATTGCAGTTTTCATCGCCGCTGAACTGGCTGTCCTTTATTTTTCCGCAGAGCTCGGTGTATACCTCTTCCGCACGTCCTTCGTCGGGACTTATGACGCAGAGAGTCTGAGCAGCCCATGCTCCGCATATCTCCCTGCCGCGTATGCAGGAGCGGAGCTTCTTCGCAAAGGCAGCCATGATACTGTTTGACTTTTCCTCGCCGCTCTGGTAGTAGGCTTTTTTCAGTCCGTGGAGCTCAAAAGCTGCACACTCGATAAATCCGTTGCCCGAATGAGCCGAGAGCTTCGTGCTGAATTCCTGCTCGATACCGCTCCTGTTGAGCAGACCGGTTATATGGTCGTAGAGCAGCGCCTTGCTGGTATTGAGGATAGTCCTGTTCATTATCGCCTTTATTCGCACCTGTTCAAGAGCTACGTTCACGTAGTTTATCCACTTCATGTAAAGAGAGCTGAACGAACGTGGCTCCTTTCCGAAGGATACGGCGCAGTAGCCGAAGAAGTTGCTGTTGTAATGGAGAGGAGAAATAAAGAAAGCGGAGGGGTAGCTTCGCTCCTCACTGTAGTCCGGGAGCAGCCTTGATGAGCTGAAAAAGCTCCGGCTCTCGGACTCGCGCCATATCGCTGACTTTGCAAGTATGACCTTCATTTCGTCACCCGTGCGGAAGCTCAGCTCCTCGGCGTTCTTGTCCACCGTGGAGTCGATATAGCTCTTTGTGAGGCAGATACGCACCCTTCTCATCTTATGCAGGAAGTATGTGTAATTATCCAGCCTGTCGGCAAAAGTGGCTATATTGTCAGCATTGGTTATGTCAAACAGCATATCGCCGTAGAGAAGCTGGGTCTCGAAACGGCTGTTTATGCTTATATTACGCTGTATATTGCGGCGCAGTCCCTGATTCTCAGTACAGCCGCAGCTCTCTCCGAGTCTGAGCTCGCCGTTCTCATTGGGCACCTTGCTGCATATTTTTCCTGTTATTATGCGGTAGAGCCGCCTTACCGACTCAGCACCGAGCTGAAAATTCGGGCGGCAGTAACTGGTTATGGAAGGAGTTGACTGATAGCCCTCTATGGATGCGTCGTAGCCTGTTATCGCAATATCCCCCGGAACGCTTAGTCCCGCATCTGTAAATATCTTGGTAAGGGTTATCGCCATAACATCGTTTCCGCAGACGATAGCCTCCGGGCGTTCAAGCTCGCCACTCAGTATGCGTCTGGCGAACTTTTTCGGGGCTTCGATCCAGAAATCACCGTATTCGCACCAGTCCGTGCCTATATCTATCCCGTGCCTCTTCATCGAACTCCTGTATCCGGCAAGTCTTTCCTCGCCGCTGAAGGTGTTCTTGGGACCGGTTATACAGTATATCTTCCTGTAACCATGCACATTTATAAGGTGGTCGGTAATGGTCTCAAAGGCTTCACAGTCATCGACCGAGGTGGTCTCAAAGCTCTTGTGATCGTTGTGGTCAAGGAGCATTACCGGCTTTTCCGAGCGCTTGCACAGACTGTCAACATAATGACAGATATCCTCATTGTGAAATGTATTCCTGTCGTAGATAAGACCATCTATACTGTCGGAGAGTATGAGGTCAAAAATCGCCTTTTCCGCGTCCTTGTGGACGGAGCTTACAGAAAAATCATGAAGCGGCGCTATGACCGCTATATCGCAGTTGCTCTTGAAAGCCTGCGTTATTATACCCCGCAGTATCTCACACTGGAAGTCGATATGACAGTCTGCGATAATTACGCCTATCAGTATCCTTCGGCTCATGCTCTCCCTCCTTTTGTAAATCATAATTTTGCGGAGCAAAAATATGATTTAGTTTATATGTACTATTGTATCATAAATAAACGTCGAATGCAAGACAATTATATATATTTGCTGTACAGATTTCAAAAAATCTTCTTAAAAAAATAGTATTTTTCATTGCTTTTGCAAGAATTTGTGTTATAATACTATTTGAAGGCATTGACAGCAAATCCACGCCCGGTAAGGAGTTGCCGGCAACCGCTCTGCCTTTCAGGGGACAGGCATATCTTGCAGGAGTATAGGCTGCTCTGCACGCGATACTGCCTATCTTCAGGCTCTCGGAGCCTGTACGGGACACGCTTTTTACCCTCTCACTTTTTATAAGTTGATTCCTGTGAAAAAGTTCTCCGTTTCCGGAGGACTTTTTCGCTTTTATTCAAAAAACAGTGAATAATCGGCATTTTTGATGTATATTGTATAAATTAGCCATATATCTATATGGTAATTATATTGACCGTGACCATTGACATTTCATTCTGAAAGTGTTATTATGTTTGTATATATATACTGTCCATTTTGTGGAACCACTGTGGACATACTGATATTTAATTGCAGCCTGCACAAAGCAGTCAACTGTTGTTTGTACATTACGGCTGAAAAAAAGGAAGTCTGCAATGCTTGCAAGCTTAACGAACATAAACAAATTCTATAACGGGAATCAGGTCCTGAAAAATGTCTCCCTCACCATCGACGAGAGCGACAGGATAGGTCTTGTGGGCAACAACGGCTGCGGCAAGTCCACACTGCTGAAGATACTCACCGGCTCTGTTGAGCCCGACCGGTTCACAGAAAAGGACGGTATAGTATCCATGGCGGCAAAAACCACCGTTGGCTACCTCGAACAGATGGGCGGTCTCAATACCGAAAACACCGTCATCGAAGAGATGAGAAGCGTATTCGAGCCTGTACACACGGCTATAGACCGTCTCCGCGAAATAGAACTTGAAATAGAAATGGGCGATGATTCCGCTGCCGACGAGTACCAGCAGCTCTCTTCATGGGTAGAGGCCAACGACGGCTACAATACCGATGTGAAGATACGTATGGTGCTGAACGGCATGGGCTTCTCCGGCGAAGAGCTGGAGCGTACCGTATCCGGCTTCAGCGGCGGAGAAAAAACCAGACTTTGTATCGCCAGGCTGCTCCTTGAAGAGCCTAACCTGCTCATACTCGATGAGCCTACCAATCACCTTGACTTCAAGACAATAATGTGGCTTGAGGACTATCTCCGCTCCTACAAGGGCGCTATACTGATAGTTTCCCATGACCGCTACTTCCTTGACAGGCTCTGTACCTCGGTCTGCGAGATCGAAAGAGGTATACTCACACGCTACAGAGGCAACTATACAGCCTTCGTAAGACAGCGTGAGGAGAACGACGCCCGCCGCGAGAAGGAATACGAGCTCCAGCAGAAGCAGATAGCTCAGCTGGAGGACTACGTAGCTAAGAATCTCGTCCGTGCGTCTACTACCAAAATGGCTCAGAGCCGAAGAAAACAGCTCGAAAAGATAGAGCGCGTAGAACGCCCCGTCCACGACACAAAACACGCGAAGATACGCTTCACTTATGCAGTTGAGCCGCCCATAGACGTGCTCAAGGTAAAGGGAGTGGACATATCCGTAGGAGAAGGCGCTTCACGCAAAACACTTGTGGATACCCTCGACTTTGAAGTCCGCAGAGGCGAAAAAGTCGGTATCATAGGCGACAACGGCATTGGTAAATCAACGCTGCTGCGCATACTCCAGGAACAGCTGCCGCACAGGGGGCTCGTCCGCTGGAACAGCAATATCAAAATTTCCTATTTTGAACAGGAAAGCACAAATCTTCACAAGGAGCTCACTGTCATGGAAGAGCTCCACAGCCGCTATCCCCTTATGTCGGATCTTGAGGTCCGCAGTCTCCTTGCACAAGTGCGCTTGGTGGGCGAGAACGTGTTCAAGGAAACGGGCGTCATCAGCGGCGGCGAGCGGGCTAAGCTCTGCTTCGCCATTATGATGCAGGAGCATGGAAACGTGCTCATACTCGACGAGCCGACCAACCACCTCGACCTCAGTTCAAAGGAGGCTATCGAGGAGGCGCTGGCTGAATATACAGGAACGGTCATATTTGTGAGCCATGACCGGTATCTCCTGAGCAAGATCTCTGACCGTCTCATCGAATTATCGGGCGGAAGCTACCGTTTACACAACTATGGCTTCAATAAATATCTCGATGTGCTGCGGGAAGAGCAGGCTGCGGAGCGTAAAGCTCTCGAAGCCGAAAAGCAACAACGGGCTGCGGAAGCAGCAAAAGAAAAGTCCGCAAAGGGCTATCGCAGCAAACAGCAGAGAAGTGCCGACGCTGCGAGAAAAAATGAAATGAAACGCCTTGAAAAGGAAATCGACGACCTTCAGGCGCAGATAGACTCCCTTACCGATGAGATCGGCAGGGAGGAGGTCTACAGCGATTACGAGCTGATGAACCGCAAATGCGCCGAGATCGAAGAGCTTAAACAGAGGATCGATGCTGATTTTGAGCTTCTGATTGAGCTTGACCAGTAAAAAGGAGTAACATCTTATGAAAATCAAAACGCTTATGAGCCTTGCCGCAGCTGCGGCGCTCGTCGTTCCGTCAGCGGGGTTCACCGCTCACGGTGCAGCCGGTCTTTATACGATCGGTGACGTAAACGGCGACGGCACGGTTGACGCAACGGACGCTTCGGCTGTCCTTGCTGCATATGCGTCAATTTCCTCGGGACATGAAAGTCCCCTCTATTCGTATCAGGAATCAGCTGCCGACCTCAACGGCGACAGCCTTGTGGACGCGATAGACGCTTCCCTGATACTTTCCTACTACGCCTGCGTTTCGGCAGGAGATGAGGAAGCGATACTTACAGACTTCCTCGAACAGCACGGCTTTAAACAGAAGATGACAGACGAGGACGATAACGGAGTTCAGGGCACATCTGCTCCGTCAGCCACTGAGTCAGAAACACAGCAGCCACTGGATTTCAGCGGGCTTGAGTACACTCATCCGCGTATAGACAGTGACTACAGCGAATGGTTCTGGATAGGCGACTCACGTACAGTGGGACTGTCTTACAGCGTGGCTATCGATTACCTTGGCGAGATTGGCGTGGGCATCGCTCTTCTCAACAGGAATCATGACAGTATATGTCAGATACGCAATAAAACCGTTATCTTCAATCTTGGTGTAAACGATCTTCACAACAGTCGTGCATATCTCAATTGGTACAACAGTCTGCCTGACGAGTTCCTTGACAACAACACGGTAATCGTCATGTCAGTTAATCCGTGCAGCGGCTCTTCTCAGGGGTTGAATTCGGGCATTGAAAGCCTCAACGCTACATTGAGAGACGGTCTGGACAGCAGGATCACTTTCCTCGATTCCTACACCTATCTCAATATGCATGGCTTCGCAACCACTGACGGTCTGCACTATACATCGGGCACCTATGTCGATATTTACAACTTCGTTTACGACAGTATCTACGGAGCATGAGATATAGGTAAATAAGTAAATTATTTAGAATAACTATTGCATTGAACATCAATGTATGGTATAATATTATTCAGTAATTTACGGCACGTGCCGTATCATTCCTATGGAGGGTAAAAAAATGAAACACATCAAGACTATCAATAAGGCTAATCTCAAGGAATCCGCTAAAAAAGGCGGCTGCGGCAAGTGCCAGGCTTCATGCCAGTCAGCTTGCAAGACTTCATGCACAGTTGCAAATCAGAAGTGCGAGAGATAAGCTGAACACTAAGTTTAGTCGAGGCAGTATGAAAATGCTGCCTCATATTTTTTGAATAGAGGTTGTTAACATGATCCATAAATATAAGCTTAACGGGCTTAATATCGTACTCGACGTCAACAGCGGCGGCGTTCATCTTGTGGACGAGCTCACCTACGATCTCCTCGATAATGTGGAGCCCCCCTTTGACGCGGAATGTCCCCGGAACGTGGTGGACAAGCTCTCAAAGTCCTACTCCCCTGAGGATATCAGGGAGTGCTATGACGAGATAGTTGAACTGTATAACGACAAGATACTCTTCTCCGAGGACGATTATGAGAAGTACGCTCAGTACTCCGTAGCTTCTCCCGTAAAGGCAATGTGCCTCAATATCGCTCATGACTGCCAGCTGCGCTGCAAATACTGCTTCGCCTCAACAGGCGACTTCGGCAAGGGCAGAAAGCTCATGTCATTCGAGACAGGCAAGCACGCTATCGACTTCCTGCTTGAAAACTCCGGCGACCGCCCCAACCTTGAGCTTGACTTCTTCGGCGGCGAGCCCCTTATGAACTTCGGCGTTGTGAAGCAGGTAGTGGAATACGCAAGGAGCCGCGAAAAGGAATACAACAAGAAGTTCCGCTTCACCATAACTACCAACGGACTCCTCCTCGACGATGAAAAGATAGACTTCATCAACAGAGAGATGTCAAATGTTGTCCTCTCTATCGACGGACGCAAGGAAGTAAACGATTATTTCCGTGTTCTTCCCAACGGTCAGGGCTGCTACGACATCATAATGCCCAAGTACAAAAAGCTTGTGGCAGGCAGAGGCGATAAGGAATACTATGTAAGAGGCACATTCACAAACAGGAACCTTGACTTCTCAAACGACGTATTCGCTCTCAACGAGGCAGGCTTCGACCAGATATCCGTTGAACCTGTGGTCGGCGACGATGATGTATATGCCCTCACGGAAAAGGATCTCCCGGCAGTTTTCGCAGAGTACGAAAAGCTGGCGCTGAAGCTCCTTGAAAACGAGAAGAAGGGCAGGAAGTTCAACTTCTTCCACTTCATGCTTGATCTCGATCAGGGTCCCTGCGCTATCAAGAGACTCAGGGGCTGCGGCTGCGGAAACGATTATGTGGCTATCACTCCGGACGGAGATATATTCCCCTGTCACCAGTTCGTGGGTATCGACGAGTACAAAATGGGAAATATAGACGAGGGCACCTTCAATCAGGAAATGAAAGCCGACTTCGCAAAGGCTCATGTATACTCAAAGCCCGACTGCCGCGAGTGCTGGGCAAAGTTTTACTGCAGCGGCGGATGCAACGCAAATAATTACCAGTATACCGGAGATATCAGAACAGCTCACAAGATATCATGCCAGCTTGAAAAGAAGCGGCTTGAATGCGCTATAATGATGAAGGCTGTACGAATGGCTGATTCTGCGGAATAATTTCACTGTCAGGCGACAGGTAAGGGGATATTATGAAAATAAACAGCATAACGCTCAATTGCCGGCGTACAAACGCCCTCGGCGGCGAAATGGGAGCAGATCCTGTTTTTCTGCTTTTCAGGTCTCCCGTTGAATATATAGAAAACGGTACCGTAAAGCATACCTCCGGCACGTCCGCCGCGCTTCTGACAAGCGGCTACAAGCAGAGTTTCCGCCCTTCAGGCGCCGAACCCATGCGATATGACATTGTCAGCTTCAGAACATCCGCCGCTGACAGGCAGTATATCTCTTCGATGAATATACCGCAGGACACTCCTGTAGAAATAGACGATGATTTCGTTATTTCCGGGATACTCCGCTCCATGCAGTCACATTCCATGCACAGAGGAAAACATTTCAGCGAGTTCATGGAGCTCGCCATGAGAATGATATTCATTGCGCTCAGCGACGCTATAGACGGTCCGGAGAAATCTCCCGAAGAAAAGATCCCCCATTATGCAAAGCTGAAAAAGCTCAGGGATTCAATATACGAGGACCCGGTAAAGCAGTGGTCCATCGACGATATATGCAAAAATCTCCATATAAGCCGCACCTACTTCCACCGCCTTTATTTCTCGGCATTCGGCGTTACCTGCCGTCAGGACGTCATAGAGAGCCGTCTGCTCTGTGCTGCGGATATGCTAAGGAATACCGAGAACTCAGTGGCACAGATAGCTGAGCTGTGCGGCTACGACAGCGAGTCATACTTCATGAGGCAGTTCAAGCTGCACAAGGGCTGCACCCCCACCGAATACAGAAGAAGGATAAGGGCAGAAGAGGAATAGTTTGTCAACAGAAAAACTGCCCGTAATTTGTGGACAATCGTTCTTTGTTGGTACACAATGTGCAAATTTCAATAAAAAATTAGTGCAAAAAATAAAAAAACCTCTTTACAATTACAAAAAGTTGTGATATAATACTAAGTGTGAACAAATTTTGACTTTAAAGTCAGAAGGACAACTAAACTTAGAGATAGACCGCCGTATGTGCGGAACACATATACGAGCAGGCGCTGAATATGATATTAATCAGCCGCCGTATTGATCGAATAATCTTTAAGGAGCGATTTCTTTCTATGAATAACGGAGATAAGCGCAGAAACCGCAAGAGAGAAAGATCATCAAGGCGCTATAAAGTCAGATATGATCGTCTTGTTGCGGTAGTCCTTGTTCTTGTAGTACTTGCAGTGGTACTTGCTTCATGCGCCCATGCGTGCTCTGACAAGGATAAAAATAAAAACTCCGCTACAAACAAACAGACAACCAACAGCAGTACGACCGGTCAGCAGGATTCTTCCATAATCGACGACCTTACAACAAGCAGCGAAACCGGTTCTCTTATAACAGGTACAGCCGACGGTCTTAAGCCGTCAGAATCACAGTACCAGAACGAGAGCTTCAAGCAGGAAGATATCTACAGCGGTGACCTTGTTCTCGTAAATGCTGAACATGAATATAAATTCCCGGAAGATGACATCGAGCTCATAGATCTGTATGATAATATAGCAGACGAGCCTTTCCACGTTGCGGACCTTTCACAGAAGCTGGACAAGCCAGTCCTCGAACAGCTCACAGCTCTCATGAGAAGCTTCTATGAGGCTGAGAACAGCAAGGAGCTGTACGTTATCGGTACATACCGTAAATTTGGCGATCAGGAAGATGTGTACTACAGCGGCAATTCACAGTTCCAGCCGGGTTACTCCGATTACCATACCGGACGTTCTCTCGATCTCGCTATAGTTCCATCAGACGGATCAAGCTCCGGCTACTATTCGCCGAGAGGCATCTATGGCTATGTGGACGAGCACGCTGCGGAATACGGCTTTATACTCCGTTTCCCGGAGGGCAAGGAGTCCTTTACCGGTGAACGCTCAAGAACATACACCTACAGATATGTAGGAGTTCCGCACGCTGTTTATATAAAACAGAACAATCTTTGTCTTGAGGAGTATATTGACGTTCTCAGGGAGCATACTAATGAGAACCCGATAGAGGTTTCGACAGGCAAAAAGCTGTATCAGATATACTATGTTCCCGCAAACAAGACAGGCGACACCGAAGTGCCTGTTCCTTCAAACAAGACTTATGATGTTTCGGGCAACAACGTTGACGGTTTCATCGTAACAGTCAGCATGAATTAAAGCATTGTCTATGTCCCCCGTCTGATCCGGGGGACATATTTTGATTATAGCCGCATATAAAACGGACAAAGAAAAAGAATGGAGATAAATGTGAAAAGAAAACGTATCATTTCCGCAGTATTGTGTGCTGTGCTTTGTATTACAGCCGCAGGCTGCGGCGGAGACAAGGACAAAAGAGGCGACGGTGCCGGACATATGTATGGCGCCGCTCTTGAAGGCAACCCCAAAAGTCTTGATCCTCAGTTTGCCGGCGATCCATCGTCTGCGACCGTAATAAAGAATATGTACAGCGGACTTGTTATGAAGGACAGCAGCGGCAGCCTGGTATGCTGCAACGCATCGGACTACAGCATATCCGACGACGGCTGTGTGTATACCTTCCACCTGCGTGACGACAATTACTGGTTCTTCGACAAAAACGAGAACGACAAGATAGATGAGGACGAATACTTCCCTGTGGTGGCGGACGATTACGTTTTCGCCCTGAGAAGAGTGCTCGATCCTAAAATGTGCTCCCCTTACCTCATGGACTTTGCCTGCATCAAGAACAGCCAGTATGTATCACAGGGAAGTTTTTCCTCAAGAGGTGTCGGTATCGAGGCAAAGGACGCCCAAACCCTCGTTATAACCCTTGAACACCCCTGCGCCGAATTCCTCGGACTTATGGCAACTCCTGCTGCATTCCCATGCAACGAGGATTTCTTCATCTCCACCAAGGGCAGATACGGTCTCGACGACAGATCGGTCATGTCAAACGGCCCTTTCTTCGTTCGCCAGTGGTTCTACGATCCTTATGGAAGCAACAATATACTGTATATGCGCAAAAACGAGGTCAATGAGAATAAGGAATATGAAGTGCTGCCAACATTCGTAAGCTTCTCGATACAGGACAGCGAAGCCGATGTAAAGCAGTGCTTCAAGGCTGAAGAGACCGAATGCTTCTCAACTATGAAGGCCGGCGGGTATAACCCGAAAAAGTACAGTATCACCGGTCAGCAGGCAACTACTCTCGGACTTATATTCAATCCTCAGGACAATATCTACTCAAATCCCGATATCCGTAAAGCTATAGCGCTTTCTGCCGACAGAAACGCGATCAGTGACGAAGAGACGACGGATATATCCCCTGCTTACGGAATAATACCGCCTGCTGTAGACCTCTTCGGCAGGAGCTACCGCGACCTTGCTTCGGACAGGCAGTTCGACATATTCGATGCAGGAGAAGCCGCAAAGCTGCTCGCCAAGGCAAAGAACGACCTGAAGATAAACTCCGTGGAAAGCGTAAAGATAATCGTCGACTCAAACAGCATAGATTCGAGATACCTCCACATTCTTTCCCAGAGCTGGCAGGACAGCCTCGGCATATACCTCGGTATAGAGGACCTGACCTCCGCCGAATTCAGGAAAAGGATAGCTGAAGGTGATTACAGCATCGCTCTCTATCCGCTGAAAGCTGATTTCAACAGCGGTCTTGCGGTATTCAATGAGTTCAGGACTGTTGACTGCCTTAAAAACGCGGCTAACGGTCTTGACTGCGCGGACGCCGTGATAAAGTGTCCCTCTGCTTCGGAGCTTGCCGACTGCTACAGCAGTCAGGAAAAAGCCCTGCTCGGAGAGTACGGCTTTATTCCGCTGTTCTATAAGAGTTCCTACCTTATCGCAAACAAGGACAACGAGGATATAATCTATGACGCTTTCACCGGCTCTATAGACTATCGTACAGCCAAGAACTACAGCTAATGCGTCCCCGCTGAAACAAGAAGCAAAAGCCCAAACATAGGGCCGACATAAGACAGTCACCAATATAAAAGTTTTGCCCCGAAGCGTGTCAAAAACGCTTCGGGGCATTGTATTATCATTTTGAAGCCGTTAGCTTTTAGAAGCGGCTTCGCCGCTTTAATAACGGGCGCACGCTGTGCGCCCGTACAATGGGCTAACAGCTAATGGTTAACGGCTCATAGAAGTTCTTATGGCAGCCTTGTTTTTTAATATATCAGCCCTGTGCGACAAGGAGCTTTCTCAGCTCCACTTCGTCAAAAACGTCAACACTTCCGTCTCCGTTAAGATCGAACTGCTCAGCGGCTTCCTTGCTGCTGAAAGGCGAATCGCCAAGCAGCATCTTCCTAAGCCTTACAAGCTGTGCGACCTTGTAGACCTTCGCGGGCTTTGTTCCGTCAGGCTCAGTGCCGCCTATAAGCTTTCCGTCAGCGTATACGCAGACATTCTCGCAGCGCTTCGCAAACTCTACGCCGCTTACTATGTTGTCGTAGTCCTCGCCTTCTTCCGTAAGGTCTATCATACCTTTCTTGCTCCAGTCATTGGAGGAATCCCACTTCTCACCGTAATAGTTGCCGATTATCAGCTGATACTTCTTGTTTGAGTTGGCAATGGCGTAATCAGGCCATGATATCTCGATATAGTATATATCGTCCTTATACTGCTTTGGCTGCGAAAGGACCGCCGACTTGTCAGCGACCTCCGTTTCCACCTGATCATAAGTCTTCTGAAGCACAAAGCTGCCGGGAATTGTCTTGTTCTCGAATTCCTCTATACTGAAATAGTAGCGTATGGATATATCGTCATGGGGTTCAAGAGAATCGGTATTCACAAAGAATGTGAGCTTTGTAACGCCCGAACCTGTCTTTTCGGGAGCGTCAGAGCAGTAGCCTGCCGCCCAGAAGTCATCGCCAGAGAAAAGCTCCGTATCATCGACCTTTTCAGCAGGCGGGAAATTCTCCTCAGGCTTCATGGTCTTGTCTCCCTTGTAAAGATAAAGACCTGCTGCCGCACCTACTATGGCGGCATTGTAGTCGATAGTTACCTCGTTGTATACCCAGTCCCTTGTGACGTCGTTATGCTCGTCGTTCTCATCGGGACCGCCGGCAAGAGCTCCGTAGAGAACGTGCTTGTGCTCGGCAGGGTCCTCAGCCATAGTCAGTCCGGAAGCAGCGCGGTGATGCGGATACTTTACGGAGTTCTCACCATAGCCCACAACATAGCTCCTGCCAAGAGGATTATCGCCGATGATATACTCCATCTGTCCGAGTGACCACTTCGTAAAGGTGTAGTCCTCATTTTCTTCGTTGTATCTGTCCTTGCCCTTCTGGTACTTGTCGTATACGAGGGCAGTGAACTGAACGGCGGTATTGTATCTTGCGCTTCCCCATGTATCAAGGTGGAAGTATCCTGCGGGAGTTAGCTTCTTGTTCATCACGGTATTCAGCGCCTTTGCTTCCATTTCCCAGAAATCGAGCACCTCATACTTTCCCCTGCCTATTGCCACACGGGTCTCCTCGCAGACCTCCGGGTATATGTCCTGTATACGTCCGAATACAAGACCTACGCCGTTCCACATATCGTTCCAGCAGAGAACATATCCGGGAGGAGCATAGTAATCGATATACTTCTCACAGGCTTCAAGATAATCATGGTCACGTGTTATAAGATAGAGCCAGCCTGCCGCAAAGCAGAAGTCGTCCTCCCACTTGCTTGAGGTGTAGAAGCTCATAGGACCGTCGCCGCCTGCTCCTACCTTCTTTTCATTTTTATTTGCAAAGTCAAAGAGAGCCTTTGCGTAGTCAAGGCACTTCTCCGCATATTCAGGGTCGGTGTCCTTGAAGTTATAGTAGTTGATAGCAAGAGCCGCAGCGCTCTCGGAAACATCGTCTGTCGTAGGGAGCTCGGAGGTAGCAAAGAACGCAGGACGTCCCATAGCGTCTATCTCAGGTGACTGCCAGTAGGAGTGGTCAACGCTTCCGTCGCCTACCTGATAGCAGAAAGCGATAACGTCGCCGTTCTCGTCACGGAAGGTGCTGCGCATGAAGTAGTCGCAGAAATAACGGCATATAGTTTCCACATGAGCGTCCTGTCCGGTCTCGGTGTAGGCGTCACGGAACTCATAGTAGCCCCACGATACCACCGAAGCGGCGTAAGCCTCAGGAAGTCCGAACTTGACATGGTCGCCCGCATCGTGGAAGCCGCCTGATACGTCGATATATCCGTCGCCGTCAGGGTCGAGTATATCCTTGTACTTTGCCATGAAGGATTCCGACATATTGGTTCCCGAATGTTCGTCGTCAATGGGGTGCATAGGTACCTTTGAATCATATACATGGCAGTCTCCGCGCCACGAAAGGCGGTTGTTCTCCGATACTCCTGTACCGCACATATTCGCGTCATAGAAATACAGAGTATACTGAAGGAGCTTCGCCCAGTTGTTCTCGGTCTCGTAATAGTCCGCAACGTCGGGAGTAGCCGCCGCATTCACAGGCAGAGCTGCCGGCGAAGCGGTAAAAGCAGTTACCGCAGCCGAAACAAGAGCCGATAATCGTTTTATAAATCTCATAAGCTCATTCCTTTCCTGAAAAATAATCCATCAACTACATTTTAACGCAGATCGCACAAAATGTCAACGCAAACTTTTATGCGCCGCCATATGCTGTCACTGATATGGGCTGCCGCAATACTTGACACACACATCTGTTTGGTTTATAATATAAAGGTATACTCATAGCTGCCGCAGTGCGGTTATTGCCAAACGACAGACTTTGATACAGCTTTATATCATTTATACAAGGGGGTATTCCGATTGCAGGAACTCAGAAAAAAACTTTCCGATATCGCAGAACTGATAACTACGGAAAAATCATTCTGCAAGATCATAATATTCATTATGCTCGCTTTGCCTATAGCAGAATTATTCGACGAAAGACATTACCAGACATTCAACAGTCAGCCGACTCTCGTGGAGATCGCGGGCTTGACCGCATTTTTCTGCATAGCAGTCCATTTCCTTAAACATAAGAATATAAAATACTATGCCTCGGATCTGATATTTCTTCTGCTGATCGTATTCATGGCTTTGTCCGCGGCATTCACACTTGACAAGGAAGCGACATTCCTCGGCTTCTACTACGATGAATGGATGACCGACTTTGTCGGATACTTCAGCCTTATGATGGCAGGTACCATGATAACCGACAAGAAGCTGAAAAAAGAGATAATCCGGGCTTTCTTCATTGTCATATTCCTGCAGACCTTTGTAGCGTTCCTGCAGACCTTCGGCCTCAATATAGACCAGTGCTTCTTTGACACGGAAGATATACGCTACAGAAAAATGTGCTACGGACTTCTCCAACACTCAAACTGGTACGGAGGTCTCAGTGTGCTTATGTTTGCCTGCGCAGCCGGTGTTTTCCTCTTTGTGGAGAACAAGCTCGCAAGGAACAGCTCATTTGTGCTTTCACTGGTATGCTTCTATACCCTGCTGTGTACAGAGGCAAGACTCGCTCTTGTAGGCGTATTCGCTTTCTTTTTCTTCCTTGCGGTATCTATAGCGGTAATGAAGCTCAGAGGCTACAAGAAGGAAAAAATGAACAGTATAATAAAACGGGCCTGCATACTGGTCGCAAGCACTGCTGCCGTTGCCGCGTTCACCATACTTGTACTCGGCCGTCTCAAATGGAAGTTTGAAAAAACAGCCACCGAGGTACAGGAATTCAAAAACGGCAATATCGGTGCTCTCGGAACTGACCGCGCAACTATTTGGAAAGCAGGTCTCAAAACAGTTCCCGGTCACTGGCTCTTCGGTATAGGCCTCGACAATTACAGACACGCATTCTACATGGATCCCGACTTCAAAAAGGGAATGCTGACGCAGGGCAAGGCACATAATGAATACATACATTACCTTGTAACGCAGGGAGCGCTCCAGCTCATAAACTATCTCTCGCTCCTTGTGCTTGCCGCCGTTACAGCAGTAAGAACAGTTATCCATACAGATGATGACGATGAACGCTTCATAAACTGGATCCTTCTCGGAATGTTCTTCGGCTACGCGGCACAGGCTTTCTTTAACAGCAGTGTAGTCAATGTCGCTCCTTACTTCTGGATAACGATAGGTCTGTGCCTTTCAAAAGCAAATCAGCGCCCCTTCGGTTACAGAAAGGCACATAAAAAAGCTGCCGAAGAAAAGAAATAACAGTTTGGAAAAAGCGTTGAAAACAAACACAAAAGCCATGAAGCAGATCTGCTCTGCTTCATGGCTTTATTCATAGTTTCACCAAGTCATCTGCCTGTTCAACCGCGAGCCTGCAGGTGCGGTCTCACAAAATTGTTATCACGATGCTTTTTCTCCGTTTCAACAGTATTCTGTTCAGGCGGAGCCGCAGCCTCATGTTCTGCATTTTCAGGCTTTTTCTCTATCTCAGGTGCATCCTGCCCCCGCGGAGCTTCGGCGTCATGTTCTTCACCTGTGAGCAGTTTCTCCATTTCGTCAGCGTCCTGACCGGTAACATATCCGTCTTTATCGAAATCAGCCTGGAATACCCCCTCAGGTGAAAGTGTTATTTTACCCGCAGCAAAATCTCTTACTGCCTGCGGATCGTTCCTGTCAAATACATTGTTGCCGTCAACATCATACAGCACGGTCGGCAGATCGTATCTGTCCGCAACTGAAAGAAACTGATTGCAGTAATGGGACAGCACGTCAATCCCCACATATGAACCCAGAAATTTCCTGAAAGCTTTCTGGTCGGAGCCATATCTCGGATGATTGCTGCATAGATAGTAGAGAACATTTATAAACCTCAGTGCTGTTCGTGTCGAAAAGGATAAGGTATTGTCTCCGCCGCCGCCATAGGAGCAGCTGCCTGACTCTTTAACAAACTGTATCGCGGTATCCAGAGTCTCACTGCTCATTTCAATGCTGTCGCCGAGCATGATCTTTTCTATAACAGCCCAGCCTTCCGAAAAACTGTTTGCGTATTTATCGTACAGATAAAGCTGGTCGAACAGGCAGTTTTGCAAGGCGTTGTTATCTGCGTTCGCCGAGCTGCTTAACGCATGAACGTAATTGTCGAGTACGGTACCGTTCAGTATCAGGTTTTTGGATCTGAGTTCGCTGCAGTTCTGTATCGCGGCGATACCGCGGACGTTTACAAGGCCTTCGTCACCCAAAGAGTCATAAGCCGCATAGCTTTGCGTTATGTCATTCAGGTAGCTGTATGCGTGGGATATCTCATGCATGATTCCCCAGTCAAAATAATCGTCCATGATCTGTCTGCAGTGGTACTGACTTGTATCATCAGGATACTTTATAAGTATGCCGACGTTCTTTCCCGTATCGTCCGTGATATAATCGCACTGTGACGAAGGCATGAAAACTGACGGATCATCAAAGCATATGTAAATATCCCTGAATTCTATTCCTGTTATATCAGACAAACTTGAAATATAGCGTCCGAGAGTCATGAGCCATTCGTCATATTGCTGATCGCTCAGATACGTGCTCTTCCTTATGGATAAATGTATCTTCTGCCCCTTGCTGTCAGTTACCTCAGAGTATATGTAACCCTCATCGGCCGCGCTTAAAACGCATGATACCGACACGTCGCAATCCGTGAAGCTTCCGTTAAGGAACTGCAGCTTTATATCTGTGTCCTTATTTCCGTAATAGGATATAAAATCCCACTTCACACTGTAAACAGCTGTTTTACTGTCAGACTGTCCTGTATCTTTTCTGATCTCCAGCCCCTGGGGCTCTGTCCAGTTCTTGTTTGAACCGCCGCTGGGATTGAAAACCTGAAGGGAAATACTGTTATTGATAATCTCGTCTGTGTCCGTTCCGTCATGATTCGTGATCTGAATCAAAAAACTCAGCGTCTTTCTGTCAAGCGCACAAGTGGAGATCTTACCGTTAAGCGACTGTTTTGACTTACCTGAGGGGCATTTGTATGTGCCTTTTTTTGAATCGAATTCCCAGTTAGCTCTTGAAGAAAGTTCTACCTTCTGAGCTTCAGTGCGGTATCTGTTTTCGCTTTGAACAGTCATCTCTGAATCAGTGATAGACATTGCCTGTATTGTTCCCGCTGTATCTGAGGCTGCGGAAGCGGTCAGGCTACTGCTTATGGATCCGACAGATGATGACGCGATCAAGGCTGCTGACAAAGTACCTGCTATGAATTTTCTTTTACTCATAATGAACCTCCGTTAGTATGATTTGCGATCAGCTCACCGCTCTGGCAGTGCTGATCTCATTGCAGAATGGATTTACTGTGTTTATGCCGGGTAATTTGCCTGAAAATAAGTGTCTGTTTTCTGAGCGCTCCTCCTTCCGTAATAATTTTATATATACAAAAACCGTGTTCTGAAAAAATATAACGCTGCGCTTTCAAAGGCAGCTCCTGCGTTGGCAAACATCCAAAACGCCTGTTTCACGCGCTCCCAACAGGGAGCCTGACTTTATATCACCTTCTGTGGACTGCAATTTTATATATAATTCTGTATAAAACGACATTTTTTATATTATATCACTAAAAATTTTATTATTCAATAGATTTTATCAGTTATTTTTCTGTAATGACTTCTTATCACGCTTCAGTATATACAAAACTTATACTTAACAAATGTACAAGCTCCACTTTTGGGAATTCAACGTACAAAACAATCACAGCTGACCGGTCGCTGTCAGACTGATAATAAAAAATTTATATATTAACCAACTGCAACAACTGCAAGAAATCAGGCAGCAGCATTTAAGGAAGCCTGTCTCTTTTTGTCCCTCTATGAAAAAATGCCCACTGATAATAAATCAGTGGGCATTTTTCAGTCCAATAGTTTGTTTATATGTTGTGTGCTGAAAAATTTCTTCCTATGATCTTTCTCATTTCGATAAGATCAAAAATATTCCAGATCCCGTCTCTGTTGCAATCGTAGTTTTTATTGCCAAGGTCGCAGCGATTTCCGAGAAGGAAGCTCTTGAAGCGCTCAGCGTCTTCTGCCGTATATATTTCCGGTTCAGCTGCTGAAATAACAACATCACCGTTGTTCCATACGACCTCATTTTTTTCCGCAGAACCTATAAAAGTAAGCTTTTCTGTGCACAAAGCGCCTTCCGTGCAATACCATGTAAGCATTAAACCGTCATCTGTTTCATCGCAGGCAAAGAACCATACATTGTCACTCATATATGCGATACCGCGTCCGTTGGAAAGATGATAGGAAAAATCAGTCTGCTCCTTGTCTGTTATATCGTAGGATACCGAATCCTCTTCATTTCCGCTGAACCAGTAGTAACCTTCTTCACAGTCGCCTGAAACACCCTCACATTTCCATAATCCTTTAGTAAAGTAAGTTCCCGGAGCCTGAGTATTGTCAAGCTCTATTCTTCTGCCGTTCTCATCAGTCCATTCGCCCGTGAAGCGGTCAACAGTACAGCATTTGAAAACCGAATCCTCATTACAGTAAAGATCTTCGGTAAAATAGACGTTTGTTGTTCCGTATCCGTCTTCGATCTCAAAGCAGCAGGGATTTAATAATATGCCGGTCGTTTTCTCATAATAATTTGTCAGAAGCTCAATTATCTCCGCGTTGCAAAGGAAACTGAAGTCTTCCGGAGAAACATCGGAAATATAGCTCATGACATCGATCCTGCCGTCTGCATATTCCAGTGAAGCTCTGTCTTCATATATTGACGCTGTAGTTTCTTCTGTATAACCTGTCTCATAAGTTTTTATGCATTTATCATTTTCAAGAATATATTCGCCGCCCATATTTGTGCCGCTGTTAGCAGAGAACGATATGAAATCCTTTCCGTTCGGGTCAAAATAGATATATTCTGAAACTGATGTGCCATTGTAATACACTTCCCAGAAGCCGGGCTTGAATGTGCTGACTTTTTCGCCTGCGCCGGGAGGTCCGAGTTCAGCTATGGCATCAGGATCAATATAGTAATCATCTCCCGGATTCAATTCTGTTAACAGCTGAGAGCCCTTTTCCTGACCCGGAGTCAGAAGATCAAGAGTGTTCGATGCATAGTATGTATAACCGTTCTCGCGGCAATAGTTTTTAACATTATCGATAATATCACTGTTCTCGGTATATTCAAGCAGATAAACGTCTTTTCCGAAATCACTTACAAGTTTACAGTAATCCTGAAAATACTCTCTTGTATCATCATCATTTTCGGTAAACAGATCGTTGTCCCAGTCTATGGCGCTGAAAACTGTCTCCTGATTTACAGCATCCATAATCGCATCAAGGTTTTTATTCTTCTCAGCATATTTTGAAATGTACGTATCACCGCCGTTAATGATAACGTATGTGTCATACGCCTTTAATCCCGTCAGGATATCTGTTACGCCGTTAAATATGCCCTCGTTTTTAAAATTGTAATATACATCGCAGTTATCGACCCAAAGGCCGTCAACGCCCTTGTCAAGTATATCCTTGGCGAGCTTGCCCACAACAAAGTCCTGCCATTCCTTCTGCGATACATCTATCCATTTCTCATCTGTCCAGTTCTCATATGTACCAAGGGAATACTTCTTGTATTTCTTGTAATAAGGACGGAATTTTTCAACAGAGCCAAGGTTCAGATAGCTGTAGACAGTGTGTCCTGCTTCCTTCAGCTCGCTGATCTCTTCTTCCTCAAAATACTGTGCGTCGATCACGATCTTCCTGTAATTTTCCATATAGGAGATATCCTCCGGATCAGCGCCAAGAAATACTCCGTACTCATACTTTACATCTGCCGTTTCAGCCTTGATACAGCAGGGAGCAGCAGATAATGCTGCAAAGCAAGTTGTTATAGCCATGATAAGGCTTGTTATCCTTTTATTTTTCATTATGATCCTCTTTTCGTTCGGTATTGTTTTAGTTTGTGAGTTTTCAGACATTTGGTGCGTCAGGTTGCTTCATATGATGTCAATAACAGTAGTGTTTTTCATAGTAATACTCCTTTTTGTGAATGTGAATCGTTTTTGATATGCATTTTATTATAAGCGCAGTTCATGCTGCACTGTTAATATATACGAATGAAAAAAACATTTTCAGACAAAAAATTCAAATCATTTATGATGAAGACAGTATCTCTTCCCCATTGCAATTCAGCTTATTGTACTTATCATCAGTCTGTTCAGATTGCAGCCTGATAAGCAGAGATAAATAAAGCTCTGAGGAACAGGCATATCATCACGATATACATAAAATAAAAGTGCTCTCCGTGGAATGGAAAGTCCCTGCTTTTTTTCCTGAACGTATCCGGTTAAATACGACAATAAAGTACTTGATTTATTTCTGTAAACAGTATATAATTTATGCATAACAAATCGCCTTATCCATTCAGCCAAAGGAGGTATAACAATGATACGCAAAAAGATCTTTACCGCTATAGCAGCTGTCGTTCTTTCAGCAGCAAACGCTCTCACTGCACTGCCCTCATGGACAGCCGCAGCAAACGGCTCTGAGACTTCACAGACTCAGAACGCTCCCACTGAAAAAAGCGACAGAACAGTAAGTATATATACCGGATCGCTTGCAGATCACACAGTACAAAAATCCGGTACGTGTACGCTGAAAATCTCATGCATTGATATTACAACAGGTGAAAAGACTGCTGATTTCACTTACGATTATCAGATCGCCAACGAATACATCGACGGTAACTATCCGTCAGGCAGGAAAATAGAAAAGCGTTCTGACGAGGTTTACGAATTGTACCCCGGTATAACATACTCCTTCTCGTTCTGGGTACAGGGTATGCAGACCTTCACTGACAGCTATTTCGTTCATTTTGACAGTGAAAACCAGACAAAAGAGTTGGTCGTAAAAGCATATCCGAAAAGCACTGCAAAAAATGTACACATAAAAGCCCATGACCTGACCGGTATTTCAGCAGATGCGGAAAAGAAACCTTATGACGGCGATAAGCTCATGGAGCAATTCCAGTACGTCTATGTCTATGACGAGAACGGAGAGCTCTTTGCGAGAACTGCCATGGAAGGACAGAATGACATATACCTCCCCGACGGCAAGTACAGTATCAAGGTGATACCCGCGTTATCCTACAGCTGTACCGAGCCCGGCGGAAATGTACTGCCCCTTGAAGTAAAGGACGGCAAGCCGGACAGCGATCTTGATTTCTGCTTTGAAAAAGACGACAGCAGCAAAGTTCAGACTCTCGGCATAAATGTGATCGACGCTCAGACAGGTGAGAATATCGACGATATCAGCTTTTATGTAAACTATTATTGTGAATATTCAGCCGGTACTCCGAATTTTCCCGAAAATTACCCCGCTTTCGGCGGATCATACTCTCAGGAGACAGAGTCCGGAAGTGATGAATTCGGTTACAGTACAGCCTTTAGTTCAGAACTGTGGGAACATATTGAGCTGTTTCCAAAAAAGAGTATTTTATTTAAGACCGGCACCGACGAAGCGATAACCGTCCCTGCTTTACGTACATACTATCAGATCAGTTTCATTTCTGTTCCTTTAAAATACCGGGACTGCTACATCGCGGAATGCGATCATAAGGACGGCGTCATTTTTGATTTTACTGACGGCGGCTCAGTATTCTTCAATGTTCTCGATGAAGACGAGAAAAATATCACAGTAAAGCTTATTCCTGTGCCCGAAGAAGAGTATCCCACAATAGGCAGCTGCTCGGCTGACATATCCGTTGTGGATATGGATACAGGCGAAAATATAGAAAACGTAAATGCAAGGCTCACGCTTGAAGGCAGCACTACAAGAATAAACGTCGGAAAATGGAACACCTCCGATTCACCGTCACAGTCCTTCAGTCAGCTCCGCGATTCGGTAAACTACCGGCTGGAGCTCAGCAATGTCCCGGAGGAATACGTATGTGAAACTTCCTGCAGCTTCCGTTTTGACAATGACGGCGAGAAAAAGGATATCACAATAAGAGCAAGGAAAGCCGGCATTGAACCGAATGTTCCGATAACAGCCAACGACTGGACCGGCTTCCTTTTCAATGACAATGCAAAGAATTACGGTATAAGGAAGATGAAAAAGCCCGTCACCGTAACGGTTTACGGCGAAAACGGCAGCTTGTTCGTTCAGGATACGATAACCGCAAAAGGCAGTATCTATCTCCCCGACGGAAAATACATACTTGAAGCCACTACGGAAAAAAGCACTGAGTTCCCGGATTACAAACCCGTTTCCACGGACGAAGAAAGAGTTCAGAGAGCGGCGGAACTCCTGCCTGACGAGGTAATACCAGACGGAAACAGGGTAGAGCTCACAGTCAGTGACGGGCTCCCCGACAAGGATATCTGCTTCTGCTTTGAAGAGGGTATAGAAACTCCTGCCGTGGAATCAAAGCTTAGGATACATATTATTGATTCTGAAACAGGCGAAACTCCGAAGGACGTTGTTTGCAAGGTCAATGAAGGGCTTTCCTACCGGACACCGCGGGAAATGGAATACAACACGAGCGAGGACGATGATATAACCCTTGAAAACCTCAGCGGAACATACAATATAAAAGTCTATTCTCCCGATCAGTATAACAACAGCTTCTTCTTTGAATACTCTCCGGACAAAGGTCTGTACGCTGACGGTGTATCGTTATTTGAAGTTTCATTCACGCTTTATCCAAAGGGTGACAATGATATTTATATAAAGCTCGTTCCGATCGATTCAAAGCCCGATAGTCAGGGCGACAACTGCGTTGCCAATGTTTCGGTTATTGACAGTGAGACAGGAGAATACATTCCTAATATACATTGCAATGTATACCTGAGCGGAAACGACTATAACATACCCGTTGCCGGCTGGAACTCGGCTGATCACACTATCGGATGTGTAAGAGGTCTTTACGCAGGTCAAAACTATTTATTGTCGCTTTTTGACATTCCCAGCGGTTATATATGCAAAAGCGATGTATATTTCAGCTTCGACGCACCGAATGAAACAAAGGACATAACACTTTATGCGTTCAAGCCTGAAAACACCAATGTTTACATAAAAGCTCTTGACATTTCGGATGAACGTCCTAATGGAAAATATATTCCGTATAAGAACTACAGGTTCATGGGATATGACGAATTCCAGCTCGAAGTCTATGATGCCGAGGGCAATGCTGTATACAGGAACGCTGCGGGAGAAATGTTCCTCCCCGACGGCGAATATACTGTAAAAGCCGTGTCACCTTACTACGGCTATGTTCTGCCGGACGAAAACGCCCCGAAAACAAAAGCTGCCATGAAGCAGATCACAGACTACATTATCGCTGCCAACGGTGAGCTGAGCATAACTGTAAAGGACGGTCAGATGGCGGAAAAATGCTGCTTCCTGTTCATAAACGAAAAGGAATACAGCGAAGCTATCAACTATGGTGACTCAAACTGTGACGGTACTGTAGACCTTGCAGACGCGGTGCTTATAATGCAGGCACTGGCAAACCCTGACAAATACGGTCTGAACGGAAGCTCGGAACTGTGTATTACGGCTAAGGGGCTCAATAACGCAGATGTTGACAGTACAGTAAAGGGACTGACTTCAAACGACGCTCTCTGCATACAGAAATACCTGCTCGGAATAATAACAGCTCTGCCTGTATAAAACCAAAACATAAAAGATCAGGAGTATGTCCGGGATAAGCGAACATACTCCTGATAAATTTTTATATTGAAGCTTTTTTGAAAAAGTGTGAGAGTTTATGAAACCCCGACCGTCTAATAAGTGTACACAATAAAAACAGGCGGATTGCTGGCCGAAAAGATTCTGCACAGCAAACTGCCATGTCCTTGATCTAAAGGAGGGGTTACTATGAAAAAAAGTAAAAAACTGACAATACTCACAGCACTTATAATGGGACTGACATCATTTTCAGCTATCCCAATGACAACAACAGCCGAGGACGGAGCACCCGCAGCAGTTTCGGACAGTGATGAATATACTGCTAAGGAAAAGGGCGAGATCATTTTTGATGCTGATGATCTTTCTGTGAAAGTATACACAGGTGATGAGCTTAACATCGATAATGTACAGCTCAGATATGGAGTATATTACGACGAAGAAAAATCATACGTTTCACCGTTGTATGATTTTGAAAAATTCACTGTAGGCTCAGGTACCAGTTCCGAGCTTTACACCATAGATACAAGCGAGGTTGATACTACTAAAGCAGGTAAGTATAATATAGTGCTCAAGCCCAGAGCAGGTGCTGTATTTAAAGCATTATCGGATTATAACACAAATTATGAGATCACACTGGAGGGAACAGAAAGCTATCTGCCTGTTATAGTCTATGACAAGGAAAGCATAAAGGATACTCCCCTTTATCTGCGTTTCTTCACAGAAGCCATTGAGGCACCTGCGGGAAGTATTCCTGATTTCAGACTTTGCGGCGCAATGGCTTCCGATGTAAGTTATGAGGTGGAGGACGAGACGATCGCAAGGGTCACTGAAAGATCAAATCCCGAATTCCTTGAACTGGATTGCTTAAAGGAAGGCGAAACTACTATTAATGTCTATACCTCCGACGGCAGAAAAACAAGTGAGAAGATAATAGTGACACCGTCGCTTTATCAGCCGATTGATCCTGACGAGTTCCCTTTTACCACAACTACAACATATAATCCTGATCATGTATATACCACTACAACTACAGTGACAGTTGACAAGTGGTGGTATGAATATGAAAAAAGTCTTCTTCCGACAACAACTACTGATGTTCTTACAAGTTATGCCGGAAAGCCACTGACCACTACCACCACAACACTGCCTTTTGCAAAAGTTGATCTCGATACTTCCGATATGAAGGTAGGTGAAACAAGAAAAGGTCACTGTATTGATCCGCGTACAGGAGAGAATATAGTAGCTACAATTATGCCATCTTCAAATATGTGCGTTTCATACAGCTCGGATCAGAAAACTTTCACCTTAACAGCTCTTAAAGAAGGGCTTACTCACCTTGCCATTGTTACAGGAGATATGCCTACATATTCTATTGACATCAGGGTCGTAGCGGCAGATTCAGCTGTAACGGGCACAAATGAGCCTGAAACATGGATAAGGGGAACTGGTGTGGATCACTTCGACAGTATAAAAACTCTTCCGACAAAAACTATTTACGATGAAGGTGAAGAGCTTGACCTCAGCGGACTTGCAGTCAATGCTTATCATTCAGCTGCAAGAAGTTCCAATAAAGGCAACTCAGAAACTTTAAGAACGGATTACGCCTGGGAGATCGAAGAAATAAAACCGGAATATATTACTATCAGTGATCTGCAGGGCAAAACCTATAAACCAGATCAGTTTGCAGCGCTCAAAGGCGGAAATGCCTGCATTGTAAGTATGGGTAAAAACCAGTATATTCCCGATATCAAGGTAGCCGGTGAAGAATACGAAAAAGATCTTTATGATACAGACGGCTTCTCTTTCAGAGTATATATAAACCCTTACAATAAGGATTCAAAGTTCATAAAGATTGATAACGCCGAGGTCGAGAGTTTTGCATATGGTTCAACAAGCAAGGGATTCAAACTGAAAGGTAAGGACGCTTTCAGTATAGATATGGACGCTAATATGCACTTTGGATATTCTGTTGAAAGTGATATACGGCAGGGCGACAAAGTATCAGGAGTGCTTTATATCAAGCCTGAAACGAACTATATAATCATGGGGGATCTTAATGTCATTGAATACGGCGGTGAAGACGGTGATGCAAATGCCGACGGCACACTTGATATGGCTGACGCTGTATTGATAATGCAGGCTCTTGCAAATCCTAATAAATACGGTCTTAACGGTACAAGCGAAAAACACATCACAAAGAGAGGAAAAGCTCTCGGTGATATGGATTACAACGGTCTGACCGTCGGTGACGCACAGGTAATTCAGCGCAAACTGCTTGGTTTGGATGTTGACGCTGTATTTACCATTTATAGTGAAAAAGAATAAGTATTACGTTTATGGGATATAATATATCATCATTGCATTTTTGCCGGCACTCTTATTGCTATAGTACCAATATACAACTAAAGGCAATAATCAAGAAAGCTCTCCGAAGTGGAGAGCTTTCTTCTTGCCTACTCTTATTTTCTTAGGATCACCCCTGCGTATGCAGGGAAAAGTCAAATGCCGTATCAATTATGTTCTCTGTCACAGGATCACCCCTACGTGTGCAGGGAAAAGTACGAGCCACGACCATTAGAACGACCACCTCTAGGATCACCCCTGCGTGTGCAGGGAAAAGCATTACATTCAGGGCGTACAAAGTGCTCTATGAGGATCACCCCTGCGTGTGCAGGGAAAAGATTTATCCAGTATCTCTCATTCTCAGTCATTTAGGATCACCCCTGCGTGTGCAGGGAAAAGGCGTTAATATCAATGTTTCCGTTTTCTTTATAGGGATCACCCCTGCGTGTGCAGGGAAAAGGCTATCATAACAACCGAAATAGGTACAAAAGTAGGATCACCCCTGCGTGTGCAGGGAAAAGAGTTGTTAAGCTGTTCAACCGTGACACAAATTAGGATCACCCCTGCGTGTGCAGGGAAAAGTGTTATTGCCGCGGACGGCATGACATACGGCGAGGATCACCCCTGCGTGTGCAGGGAAAAGTGGCATTTTGCAGACCTGTTATCGGGACTTCTAGGATCACCCCTGCGTGTGCAGGGAAAAGCTGATATCAGACGTGAAAACGCATATAATAACAGGATCACCCCTGCGTGTGCAGGGAAAAGTCACAGTTTGTTTATACCGGTTTACCGGACACAGGATCACCCCTGCGTGTGCAGGGAAAAGTGCAACAGCAAATTTATCACCCTTGATTATTGAGGATCACCCCTGCGTGTGCAGGGAAAAGACGTGATACCGGTGATTGCGAGTGATGGGTGGAGGATCACCCCTGCGAGTGCAGGGAAAAGCTAAACCCGAATAACGAGTAGACAGA
>NZ_JAEFAJ010000022.1 GCF_016287535.1 Ruminococcus sp.
GAGAAGCTGGAGAGCTAATCAGAACGGCGGTTCACCGCTTCCGTTCAGCAACTACCAGCCTAAGTCGTTCTACAACAATATTCTTGCTCTTGCTAACAAGATCGATCCTCCTGCAGCTGCGACAACAACAACTACTACAACTACTACCACTACAACAACTACTACAACTACAACCACAACCACTACTACAACACAGCCTACAACTACAACAACTACGACCACAGCTCCTCCGGCTGGTCCTTCAATGCAGCTCTGGGGCGACGCTAACGGTGACGGTTCACTTGATATGGGCGACGCAGTTCTCATCATGCAGGCACTTGCTAACCCCAACAAGTACGGCGTAGGCGGTACTGATTCACGTGCTCTCACAGAACAGGGCAAGGCAAATGCAGATGTTGACGGCGACGGTCTTACAACAAACGATGCAGTTGCAATTCAGGAGAAGCTTCTTGGTCTCAGGAAGTAATTGAAATATAAGTTATTTATTTCGCATTTATAATATAAAAAAACCGGCAGAGGAGAGGGACACTCTCCTTCGCCGGGATTTTTTCAAAAAAATCCCGATACCGAAGAACACTGAAAACTCCGGTACCGGTTCAATGAGGATGATTTTCAAAAGCCTTCGCAGGCTAAGCGGAAAGCACTAAAAAGCTTTCAACTACTTGAAGAATGGAACCTATATTACCATTCTCTGTGATATATGATATCACTTTCAGCAGCTGTTATCAACTCACTTTTTGCAGATTAAGTGGATAAATTGCAGATGTTATAGCATTTCGATGAAAAAGGCGGACTTTAGTCCGCCTTTTGTTATGCTCTTTTGGCTGAAATTTCTTTTTCCAGCGCTTCAGCTCTGAGAAGTGCCGTATCAATGTGGTCACAGAAATTCTCCCTGCCTACCTTTTCGATGAAGCCGGCTTTGGTCATGACCTTCATAGGCTGCTCGTTTACGTGAGAGAATACCACCTTTACGTTGTGGCGCTCACAGCGCTTGACTATGCGCATGAGGGCTTCGACGCCAGTAGCGTCCATAGCAGGTACGTTTCTCATTCTTATGCAGAGGACGTCGATGTTCCTGTCGCTGAGGACGTATTTGTACTTATCGGACGCTGCGAAGAACATAGGACCGTTTATCTCGAAAACCCTTGTATTCTTCGGTATCTTCTTGAGGAGGATATTATCGGGGTCAGTGTCTTCGTCGTCAACGTCCACCCATGCGTGAGCCTCTGTAACGTCAGCCATACGCTTCATGAAGAGGAGAGCAGCCATTACCATGCCTACGCCGATAGCAACAACGAGGTCGAATACTACTGTAAGTATGAGAGTTACGAAAAGTACGGCGATATCGCTCTTCGGAGCGGTCTTTACTGTGTTTCTTATATTTCTCCAGCCGCACATATTATAAGCTACTATAAAGAGTATAGCCGCGATAGTAGGCATAGGGATAAATGCAGCATAAGCCATGAGACGTACCAGTATGATAACGAGTACCACAGAGTGTACCATGCCGGCGATAGGAGTACGTCCGCCGTTCTTTACGTTTGCGGCAGTACGTGCGATAGCTCCTGTAGCGGGGATACCGCCGAAGAAGGCGGAGCCGATATTAGCTGTACCCTGAGCGATGAGCTCCATATTGGAGCGGTGCTTTGAACCTACCATACCGTCTGCGACAACGCATGAGAGAAGAGACTCAACAGCTGCGAGGACCGCGATAGTGAAAGCATTGGGGATAAGAGCCCTTACTCTTGCGAAGGTGACCTCCGGCACGGTCAGCTTTGGGAGAGAATTTGATATGGTATAGAGGTCTCCGATAGTGTTTACCTTGATACCGCTGAGCTTTACTATAGCCGAACAGACTATGACGGCAATGAGGGAAGCGGGGATCTTCTCCAGCTTTTTCGGCCAGAGTACAAGAATCGCAAGTGAGATAACACCGATAAGGAGGGCCTGCCAGTTGATAGTGCCGATACAGGTGAATATCTCCTTTACCTTGTCAACGGTCTCGATAGGCTTGTTTCTGAAGGTGAGCCCCAGGAAGTCCTTGACCTGTCCGATGAGAATGGTCACGGCGATACCGAAGGTAAAGCCGGTGGTTATAGTGCCGGGTATGTATTTTATGAGAGCGCCGAAGCGGCAGAAGCCCATTACAATAAGTATGATACCTGCCATAATTGCCGATATTGCAAGACCGTCCATGCCCTCGACCGCAACTATGCCTGCAACTGTAGTTGCAAAGGCAGCCGTAGGACCTGCTATCTGCACACGGCTTCCGCCAAGGAATGAAACGATAAAGCCTGCGATTATAGCTGTGTAAAGACCCTGCTCAGGACCCACTCCCGAAGCGAGAGCAAGCGCGATAGAAAGGGGCAGAGCGATGATAGCGACGATTATACCGGAGATAATGTCCTTGATGAACTGCTCCTTGGTATAGGTCTTCATAACCGAGAAAAGCTTTGGTTTGAGCTTTTCCTCCGTTGGTTTCAATGCTTTTTCAGCCATTTTACTAACCTCTTTTACATTATATTTCCAAAAAAAGACACGCAACGCTACTATTATACTACTTATAATAGCGGTTTTCAAGAGATTTTTGACAGGGAGCAAAATTTTGTCGGATTATATATATTCATGTCGGCTGAGGAGAAAAGGATTGAGCAGAATGAGAAATTAGTAATATATTCACAAAAATCAAAGTACCATTTTGTGCATTGCTACAAAGCTGAAAATTGATATTTCACTCTCAACTCTCCACTCTGAACTAAAAAACAAGGCGGCTTCCCTTTACGGAAAGCCGCCTGAACTATATCATGAAAAGCTTACTTTTGTTCTCTTGTTATCGCCTTGCTTCCGAGGAAGGTGAGCAGGAAGTATCCGCCGTATATCGCTATGAGTACGATCGCGGTGAAGATAACGGGTTTTACATAATTCTCCGTTACGAGCAGATCAAGTCCAATCTTGGCAAATCTCATGCCCGCATAGGAGTGGAGACAAGCCAGCAGCAGCGGCAGCAGGAAGAATATTCCCGACTGACGGAATATGGACTTGGATATCTCCTTTTCCTCTACGCCAAGCTTGCGGAGCATGGTATATCTCGCCATACTGTCGGCGCTTTCAGAGAGCTCCTTCAGTGCCAGTATAGCGCCGCAGGATACAAGGAATATGAAGCCGATATAAAGTCCGAGGAAGGTAACCACAGCGCCTATGCCTATGGCATTATTGGCAGCTTCGATCTTTGTTTCTAATCCCTGCATCGAGCCGTAATTTGTGTTGCTCTGAAACCAGTGCATAACATAAGTCCAGTGGTCCCTTGCTGTTTGTTCTGCGGCTTCTCTGCCTTTTTTGTCTGTGGCATTGTAGTTTCCGACGAAATAATCAATTCCGCGGTATTTCTCGGATACAGCATCGTCGGGAACTATTATCGTACCTGTATTTGAAGCCTGCATATCGGGATAGAACGAGCTCAGTATACATTTTTTTGAGCCCGGCTTGAAAGTATTTCCGAAAACGGTTATTTCGGTGCCGTCCTCAAGGAGCTTATCGTACATCTCCGGCATTCCCGCGGCATTTGCGCTTACAGCGTATTCGCCGTCGCCGAGCTCTATCTGCTTTTGTCCGTAGAGCTCCATAATTGCGTTGTAATCACTGAGCTTCAGGAATGAGATATCAAAATTCATCATTGAATATATGCTCACTGAACCGCTTGTCAGTTCGTCTTTTCTGTCACCGGCAAAGGTGTCAAAGGTGAAGTTGCTTTCTATGTAGTCATGGAAGTGGTGATACTCTCCGAAATCGTCGTAAATGCTCATATTCTGCTGAGCATATACATCGTCGATATCGCCTGTTCTGTATGAGGAATCATCTGAGGAATCATGAATATGAAGAGAAAAGCGTCCGTAAAAATCAACAGGGAAATTGTCCTCAACGCCCTTGTTCAGTGAGTTCCTGATAGTGAACGCGGTTGATAGCGTGCATATTGTCACAAAGAGCATAAGGCAGATGACCGTCATGGAAGCGATAGTGGTATTTATCTTGCTGCTTATCTGACGGAAGGTGAAGCTGTTCAGACCGCGGTGATATACCCCCTTTGCGGACATGATAACTCTCAGGAGCATTCCCGATACCGACCAGAAGATAAAGAATGTGGAAACGATTCCTGCAAGTATTGCAAGACCTATCCTTTTTTCATTGAGGTGTTCAAAGTCCCAGCCCACTGTATGATATGCCCATACGAGAACTGCTGCGGAGATAAGGAATACAACAACGCAGAGCCACGGGTTCTTCATGGTTATCTTTTCCGAGCGCTTGCCGGAGTTCATAAGTGTGATGAGTCTGCACTTGCTGATAACGAAGCCGCTCCTGAGCATTACGACCAGGTACATAATGCCGAAGTAAAGGATAGTTTTGGTTATCGCGGAAGCCGAAACAGTGAACCTGTAGTTGTTCATGTCGGCTTCAAAGAGGTTAGCCACGACTGCGCTCATTACCTGCGAAAGTCCCACTCCAATGAGCAGTCCCACAATGAGGGAGCCTATGCCGATGATAACGGTTTCGCAGAGCAGGAGAGCGGATATCTTCCACTTGCTCATGCCCATCATCATATACAGGGCGAACTCCTTGTTGCGGCGCTTCATCAGGAAGCGGCTGGCATACACGATAAGAAGTCCGAGGACTACGGCAACGAATACGCTTACGCCGGAAATAGCCGTTGTGAGTATCTTTATTATCTCACGCTGTGTTTCGTTGACTCTGATGAAAGCGGTCTGTGTCTCTATGGCGTTGAAAACGTAGAATACCGCGACACCGAGGACAAGGGTGAAGAAGTATACTGCGTAATCCTTTATGCTTTTGCGGATATTGCTGAGAGATATCTTAAAGAGCATCGCTCATGTCACCTCCCAGCAGGGTAACTACATTTATTATCTTGTCGAAGAACTGCCTGCGGCTGTCGCTGCCGCGGATTATCTCGTTGAAGAGCTTGCCGTCCTTGATGAAGAGAACTCTTGAAGCATAGCTTGCGGTGAATGAATCGTGAGTTACCATTATTATAGTGGCGTTATGCTCCCTGTTGAGATAATTGAAGCGCTCAAGCAGCATTTTTGCGGACTTTGAGTCGAGAGCGCCTGTGGGCTCGTCTGCGAGTACGAGCTTAGGCTCGGTAACTATGGCTCTTGCCGAGGCAACTCTCTGCTTCTGACCGCCCGACATCTGGTAGGGATACTTGCTGAGAACGTCTGTGATACCGAGCTGTTCTGCCACATTCTTTACAGCCTTGTCGATATCCTTTGCGGAGCGTTTCTGTATTGAAAGGGCAAGGGCGATATTCTCGTAGGCAGTAAGGGTATCCATAAGGTTGAAGTCCTGAAAGATAAAGCCGAGCTTATCACGGCGGAACTTATTCAGTTCCTTTCCCTTGATGGCGGTTATATCCGCGTCCTCAAGGAAGATATGACCGGCGGTGACCCTGTCGATAGTTGATATGCAGTTCAGGAGAGTGGTCTTTCCGCTTCCTGAAGCGCCCATAATGGCGGTAAATTCACCCTTTTCGACGCTGAAGGAGATATCGTCCACAGCCTTTGTGAGACTTGATCTGCTTCCGTAGTATTTTTCTACATTTTCCAATCTGAGTAATGACATGGCTGTATCTCCTTTTATGCTTCGAGTCTGTTTTCGTGTTTTCTGATGCACCAGCTGCAAAGGAAGTTGACTGTAAATAAGCTCCAGAAAATTCCGTCCATAAGGTTTCTGAGGTGAGGATCAACAGCTGCTCTGCCGCTTATTATTTCGTAGATCTCTATACACGAAACCGGTATAACGAAGATGCTGCTGACGATGCAGAGGATCCTGATAATGTTTGATGTAAGCTTTTTCATAAGATCAATTCCTTTCGGTATCTTTATTTCCGGGAGCTGTTCTCCCTTTCCATGATCTTATTATACATCATGCAGTACCTTTGGTCGTGTTTTTAATATTACGCAACATTACAGTTCTGTAATGTAGATCATAATTTTGCGGAGCCAAATTATGATCTGAGCCGTTAGCCAATTGTAAGGGCGCACACTGTGCGCCCGACAGTAAAGCGGCGAAGCCGCTTCATAATGGCTAAAAGCTAAAGGCTAACGGCTGTTTATAAGGTAATGCTCATTCTTTGCAAAAGCAATGGTGAATTCCGTAAAGCTGCCGCGCTCCGAGGTCACGGAGATACTGTGTCCGAGACGGTCGCAGAGGCTTTTCACTATAAAAAGTCCCATACCAGTGGACTTTGCGTAGGTGTGACCGTTTTCGCCGGTAAAGCTCTTGTCGAATATGCGCGGAAGGTCGCTTTCGGGAATTCCCGCGCCGTTGTCGCGGAAATGCAGCAGCACTCTGTCCTGAAGCTCTTCTGCGGAAATATGTATCACGGGCTCGCGGTCCTTTACCGTATATTTAAGGCTGTTTGCCATGAACTGTCCGAGTATGAACTCCAGCCATTTCCCGTCAGTCATGACAGATATGTCCAGTCCCCCGGTCTCTATAGATGCATCTGCAAGCTGTACTGATTCGCGGTTTTTCAGAGCAACATTGGCTACAGTGCGCTTCAGGGGCGTTTCTTTAATAATGTAGTCTTTTTCGGCATTTTCCGAGCGGGCGTAGTAGAGCACCTGATCGGTGTATGCGTCTATCCTGCGGAGCTGTTCGAGTGATTTTTCGCCGAATTCTCCGTTGTGATTGTGAGCCATCAGCTGTAGACTTGCCACAGGCAGCTTTACCTCATGCACCCACATTTCTATGAATTCACGGAAATCAGCGGAGCTTCGCTTGTATTCCGCCACGTATTCGCACATAGCCTTGTTTGCTTCATAAAGAGCGTCGTAAGTTATACCGCCCTCAAGGAAGGTGGGTCTGCTTATCATTTCATGTATCAGGTATTTCTTGTCCAGTCCGTCGAGCTTTGAGCGCAGGTTGTCGTAGAATCGGTGTTTGCGCATATAGCCTGTGATCTCGGCGGATATGATGAAAAGCAGGAACAGCGATTCAATAAAGGCAGCGAGCTGTCCGCTGACCCTGTAGGCAGTCAGAAAGAGCAGTATCATTCCCGCGAATAATGCGGCTATGATGTAGAACCAAAACCGGTCCTTTAAATAACTTCTCAGTTTCATTTCAGTATATACCCCTGCTTCTTTCTTGTTTCGATAGCGTCTTCGCAGCCAAGCTCCGCAAGCTTTGAGCGCAGACGGCTGATATTGACGGTGAGGGCGTTGTCGTTGACGAATTCCTCGTTGTCCCACAGAGCGGTCATGAGGTCGTCACGGGTGACGATAGAGCCCTGTCTGTCAAGCATGAAACGGAAAATTATCATTTCGTTCTTTGTCAGAGTCATTTCGCGGCTGCCGTCTGTAAGGCTGCCCTTTGCGTCGTTGACCTGAAGACCGTTATAGGTCTGCACTGCCGCAGTACCTGCCGCGCGTTTAAGTACGGCAGATATGCGCAGGAGAAGTATGGTCGGGTTATACGGCTTTGTTATGTAGTCGTCCGCGCCGTAGCTCATAGAAAGAACCTCGTCCGTTTCGGAGGTCCTGCTCGTGACCATTATCACGGGGGTATCGCATTCTCTGCGTATCTCCTTCAGGAGCTCCTCACCGTTGAGGTTAGGGATATTTATATCCATAAGAATAAGGTCCGCGCGGGCGGAAAGAATCTCAGCCTTTGAGTTTGAGAAGTCCGTCAGGTATTCGGCTTCGTAGCCGGAATTGCGGAGGAGCTCCGCAAGCTCCTCACGGATAGACCTGTCGTCTTCAACAATATATATCCTGCTCATAAGTCACCTCATAATAAATGCTCTATAATGAATGCTTTGCATTCATTATAGCATAATATGGAGAATAAAACAAGGGAAGCTTTCGAAGCTCCGGCTGAGAAGTGCAATGTTTTTCTTTACAATCCGTGTAGGATGTGGTATAATGGAACTTGTTGTGCGGCAAATCATAATTTAACGCCGCAGGCGTTAAATTCAATTCGGAAGGAGTAAATATGATAACAGTAAGTAATGTGAGCGTGCAGTTCGGCGGCTCGACACTTTTCAAAAATGTAGACCTTAAATTCACAAACGGTAACTGCTATGGCGTTATCGGCGCAAACGGAGCAGGAAAATCCACATTTCTCCGTGTTCTCTGCGGTGAGCTGGAGCCTGCCTCCGGTGAGGTCATCATGCCGAAGGAAGAGCGTCTCAGCGTTCTCAAACAGGATCACTTCGCTTATGATGAGTACACTGTGCTGGATACCGTAATAATGGGAAATGCCAGGCTTTATGAGATAATGCAGGAAAAGGATGCCCTTTATGCAAAGGAGGACTTCTCCGAGGAGGACGGTGTAAAGGCTTCCGAGCTTGAAGGCGAGTTTGCAGAGCTCAACGGCTGGGAGGCTGAGTCCGACGCTTCAAAGCTCATACAGGGTCTTGGGCTTTCAGAGGATATACTTTACTCTCAGATGTCCTCCCTTTCGGGTAACGAAAAGGTAAAGGTCCTGCTTGCTCAGGCGCTTTTCGGCAATCCGGACATAATACTCCTCGACGAGCCCACCAACCACCTTGATATCGACGCAGTGCGCTGGCTGGAGGAGTTCCTCTCCGAATACTTCGGTACGGTCATCGTCGTATCCCATGACCGTCATTTCCTTAATAACGTATGCACTCATATCGTTGATATCGACTACAACAAGATAAAGATGTACGTTGGCAACTATGAGTTCTGGTATGAGTCCAGCCAGCTTATACAGCGCATGATAAAGCAGCAGAACAAGAAGAACGAGGAGAAGATAAAGGAACTCAAGGACTTTATCGCCCGTTTCTCGGCTAATAAGTCGAAGTCCAACCAGGCGACCTCCCGCCGTAAGCTTATTGAGAAGCTCACTGTTGAGGAGCTGCCGGCTTCAAGCAGAAGATATCCGTTCATAGGCTTCGATATGGACAGGGAGCTGGGCAAGGATATACTTCAGGTGGACGGACTTACCAAGACAGTTGACGGTGTAAAGCTCCTTGATAATGTCAGCTTTACTCTCGGCAGGACTGACAAGGTAGCTTTTGTCGGCGAGAGCGAGCAGGCGATAACTATGCTGTTCAAGATACTCATGGAGGAGGAGCAGCCGGATTCAGGCAGCTTCAAGTGGGGCGTTTCGGTGACTACTTCGTATATGCCTGTGGACAACTCTGAATACTTCAACGGCTGTGAACTCTCTATACTCGACTGGATACGCCAGTACTCCGTAAAGGACGAAACGGAGACTTACCTCCGCGGATTCCTCGGACGTATGCTCTTCTCCGGTGACGATGTATACAAGCCTGTAAATGTACTTTCCGGAGGCGAAAAGGTGAGATGTATGTTTTCGCGCATGATGCTTTTCGGCTCCAATGTACTGGTGCTTGACCGTCCTACGAACCACCTTGACCTTGAGAGCATAACCGCTGTAAACAACAGCCTTATAAATTTCAAGGGAGTTGTGCTCCTTGCGTCACACGACCATGAGATAATGCAGACTACCGCGAACCGCATAATCGAGATACTGCCTCAGGGCTGTCTTGACAGACAGGGTACGTATGAAGAATTCATCGACTTCAAAAAGGAAAACGGACTAATGTAAGAAAAGCCTTACAGCGCTGTATGCGCTGTAAGGCTTTTAAGTTTTTTCAGATACGTGAGAATACTTCTCCTATCCTGTCGCACACGAGAAGGTCGGCATTTTTGTCCATCTGTGTGGGAGACATATTGATTATGACGAGATTATTCCCCTTGAAATAGCGGATAAGACCTGCGGCGGGGTATACGTTCAGCGAAGTTCCGCCGATTATGAGAGTGTCCGCGGACGCGATAGCCTGTACTGCGCCGTTGACAGTGTCATTGTTGAGAGCCTCTTCATAAAGGACCACATCGGGCTTTATAATGCCGCCGCAATCGCATTTCGGCACACCCTCTGAGTTGATTATATATTGAACATCGTGGAATTTTCCGCATTTTGTGCAGTAATTGCGCAGAACGCTGCCGTGGAGCTCATACACTGTTTTACTTCCGGCTGCCTGATGGAGTCCGTCTATATTCTGAGTAACTACAGCTGACAGCTTTCCCTGCTTTTCAAGCTCTGCAAGCTTCAGATGAGCCGCATTGGGCTTTGCGTCGAGGCAGAGCATTTTCGCACGGTAAAAGCGGTAAAACTCTTCTGTCTTATTTACAAAGAAAGTATGGCTCAGGATAGTTTCGGGGGGATAGTCCCACTGCTGACTGTAAAGACCGTCAACGCTGCGGAAGTCGGGTATGCCGCTTTCCGTGGAAACACCTGCGCCGCCGAAAAAAACGATACTGTGAGAATCCTGTACTATTTCCGAAAGCTTTTCGATATTATCCATAATTATTCTCCCATTACCTTAACGTAGAATTTTCTTGTTCTCGGTCCGTCGAACTCGCAGAAGTAAATGTCCTGCCATGTTCCGAGGAGCAGCTTGCCGCCTGTGATAATAATAGTTTCGCTTGCGCCTATTGCCGAGGACTTGATATGAGCGTCGGAGTTCCCCTCAGCGTGGCGGAATGACTGGAGTTCCGGAAAGAATTTGTCAAGCCCCTTTATAACGTCGGTCTGTACGTCGGGGTCAGCGTTTTCGTTTATGGTGATCGCTGCGGTGGTATGCGGACAGAATACGATACATATACCCTCAAGGACACCGCTTTCCTTTACTGCTTCGGTTACTTCATGTGTGATATCGACGAGTCCCTCTGAGGGAGTGCTGAGTTTAAAGTTGAATAGCATGATGATCTCCTTTCGTAAATCAAAATTTAACGCAATAACTTACTGAGCGTATTAACGGGATTCCAAAGGGACTGTGTTCCTTTGGCGGAGTCCAGAGGCAGCGCCTCTGGTCGCTGTTCACAGCTTTTAAAGAACAGCGAAATAATACGAAGGCGCTCCGCAAGGGTGAATTCCGAAAACAATCCAGTGAATTGTTTTCGGAAGAGGGACGCCCTGCAAGAGAGGGCGTCCCTTAATAGGACGTCGAGTGACTCCCTGCTGTGCAGGGAGATGTCCGTAGGACAGAGGGTACGTGCATCTGTTGGCTGCGCCGTCCCCTGCATTTCTGGCAGATAATATCCACCCCTACACTAAAGGCTAAGGGCTTCAAAATATTTGCAGAAATAACTGAGCGGACATTTTTCGCATTTAGGCTTTCTTGCATTGCATATATCACGTCCGAATTCCACCGTCCTGTGGCAGAAATCGGAAGAAATATCAGGAGGTATGAGCTTTACGAGGTCCTTTTCCACCTTTGCCGGCTCCTTGTTTTTGGTAAGTCCGAGACGCCCCGTGATACGTATACAGTGGGTATCAGTTACCATTGCGGGTTTGCCGAAGACGTCGCCGAGCATCAGGTTTGCGGTCTTTCTGCCTATCCCCGAAAGCGTTAGCAGCTCCTCCATAGTATCGGGGACCTCTCCGCCAAAGTCGTTTATAAGCTGTGACGCCATTTCCTTCAGGCTCTTTGCCTTGTTGTGATAGAAGCCGCAGGGCTTCACGTCCTGTTCGAGCTCTGCTATATCAGCATTTGCAAATGCTTCGAGGGTAGGGTACTTCTTGAACAGGGTTTCCGTTACCACATTCACCCGCGCGTCAGTACACTGTGCGGCGAGCCTTGCCGCAAACATCAGTTCATAGGGCTTTGTATAATTCAGCGTGCAGGAGGCGTCCGGATAGAGCTTTTCAAGCTCCTGCACGGCAAGCCTTGCGATCTCTTTTTTTGTCATCAGGAGTTCTCCTTGGATTTTCTCTGTTTTTCGAGGATACTGTCATATACCCTGTACATTTTCTGCACTGTATTTTCGAGAAAGTAATAATGCTTTATGTAGAATATCAGCAGTACGAGTATCATTGTAACGAGTATCAGCACGGGGATATTAGGCGTAAAAACAAGCACTGCAATGAATACAGCAAGGATGATCGAGAAGAGCATAGTCACAAGAAAATGGACTATTCTTTCATGCTGCATAAAGGCTATTTTGTCGAGATGCTCGGACATTATATCATCGAGCTCTGAATCGCTGCAATTATCAAGCTTTTTCTGAATGTATTTCATGTAACTGGTAAGATATTCAGTCATTCTTTTCACTCTCCCATGCACAAAGTAAACGAATCTTATATAAAATTATACACCTTTTTAGCGATAATGTCAACGCTTTTCGGCTTAAAGATAGTATATTAACTGCTATATTTAACAAGAAGTAATTTAAGTATGATTTAATCCGGCGGTTGGAGCTTGTGCTTAAAAAAACGGCTCCCGATTGTGCGTGTATACGAATTTTTTTAAAGATATGAAAACAATCTTCACCTGTTCTTGATTTTTAGTGAAATATTAAGTATAATTAAATCAATAGATCTTTCAAACTGATTTTTCCACTACTTTCAGGAGGATATTAAAATATGGGAACAATAGTGTTCAGAAAAGCAGGAGCTGCTGCAATGGCAGCAGCTGTCATGCTGAACTGTGCCGTTTACAGTACAGCGGCTGTAACGGCGGCAGGCGAACCGCTGAAGTTCGAGTTCGAGGACGCTGAGATAACCGGTGACGTTACAGTGGAGAAGGACTCGAATGCAAGCGGCGGTTCCGCGCTGAAAATGACAGACAGCGGAACCATAACGCTGAATGTGACTGTAGAGGAGGGCGGTCCTTACAAGCTGACCTTCTATGCTTTCGGAATAGGTACCGACAAACAGCAGAACCTGACCGTGAACGGCTCCTCACAGGGAGCTGTAGGAATACCTCAGGGTGACGATTATCAGGCTGTGGAGCTCACTGCCATACCTCTCAAGGCAGGCAGCAATTCTATAGTTATCGAAAAGTCATGGGGCTGGTCACAGTTTGACTATCTCACGGCTGAGCCTATGTCGGGAGCCAAGATCGAAGCAAAGCAGACAACGCTCTGCGATCAGCTCGCTACAGTCGAGACCCAGAGCCTTATGGCTTATCTTGCCGAGAATTACGGCAAGCACATAATCTCCGGTCAGCAGGAGATCTACAGCGGCGGCCCTCACGGACTTGAAACGGAATTTGAGTACCTGAAGGACACCACAGGTCACTATCCCGCTATACGCGGCTTTGATTACGGCAATTTCTGCTGTCCTCTCTATGGCAGTGACGACGGTTCCACCGACCGTATCATCGACTGGGTAAAGAACAAGGGTGGTATCGCTACCGCTTCCTATCATATCAACGTGCCGAAGGATTTCGCAAACTATACCATAGGCACGAAAATGGACTGGTCTTTATCGACCTATACCGCAAAGGACACAGATTTTTCACCCTCAAAGGCTGCAACGGCAGGTACAAAGGAAAACGAGTATTACCTCTCTACCCTTAAAACTCTCGCAAAGGAGTTCAACAAGCTGGAGGCTGAGGGTATTCCCGTTATATGGAGACCTCTCCACGAAGCCGAAGGCGGCGGCGGTGAGAACGGTTCATGGTTCTGGTGGGGCAGGGAAGGCTCCGCAGCTTACAAAAAGCTTTGGATATACACCTACGAAACTCTCACCAGCGAGCTGAACTGCCACAACCTTATCTGGGAGTGGAACAGCTATAACTTCGCGACCTCAAAGGACTGGTATCCCGGCGACGCTTATGTTGATATCATAGGCTACGACAAGTACAGCTGCACGGACTGGTCAACAGGAAGCGCAAGGTACTACCACAATGACAGTCCCTTCTCCTCAGTATTCTATGGTATAATGGAGAAGTACGACAGTGCAAAGATGATATCCCTCGCCGAGAACGACTGCTTCTCGACGCCGGATAAAATGCAGGAGGAAAAAGCAGGCTGGCTCTACTTCTGTACATGGTACGACGGCGGAAGTGACAATAACAACTTCCTGTCCGATCCTACCTTCAATACAAAGGAAGACACTATCGCTATGTATCAGAGCGATTACTGCATAACACTTGACGAGCTCCCGAAGGATCTCTACAAGAAGGACGGCGTTACTCCCCCCGACCCGTCCAAAACCACGACCAGCACCACAACGACTACGGTCACTACTACTTCCGATCCGAACGCAACTACGACTACAACAGCGTACAAGTTTAAGATACAGAAGAAGTCGGTGACTATTCCGGACAAGCCGCAGCTTGCTGTCGGCAAGGAAATGCAGATAGAAATCACAGGCGCTCCGGACGCTTCTATCGGCGGTGCTGTCGGCTTCGGAACGACTGCTGACGACTGGAAGAACATCGAGTGGAAGGGAAATGCAGACAAGGACGGCAAGCTCACCGTTCATGTTTCTCTCAATGAAATGTCCGATACCTTCAAGACCTGCGAGGTGCAGGTATGGTGGTCGAACGTATGGAACGCCGCAACTGAAAAGGCAGTGGATCAGCCCTATACCATCGACAGCTGTGAAGTGCATTACCTCATGGGCGGAGCTCTTGAGCCTCCGAAGTACGGCGACGCGAACTGCGACGATACAATAGATATGAGTGACGCGGTGCTTATAATGCAGGCGCTTGCAAATCCGAACAAGTACGGCATCAACGGCACGGACGAGCGCCATATCACAGAGGATGGCGTGGAACTTGCAGACGTTGACAGGACAACCGAGGGACTGACCGTCAATGACGCTCTCATGATACAGGAGTTTCTGCTCAATAAGATAACAACACTTAATCCTAATGTATAAAAGGAAAGCTGCACTTTTTAAGTGCAGCTTTTTATTTGCAATGACGTTTATTCTCCGGATATCCTTGCCTTTACATAGCTTTCGAGCATATCCACAGTCCTGTTTATACCGAGACGGGAGCTGTTGATACTGAGGTCGTACAGTCTGGAATCGCCCCAGTGTCCCTCACAGTGATAGTTGTGGTAGCGCTTTCTCTTGCGGTCCTTCTTGTCTATGAGTGCCTTAGCCTTGTCTTCAGTGAGGTCATAGACGTTCATGACACGCTTTACCTTTTCACTCATGTCGCCCAGTATGAACAGCGAAACAAGGCACTTGAAATCGCGGAGCTTTGTTTCCGAGCAGCGTCCCACAACGACGAAGGACTCGCCGCTTGCAGCCTTTTCTCTCAGAAAATTGAACTGCATCTCAGCGATATTGTCTTCGATTGAGTTGCTGAAGCCGTTGACTCTGCGCGAGAGAAGGTGGTTCTTGGGTTTTTCGTTGTACTTTTCAATCTCTTCCGGAGTAAGACCGGTCTTTGCGGCGATCTCCGTAATGAGGTGACGGTCGTATAACGGGATGTTGAACCGCTTGGCGAGCTCCTCGGCGATAAATCTTCCGCCGCTTCCGAATTCACGGCCTACTGAAATGATGAACTGTGACATGAGTATTCCTCCTTTTTATAATATCCTGTTGATTATTTGGGTAAATAACTTTTTTGGCGGTCGGGAATTGCGGGGCGTTTGCGTAATTGTCCGGAACCACAAATACAAATTCTGTCAAGACCGCCATATATGGCGCTTGTCTTGGTCTTGACCGGATTTGGATTTGTGGTATAATAAGCAATTGCGAACGCTTCATGCACAATAAACCATCAAAAAATTATATATCCGTTTATTTTATCAAAGATATCTTACGAAAAGATATACCGTTGATATACCGAGAACTATAACTGTTGCGGGAGCAAGGCGTCTGCAGTATCTGCCCCAGCCGATAGGATAGCCGTTTTTCTGAGCTACAGATGTACCTACGACATTAGCGGAAGCTCCTATAGGAGTAGCGCTGCCGCCGATATCCGTACCCATAGCCAGCGCCCATGCGAGAGTTGAGATAGGAACTCCCGAAGTCTCCGCAAGGCTCTGTATGATAGGCACCATTGTCGCGGCAAATGGGATATTGTCCACGAAAGCGCTGGCGATAGCTGATACCCAGAGTATGATAGCAATCATGAGCATTACGTTTCCGCCGCTGATATTGCCGATGAAGTCTGCGATCTTTTTAAGTATGCCTGTTTCTTCAAGTCCGCTGACAACGATGAAAAGACCGATGAAGAACAGGAGGGTCTTGTAGTCGACCTTTTTAATTAGCTCCTTTGCGTGCTTTCCAAAGGCGATAAGGGTTATCGCAGCTATGAAAAGACCGATAGAAGCTACAGTCAGATGAGTTGTGGAATGAGTTACAAGGAGAATTACAGCAAGTCCGAAAATAATACAGCTTATAATGAAGTCTCTCTTGTTTGTGATAGCCTCTGAAGGCTCCGGGAACTTGCTCATATCCACCGGCTCGTTCTTTCCGTTTGTTATTTCCTTGCGGAATGCGAAATACAGGAAGATAACTGACACAAGCAGTGATATTCCCGCACATAGACCTGTGTTTGAGAGGAAATCGAAGAATGAGAAGCCCAGTGACGTACCGATTATGATGTTCGGGGGGTCTCCGCACATTGTTGCCGAACCGCCTAAGTTCGCGCAGAATATCTCAGAGAGTATCATAGGTACGGGATTGAATTTGAGAAGAGATGCGAGCTCGATCGTAACGGCTGCAAGGAACATGATAACGGTGATACTGTCAATGAACATTGAGAGTACAGCCGCCATTATCATGAAAGTGATGAATATGGGAACTGTCTTACACTTTACAAGGTAAGCGATCTTCATGCAGAGCCAGCGGAAAAAGCCTGCCTTAGCCATTCCCTCTACCATGACCATCATGCCTGCGATGAATAATATCGTCGCCCAGTTTATGCCCTTGCTCTCGCTTTCCGTGACCTGATACCAGAACTCTTTGGTAGCAAAGCCCTTCAGTGCGAGGGTATCCATTATTGCGGTACCGCTGTGCATACAAATACCGAATACGACAACGAGAGTGAGCAGTCCGCTGCCGAGTGTGACGTAGTGCCGTTCGATCTTGTCGAGAACTATCATAATGAACATTCCGACAAAGATGACAACGGCAAAGATCTGTGCTGCTGACATATTTACCTCCGGAAAAACGGCGGTGCCTGCCGCCGTGATAAGATCCCTGCATATGCAGGAAGATAAGCACGCATCAGCGTGCGGTTGAACGTGTCCTGCGTTAAATCAATCAACAGGAATTATAGCATAATTGAAACGCTAATTCAAGACAATTTTTGTTTTTTTTGGTATAAAGTTGAATTTTGGGAAAAACAGCTCTCATTTGTCAAATATGCCGGGTATTTTTGGTGAGAGTGTCGAGAGGTCTTGCAAAGCGTCATAATATGTGGTATAATAATATAAGCGGTTGCGGAGCAGAAGAGCCTGTTTCACGTTCTTTTGAACCGCACATTTGAGACCGCTGTTAGGAGAAGGATAATGCTGAAATATATACTGCTTGTGGGCGGATTTGTACTGCTCATAAAGGGAGCCGACTTCTTTGTTGACGGAAGCTCGGCTGTCGCAAAGAGACTTAAAGTCCCTTCACTTATTATAGGCATGACGATAGTTGCCATGGGGACAAGCCTTCCTGAGACATCAGTCAGCGTAAGTGCTTCGGTGCTCGGAAAGAACGACCTTGCAATAAGCAATGCCGTGGGGTCGAATATATTCAACCTCATGGTGGTCTGCGGAGTCTGTGCGGTGCTGTGTCCTATGGTGATAGGAAAGGAAACTCTTAAAAAGGATCTGCCTTTTTCGGTGATAGTTGCAGGAGTTCTTCTCGCTCTCGGTTCGTTCACGGGAGTTGTGGAAAGGTGGGGCGGTATCGTACTGCTGATGCTTTTTGCTTTTTTCCTGTACATGATGATAAGCTCGGCAAAAAAAGCCCGTGACGCCGGAAACAGTACCGACGAGGACGAGTATAAGATAATGCCGGTATGGCAGTGCTTGCTCTTTATAACCGGCGGCGGAGCTGCGATAGCAGCCGGCGGAAAAATGGTAGTCGAGGGAGCTTCGGATATTGCCCGTGCATTCGGAATGTCCGACAACCTTATCGGAATGACGATAGTCGCTCTCGGAACAAGTCTCCCGGAGCTCGTGACATCGATTGTTGCAGCACGTAAGGGAGAGGTGGATATGGCGCTGGGAAATGTCGTCGGCTCGAATATATTCAATATACTTTTCGTGCTCGGTATCGCAGCTACTATATCGCCTGTCGCTTTCACCATGAAGAATACTGTGGATACGCTGGCCCTTATAGCCATGAGTCTTCTCGTCCTTATGCTCTGCGCTCCGAAAAAGAAGCTGGTGCGCTGGCACGGAGCTCTCATGCTGGCGATATATGCGGGGTATACGACTTACTTGTTCATGAGATAAAGGAGGAAGAGCTATGCAGTGTACACAATGCGGTTCACAGGTAGGAGAAGGGGAGCGCTTCTGTCCTATCTGCCACGCTCCTGTTCCTAAGCTGTACAGGAATTCCCAGTTCCACGGACTTGTACCTCCGCAGAGCGGCGGTCAGGGCGAGCCCCCCGCAGATAACAGACCTGCCGAGGACGGCCTTGTCATACTCTCGGTGCTGATACCGTTTTTAGGACTTATAATCGGCGCAATCTGTCTCGGCGGCACTGAAAAAAGAGCCGGCAGGACCTATATACTGCTTTCAGTGGTAAATCTCGCTTTGTGCGCAGGACTCATTATTCTGTTCGTTGTTCTTCCGCTGATCGTATTCAGCGGAGGCGTAAAGTAAGACGTCAGGACAGCGGCTGAAATGTTAAATCAATACCGGCAGTTTGTTGATTGATCTGCCGGTATTTCTATGAATATTAACGTATAATCGGCTGTAATATTGAATGTAAAAATTACCCGTTGTACACATCGACGGTAAACTGTGTGTAAAAACATTGGTAAATTATACTAAGCTACAAGAATTATGAATATTTTGTGAACTATGTCATTTACACAATGACTTTTTTTTTATAATGTGGTATAATAACATCAATTTTGAATTACATTACAGTATTGATCTTATATTAAAATGGGTAAAGTTTTTTGACATAATTGTATAACTTTTTTAAGTTGCAATATACAAGCATGGCTGGAATTTGACCCATTTTTGTGTTTATATAAAAAATATGGCTGCTTCTGTCCGTTTTCCCTTGACGGACAAGAACCATATGCGCAGTACGTTACTTTCTCAGAATAAACAGGATAAAGCTGGGTTTGGACAGATTATTTCCTTATGGAAAAACGTATCAATATTACTATGGGAGGATTTTTAATGAAAAACATGAGAAAAAATGCTGCAAAGAGAATAATTGCAAGCGCTCTTTCAGTGATCTCTGCAGCTGCCTGCTCTGTTCCTGCAGGTACAGTTTTTTTTGCTGCAAATACAGCACTTGTCGCAAACGCTTCCTGCGACGTTGAAAATGCGATCAACTGCAGAGGAATAGTAAGAAATAATACGGCCGGTCTGATCAACTTCTATTACGACGGCGAAGTTGATCCCTTTGTGCTGTATCCCGGAGAAGAGAGCAAGCTCAACGGCGAGATCGTAAAAATAGCCGGCGATGATGAGCTCGTTTTCCCTGAGGAGTGGGGCGATGTTTCCGAAGTTACCTCGATGGTATTCAGAAACAACAGATATGTGTATACCTTCAGCAACGAAAAGTACAACGACAATGAATACTTTTACCACACCGTCGGAACATTCAGGAGCAGAAACGAAGCCGTGGACAATGGCGACGGCACACATTCGGAGGAATCTGTTCAGAGCACGGCTCATACCATCACAAAGGTTTCCGACTGTGATATAAGCGTAAAGGAAAACGGTGCGTACAAGTTCGTTTATAACGAGAACAGCGGCTTATGGATAAACGACAACCGTCAGTGCGACAACACAGAGGCTTCAACTACATGGAACGTCACTGTTCCTTCAGGAAAGAATACCTATCTCCAGTTTATTTTATCGTCAGAGGGCCGCTGCGACAATCTCACCATCATGGTGGACGGAAGAGTGAAATATACCACCAGCGCAAAGGGTACAGGCGGTTTCGTAAGGATACCCGCCGGAAAGCATACAGTTACCGCTGTCTATGCAAAGGATGAGAGCGTGGCTGAGGGCTATGACTCAGCGTACCTCAGATTCGCAGACAGCTGTGATAAGTGCGGCTTTGCGGATTCAAAGAACATCATCTTCTTTGACAACAGCATTTATGACTACGCTGTGGAAGGCGGAGAGAGAAACACCGACAAGCTCCTTGGCGGAGAATCCAAGACGGGCTACTGGACAGGCAGAAAGTTCACCATATATTCAAATACGCTCATGACTGTCGTTGATGCTGCCACATACAGAAACAGACCTGACGGTCTGACAGTAAAAAGGGAATTCGATAAGGATTCAAAGTTTACATACAATAACAGGGGCTACAAGTATAAGATGGAAATAGATATCGCTCCCGAAGTGTGCGGAATCTATGATATTGAGGTCGACGATACAAGAATGGAGCTCGTACCCAAAAAGGATTTCTATTACGACAGTAAGATAGAGCTCAGTGATTTCGATGTAAAACTGTCCGACTGCTATGACGATTACTATCAGTCACAGTTTAAGGAAGCTTATGAAAATCAGAATCCCAAGACCTTTTTCTGGATCGAAAACGGCGACACGAACCCCCGTACAGTTGATCTCAGACTTCAGATATACAGATTCCTCGGTGACAAGCAGAGTATGTTACGTACGATCGGTGTTACATGGGTCGGAGATAAAGAGGAAGTCTACGGAATTGCTGATATAATCATAAAGGAACGTGAGGTCGATGTAACTCCTCAGGTACACGATATAGAGTACGGACAGGCTTCATACCCGATCACCTATACCCTCGAAGCCATGAACGGCGACAGAGGTGTTGTTGAGAAGGATATGCCTATCTATGCGACAGCTTTTGAGGAATGCAACCTCATATATGTGAACGAGAACGGAACTGAGTTTACAGGCAGCAAGCCTGAGCCGGGCGTTTATATTCCCCGCTGGAGAGGCTCCTCATACATGGGAACATACCACTTCAATATTGCTGAGGACGCTGCTGCAATAAATGTCACAAAGCCGCTTTCAGGCTGCAAGCTTACTGTGGCTAAGGACAGCGCCGACTATGACGGCGAACGCTGGTACAGACCTTCTGTTTCACTGTATGACAGCGAACTGAAGAAGGAGCTCGTTGAGGGCAGGGATTTCGAGACAGTCCTTGAGGGCGAGGATAACCCTGAGGGCGGTATGACCCTTCACATAAACGGTATCGGCGCATACAGGGGCTCGCTGGAGCAGAAGTGGGATTTCAGCAAGAAGCCCGGTTACATGAATGTACTGAATTCAACAAAGACATATGACGGAAAAGATATTTCCGATATGTTTGAGGTATACGAGCCTGACAAGTGCGTGATAAAGTATTACTCCGGAGATAAGCTCCTCAGCGGCGCTCCTTCCGCAGCAGGCGTTTATGACGTAAAGGTATCGCTGAAGTCTGACAGCGAAGGCAAGCAGATCTCAGGCTGCACTCTCACTGTTGAAAAGACAGAGGAAGAGACTGCAAAGGCAGTTATTGAAACAGTATCCGTTACATTCGGCGGCAGCCTCGGACTGAATTATTATATCACACTCAGTGACGATATAAAGAACGACGAAGGCGCTTATGCTGAATATACCATAAACGGCAATACAAAGAGACAGCTCGTTTCTGATACAGCTGTTGTAAACGGAAAGAACAAGTTTACCTGCCCTGTTTACGCTACCCAGACAGACGACAATATCAACTTCCGTATTTACAGCGGAAACGGCGAGCTTTATACTCTCCTTTCAAACAAGGGCGCTGACCTCACCGCAGACGGTTTCGATTACAGTGTCGGCAGATACATGAACGTAACAAAGAACAGCACAGACGCAAAGATGGCTGCTCTTGCCTCTGCTTCCATCGACTACGGCGCAGCTGCAAAGAATTATTTTGACAGCTCCGCAAACAAGACAGTAAGCAGCGACGTTACCTCACTGAGCGCAGACGTGTTTGCTCCGTACATGGCATCACAGTCAGGCACGAAGCCTTCCGGCATTGAGGGTATTACACTTTCAGTAGTATTCGACGCTGACAATTCGCTCAGATTATACTACAAATACGCAGACGGAGCAGACCCTTCAAAGTATACATACTTCATTGACAGCGAGAAGGCTGAGCTCCGGAAGAATGAAAAGGGATATTATCTTGAAGTTAAGAATATAGCAGCTGATAAGCTTGGTAAAGCTCATACATTCACGGTTCAGGATAGTACCGATACATATACTGTATCAGCAAGCGTTCTTTCGTACGCAGGTTCAATAGTTAAGATCAACGATACAAAAACACAGAATCTTGCAAAGGCATTATATCTTTATAATGAGAAAGCTATCGCTTACGCTGCCAAGTAATATTTGAAAGAAGGTGTAACGAATGGAAAAGTATATCGAGCCGGTTCTTGATGTTGTAGAATTCGACGCGGAAGATGTTATCACTGACAGCCCTCCTGAGGGAAAGCAGGTTGATCCTTTCGCTGGTTAATATTACAGATTAATTGTACAAAGAGGCACCATTCCTGAGGGAGCGGTGCTTCTTTAGTAAAAGAGGTCATTCAGTAATGAAAAGATCATTGATCGCCGCAGCTGTTCTGACATTGCTTCTGACCGGCTGCGATACGGGAAAGAATAATCCTGCGGATAACGGCAGCGAAGCTGTTACGGAAAGCGTGACCGCTGCGCAGACCACTGAAACGTCTGCGGCAGCTGTGAGCAGCACCGCTGTTTCAGCGACAGTAGCAGGCACGACGGTCACGACTACGGCTGCAAAGGAAGAGGTCACTGAGACCACATCAGTAACACTTCCTGAAAACACCTCTGTCGTATATCAGGAGACTGAGGAGGCAGTATCAGCTCCTGAGACCGACGCAAGCGCTGAAAACAGCAGCGACGGCTCTCCGGAGGGAGAACTGCTGGATCCGTTTGAATAATGATAGATGCTTATGGAGCGAAAAAATGTTTAGAGGGATATATAAGATCGCAGACAAGGTCATCGAGGTCAATTCGTTATATGAAGACGTCCATGACTACTGCAAAGATTATGCGTCCGCTGAAACGCCTGATTTTTCGGTCAGCATAACGCAGGCGGATATTGATTTTGAATATCAGCGCGAGCTGAGATGTGCGAAAGCCGAGGGAAGGGAACCTCTGAACTCGTCTGACGGATACCGTGAGGAGCTTGCGGTATACCGTAAGATAGCGGAAAAGATGCCGGATTATGATACAGTGCTGTTTCACGGCTCTGCTGTTGCGGTGGAGGGACAGTGCTTCCTGTTCACGGCAAAGTCAGGTACCGGCAAGTCAACTCATACAAGGCTTTGGCGCGAGTATTTCGGCGGCAGGGCTGTGATGGTGAACGACGACAAGCCGCTGATAAGGATAACAGAGAGCGGAGCGGTCGTATACGGTACGCCCTATGACGGAAAGCACAGGCTCAGCTGCAATATATCAGTGCCGCTGAAGGCGCTGTGCATACTTATCCGGGGCGAAAAGAACAGGATAGTCAGGATAACAAAATCAGAGGCTTATGCAATGCTGCTGCAGCAGGTGTACCGCCCGCAGAGCACTGTACAGATGGCAAAGACTCTGAGACTTATTGACCTGCTTGCCGAAAAGACAGGTCTTTACAGGTTGGAATGCAATATGGATATAGAAGCGGCTGAGGTCGCATATAATGGAATGAAAGGGTGAACTCAATGAAGCTCAACAAAGGATTTATAGCACATGACGACGGAAACGAGAAGCTTCTCGTCTCCACCGGCGCGTCAAAGTTTTCGGGACTTGTGAGAAGCAACGAAACAGCAGGCTTCATAATCAGCTGCCTTGAAAGTGAAACAACGGAAGCTGAAATAGTTGAAAAAATGCAGAAAAAGTATGACGGTCCTAAAGATGAGATGGAGCGCGATGTGAAGAATATAATCGCTCAGCTCAGAAAAATAGGGGCAATTGACGACTGATGGGCAAGGCACAGCTTGAGCAGCTTGAACAGCACGGCAGCTACCTGAGCGTACCGAGCGGGATAAGTATGCGCCCGATGATACGCGGCGGACGTGACGCTGTACTGATAAAAAAGCTGACGAAAAAGCCGGAGAGATATGACCTTGTGATGTATGTCCGTCCGGGGCTGCAGGGCGTTATCCACCGTGTTGTGGGTTTCAGGGACGGAAAATACATCATTGTGGGCGACAACTGCTGGCAGTATGAACGTGTTGAGCCCGAACATATAAAGGGTATCGTTACCGAGTTCTGCCGCAAGGGAAAGTGGCACAGTACCGATGAAAAGCTGTACCTGTTATATGTTCATATGTGGGTAGACTTTCTGTTCATCAAGCGGCCGCTGTTCTATGTCCGCGACAAACTTAAAAGGTTAATGAGACGATGAAAAAGAATGCGGTTAAATGGCTTTATACAGTGACCGGACGAAAAAAATGGGATATATTCTGGCTCATGGCGATAAATGCAGTCCACGGAGCAAGCGGCGTACTGTACGCACTGTTTCTGCGCAATATCGTTGACTGCGCAACTGCGGGGAACAGAAGCGGTTTCTGGTCAAATGTGGCTCTGCTGCTTCTGCTGGTTCTTGCGCAGGTGGCGATGAGGGCAGTGATACGCTGGCTTGAGGAGTACCTGCGCTCGTCGCTGGAAAATCTCTTCAAAAAGCGTCTCCTTGACAATATACTGAGAAAGGACTTCGGCACTGTCAGCGCGGTACATTCCGGTGAATGGCTGAACCGCCTCACCAATGACGCTGTTGTCGTATCCCAGAACTGCGTTGAGATACTTCCGGGACTTGCAGGTATGATAGTCAAGCTGGTCAGTGCCATCGCCATGATGGTATTCCTTGATTACCGCATAACGCTTGTGCTTCTGCCTGTGGGTATCGTACTTGTTTTTGCCACCTACGGCTTCCGAAAAATGCTTAAAAGGCTCCACAAGAACATACAGGAGAAGGACGGAAAGCTCCGTGTGTTCCTGCAGGAACGCCTCGGCAGCATGATGATGATACGCTCCTTCGCGGCGGAGGAACAGACCATGCGTGAAGCGGACGAAAAAATGTCTGATCACAAGAAAGCCCGCATGAAGCGCATACGTTTCTCGAATCTCTGCAATATAGGCTTTCAGGCGGGAATGCAGGGAATGTATGCCGGCGGCATAATATACTGCGGATACGGTATACTTACGGGAGCCATAAGCTATGGTACTCTTACCGCCATAACACAGCTCATCTCACAGATACAGTCTCCTTTTGCGAATATCACGGGCTATCTTCCGAGATTCTATGCCATGACCGCAAGTGCGGAGAGACTTATGGAGATAGAGGAGTTTGAAAACGATTCCGAAGATGTACCGATGGATACCGAAGAGATCCTCGGTTACTACCGCAGCAGCTTTTCGGCTTTCGGACTTGATGATGCGGAGTTCGCGTATTATCCTTCCGGCGACAGTGTCAGAAGAATAAGCAAGGACGCTATGCCGGTAGTGCTGAAGAACATAAGCCTGGAAATAAAAAAGGGACAGTATGTTGCGTTTACAGGTCACAGCGGCTGCGGAAAATCCACGGTACTGAAGCTGCTGATGTGTATATACAGGCTGGACGGCGGAATGAGGTATATTACCGATAATACAGGGAATACAGAGGAGCTTTCGGCAAGGTTCCACCGTCTGTTCGCATATGTGCCGCAGGGCAATCAGCTTATGAGCGGTACGATACGGGAGGTCGTATGCTTTGCGGACAGGTCAGGGCTGCATGATGATGAGCGTATAAACAATGCGCTTGAAATAGCCTGCGCTCTGGATTTCGTCAGGGAGCTCGACGATGGCGCCGATACACTTCTCGGTGAGCGCGGAACTGGTCTCTCCGAGGGTCAGATGCAGAGGATAGCCATTGCAAGGGCGGTTTACTCAAAGTGTCCGGTGCTGCTTCTTGACGAAGCCACCAGCGCCCTTGATGAAGCGACTGAGCGCAATGTGCTGGAAAATCTGAAGAATATGACGGATAAGACGGTAGTTATAGTGACTCACCGTCCTGCCGCGCTGGAAATATGCGACAGGATACTGCAATTTACGGAAAACGGCGTTAAAGAGCGGTAGAGCGTGTTTTCAGAAGCAGAATGCAAAATATAAAAGCTGCGGTATTTTGCTGCAGCTTTTATAATGGTCAGCTGCCGGAAAACAGCAGCCGGAGCAGGCCTTTTCCTGTAAAAAAGCACGAAAAATGCAAATATGATAAGATTAATGAAGAAAAGGCAATTTTTACCTTGACATCGTATACGCCTTGAATGTATAATTAAAAGGTATGGTGTGCTGAGATAAGGACGTTTTACCGTATTATCCGGCGTTCAGACATACCGTGTCCGGCAGGTCGGGAAATGACGGACGAAAGAGTTTTTTCATGCATAACAAATGAGGTCGGCTGATATGAGTATCTTCCGGGAGGAGACTTATATGAGCTTACCGACCGTGCAGGGAAGCACGGTGAATAAGCGTAACAAAGGGGAGATAGGTATGTGCAGGCTTTTGATCCTGGGTGCAGGGCAGTACGGTATGGTAGCGGGAGAAATAGCTGGATCAATGGGAATATTTGAGAGCATAGCTTTTCTTGACGATAATAATCCCGCAGCTGTGGGAAAGCTGTTTGAATATGAGAAGTTCAGGCGGGAATACGGCTGTGCGGTGGCAGCTATAGGCAGCTTTGAACTTCGTATGCAGCTTATCGGAAAACTCGCAGAGGCAGGCTTTGAAGTCCCTGTGCTTATACATAAAACCGCGTATGTTTCACCTTCTGCCGTTATAGGCATGGGTTCATTCATAGAGCCAATGACGGTGGTGCATACAGACGCGAAGGTCGGAAATGGCTGTATAATATCATCAGGTACGGTCATAAATCACAATGCCGTTGTAGGTGACGGCTGCCACCTGAACTGCTGTACTGTTGTAAAATCGTCAGCGGAAGTCCCGGCAGGCACGGTCTCTGATTACGGTCAGATATTAGGCATATAACTGAAAAGACATATATACGATAATATTCATTTGGGGGTCAAGGAGTTGGAAATGGATAGGAAAAAGAAACTGAAAACGGCGGCGAAGATCACGGGAGCTGCGTTAGGCACAGCTTTTCTTGTAATGCGTCATATTGCGAAAAAACAGTATCCGCATTCGGTGTATGACGATCAGCCGGACGAGAAGAATCCTATGAAGGGAAAGAAGGTCGTTTTTGTCGAGGACGTGAACGATAAGGTCAATGCGGACGGAATGAGGGGACACCTTGAAGCGGTCGGTCTCACGGAACACGTTCCCACGTTCTATGAGCAGTATGTAAAACGCGGAATGGACATGGCACTCTCTTTCTGCGGTCTTGCGGTGCTGGCGCCGGTATATGCGGCAACAGCGCTGGCGATAAAGTCTGACGATCCCGGTCCTGTTATATTCAGGCAGAAGCGTGTGGCTCAGGACAAGGGATATTTCCAGCTGATGAAGTTCCGTTCGATGTCGGTGAATACGCCTAAGGACGTCCCGACTCATATGCTGAAGGACGGCGGTATCACAAAGGTCGGAGCGTTTATAAGAAAGACCTCAATAGACGAACTGCCGCAGCTCTGGAACATCTTCCTCGGAAATATGAGCGTGATAGGTCCGCGCCCCGCACTATGGAATCAGGACTATCTTACCGCTGAACGCGACAAGTACGGAGCAAACGACATCAAGCCCGGACTTACCGGACTTGCTCAGATAAGCGGCAGAGATGAGCTTGAGATACCCGACAAGGCAAAGCTTGACGGCGATTATGCCGCAGCTCTCAGCAAAAGCAGCATGAGCGGCTTCATTATGGACGCGAAGGTGTTCTTTGGCTCGGTTTCTTCTGTACTCAGGAGAAAGGGCATTGTTGAAGGAGGTACGGGAGCAATGACTGAGAAAAAAGCGGTCGCCGTTAATACTGACAGCACTGAGGAATTTGACATTTCTCAAAGAAAGCATACCTATTCCGTGCTCATGTCGGTCTATAAGAACGATGATCCCGGCTTTCTTGATACAGCCTTGAAGAGCATATATGACGATCAGACCGTCAAACCCGATGAGATAGTCGTCGTATTTGACGGACCTCTGACCGATGAGCTGTACAGCGTTCTCGACAGCTTCAGAAAGGGCAGGGAAAATGTGGTCAGGTATTATCCTCAGGAGCAGAACCACGGTCTCGGAGAGGCTCTCAGGATAGGATCTGAAAAGTGTACCTGCGATTATATATTCCGTATGGATTCTGATGATATCAGCGATCCCGAAAGATTTGAAAAGCAGATCAGATATGTGGAGACGCACCCTGATACAGATGTTCTCGGAACGGATATCGCCGAGTTTGATAAATCAACGGACGAGGATATGAGAGTGCGCTCGTGTCCGGAAAAGCATGAGGATATCGTGCGTATGGCGAAAAAGCGCAATCCCATGAACCATGTTTCCGTTTGTATGAAGCGTTCCGCCCTTGAAAAGAGCGGCGGCTACAGGACGCTGCTTCTTCTTGAGGACTATTATCTGTGGCTGAATATGATTGTTGCAGGCTGCAAACTTGCGAATATGCATGAATCTCTCGTATATGTCCGCGTCGGTAACGGCTTTGACTCAAAGCGCGGCTCAAAGGAGAGGATAAAGGGTTGGAAGGTCCTTCAGGACTTTATGCTCGAACACGGAATGATAACGAAAAGAGAGGCTTGTCTTAATATGCTCTGTATTAGAGCGTTCGTGTACACATCCCCCAACCTGAAGCGCTTCATCTATAAGGCATTTCTGAGAAAATAGGAGACATAAAGTGGTAATTTTACATATAGCGTCTGTAAGCAACAATCCGTTCAGCGGCGTCTGCACCGTTGTTCCGAAGCACGTTTTCTATCAGTCGAAGTATGCCGAGTGCGCTCTTCTGAATGTGAGCGGAGAAAGCATAAACGCTGATATAAAACAGCTGGAATATAAAAAAGGTATCAGGCTGAATGAGCTTCCCAAGCCCTTTTCCTCACCTGACCTCATAGTATTCCATGAGGTTTACTATCCGGCGATGCTTCCGCTGGCAAAGCAGGCGAAAAGCGCCGGCATACCATATATAATCATTCCTCACGGCTGCCTGACAGCAAATGCGCAGCGGCAGAAAAGGCTGAAAAAGCTGATAGGGAATATGCTGCTGTTCAACCGCTTTATAAACGGTGCTGCGGCATTGCAGTTCCTCTCGAAGCCGGAAATGAAAAGGACAAAGTTCGGAAGCCGTTCATTTATCGGTACCAACGGTATCGGGGAGCTTGAATATGAGAAGGTATGGAAAGAAAGCAGCGGGTCAGGGATAGTTTATATCGGCAGGCTCGATATTATAAGCAAGGGCGTTGATATCCTGCTGGAAGCTGTTTCAAAGGCAAAGGACGTCATGGAGAAGAACAGCTGCCGCCTCGATATTTACGGACCTGACCAGAATGATATGCATGACTATATAAGGAAAACCGTAAATGAACGCTCGCTCGGTTCAGTGGTATCACTGCACAGGGAGGCGTTCGGGGAGGAAAAGGAGAAGCTCCTGAAGGAGAGCGACCTTTTCATACAGACCTCCCGTTCCGAAGGTATGCCTATGGGCATACTCGAAGCTCTGAATTACGGATTGCCGTGTATAGTCACAAAAGGTACTACATTGGGAGAAGTTATCCGTTCTTATGACGCCGGATGGCCGGCTGAAACAGATCCGGATTCTGTTGCGGAAGCCATCGTAAAAGCATTGAATGAAAAAGACAAATGGAAGGCGATGTCGAAGAACGCCCGCAGATTAACAGAGGAGAATTACCTGTGGGATAAGGTCGTGAAAAAGACCATCCTTGAGTATGAGAAATATGTCAAAGGCTCTCAATAAAATGTATTCTTAGGTATTAAAGCGAGGAGAATGTGGAATGTCTGAAGCTCTGTTATGGATGGAGAATACATTTTTTATAGAACGATTATGCGGTGTTATCGTATATACACTTATCACTCTGTACTATTATAACCGCCTTAAAAATCCGCAGCCGTGGGAAACTCCCGAAAAAACGCTGAACAAGGTGATGATCTTCCTGTGTGTGCTGGCGTTTTTCTATATACCTGCCGAATCGGCGGATCTTTCAAGGTGGCGGACTATTTCGGAGGGCTGGATAGGCGTCCCTTTCGGTCAGTGGGCTGATACCTTTTTGAAACAGCCTAACTCTCCGCTGGCATACCTCTTGTTCTATGTTACCGCAAACCTGAAAATAAAAGGGCTTCTGCCTTTGACAGCCTGCTTTGTTTTCTACCTGAATATCTTCCATATACTCAAATCAGAGGCAGGGAAAAAGCATATTACCACTCAGAGTATCGCGGTATGCTTTTTCTTTTTCATGTCGCAGGGACTTTTCCTCGGCGTAATAAGCGGTCTGAGAAATGCTATGGCATTTTCCATCGTTGCAAGGTGTATGTATGACGAGCTGGTACTGAAGAAGCACAGCTTCTGGTATGTGATACTGTGTTTCGCGGCTGCGATGATACACGTTGCGGTAATACCTCTGATCGGAATGTATTTTGTAATTACCATATATGACACTTGGTCAGATAAGAAAAAATGGAGAACAGCTTTAAAGGTCCTGGAGGTGCTCGTACTGGGCGCTGTTTCATACAGGCTCGGAAGAGAGCTGCTCGACTCTATAACCAAAAAGGCTGAGTATTATACGTCAGGTACGTCCTACAGCTATATGTGGGAATACATCATAGGTATCGCAAGCTACCTCATACTGGTGTATACCATGCTCCACTACAGGAAGCTGCCTGACAAATCAAATATAAAGGGAATATATGTATGTGCTGTTGCCCTCCTTGTTATGGAGGCAGTGCTGGTGCGCTCATATTCTATCTTCCACCGGTACGGAAATTTCAGTATGTACATAATGCTCCCGATGATGGCTGTTGTGCTTGAAGAAGAAAAGAAAAAGGATCCGCTGAGCAAAAGCAGCAGGTATGAATCGGTAGTTATGTTCACTTCAAGCTTTATGCTGCTGCTTGCCTGCTTCAGAGGCGACCTGTGCGGATTCAAGTTCTTTTTGCTGCCGTAAGGAGATTGATCGGATGAATAAGAATGAATTGAAAATGATGCATGATCTTTTGCTGGAGGACCTGAAATGGTTCGACGGCAAATGCAGAAAACTGGGGATAGAGTATTTCCTTTCATCAGGCTCGCTGCTCGGAACTATCCGTCATAACGGATTTATTCCGTGGGATGATGACCTTGATATAATGCTCACAAGAGAGAATTATGAAAAGCTCCTCGCTCACAGAAAGGACTTCAATGAGGGCAACTATGAGCTGATGAACTACAGGACAGACAAGTCCATGCCTATAATATACTCTCATCTCATGGACAGGAGAGCCGAGCTCAATCCCAAGGGTTCACCGGAGGACAGGCACTTCCTGCATCTCGATATATATGCCTGCGATTACATAAAGACAGGCACTTTTGCAAGAAGCAGATTCGCTGACAGATATGTGCTCCTGCTTGCGCGTCTGTACTCTTACCGCAAGGGCTTCAAGGTGACGGGCGGCTCAGGTGCCGGACTGAAACAGGCGCTGCTGAAGTTCGGTACTTTTCTGACCGGAAGATACAGCGACGAAAAATTCGTGAAGAAGATACTCAAAACAGTTGCGACGAAGAAGAAAACGGATATGATGGCTCCGGTGGCTTCACCCTACGGTTTCCTGAAGGAAGCCTTCCCGTCAGAGTATTATACCGAGCTGGTGCGCCACGTATTTGAGGATACAGAGGTTCCCATAACCGCTCACAGCGATGCTGTCCTTTCTCAGCTTTACGGCAATTATATGGAGCTCCCTCCTGAGGACAGCAGATTTTCTTCAATTGAAAAAACGGAAATAAGGTTTTTGGATATATGAGTAGTTCAAAGGGAAAATATCAGAATCTTGTAAAAAATACCATAATATTCGCCATCGGCAATATAGGCTCAAAGCTTATACTCTTTCTTCTGGTGCCGTTATATACCAACTATATGACGACGGACGAGTACGGTATCGCCGACCTTGTATTCAATATAGGTCAGATACTTGTACCCTTCTGTTCAGCGGGTGTTTACGCAACAGTCATACGCTTCGGCATCTCGAAGGATACACGTCATCAGGACGTGCTGAGGAATGCGCTGCTGATAATAACCTGCGGCTCCGCGGCTATGCTGCTAATATCGCCGCTGGTGGGACTGTACCATCAGCTGACGGAATGGAAATGGTATCTGTGCGCGTTCGTTATTACCGATCTGTATTCATGGGTTGAGATGAATTATCTCAAAGCCAAGGAACAGAATAAGATGTATACCGCACTGAGCGTCATAAGGACTCTTTCGCTGGCGCTCTGCAATGTGCTCCTGATAGCGGTACTGCATCTCGGAGCCCGCGGATATCTGCTCTCCACTATTATCTCGGCTGTCATCACTATAGTGCTTGCAGCCGTATTCGGCGGACTTTATTGCGACCTGAGAGAATCGCGCAGGGATAATGCGCTCCTGAAGGAAATGCTTATCTATTCCGCACCGCTGATACTGAACGGTATCTCATGGTGGATCATACATTCATCAGACAAGCTCATGGTCGGATTCATGATAAGCGCTTCAGCACTTGGAATATACGGCGTTGCCGGAAAGATACCGTCCGTTATCAACGTGATCGTATCCATATTCTCACAGGCGTGGGATATATCTTCCATCAAGGAAGTTGAGGGAAACAGCGATACAAGATTCTTCAATAATATCTTCAGCGTATACAGCTTTATGGTGTTCAGCGTTTCGCTTCTGACCGTTGCTTTTACAAAGCTGTTTATGAGCGTGTATGTGGGACCTGACTTCGCGTCGGCATGGCAGTACGTTCCGCTTCTGCTGGTAAGCGCAGCATACGGTGCGATAAGTACATATTTCGCTTCGTTCTTCATCGCTCTGAAAAAGAGCAGGCTATCAATGTACTCCACGCTGATCGGAGCAGTTGTGAATATACTGCTGAACCTTATACTGATACCCTTCATCGGCGTATGGGGAGCTGTCATCGGAACAGTTGTCGCTTATGCGGCTATCGCGGTGTTCAATACATTCGCGGTGCTGCGCCGTATCAAGCTCAACATTGACCTGACGAGGTACTTTATCAATTTTACGATAGTTCTTCTGCAGGCTGTACTGGTGTCGGTCGATTTCTACGGAGCTGTTGTTTCGGCTGCAGCTATCATTGTATTTGTCGTTCTGAATTTCGGAAGCGCAAGGGAATTCTGTACAAAGGGCATGAATATAGTTAAACACCGCCTGAAAAAACAGTAACGGGCTGTGACAGCAAGAAAAAATTATAATACGGGGGAAGTATTATGGCAAATATCGGATTGTTGATCGCCGGAGGTACCGGCAACAGAATGCATCAGGACATACCCAAGCAGTTCCTGACTGTATATGAGCGTCCGGTTATCGTGTACACTCTGGAGGCCTTTCAGAACCATCCGGAGATAGACGCTATAGCTGTTGTATGCATAGAAGGCTGGGAGCAGGTGCTTTGGGCTTACGCAAAGCAGTTCAATATCACAAAGCTGAAGTATGTTATGCCCGGAGGAAAGAACGGACAGGATTCAATACGCAACGGCGTTTATGAGCTTGAAAAATACTACGGACCGGAGGATATCGTTCTTATACATGACGCTATACGTCCTATGGTATCGGCGGAGATAATCTCCGACTGTATCAGTAAGACAAAAAAGTACGGCAACGCAATTACCGTGATACCCTGCGCCGAAGCTATGCTGCAGACAGAGGACGGCACAGTGTCAAATGGAAGCTATCCGAGAGACCGCCTGAAAAGAACTCAGACTCCGCAGGGCTTCGCTCTCGGAAAGATATGCGACCTTCACAGACGCGCTCTTGAGGCAGGTATCACAAATTCTGTCGCTTCATGCACGCTTATGATAGAAATGGGGGAGCAGGTACACTTCTCGTCAGGCTCGGAAAAGAACATCAAGCTCACTACCATTGAGGATATCGACATATTCAAGGCTCTTCTGAAAGCGAAGAGATCTGACTGGTTAAAGGACTGATCTGTATGAATTTCTATGATAGCGAAAACTATAAAAAAGATGTCGGAATAGCTGTCAGAGCTGTAGCCGGATTTGAGAAGCTGTTCGGCTCGTCAGTGCTTATTGCCGGAGCTTCGGGACTTATCGGCTCGTTTATGGCTGATATGTTCCTTTACGCGAACAAGCATATGAATGCGGATATTACCGTATATGCAATGGATCTCAGCGCTGAAAGGCTTGCGGCGAGATTTGAAGGCGCCGACAGGGAAAAGCTCCGTCCGGTGGAGCACAACGTAAACGAGCTGCCGGATTTCGATTTTACAGCCGATTATATCATACACGCGGCAAGTCCCGCGTTTCCTGCCGCGTTCAGCAGCGATCCCGTGGGAACGATAATGAGCAATATCCTCGGCACAAAGTACCTCCTCGATTACGGAAGGGATCACGGTACAAAGCGTATGCTTTATATATCATCGGGTGAGGTATACGGTCAGGGCGACCTCAGCCTTGAGTCCTTTGAGGAATCCTATGCGGGATATGTTGATCCCACCTCGCCGCGTTCATGCTACCCCAACGGAAAGAGAACGGCAGAAACGCTGTGTGCTTCATATACAAAACAGTTCGGACTGGATACTGTTATCGTAAGACCCAGCCATACCTACGGCCCGACAGTTACAAGGGCTGACAACCGTGCTAACGCGCAGTTCGTGAACAAGGGACTTGCAGGTGAGGATATCGTCCTCAACAGTGCCGGAAACCAGATGCGATCATATACCTACCTTGCAGATTCAGCCTCAGCTATAATTACCGTCCTTGCCTGCGGCGAGAGCGGCAATGCGTACAATATAGCAAATTCACAGTCAAGGACTACTATCGCAGGCTTTGCTGAGGAAGTCGCCGCACAGACAGGTACAAAGGTGATATTTGCCGATCCCGACGAGGTAGCAAAGGCTGAGATGACCCCTATAGCAAAGCAGGTGCTAAGCAGCAGAAAGCTTGAGGGACTTGGCTGGAAGGGGCAGTTCACCGTTGAAGAGGGTATCCGTCATACACTGAATATAATGCGTGAGCTCTGATGAACAGAGCTGTATGAGCTGCGGCTTTTGCCGCAGCTTTTTCTTTATCCCGGCTGTTATGACTATAGGTCAATCTGCACAATTGAGGGAAGAAAGAATGGATATATAGACGATAATTTAAGTGGACTCTACGAAAAACATTGACTTTTTTACAGCATTATGTTACTATCTAATCAGCAAGGGTACTTCCTGAATACGACCTTTTCAGGACGGTTACGGGGAGATTTCCTTACTTAAAATATTGTATTAATTTTTTTATTTTTGGGTATCTTTACGGATACGTGGGAGGAATTTTTATGAGGAAACACACAAAGGGCTTTTTATCTGCTGTTGCTTCGGCGGCATTGTGTATCGCAAGCGTACCGCTTCAGACAGTCAATGCCGATATCATTATCGATCATAACAGCAGCGGTATCGACAAGGGTTATTACTTTGAAATAGTAAATAACGACAAGGACAGTCAGCCGGAATTCCATGTGAATCTCGGCGGCAACTACATCTGCAGATGGGATAACGATGAGGACTTTTCCGCTGCAAGAGGTTTGAAGTTCGCTTCACCGGTCAGGTATTCGGAGCTGGGAGAGATAAGCTATAAATACTGGAAAAGAATAGATATAGAGAGTATCAGCGATAAAGATAAGGCATATGTAAGATTCGGTGTAAGACTTCATAATGCAAAGGGCGATGTATTTGACATACTTGAAATAGACACCATGTCTGAGGGAAGCAGTATAACTGAAAAGGATAAAAAGATAGGCAGCCTTGATTCATATGAAGTATTAAATGACTACAGCATTGCCGGACCGTCCGGAGAAAGGGTCGATGTTGCGTACAGTATCTATGCGCGTGAGAATGCTGACGGCAGCAGGACCTTCATCTGCCGCAGGAATGAACCGATGTCCGTGAATAATGAGGTCGAGGATGACAGAAGGATAAACGTGTCCGAAAAGCTTGCTGCGATAGTTGCTGCAGGATATGACCCCGGAGAGATAACAGATGTGGGACTGTTCCTGGAGAGCGCATATTCAAAGGGCGAGGCTGTTGTCTATACTTATGACTTGTCCATCGAGAATATGCCCGAAATAGCTCCCGATGAATATGAGGACGCAGAGGCTCCGCTGATATTAAAGGATTATGACTACGGAGTTCGTACAGGTTATTATTACGCTGTCAACAGCAGATTTGCGAGTGACCATATGGAGGTCATAGCTCCGTCATCGTTCAAGGCTGAATGGGACGCAAGTGAGAATAAATACAATAACGATCCGGAATTCGAGCGCGGAAAGCAGTACGAGCGCGGGCAGTCATACAAGGCTGTTGCAGGTTCGTCCATAGACTATACAATGAACTTTGACGTCGAGGGCACCTTTGCGGTAAGTACACTGGCAAAGCTCGCCGTTATGGAAATGCCCGATTATTATCTTGATACCGAAATATATATCGTAGATGCGTGCAGCAGCGGCTGGAAGCCGTCGGAATATGCAAAAAAGATAGGAAGTATCAATGCCGACGGAACGGAGTATGATATATATGACAGCTCTATGAGCATGATAGGAACCGGCAAGAAACGGGTGACACAAAAGTATTACTTCATAGACAGGAATGCCGAGGAAAACGGTCTGAAGGGAAAGATAACGGCAAAGCATGACCTTGGACCGTATATGGATTATGTACACGATCTGGGCGTTGTGCTTGGCAATGCCGATGTTCTTGTCGCTCAGATGAACGGCGGTATCTCAAAGGGCAGCGCTGAGCTTGTTAAGGTCGATGTGACTGTGCCTGATTATATCGCAGATGACGGCGAATACGAAAGAGAAACAAGATGGATAGATGTCGATCAGTGGAACAGGTCCGTTTATCTGAACGGTCTGACCTATGCCTATGACGGCTCTAATCTTACCATGAAGGGCTATGCAGGCGAGAAAATAAACTGTGAATGGGGAGCGTTTGAACCGTCGGCGTTCTCATCGAATAATACCGAGTATTCACGCCGTTTTGAGATCGGAATGTCAGATATATGGAAAGATGACGGATCATTCGGCTTTGAAAGCAACGAAAGTCTGATGTTCGACTATAATATCGATATCGGTGAGGTCACTTCGGATAAGAAAGATCCCAAATGGGTGATCGGCGGATATATTTCCTGCCTGAATATGGATGGGCTTGAAGATCAGGGCGCCGAGGAGTATTACGGCTGCAATATCCTTATCGCGGATAAATGGGACGGAGACCTCACATCTGAGTTTGCATACGGCACGTTCCATGATCCTCAGGAGCTTGGGACCATTGTTTCAAACGGCGTAAAATATGATGTCATTGCTTATATACCTAAGGTGAAACAGGACCGTTCACCGTTTGTTATCGTTAAGCGTCAGGAACAGCTCAAGGCTGTTGAAGCTGAAGATGTTGAGAAGGGCTGCACACGTTATGAGGGAAGCTTTGACGCAGCGGATATAGTCAGAAAGGTAAGCGGACTCGGTATTGACACATACTGCGTCCGGAGCGCTTATTTTGCGCTGAATGTTCTGCGCAACACAGGCTCGGCAGCTGTAAATTCAGTAAGTGTAAAGAGGGAAAAGAATGAAAGCGCTGTTTATACTGCTGATGATATCAGAAAGCTGACGGATTTCCTTCTCGGCAAAGAAACGGATATCCCTGCCGGTACAGATTATGACCTCAACGGCGACAGAGTCTGGGATACTTTCGATCTTTGCAGTATGAGAAAAATAGCTGCAAAGCAGTAAACTTAATAGAAAAGGCGGCTCTGCCGCCTTTTGTTTTGCAGAGCGATATTAACTCCTCCGCTGCAATTATGTACAGAATAAGGAGTTTTATCCGGGATTTTGCGGACTGTGTCTGCCGGTCAGTATAATTTTTGCTGCTGTTCACTGTTTGAAAATTGACAAAGGAAAAATATGGTGATATAATTTAATATATACTAAATAAAATGATCTTTTTGGACGGAGGTGAGATGATATGATCAATTCTCTGAAAAACATTGCTTTTTTCGGTTGTTCCCTGACAAGCAGGTACAGACAGGGACTTTGCGGCAGCTATAACAGAATTGCGAAAAAACTCGGCGTAAACATTGTATATTTCAATTTTCTCGGACAGATAGGTCAGAAGAGTTCTGAATACGGTGTTCGTGAATTCGACCTTATCGAATATATAGATCTTGAACAGTTTGACGGTATAATCTATGACGGAGAAGGCTATAACGTGGAAGGTATAGCCGCCAGAGTAATAGAAAAGCTTCGTGAGGCAAAATGCCCTGTTGTATCTATAAGCAGCCATGTTGAGGGCTTCTGCAATATCGACTTTGACGACGCCGCGGGTATGCGAAGAATGGTCGAGCATTTTACCGACGTACACAAGCATACGAGAATTGGTTTCATGTCAGGTCCGTTTTCTCACCCCGACGCTCAGCTGAGACTGAAGGAATTCAGGGACGTCATGAAGGAAAAAGGTCTGCCTGAGGACGGTGCAGGCGTATTTGAGGGGGATTTCTGGTTCCATAAGGGCGAGGAGGCTGCGGATTTCTTCCTGTCACGTCCGGAACGTCCGGAGTCGGTCATCTGTGCCAATGACTATATGGCTATTGCCCTGATGTCAGCATTCAAGCTGAGAGGAATAAATATTCCGGGGGATATTGCTGTATCAGGCTTCGACGGCTCTGAGGAGGGAAGAAGCTATATCCCGCATATCACGACAGTCACCCGTGAAAGGGAAGATATCGCGGAAAAGGCTCTGAAATACCTTACAGAATACAGCAGCGGAAACGGTAATGACGATCAGAGCGTTTCGCCGAGAAATATCTTTACCCAGTCCTGCGGCTGTGAGAGCCTCGACCATAATACAGAGCTTCAGAATATAAATAACATATTCAATGATGTCCGGCTTTTCGGCTACTGCCTCAATGACGCGGAGGCTGCTCTGCTGAGACTGAATAAGCTGGAAAAGCTTGAAGAGCTTACTTCAGCATTCATAGACTGCGCTACCAATTTCGGAGATTATTCGGCTTTCTTCCTGTATATGCAGACAGACAGCAGCGGAAGGCTTTCATGTACAAGTGAATGCAAGGAGCCGACAGGCAATTTCAAGCCTGTGATATGGATAGATACCAAAAACGAGTATGTCAGGAATGATAAGCTTGTCGATGCCTCTTCACTCATACCTGAGGTCAATTCTGATGTACCGCACTTCTATTATATTATGAGCGTCCACTGTGCGGAGAAGATGTTCGGATACGCTCTCATCGAAATGAAAGATGACGATATCTTCAACGACTTCTATAATATCTTCCTTCTTAATCTTGCGGTCACCATCGAGCGCCTGTGGACAAATGACAAGATCCGCAAGCTCTATGACAAGCAGAAGGCTCTTTATGAAAAACAGAAGCAGCTCAGTATCAGCGATGTGCTCACCGGTATGCTTAACCGCCGCGGATTCGATGAGCAGTCCAGAAAAGCCATAAGCGAGCTGAAGGGTAAATCGGTAGTATGTACTATGGTGATAGATATGGACGGTCTGAAGCATATCAATGATGTTTACGGACACAGCGAGGGCGACAGCGCTATCAAAGCGGCTGCCGGCATCATCATGGAATGCTGTACCTCAGGTGAGATCGCCGGACGTGCCGGCGGTGATGAGTTCTATATCTATGCCTCAGACTATTCAAAGGAAAAGCTGAACAGGTTCAATGAAGGACTTGTGCGCTTGTGCGGGGAATACAATTCAAAAAGCGGCAAACCTTACAGGATCGAGCTGAGCTACGGTTCCTGCCTTGCAGAGACAGACAGTGACGGTCAGATCGAGAGCTTCCTGAGAATAAGCGATACAAGAATGTACAAGCATAAGATGTCAAAGCCTGACAGAAAGAAGAGAAAATAAAAACGCCTTCCATAAGAGGGGCAAAAATGACTGAAATTCAACGTAAAACAGTTGAATATTGAAAAAATTTTTTCAGATTCTATGTTTTATACAAAAAAACAAAGTCTGTATTGTAAGTATCTTACAATACAGACTTTTTGTTTTCAGTCAGTGGTCATGCGCTTTCCAGAACAAGTCTTTCAGCGTCTTCCACGGCAAGAGGGTGTCCCCATATGAAGCCCTGTATGAAATCACAGCCGATGTCATGGAGAGAATCAAGCTGATCGTTCTCTTCCACACCTTCGGATATAACTTCAAATCCCATGATGTGACCTATGGAGATTATCGCGGCGACATACTGCTTCGAGGAATCGCTGGTGTTCATTTTATCTATGAAGGATTTGTCTATTTTCAGAAGATCGGCAGGGAGCCTGTTAAGATAGCTGAGTGAGGAATAACCTGTTCCGAAATCGTCGATAGCTATCTTTATGCCCATTTTTTTGATCTCTTCTATGCAGTGAAGGGATTTTTCGGCTGAATCTATCATTACTGATTCGGTTATCTCTAACTCCAGCTGGTCGGCAGGTATGCCGCTGATTTCAAGTATATCCTTCAGCTCGTCAATGAATCCGTTTTTCATCAGATGCTTTACCGAAACATTGACGCTGAGTATTATGTCGGCGCCGGTCTTTTTGATGAGGTCTCCGAAGAAAACAGCTGATTTTTTCAGTATCTCGCCCTCTACCTTGTCTATCATGCCGACTCTTTCAGCAACAGGGATGAACTCGTCCGGACGGAGGATATTGCTGTTTTCGTCCTTGACGCGGGCAAGCGCTTCAAAGCCGCGGAGCTTGTGGCTGATATCGAACTGCGGCTGAAGGCAGAAGAAAATATTGTCGCTGTCAAGCGCTGTCCTCAGTGTCCGTTCTATCTCAAGAGTACGCTCTGGCTTCAGAAGGTCGGGAGTGAAGTGAAGTATATGATTTCCGCTTCCGAGACGTTTCATTTCTGACACCGCCGCGTCAGAGTAGGAAAGCAGACGGTCGAAGTTCTTGGCGTCAGCCGGGAATTCTGCGTAGCCGAAGCTGGCTGATATGTAAAGGTCGCAGCCGTCTATGGTCATGCGCTGACCAAGAACATTCTCGTATTTGTTTATGGTATTAAGGATATTGTCGCTTGAATCATAGCTGCGTATCACAAGTGAGAACTCGTCGCCGCCGAGACGGTTTATGAAATCGACAGTGCCCGAAAGTCCGGAATCCGCGATATTCTTCCAGCGTGAAGCTATCTCTGAAAGCACCTTGTTTCCTGCGTCAAAGCCTAAGGTATCATTTATGCTCTTGAAGTTGTTAAGGTCGATAAGTACCACGGCAAATCTTTCATCACGCTTTATAAGGTTGTCTATGAGCTCAGAGCAGGCAAACCTGTTCGGCAGCCCCGTGAGCATATCCGTGACCGCCTGATCGCGTATCCTCAGCTGATAATTATGAAGCCTTTCGTTTTTCTTGTGAAGAGTCGTGACTGCTATAATAGTACACAGATCCGTAAAGAGTCCGGGGAGAGCGGAAAAGTTCTTGTGATGCGGGATATCTATAAGTATCATTGGCAGCTGAAGGATAAGAGCTGCAATTGCGGTATAATATCCAAGCTTTCTGTAATAAATGACTATAAGCACTATGAAGATATTTGCAAGCGCCGAGAATACTCCGGCGAAGGAGCTGATCGCGACAGTGCTGCCGCCTATCTCGATAGTCGCGCGGGAACCGGAAGTCAGCTTTATTATTATTGTTGCGGCTATGTAAAGCGCGAGCATTATAAAATAACCGACTATTGAATAGTTCTCTTTTTCCGAGATACTGTCGATAGTTTTTTCAAGTATATTCTTGTTTACTGCCCCGGAATTGTTTTTTTCCATATTCTCTCTCCTCTTATCAGACTGTACGGAAATAATCTTTATCTGTATTTCCCGTATTTTTTTCTGAATCCCGCTTTATCTTCGTACATATCCTTTTCTGTGCGCTTGAAAACAAGGGCTGCAGATGTGTCAAAGGAAGCGTTTTCTGACATTCCCACAGCAGCGGAATATCTGAACCACTGATCCAGTTCAGTCTGATTGTATTTTTTGTCAAATTCATTCCTGAGATGTTCCACGATGGTCTGCCTGTCTTTAAAGTCCTGACCCTGCAGAACAACTATAAATTCGTCTCCGCCTATCCTGTAGACGGGAGAGTGCTTGAAGGCGTCGCATACCATACGGCAGCAGCCTCTGATGTACTGGTCTCCTGCTCGGTGTCCGTACTTGTCGTTTATTTCCTTCAGGTTGTTCATATCGACCATGACCAGTGCAAATGAGATATCTCCCTGGGAGATAGCATAGTTGAGTTCATTTATCTTTTTTTCATAAGCTGACTTGCTGCTTACGCCAGTCAGCGTATCTTTCTGATTTTCCTGACTCAGCCTTCCTATCTGCTGTTCTTTTGCTTTGATGTCACGCTCTGCCCTGAGCTTGTCAGCCTGCAACTCGGAAAGGTCATTAAGGTGGTCTATGATATTAGTCTGTATTGCGCGTATTCCATGATAGAGTTCGCCTATACCGTCACGGCTCTTTATATCAAGCTCCATGACGCCCGCGTCCTTGTAGCTTGTATTCTCTGATGGCCTGAATTTTTTCATTTCAGCGGTGATCGCGTTTATCGGGCCGATGTATACCTTTTTTATTATCATTGCTGTCAGTGTCTGCATAAGCAGGGCGAACAGCAGTGAGCCTATTAAAAGATACACAAGGAAATGACGCCTTGTCTCCATGGCGTCGTCCATGCTGAACTCGCAGCCTGTTACGCATACGCATCTGCCGTCGGAAGCGTATACGGGACTGAATGCGGAACAGACCCAGCCATGACTGCTGCGGAAGATCACAGGCTCATCGGTATCAGATCCGCTGAGTTCATTTTCACGCGGTTCATAGCAGCCTGTCCGGAAAAGCGGCTCTTCCGGAGCATTCACAAGGTACATATCATTCTGAGCGCCGCTGCTTTCCTGAGCCATAATACAGAGTGACTTTATATCTCCCATGTTTCCGAGGCAGAGCGCTATGGATTCCTGAGTCCGTATGAAGCCGTCCCACAGATCCTTTTCTTTAAGGAAGCCGCTGATGAGCTCTTCGTTGTTTTCTTCCTCGGCTCTGCTGCGGAGCGCCTGATACTCCTCTGAAACGGCAGCTTCCTGCAGCTTCTCAAGATAGTCGCCGTCTGCCAGTGATGATAAGTTGCCGGCGGTATCCGACGCGCACCGTTTGTAATACTTATCGGCCTGACTGTTGCTCGCGTAAAAGGCTAATGCTGATACGCCGGCAGCCATAAGGAGAGCAGAAAGGAAAACGAAGCTATATATTTTGAATCTTATGGAGAAAAAGCTCTTTTTCCGTTTCATTATATCCTCCTTTCCCGAATCAGCACATACAACCCCAATTTAATACTATCCCTATTATACATTATTAAATTATAAATAGCAATAGGTAAAATGTAAAAAAGAATCAACATGCTGCGCTGTCCAGTAGGCAGACTTAGCTGATTTTCTGCTGATTTTCTCAAAACAGTTATAGGTTCAACCTATAACTGGTAATGGGAATTATGGATTTGACAAATATACTAAGCCGATATATAATATAGACATACCAAACGGAAGGAGATGCTGTTATGATAAAACCGAATATACTATACTGTCTCCGCTGCATTTCTGAAGGCACAGAACGAATGTGCAGACAGGGCTGATAAACAAATGATATTAACGAGTATTTGAATATAAAGATTTTTTCAGGAGGAATTTACAATGGCAAACAATAGATTACATTTTGAGACTTTACAGCTTCATGTCGGACAGGAGCAGGCAGACCCCACCACTGACGCAAGAGCAGTACCCATTTATGCGACTACATCCTACGTCTTTCATGACTCACAGCACGCGGCAGACCGTTTCGGTCTGAAGGACGCTGGCAATATCTACGGCAGACTTACAAATACCACACAGGACGTTTTTGAAAAGCGCATAGCCGCTCTCGAAGGCGGTGTAGCTGCTCTCGCAACAGCTTCAGGCGCGGCTGCGATAACATATACCATACAGGCTCTTGCCAAGGCAGGAGAGAATATAGTTGCCTCAAAGACTATATACGGCGGTACATATAATCTTCTCGCGCATACTCTCCCGCTTTACGGCATTACTACAAAATTTGCGGACCCAGATGAAGAGGGAAGCTTTGAAGCGGCTATAGACGAGAATACAAAGGCTCTCTACATCGAAACTCTCGGAAATCCCAATTCCAACGCAATCGACATTGAAAAGATAGCAAAGATCGCACACGCACACAATATCCCGCTCGTAGTTGACAATACTTTTGCAACTCCTTTCCTTGTGCGCCCTGTTGAGTACGGTGCGGATATCGTAGTTCATTCCGCGACCAAGTTCATAGGCGGCCACGGTACGGCTATCGGAGGCGTTATCGTTGACAGCGGCAATTATGACTGGGCGAAGTCGGGACGCTATCCGTGGATATCCGAGCCTAATCCCAGCTACCACGGTGTGAGCTTTACCGCTGCGGCAGGCGCTGCTGCTTTCGTTACATATATCCGCGCCATACTTCTCCGTGATACCGGCGCTACTCTCTCTCCCTTCCATGCTTTTATATTCCTGCAGGGACTTGAGACACTTTCGCTCCGCGTTGAGCGCCATACCTCAAACGCAAAGAGTATAGTTGAATACCTCTCAAAGCATCCGCAGGTGGAAGCTGTGCATCACCCCTCACTCAGCAGCGAGCCGAGCCATGAGGTGTACAAAAAGTATTTTCCCAACGGCGGCGGCAGCATTTTCACGTTCGATATAAAGGGTACTGAGGACGACGCAAAGAAGTTCATAGACAACCTTGCGATCTTCTCACTCCTCGCAAATGTCGCTGACGTAAAGTCACTGGTAATTCATCCTGCTTCAACGACTCATTCTCAGCTTACCGAAGCCGAACTCGCAGAGCAGGGCATCAAGCCAACGACTATACGTCTGTCAATAGGCACAGAGCATATCGATGACCTTATCAAAGCCCTCGACGACGCATTTGCGGCAATAAAATAACATTATAAGGCGGCTGGATAAAGCCGCCTTTTTCATCTGTATCAGCAGCGTATAAGCTGCTGTTCTTTTTTTCATTGACATAAACCGAAAAAAGTTGTAAAATGATATTGTTTTCTGAAATCAGGATCAGGCAGAGTCGTTGGTTGTCTTTTGGCGGCAGATATGGAACGGCTTTTTACAAAACAGTTTTTAGGAGGATTATTTATGCTTAAAATATCTGGATGCGGTGATATCCTTATCGCCGGTCACCTTCCGGAAGGAAAATACAAGGGCTTTGAAGAAATGAGGGATTTCCTCATGTCTCACGATGTGAGATTCGGAAATCTTGAGACCACAGTACACAGAAACGAGGGATATCCTTCACTGTTTCCCGGCGGCGGATACGCAATGGCAGATCCGGACGTTCTTGATGATGTGAGGGAGTATGGTTTCAATCTTCTGAGCATAGCCAATAATCATTCTCTTGATTATTCCCATAAGGGTCTCGAAGCAACGATAGGTTATCTTAAAGAAAAAAGATTCGCTTTCGCAGGCGCAGGCATGAATCTTGCGGAGGCATCGGCGCCGTGCTATATCGAGACGAGAAACGGAAGAGCCGCGCTGATAGCTGTTACGAGCAGCTTTCATGATTCTGACGCCGCAGGAAGTCAGAGCGTGGATATGAACGGCAGACCGGGCGTCAATCCGCTCAGGCATACGGAGGTGCTTCAGGTAACTCCGGAGCTTATGGCCGCTGTTCAGCAGATCGCGGCGGGTACGGGTATAAACGAATACAGAGACCTTGGCGCAAAAAACGGTTATGTCATGCAGAACAGGAATGTCAAGCTGAGAGATGTTCAGTTCACTGAGGGCGATGAGATAAAAAAGATATCAACCGCGGCAAAGCGCGATCTGGACAGAGTGGTATCACAGATAAATGAAGCACGCGCTCAGGCAGACTGCGTTATAGTTTCTGTTCACGGACATCAGTTCAAGGGAACAGACAATTACCCTGATGATTTTATAGTTGAGTTCTGCCATGCTGTTGCTGACGCAGGCGCGGATATAGTGTTCTGTCACGGCGCTCACGTTATCAGGGGAATAGAAAAACGCGGCAGCGGTATTATCTTCTGGGGCCTCGGAGACTTTATCATGAAAAATGAACTCCAGACAAAGCTGCCGGCTGATTTTTACGAAAAGTATTCGATACCTTATGAGTATTACGACAATGTTGGCATGGCAATGAATATCAGGAGCAAGGACGGCACAGTTGGAATGTGCGCGAACAGCAAGGTGTGGGAGAGCTTTATCCCAAGTATAGAATTTGATATCGAAGAAAAGAAGGTAGTGTCCGTTAAGCTCTATCCGATATCACTGCATTTTGAACTGCCGAGAAGCAGAAGAGGCTGGCCGGAATTAGTTGACAATAAGGAGATATTCACTGAGCTTGAAGCTATCTCCGGCAATTTTGAAACACCTGTAAAAATAAGCGCTGAGAACGGCTACGGTCTGGTGCTCTGATAATTGTTAATGTGTTAAATACATGAACTAAAAATTACGGGATTGTAAATTTTCACACAGAAATATTGTGGGATTTTTCAGTTTGTGATATAATTGCTTTTAAGTCGAAAGACTAATGATATAAAAAGGAGAATAAACTATGAAAATCAAAAGAATCATCGCAGCTGTCACTGCTATTGTGCTCGTTGGGGGAGCGTATCCGGCGGCAGCAGGAACTGTCGTTACCTCCGCTGCGGAAACCGCAGCGATTACTGATGACGGGACTATCGAAAAGGACGGTATCCTGTATGAGATCAGCGACGGAAAAGCTACTATGAAAAGGATCAGTGACAGGACGCTTACGGATATCGTTATTCCTGACGATATCGACGGTATCCCAGTTGTTGGCTTCAACAGGACACAGTTCACAATGATGAGACAGATGAAGTCTGTCAAATTAGGTGATAATATCACAGAGATACCGGCATATGGGTTTGAGGGCTTAACAGAGCTTGAGACCATTGAGCTCGGAAAGGGCATTGAGACTATCGGCGAATATGCTTTCCGCAACTGCAGCAGCCTGAAAAATATCATCTTTAATGACGGACTTAAATTAATAAAACACTATGCTTTCGACGGATGCAGTTCACTTGTGTCTGTGGAACTCCCGGACAGTCTCGAAAAAATTGAGTATAATGCTTTTGAATACTGCGATAACCTTGAAAGCATAAAGCTCGGAAACGGTCTGGAATACCTTGATGAGAACGTCTTTTACGGCTCCACAAAGCTGTCGGATATAAGCTTCGGCGAGAATCTCAAACACATCGGCTACGGAACATTCCATGACTACAGTATCTCATCTCTGGTACTGCCGGAAAGCGTAGAGGAGCTTGAGGGCTGCCCGCTGGTTGGAAGACGTATGACTCCTGACGGCAAACCGATAACAGTGGTTATAACCAATCCTGATTGTGTGCTCCTGAAGCCTGAGTGGTGGAAGGGATATACTATCGTCTGCGCTAAGGATTCTGCTGTGGAGAAGTTCGCGATTGAAAACGAACTGACATACATGAACATCGAAGAAACAGATACGGACGAAAATGATTACGTCTCGGAAGGGGACGGAGTATTGAAGTACGCGGAGACCGAAGGCGGTCTTATGGTCATCGGTGTGGAAAAGCTGGGCAAGGACGGCTCCATAGACATACCTGATGAGGTGGACGGAGTGCCGGTCGTAAGCATTTACAACAGCATAATGGGCGAACTCCTCGTTAACGAAATGAAGTCGCTGAGGATTGGCAATAATATAAAGACTGTTCCGGCAGGTCTTTTCTCGAACTGCCGTGCCCTTGAAAGCGTTGAGTTAGGATATTCTGTTGAAACTGTCGAAAGCGGTGCGTTTTACAACTGCTCAGCCCTTGAAAAAGTTACATTCAATGATGGACTGAAAACCATCGGAAACGCTGCGTTCTCACAGTGTGGTATCAAAAATGATCTGATTTTCCCTGATTCGCTTGAAGTGATAGAAGCAGGTGCTTTTATGCACGGCGGAGATTTTAGCCGTGTAGTTACGGGAGACAACCTGATATCTATCGGAAATGCCGCTTTTTCAGGCAATACTTCGCTTATCAGTGCGGAACTGAACGAAGGACTGACAGAGCTCGGAGAGTCGGCTTTTGAAAACTGCTATCTTCTCGGAAGAGTAAATATTCCTTCAACTCTTACAAGCATTGAGAAAAAAACATTTTATAATACTGTTATTGAAAAACTTGACCTGGGCAAAAACATAAAGTCAGTGGGCGAAAATGCATATCATTCGCTTTACAGTGAGGACGGCGAGGAAAGAGTAATAGAGGCTGCAAACGGTCTTCCTGAGGTAACTATACCAGCAAAACCTGAGAGCGTTGTTATCTATGTTCGTAATGCGGAATGTGAGATCGGCAAGGACGCTTTTACCGGAGGCTTTGACGCGATCTACGGATACAGGTATTCAAATTCCGAGGAATACTGCAACAGCCTTGAAGACAAGGAATTCCTCTGCTTCGGGTACGTTATTGACGGAAATAGCAATGGCTACTCGGAAATAATGACTTTATTTGAAAATGACGACAACATTTGCATACGTGATATATATGCTGATAGAGTTAAAGGCGATACTCTTATTATCCCTGCTGAGATAGTTGGAAAAACGGTCACAATAGAAGAGGGATTCCGTGTTTACGCTGATAAAGGCACACCAAATATAAAGAATCTTATAGTTGAAGCGGATATCAAGGACTTTATGTGGGGATCTTTTCAAGAATTATCTGCACTTGAAAATGTTGAGATCGGCGAAGGACTTGTGACATTGGATTACCATCAATTTTCAGGTTGCAAGAGCCTGAAGTCAGTCAAGTTGCCTGACAGCCTTGAAACAATAGGATATGGGGCGTTTGGAGGATGCATTAATCTTAGCGACATACAATTCGGAAATGGACTTAAAACCATAGGAGAAGATGCTTTTGCAAGGTGTAACTCTTTGACTGAGTTGACATTTCCGGACAGCCTTGAAATAATAGATAAATCAGCGTTTAGTGAATGTGTAAATCTTAAAGAGGTAAAATGCGGAGCAAGCTTAAAGACTATCGGAAAGTATGCCTTTATGGAGTGCTATAATCTTAAAAAAGTGACATTGAACGAAGGGCTTGAAAGTATCAGAGAAATAGTATTTATGGATTGCTATTTACTTGAAGAGATAAATATACCCAATACTGTTAAAAAGATAGAAACAGGTACTTTTGCCGATACAAGCATAAGAAAACTTGTGCTGCCTGAAAGTGTTGAGTATGTTGCAGACAATGCATTTTATTATATTCCGAATAAACAAACCGATAAAGAAGAAAAAATTTATGTTTACAATGGTAAAACGTGGCCATGGGAAGATGAACAGACTATTATTATCCCTAAATATGAAGGAGAAGTAAGCATAACTATCCTCAATCCCGAATGTGAATTCAGTACATCATCATTTTTGGGTGATATTGATAAAGTATATGGCTATTGGAACTCAACTGCCTCAGAGATGTACGGGGAGAGATATGACAGATTTGTATTTGAATCTATCGGAGAATATAATAAAAAGAAAAAGGAATATCTTGCGGGAGACGCAAACTGTGACGGTACTGTAGACCTTGCGGACGCTGTTATCATAATGCAGTCACTGGCAAATCCTGACAAATACGGTCTCAACGGCACCGACGAGAGACATATCACCGAGCAGGGCATTGAAAACGGTGATGTTGATAAGAGCATTGCCGGTCTGACTTCCAACGACGCGCTGAGGATACAGGAATTCCTGCTCGGCAAGGACGTCAGCCTTGGCTGATATGACGCTGATCGGCGAAATACAGGATTTTACTTAACAAATAAGCTGATAACCGAACACGGGAAAGACGTGTTCGGTTATTTTTTGCGCTGAAAAAACCTGAATCATTTTATGCTGTACCGCTTCTTGCTGTTAAAGCGGTCGGAATATTTATACATTTTGTGTAAAATGCACAAAAAAGTTATCCAAAAAGTAATCAGTAAAAAAACTTATTCATTCTGTATTTTAAAGGTAAAGCAATAAATGATTATATTTTCCGCAGCCTTTAAAGTGAAATTGCAAAAAGATGATTTTTACAGTTTTTGCCCGAAATATCGTAGCACAATTGTGCTATAATGTTCATAATGTTATATTTTAAATTAAACTGGAAAAATAGCGGATAAAATTAATATATGGCATAATGCGCAAAAAATACGAGCTGAAATGTGCAAAAAATGTGAACTGCGAATATGGTAAATGATTGTTAGCAAGAATTGACTTGAATAGTTCACAGAAATGTAATAAAATGAAATCAAGTACCAAGGAAGAGGAGGGACACAAAGGCATACCTTGCTTTTGCGCTTTTTCTTGGTCGAGAAGGATCTTAAAACAATAAACTTTTTAGAAAGTGAGGAATGATCAAAATGAAAAAGGTCACATTCCAAAAGCTTGTCAGCGCAGGAATAGCTGCGATGACACTCGCTTCAAGTGTACCTTCGATTTCCGCAACTGTTGTTCAGGCTGCTGACCAGCAGGTAAGGGGAAACATCGGCGGATACGACTACGAAATGTGGAACCAGAACTATACCGGTCAGGCTTCAATGAATCCGAGTGCAGGCTCTTTCACCTGCTCATGGAGCGGCATTGAGAACTTCCTGGCTCGTATGGGCAAGAATTTCGACAGCCAGAAGAAGAATTACAAGGCTTTCGGCAATATAGTTCTTACCTATGATGTTGAGTACACACCAAGAGGAAACTCTTATATGTGCGTTTACGGCTGGACAAGAAACCCTCTTATGGAATATTATATCGTTGAAGGCTGGGGCGACTGGCGTCCACCCGGAGACGGTGCTGAGAGAAAGGGTAACGTAACACTGAACGGTAATACTTATGATATCGCCAAGACAATGCGTTACAATCAGCCTTCTCTTGACGGTACAGCTACTTTCCCGCAGTACTGGAGCATTCGTCAGACCAGCGGTTCAAGAAACAATACACAGAACAACATGAAGGGCACTATCAATGTATCAGATCACTTTGACGCTTGGTCAAAGGCTGGTCTCGATATGTCAGGTACTCTTTATGAGGTATCTCTCAACATCGAGGGCTACAGATCAAACGGTTCGGCTAACGTAAAGAGCGTTACTGTTACCACAAACGCATCCGGCGGCGGTGGCGGCGGCGGTGGAAGCACAGCTACAAAGACAGTAGAGCCAGATGCAAACGGCGACTACTTCACAAACGACTTCGAGAGCGGTGCAGGCGACTGGACAGGAAGAGGAAGCGCTTCTGTTGATACAAACAGCAAGAACTTTTATGACGGTTCAAAGTCACTCTACGTTTCTGACAGAGCAAGCGAGTGGAACGGCTGTGCTATCCCGCTCGATTCCAATGCGTTCGTTCCCGGCGAGACATACAGCTTCAGCGCTGCAGTTCTCCAGAACAGCGGTTCAAATGTAACTCTTCAGATGTCACTCCAGCAGGGCGACGGCAACGGCGCTTCTTATACTCAGATCGCTGATTGTACAGCAAAGA
>NZ_JAEFAJ010000023.1 GCF_016287535.1 Ruminococcus sp.
GAATCAAGCCTGAGGATATCACAGTAACAAGAGACAAGAACGATATGGTACTTCTTGTTGGCAACAAGGGAGACAGCCTGAGGATAGTAAACCAGTTCAGCAACTATAAGTATCAGGTAGAAAACTTTGAGTTCGCGGATGGAACTGTTGCGCATATCGACCTTAATAAGTCTGAATTTGTTATTGACATTGAAGGAACAGTTACGGTTGAACAGACAGCAGCAGAATACCTCTCAAATCTGTATACAGATGATGTATTCAGCGGTGAGCTTACCACAGACAATGCAGTTATCTCAGAAGTAACAGACAGCATGAGCATTGGTGATGAAAGCGACGATATATCAGATATCGCCAATATCCAGGCAATGGTGCTTGCGGAGAATATGTCGGCATTCAGCAATGAAAGCCAGATATCCGACGGTATTAATATCAGCGATATCACATCAGATTCTTCAGCACTCGACCAACTCCTTGTAAACTCATCAATGCAGTGAATTTAATTAAAAAAAGTGCAGCAGTAAAAACTGCTGCATTTTTTTCATCGAACAATAATTACCATGATTTAAAGCTGTTTTTCGCGGTATAATATTAACACGGCATCAATAATACTTTACAAGGAGATAATGTTATGAGCAATAACAGCAATAATAAAGGTGTAATGACAGAAAAGGGCAGAGAGGCTCTCGAAAGATTCAAGATGGAGTCAGCAAATGAGCTCGGTATCAATCTCAAGCAGGGTTACAACGGCGACCTTACTTCACGTGAGGCTGGTTCTATTGGCGGCAGCATGGTCAAGAAGATGATCGATTCTTACAAGATGCAGTAAGAGCAGTATCATAATGGAAAAGGGAACGCTCAGGCGTTCCCTTTTGTATATTATCTGAAAAGCAGATATGCACAGATCGCAGCTGCGATAAAGCCGAATACCGCACCGCATATGACCTTTATAAGCGGACTGCCTATGCTTTTTATGCGTTCTGCAGATATCTCGTCAAGGGGCTTGCCCTCCATGAAAGCCTTTATCTCCTTGTAGGTCTGGATATTGTTTGCCTTTTTCATTTTTTCGACCTTCACAGCCGTGAACATTGTAACGGCGAACAGGATACCCCATATAACTCCGCCCAGCCAGCCGAGATACTTTATCAGCGGTATAATAGAAACGGGCAAAGCCAGGAACTCTGCTGCATACAGCCACGACAAAGCATTGAATTTCTTCACGTCATTTTTTTCGATTTCATTTTTCATAGATTCAACATCTCCTTTAACTAATTCGTCAAGAGAAATATTGAAAAGATTTCCAAGCAGCAGAAGGCTGTGTATGTCCGGGTAGCTCTTGCCGTTTTCCCAGTTTGAGACGGTCTGTCTGCTGACATATGCTTTTTCAGCAAGGGTCTCCTGTGACCAGTTCAGCTTTCCGCGGTACTTTTTGATCTGATTTCCTATCTCCATGTTTTTCCTCCTTGGAGTTTTTTCTCCTGACTGACAACAGTATAGCATCAGCCGGGAGAAAGGTCTATAAATTTGTTTTTACATTGACCGAAAAAGCTGTCAAAATGCTTTTACAAACCATGTAAAAGCGCTTTTACATGGCGAAATACAGGCATTTGTACTATATACAAAAAGGGCAGCTTAAAGGTCTGCCCTTTTTAATGAAAGCTTATTTATTTTTTCGTCTTATGACGATAGCGACAAGGTCCGGACCTATATTTGATGTGACCACAGCTCCTATGCAGCCTGTCATCTCAGCTTTTCTGCCGGTTTTTTTAACGAGTTCCTTTTCAACTTCCTTTGCGACAGTGTCATCTCTGCCGTGGATAAGGATATAAGGAGTCTGAGGAGTCATATTCTTCTCGACGATCTCCACAAACTTCGGAACGATATTTTTCTCGCCTCTGATCTTGTCAACTGTCTCTGTGGTGCCGTCGGCAAAGAGTATGATCGGTTTCAGTCCGAGGAGTTCACCGGCAAAAGCCTTGGCTGCGGATATACGTCCCGACTTCTTGGCATACTTCAGCGAGAACGGAACAGCATAGACTGCGCTTACATTGAACCAGTCCTCAAGATAAGCGACAATCTCTTCGGCGTCAGCGCCGCGGCGTATCTTTTTGGCAGCTTCCATTACAGGATAACCGTACAGAAGGGTGTAGCATTTTGAGTCAAGGTTGAAAATTCGGAGCTTGTCCTTGGCTTCGGGATTGTTCTCGAAGAAGTCGTTCTTTGCCATTATGGAATTGTTGTATGTACCCGAACCCTGTGAGTTTATGGAAACGCTGATGATATCAGTATAGCCCTGCTCGAAGAGCTCTTTGTAGGCTTCCTCGAAAGCAATTGGAGAGATCTGCGAATGCTTCGGGATCTCATCAGTTTCACTGAGGAGCTCGTAGAATTCCTGAGTTGATTTGTCATACATTTCTCTGAAGCTCTCACCGCCAACTGTAAGAGTAAAAGGAAGGACCTTTATGCCCAGCTCATCAACAGTCTCTTTCGGCAGGTCACAGCATGAATCGGTAAGTATTACGATCTTTGACATTTTAATATCTCCTTTACCATGTATATTGAGTAAGTTTTCCCTCACGGGAGAGGTCGGGGTAGTCCCATTGCCTGAGCACCTCGTATACCGCTATTGCTACGGAATTCGAGAGATTAAGGCTGCGCAGTTCATTGCGCATGGGGATACGCAGACAGCTTTCGGGATTATCATGGAGCAGCTTTTCTGGAAGTCCCTTGTCCTCACGTCCGAATACGAGGTAGGAGTTATCCGGAAATTCCGCGTCGCTGTGGACCTGCTTTCCCTTGGTAGTGAAGTAGAAAAAGCGACCGTCCTTGTTTTTTATGAAAAAATCGCTGAGGCTGTCATAGTAGGTTATATCGAGCTTGTCCCAGTAGTCCAGACCGGCGCGTTTGAGCTGTTTGTCGCTGACCTCGAAGCCGAGGGGACGGACAAGATGCAGCCTTGCGCCCGTAACAGCGCAGGTACGGGAGATGTTCCCGGTATTCTGCGGTATCTGCGGTTCTACAAGGACGATATTCAGGTTTTGCATATTTCACCTTTTCAGAAACGGAATATTTTATTCCTTGATTCAGATAATAATAGCGTCCGCACTGCGGACAATAATTATTACGGAGCAAATGATATGAACTATAGATCTCTTGCAAAGGGAGCGGCTGCGGGAGCTGCGGTTGGCATAGCCTTCTACGCTCTTTCAAGTGCCGGACCTATGAAGAAAATGAGCATAAAGCGCGACGCCGGAAAGGCTCTTAAAGCCGCAGGCAACCTTCTTGACGATATCAAGTCGGTGATTATGTAGCTTCGCCGGAATTGCGCCTGAAGCCGAGATAGCTCTCAAGTATGAGAACTGCTGCCACAGCGTCAACTACCGCTTTGCGTTTTTTGCCGCGGGTGTTGGTGACGTTCAGCGCATTATGGGCTGAAACAGTGGTGCAGCGCTCGTCCCAGAGCTTTATGGGACAGCCAGTGAGCTTTTCCAGCTCCTCGGCGAAGAGCCTGCATTTTTCGGCTCTTTCGCCGACTGTTCCGTTCATATTCATAGGATAGCCGACAACTATCTGTTCCGCACGCTGTTCTTTTGCGAGAGCGGCGGTTTTTTCTATACATTTAACGAAGTCCTTTTCGGCGATGACGGTGACGGGAGAAGCTATCATTTCGCTTTTTCCGCAGACCGCGATACCCGTTCTTGCGTCGCCGAAGTCAACTGACATTATTATCATTGTTACCTCCGATAAATCAAAGTTTTGATAAGCAAAATTATGATTTAGTTTAGAGTTGAGAATTGAGAGTTGACAGTTGTGGCGTATCGCCTGCGGCGGTATAATTTAAATAATATGAGCGCAGCGAACTCATTAACTCTTAACTCTTCACTCTCAATTCTCAACTAAATCAAAATTTAGCAAAGCTGAATTTTGATTTACCAAGGCTTGACTGTGCCTATTATTTCCTTGACGGAAGCAATGCCCTTGCTGTCAAGCCATTCGTTCATTTCCTCAATTATCCTTACAGGAGCATAAGGGTCGGTGAATATGGCAGCTCCCACCTGTACTGCGGAAGCGCCTGCCATCATGAGCTCTATGGCGTCACGTCCCGATGATACGCCGCCCATGCCGATAACAGGGATATTTACCGCATTTGCTACCTGCCATACCATGCGAACAGCTATGGGGAATACCGCAGGACCGCTCATGCCGCCTACATTGTTGCGGAGTATTGGTCTGCCTGTGTTTATGTCTATCCTCATGCCGAGGAGAGTATTTATAAGTGAAACTGCGTCTGCGCCGGCTGCCTCAACAGCCTTTGCGATTTCCGCAATGCTTGTTATATTGGGAGAGAGCTTTACCACAAGGGGCTTTTTTGTGGCTGCGCGGACCCTTTTCGTGACTTCAGCCGCCATTTCGCAGCTCGTACCGAAAGCCGCTCCGCCCTGTTTTACGTTGGGGCAGGAGATATTCAGCTCAATCATGTGAACGTCTGTAGGTTCGAGCTTTACGGCTACCTCGGCACATTCATCGGGAGTTGAACCAGCTATGTTGGCAAGTACCACAAGATCCTTTGTAAGAAGATAGGGGAGCTCAGTCTCTATGAAATGGTCTATGCCGGGGTTCTGAAGTCCTACGGAATTTAGCATACCAGAGGGGGTTTCAGCTATTCTCGGCGCGAGATTGCCTGTGCGGAGATGAAGGGTAGTTCCCTTTGTGGCGATACCGCCAAGCTTGTCAAGCGGGAAGAGCTCCTCGTACTCTCTGCCGTAGCCGAAAACGCCGGAGGCAGGGATTACAGGGTTTTTGAAGTCAACGCCGCAGACTTTTACGGAAAGATCAGCCATTACCAGAGCACCTCCTCAGCATTGAAAACAGGACCGTCCTTGCAGACGTGGGCAAAGTATTCCTCGTCGTTGCGGACTGTACGGCAGGCACAGCCGAGACAGGCACCAATACCGCAAGCCATACGCTCCTCAAGGGATATCTCGCAGAATATGCCGTTTTTCTTGCATATATCTGCAACGCCCTTTAGCATAGGCATAGGACCGCAGGCGTATACCGCGTCTATACCGCCTTTTCCGGCAAGCTCCGCAAGAGGCTGGGTAACAAAGCCGTGTATACCGGCTGAGCCGTCGTCGGTGCAGAGAATGGACTCGGCACCTGTGCTGCGGAAGTCGTCCTGCAATATCACTGCGGAAGCGTTCCTGAAGCCGCTTATGGCTGCAGCCCTGCTGCCGTAGAACTTCGCAAGTGGAAGCATGGGCGGAGTACCTATACCGCCGCCGATGAGTATTACCTTATTATAATTATTATCTAACGTAAAGCCATGACCGATGGGAGCCAGCATATCTATGAGCTCGCCCTTGTTGAGCTTGGCTATTTCGGAGGTGCCCTCGCCGCGTATCTCGAATACTATCCGGAGAGTGCCTTTTTCCTTGTTGATACCGCAGATAGATATAGGTCTGCGGAGAGTGAAGCCCTTGGCTCTTATATGTACGAACTGACCCGGACAGGCAATTGCTGCAATTTCGGGACAGGAAATGGTGAAGCTGTATATTTCACGGGCGATAGCGGTTTTTTCCGTGATCGGGTATTGACCCTGGATATATTTCATATTTACCTCCCTTGATTTAGTTGAGAATTGAGAGTGGAGAGTTAAGAGTTAATGAGTTCGCTGCGCTTATATTATTTAAATTATATCGCCGCAGGCGATACACCACAACTGTCAACTCTCAATTCTCAACTCTAAACTAAATCATAATTTTGCTCCGCAAAATTATGATTTATACTATTATAACATATATGGTCAAAAATTGCAACAGGCAAGGCGGGACCCCTTTTAATATAGTATATATTGATTGGTCGGACCAATATGAAAAAGTGAGAAAAAAGCTGAAAATTAATGAAATACAATGATAAATCCAAAAAAATATTCAAAAAAACCCGAAATCGTTAAAAAACAAGATTTGCGGTTCAGATGAACTTATGTTATAATCATATCATCATCAGAGAGGAGTTAAAGACTATGAACAGACTGATACCTGGTACGACAATGAAATTTAATGAACAGGCAAGAGAATCCGCGTTTTCGCTTATTTCTCCGGTGCTTGAAGCAACTGGCGGACTTACGCTCTCACAGCTCTCAAAGCTCACAGGCCTTGAGGGCACGACCATCCAGAACTGGATAAAGAGGGGGTGGGTATCAGCTACCAAAGGCAAGAAGTATTCTGAAAAACAGATACTTCGTATACTCCTTATCAATATGCTCCGCAAGGCTATGAAGCTGGAGGATATTGCGAATCTGATGCGTTACATCAACGGTGACGTTGAGGACACTTCGGACGATATCATCGATGATATACTGCTTTATGACATACTTTGCAGGATAATATTCACAGCTGAGGACGAGGGCGCGTTCGATACGGAACACGTAAAACAACTCGTTGCAAATGAAGTCGCTGAGAACAACAAGGATATCACTGACGGTGAAAAGCTCAAGAAAGCTATGTACGTCATGGTAATGGGTTACAGAAGCGGCTGCCTCAGGACTGAGATGGAAAAGGGTCTTGAAGTGATACTTGACGAAATGTGATGTGATTTTGGGGTAAACAATACGTGGTATAGAATTATGGGAGGTTTTGAAAATGAATGTTGTAACTGCATTACTAATGAGCAAGAAGAAAATAATCAAGCTGTTTGAAGTATCAAAGGCGTTTTCGGCAGACAGTGCCAAGACTCTTCACGAAATGGGTATCTACAATCCCGAAGCCACCTTTGAGCTTCTCTACGACAACGTGATATCAGCCACGGGAAACGGAAAATATTATCTTAACAGGAATTAAAGCATAAGAAGTATTAAAAGAGGTGAACAGATATGGCTTTTTTCGTACCACCTGTATTCCTTATAAGGAAAAAAAGACTGATAAGATCGCTGATGAAAGCAAATGCTTATTCAGCTGACACTGCAAAGAGGCTTGATGAGCTTGACTTGCTGAATCCGTATGCGTTTCCCTTTCTGACAGTACGTATGGTAAGGCGGAACGAGATATCGGTCACTAACGAAGGAAAATACTATCTTTGCAAATAAAAGGAGAATTATTATGTCTGTAAATGTAAGAGAGATCAATAACAATATCCCTAAGAAGGCAGGCTTCAAGGGAATAAAATGGATGATAGCGGGAATTGCCGCAATATTTCTTGCCGCAAATTCTTTCACGATCGTTCCCGCAGGTCATACGGGAGTTGTCCTCACACTCGGTGAGGTATCCAGCAATCCTCTGTCTGAGGGCTTCCATGTAAAGGCTCCCTTCATTCAGACTGTAGAGAAGATGTCCAACAAGATACAGGTGTATCAGACAGACGCTTCAGCGGTATCGAGGGACCTCCAGACCGTAAAGAGCACCATAGCTGTAAACTACAGGCTCGTTTCGGATATGACTCCTAAGATGTACAAGGATACGGGCATGGAGTATGAGACCATTCTTATGATGCCTGTGGTACAGGAGTGCATGAAGTCCGCGACAGCCAAGTACAATGCAGAACAGCTCATAACAGAGCGTGAGTCTGTAAGCAACGAGGTCAAGGCTTCACTTGACGAAAAACTCAACGGCTACGGCGTTTACATAGAGAAGTTCAATATAGTAAACTTTGATTTCTCAAAGGAGTTCAACGAGGCTATCGAGGCAAAGCAGGTAGCTGAGCAGAACCTTCTCAAGACCAAGACGGAGCAGGAGCAGGAAAAGGTAGTCGCAAAGACAGATGCTGAGAAAAAGGTCATCGCAGCAAAAGCCGAGGCAGAGGCTATACTTGCTCAGGCTAACGCTCAGGCTGAGGCCAACAGGCTCCTTGAGGAGTCACTTTCAAACAAGGTCATCGCTTATGAGCAGATCCAGAAATGGAACGGCGTAATGCCTAAGGTAACTGGCAGTGACGGCGGACTGCTCATAGATGTTAATATAGATGATGCAGCGCCCGCTTCGGCAGCTGCAAACTGAAATGAATAATACCGGGGATAGGTTGGCTGCTCTCGGAGCGGTATAAAGATCTCTATCTCCGTCGGGGGGCGGAGATAGAGAAACTCATCTGACCAAAGTAGGGATCCGAAGCTGCTTTATTAGAAAGCTTCGCATTAATAAAAAAAGTGCAGCAGTCTGGGGAGACGGGCTGCACAGGGGTTGACATTTGATACAAGACGCATTTGACAGCGACATAATAAGCCATGATATAGGGGTGATCGGGGGTAAACGATCACTCATGCCGCAAGGCAAAGCATAAAATGCGGTGGTTTTCTTGAAAAAAAGCAGAGACAATTTAGGGTTCGGGTCTCTGAGGGATGTATTGGGCATCTCTTCACAACATTATAAGGGGATCAAGGAGAGCTTATGTAGGGGTACATAAGCTCTTCTGCATTTCTGAAGAAAATACGCTCCTTTTCATATTCTGTGAGAGGGAGCCTTTCTATCATGGCTATCTCGTTTGCCGGGTCGTCCCAGGGACAGTCGCTGCCGAAGAGGATCTTATCCGCTCCCTGCATACGGATTATGCGCAGAAGCTGTTCATCACTGATATAGCGTGAAATAACGCTGACGTCGAACCACAGGTTGTCATATCTTCCCGCGGTATATTTTTCCGTATCGTCCCACAGCTTCAAGCCGCCAAGGTGTGCGGCTATTATTTTGAGCTCCGGGAAGGCATCTGCCACAGCCGCAAAGCTCCGGGGCGTGGCTCTTATTATATCTCCGGAGTAGGGATCCCAGCCGCCGTGAAAGACCACAAAGAGACCGAGTTCAGATATTTTTTCGTATATCGGGAACATTCTCTTCTCGTCGGGACAGAAATTCTGATATTCCGAGTGGAATTTCACTCCGCACAGTCCCAGGGACTTTATCCTTTCCGCTTCTGAAATGGCGTCCCCGGCGTCAGGGTGTACCGTACCGCAGCAGAAAAGACCGTCTCCCATGACGGAGGCAGCCCAGTCGTTGATAGTTTTCTGCTGTGAGGGCTTTGTAGCCACAGGCAGCAGCAAGGCACGGTCTATGCCGTTTTCGGCAAGTTTTCTGCGGAGCCCGGCTATTGTACCGTCCGTTGCAGGAGCTATGCCGCTTGTCTCTGCAAGTCCTGAGAGAGCACGGTCTGCGAGCTCGTCGGTAAAAGCGTGAACATGAAAATCAAAATACCTCATTTATTACTCCATTACGTGCTCCATAGCGTGATAGAAGATAGTTTTTACATGATCGTCGCAGAGGGAATAGAATATGGTTTTTCCGTCCCGGCGCGAGCTGACGAGGCGGGCCTGTTTCAGCACTCTCAGCTGATGAGAGATCGCAGACTGAGTCATGCCGAGCAGCCTTGCGATATCGCATACGCACATCTCACTCTGGCAGAGGACGAAAATTATCCTTATCCTTGTTGCGTCACCGAATACCTTCAGAAGCTCGGCGGCTTCATACAGCTTTGCTTCGTCTGGCATGACCTTTGACACCTTGTCTACTATATCCTTATGTACTCCGTGAGTGCCGCAAATATGTTCTTCCATGTAATGCCTCCTTTATATCCTTGTTATTATGAGAACTGCCGCCAGAGCCGTGACAATACCGAGAATAAAACCGATAGTGCAGGTGGCGCAGGAGAATTTGTCGAAAACGAATTTTTTGTTCCTTGAGAGGAAAACTGTACAGCTTTTGTCGCTTCTGTAGAGCCTGTTCTGCATGAAGCCCTCTTCCGGGAATATATTGGGGTATTCCGCATCGTCTATTTTGTAGTAGGCGACCTTGAAATTGCTCCGTGGGCTTTTGTCTATACGTGAAAAAACAGCCTTATGCTTTTTTGCGAACAGCATACGCACGAAAAAGAACATCAGCAGAAGCAGGGAAACGGTGTAGATAAGTCCGAGGAGGGCTGCTGCCGCAGCGAGCAGATAAATGGGCTTTACGCCGATAACAAGGCAAAGAACGGCGATAATAGCTAAAACAAGTATGAACTCCACAGCGATCCCCCCCTGTACTGAAGTCTGACTGTATTTTTATATCATTTAAATCAATTAAGATGAATGCTTCGCATTCAATTATATCACATCAGGAATGAAATTTCCACTCTTTTTTGAAAAAAGTGGTTAGCGAGCTGAGCCAGCTCGACCGCTTGCCACGTTTCGCTCGTAAACTCGCTTACCCTTAACAACGCCCTTACCTGTACATCGCTTACGGTACTATTAATGGCGGATATTATCCGCCCCTACATACATTCTATCTATCTATCTATGTACTCCCTAAGCAATATACTTTAACGGTTTAACTCGTTATAGATACATAGATAGATTGAAACATTCAAGCTTAGTTGAGAGTGGAGAGTGGTTAGTGATCAGTGCTTAGTGATTAGAATTGTAGGGGTGCTTGACCAGCGCCCGTGCCTACACACTTACACACTTTCTGAGAGTAAGTGATGATCTGATAATGTGATAATGCTGACAGCTAAATAATACTTGCTTTTTTACCGGCAGTGTGTTATAATTATATCAATCATTCGGGATACACCGGATAACAAGAAAACGGAGGTTTTTATTATGAGAGCAGTCGTAACTGTTATTGGTAAGGACACTGTAGGTATCCTTCATAAAGTAAGCGGTATCTGCGCTGAATACAATGTAAATGTAATAGAGGTGACACAGAGCGTTCTCCAGGATATGTTCGCTATGATAATGCTTGTTGATATATCCGAAATAAAGGGGGATTTCTCCGAACTTGTTGACCGCATGACAGCTCTCGGAACAGAGCTCGGTCTTTCGATACACACAATGCACGAGGATATCTTCAACTCCATGCACAGTGTCTGATGAAAGGAAGTCCGCTAAATGCTTAATGTATATAATATACTTGAAACTATCCGCATGATACAGGACGAGTGCCTTGATATACGTACTATCACTATGGGTATCTCGCTTCTTGACTGTATCGATACGGACATAGACAAGGCTTGTGAAAAGGTCTACAATAAAATAGTGACGAAGGCTGGAAATCTTGTTCCTGTCGGTCAGCAGATAGAAAAGGAATATGGCATCCCCATCGTTAACAAGCGTATTTCTGTTACTCCTATCGCTATGCTTGCCGCAGCCTGTCCTGACAGTGATACCGTAAAGTTCGCAAAGGCTCTCCAGAGAGCAGCCGACACCTGCGGAGTAAACTTCATTGGCGGCTATTCGGCACTTGTACACAAGGGCTTCAGCGCAGGAGATATGGCTCTTATAAAGTCTATCCCGGAAGCTCTTGACGTAACTCAGAATATATGCTCATCAGTAAATATCGGCTCTACAAAGTCGGGTATCAATATGGACGCTGTCAAGCTCATGGGACAGATAGTCAAGGAAGCTGCAATAAAGACCGCTGACCGCGACTGCATAGGACCTGCAAAGCTTGTGGTATTCTGCAACGCCGTTGAGGATAACCCTTTCATGGCAGGAGCCTTCCATGGTGTGGGCGAGCCTGACTGCGAGATACACGTGGGCGTTTCGGGTCCGGGAGTTGTACGCGCAGCTCTTACAAAATACCCTGACGCTTCAATAAATGAAATTGCGGATATAATCAAGAAGACCGCGTTCAAGATAACACGTATGGGACAGCTGGTTGGCGCGAGAGCTTCCGAGCTCCTCGGTGTGCCCTTCGGTATAGTTGACCTGTCACTTGCTCCCACACCTGCCGTCGGCGACAGCGTTGCCCATATCCTTGAGGAAATGGGACTTGAGATGTGCGGCACTCACGGTACTACAGCCTGTCTTGCAATGCTCAACGACGCTGTAAAGAAGGGCGGCGTTATGGCTTCCTCCACAGTCGGCGGACTTTCCGGTGCTTTTATCCCCGTATCCGAGGACGCAGGCATGATAGACGCGGCTGTTGCAGGCGTTCTCAGCCTTGAAAAGCTTGAAGCAATGACAGCTGTATGCTCTGTCGGACTTGACATGATAGTTGTTCCCGGAGAGATTTCCCCGGAGACTATCTCCGCTATTATCGCCGACGAAGCGGCTATAGGCATGGTCAACTCCAAGACCACGGCGGTCCGCCTTATCCCTGCTATCGGCAAGAAGGAAGGCGATACTCTCGAATTCGGCGGACTCCTCGGAAGCGGACCTGTTATGCCGATACGTGAGAAGTCGCCTGCCAAGTTCATCAACCGCGGCGGACGTATCCCCGCGCCTATGCAGAGCCTGAAGAATTAGTAATCAAAAAGCAGTGAACACCGGGGCGGCGTTCCGTAATGATGAGGGCGGATATATCCGCCCTTTTCAATTACCGAGCTGAGCCAGCTCGACCGCCTCCACGCTGCCGCTTGCAAGCTCGCTCACTCTTATCAATATCCTTACTTGTACATCGCTTACAGCACATTTGATGTAATTGACGGGCGAGCGAAACTTGCCCCTACACTTAGTTCTTAGCTCTTAGTTCTAAGCTCTGAGGAAGCTGTCCCTACAATTACGCATTAAACAAGAGGTGATACTATGGATATCCGCAATATACCTGCGCTTTTCGGGCTTCCCGAAGCCGAAAGTCTCACAGAGCTGTCGGCAGGGCACATAAACCGGACCTTTCTTGTTGTCTGTGAAAATAAAAAATATATCATGCAGTCGCTGAACAGCTCCGTTTTTCGTTCTCCCGGAACTGTTATGGACAATATAAGCCGTATCGAAGCGGCTTTTCAGACGGTTCCGGATATTGCCGTCCCGCATTTTATCGCCTGCGGCGATAAAAACTATGCGGTCGCCGACGAAAGTGTATGGCGTATGTACAGGTATATCCCGGCGACCGCAGGCGCCGCGGCAACTGCCGCGGCGGCGGGACGGGCATTTGGCACATTCATCAGGGCGATGGACGGACAGGAGCTTTCACACACTCCCGCTATTGAAGGCTTTCACGACTTTGACCGCTATTTTGCGAGGCTTTCCGAAAAAAACGGAGCAGAACGCAGCATAATGACAAAGCTTGACAAGCTCCGCGATGCTCTCGGACAGGTCTTTACGGATACGCTGAAAAAACGTGTGATACACGGCGACGCAAAGCCGGATAATATCATAATCGGTGATATTCCGACTATCATCGACCTTGATACTGCAATGTACGGCTATGCAGCCATAGACTACGGCGACCTTGTTCGCTCGGTCTGCCGCGGAAAAGAGCAATTTACGGCGGAAATACGCGATGTCACGCAGGGCTTCGCTCAGGGACTTGCCGAGCTTCTCGGTGGGGACGAGGTAAAGTCGCTGTATTACGGTGTGCTTTGGCTGACGGGTGAACTTGCCGCAAGATATCTTGCCGACAGCCTGAGTGAAGAGAGATATTTCCGCAGTAAGAGCGCTGCGGAATGTTCAGCCCGTGCAGAGGAGCTGCTTCGGCAGCTGGATATGTTTAACGAACGCGGCGAGGAGATAAGAGAGATAATATATTCACATATGGGCTGAGCGGCAGTTGCATTTTTTACCTTAATATGTTATAATGAGTGCAATGAACTATGTTCAGGGAGCGCAGATCCTCTATAAGTCGGGGAATCTGCGCAGTGCCCTGATCTGTGTCAAGCCCGTTTTCACTGAAGGGCTGGGCGGACATTGATTATATAATAAATAAATGGGGCTGAGAAAATGAAACTTATGGACTGCCATACACATACACAGTTTTCGGTGGATTCCGAGGCAGATATCAACGAATGTGTCAGGCGGGCGGCTGAGCTTGAGCTTGCGGCTTACGCTATAACGGACCACTGCGAGTGCAATGCATGGTACGGCAGAGAACACTATTCCGAAGCCGAGCAGCAGGTCAGGGAGAGCTTTGATTATGCCTCTGATTTTGAAAGGTCAGTATCTGCGGTAACTGCAATGAAAGAAAAGTACGCAGGTAAGCTGAATCTTATCTGCGGCGTTGAGCTGGGACAGATACTCCATGATACTGACGCGGCAAAGACAGTGAACGCCGACAATAGAGTGGATTTTATAATTGGCTCGGTGCATCAGGTGCTTGGAGAGCAGGACTTTTACTTCATAGACTATGAGAAACTGACCATGGACGAGATATACGACCTGCTGGAGCGCTATTTCAGGGAAGTATACGACCTGAGCAGAACAGACCTTTTCGACGTTGTCGGTCATATCACCTACTGTCTGCGCTATATGAAGCAAAGGCACGGCATATGCGCTGATATAAGCCGCTTCGATGATATGATAGGTGAGACCTTCCGCAATCTTGCGCAGAACGGCAAGGGTATAGAGATAAACACTTCGGGACTGAGACAGGGCTTCGGCGACTGCTTCCCGGATCTTAAATATGTCAAGCTGTTCCGTGATCTTGGCGGAGAGATAATCACCATAGGTTCCGATTCCCATACCGTTGAGGACATAGCCGCCAATGCGGCAGACGGTGCGGAGCTTGCGCGAGCCGCAGGTTTCAGGAGACTTGCTTATTTCAGGAAGAGAAAACCGTATTTTACAGATATCGTGTGAAATGGAGCGGATATAATGGGTAAGCGCACTTTTTTGTTCGGACTTGTTCTTCTTGCAGCCGTATCGGCTTCTGGCTGCAAATCTTCATCTGAGAAGACCGGGAAAGAAGATAACAGCACCACTGCTGCGGAAGAGACTACTGCCGCAGAGAAGACCACTGCCGCGGAGGATACCGCTTCCGCAGAGACCACGACCCGCAAAAAGAAGAAGGAAAAGTCAGGTATGCGGGGCTATCTTGAAAAGAGCAGAAAAGCCAGAGCGTCTTCTTACGCTATGAGTATGCTGCATGAAGCTGAGTTTTTTTTGCTCGATAAGGAATGCGTCGCGGATCAGGATATATTGTATTCATGTACGAGTGAGGGCGAATTGGGAAAGTATCTCCGGGAAAACTGTCTGCTGAAGGACGACAATGATATTGAGTTTATCATGATGTTCAGCGATAAAGGCGTTCCTGACAGGCTGATACTGTGTAAGGAATACGACGATGATGACTATGTGGGCTTCTGCGGAGATGTAAAGGATTCCGATATACTTTCAGATGTGAAATGGAGCGAGGTTTTGAAGCAGTACGGCTTCACCAAGGGAGAATATACCGGACTGAAGCTGAAAAAGGACAATACCGTGTATACTACAGAGCCGCGCAGGGAACTGGACCTTGAAGACGAGGATATGCTTGAATCATGCATACTTGCTTCATCGATCGGCTGGGAGTTCAACCGTGGCACATCGGATATCCCTTTTTACCTTTACGGCAAATGGAGCAAGGATGCTCCGTTTACAGCGGATTTTGACTGGGAGGTCCCGGAGCACGGAGACATAGAGTATATCCTGGTATTCAACGGTTTCAGCGTATCACAGGTTTTCTGCTGGGACACCGAACGGGATAAAAAGTATGTCGGTGATTCTGATATGGGATTCGGCTATACGAACTTCATTGAAAAGACCTGGGACGACGTGCTTGAATACTACGGTTATACTCAGGGCGAATACGTTGAATACTGATAATAATGAAAGGAACTGATACTATGAACGATATTATAAGGATATTACAGCAGAACGCCCGTATTTCCGACAGAGAACTGGGCGAAATGCTCGGCGTTTCAGCGGAGGAGGCAGCAGCTGAGATAGAAAGGCTGGAAAAGAGCGGCGTCATAAAGGGCTACAGCGTTATAGTAAACGATGACCTCTACGATGATTCCGTAGTTTACGCCACTATCGAGCTGAAGGTAACTCCTCAGCGTGACTGCGGCTTCGACGATATCGCAAAGACTATAATGATGTACGACGAGGTTGAGAGCGTCAGCCTCATGTCCTCCGGAGCATACGACCTTGCGGTAGAGGTAAAGGGCAGCAATCTGAAGGACGTGGCTTTCTTCGTCTCGGAGAGACTTGCAACAATAGACGGTATTCTTTCCACATCGACCCATTTCATACTGAAAAAATACAAGGAAAAAGGCATTTTCATTGACGGTGAAGAGCCTGACGAAAGGGGACTCGGCTGATCGTGATAGATTACGACAAGGTCCTTTCGGACAAGATAAAGAGCATAAAGCCGTCAGGAATACGTAAGTTCTTCGATATCGCAGGAACTATGGAAGATGTCATCTCCCTCGGAGTCGGCGAGCCGGACTTCAATACTCCTTGGGCTATAAGGAAATCCGCTATACAGGTGCTGGAGAGAAAGCACATAATTTACGGTCCCAACAAGGGTATCGCTCCACTGAGAAATACCATTTCCGCCCATATCGAAAAGGAACACGGCGTGAAGTACGATCCTGACAAGGAGATAATCGTTACCGTCGGAGGCTCAGAGGCTATAGACCTCACTGTACGCGGACTTCTTGATCCGGGTGACGAGGTGCTTGTGGTAGAGCCCTGCTTCGTTTGTTATGCTCCCCTTGTGGAGCTGGCGGGAGGCGTACCTGTTTCCGTACCCACACATATCGAGAACAATTTCAAGCTGACCCTTGAAGATTTCAGGGATAAGGTCACTGAGCGGACAAAGCTGCTCATACTGCCTTTCCCGAACAATCCCACGGGAGCGGTAATGACGAGGGATGACCTTGAACCGATAGCGGAATTTCTCCGTGATACCGGTATAATGGTGCTGACTGACGAGATATATTCCGAGCTCACCTACGGCATGAAGCACTTCTCCATTATCGAGCTGGAGGGCATGAGGGAGCGTACCATATACGTAAACGGCTTCTCAAAGGCTTATGCCATGACAGGCTGGAGGCTCGGCTATGTCACCGCGCCCGCACCGATCATATCACAGATATCAAAGATACATCAGTACGGTATCATGTGCAGTCCCTTTATCAGTCAGAACGCCGCTGTTGAAGCTCTTACCTCATGCGATGAGGAGGTAGCGAAAATGGTGGCTGAGTATAATACCCGCCGCCGCTATCTTGTGGGCGAGTTCAACCGCCTCGGACTGACCTGTTTCAATCCGGAAGGAGCCTTCTATGTATTTCCGTGCATAAAGAGCACAGGTCTTACAAGTGAGGAGTTCTGTGAACGACTGCTCTTTGAGGAAAGAGTGGCTACAGTTCCCGGAAGCGCTTTCGGCGAGAGCGGAGAAGGACATATACGCATATCCTACGCTTATTCTCTCAAGCATCTTATGGAGGCGATAAGGCGCATTGAGAAGTTCCTGAAAAAGCTGGAGGCTGAGAAAAAATGAAAATAAAAACGGCAGCAAAGATAAATCTTGCCCTTGACGTCACCGGGAAGCTCCCCAACGGCTATCATACCATAGAGAGCGTTTTCCAGACAGTAGGGCTGTACGACGAGATATCCGTTGAGCTTACGGAAAGCGGCATAAAGCTTACCTGTGAAGTGCCGGAGGAGTTCGCAAGCTCCGACCCGATACCCTGCGACGAGAGAAATATCGCGTACAAAGCGGCAAAGCTGTTCTTTGAGGAGAACAGCATGGACTGCGGCTGCCGTATACATATAAAGAAGGGCATACCTTCTCAGGCGGGTATGGGCGGCGGCAGCACCGACGCTGCGGCTGTGCTGTACTGTCTCGGCAGACTTACCGGAAAAAGCGTCAGCAAGCCGGAAAAGCTGGGAGCGGACGTCCCCTTCTTCCTCACCGGCGGTACAGCCTATGTTGAGGGCATAGGCGAGAGGATAACTCCCATAGCCGATTATTCGGGAAAGATACTGGTCATAGCCAAGGGCAGGGAGGGGGTATCCACTGCTGAGGCATACAGGAGCATTGACGGACTTATATCTCCACGGCACCCTGAGACGCAGAAATTGGCAGAGGCTGTGATTAGCTCTCCGAGGACGGCTTATCAGTTCTTCGGCAACCTGTTTGAGCAGGCTGTGGAGCTTCCGGAGGTGGAGGACATAAAGACTGCCATGCTTGACGGCGGCTCCTTCAGAGCCGTTATGACGGGAAGCGGCTCGGCTGTATTCGGTATATTCGGCTCTGCGGAGCAGGCTGGGATATGCGCTGAACAGCTCAGGAGCAAGGGCTATTTCGCCTGCGTATGCGAGACTGTTCCCGACAGCTTTATCGAACTTGAAAAATAGAGTATAATGGCGGCGGCAGCGATAGCAGCCGCCATTTTTATTTGTTTCCCTGTCCTTGGAGAGTAGGATTTGTTATACATTTTGATGAAAATTAACAAAATCTATTGACAAGTCTGCTCATTTAAGTTATAATTATGATACAAAATCGAATAAGTCTCGATTTAATAATACTTTTGCTGAAAGGTGTTGAATAGTAATTATGGGAAAATTTATCATCAAGGCTACCAAGACGGGCTATACGTTCAGTCTGAAGGCAGGTAACGGAGAGATCATCGCTACAGGCGGAGAGGTCTACAATACACTTGCAAGCGTAAAGAATGGTATCGCAAGCGTTGCCAAGAACGCTCCCGTTGCTAATCTTGAGGATCAGACGATCGAAGGCTTCCAGTCGGAAAGCAATCCTAAGTTTGAGATCTACAGGGACAAGTCAGGCGAATTCAGATTCCGCCTTAAAGCAAAAAATGGTGAGATCATCGCTGCAAGCGAGGGATATGTCAAGAAGGACAGCTGCAAGAAGGGTATCGCCAGCGTAAGGAAGAACGCCGTTGACGCGCCTGTTATTGAGCCTGAGCCGGAGAAAAAGTAAGCCCTTGACGGGAGAATAAAATGCCGCAGTATTTTTGCTATTAAGTCTGAAAAATACTGCGGCTTTTGTGTTTTAGGGGGGGATATTGCTATGAACGGGAAAATAAAGACGGTACACCGTATACTTCTGACCGTGAGTATACTTATACTCGGTGCAAGTCTGGTGTTTTACCTTATAAAGTGGGGAGACTATCCTGAGGAGATAGGCGTACATTTTGACTCTGACGGCAGTTTCGATGTTGTGGCGTCAAAGTTTTTCGGCTTTTATCCCCATGTGATAGGCGGTATCGCCATTGCAGGCATAGCGCTTGCCTGCCGCCTTATAGGAAAAAAGAAGACAGGTCTGAGGATAAGCGAAAAGGGTGAGGAGCGCTTCCGGACGGAGCTCTGCCTGACCCTTGACTGTATCGCTCTGCTGGTGAGCCTGTTTTTCGCTTACTGGTCAAGCTGTGTAGCTCTTCAGCAGCCTCTTGATACGGATAAGGCAAGGCTTGTTTTTGGACTTATAGCAGCTGCGTCAGTTACAGGAATTATGGCGGAGACGGTCACATATATCAGATACAGGGAGAAAGCGGAAAAATCCGCTCCCTCAGGACTTTTCCACCGGCTGTGCCGCCTGATACCGTGGCTGCTGACCGCAGGTGCGGCGGCGGCTCTGGCGGAGTGCTGGGGGCGATATCCCTCAGATGAAGCGCTTTATGAGGATCCTGCATACCGGGGACTGGTCTATTCGGCAAATTTTGACGCTTATTACGACAGAAAGCTCCTGCTGGCAATCCTGCTCGCGTTTTTGGTACTGCTCACAGTCCTTGAAATAATATCCGTCAGAGTGGCAAAGGCTGAGAAGCAGTCCCTTGTTTCGCTGACCGACAGACTAAAGCTGCTGACGGGAGTATTCTTCTTCTGGTGGTATTTGCAGCTTTTGACGCAGTTAGCTATAGGACCGGTCTCCGTTGGTGCTTTTGCACTGCTATTCACTGTGTCTTTTGTGCTATATGCCAGAAGCCGGAAATGACAGGTAATGTACGCAGATAAAATGAAATGATAATCAAGGACGGACCACCCGTCCTTTTCTTCTTGTCTGAAAATAATTTGTGAACGCAGCGTTTTAATTCATTGAAATCTATTGACAGGAACACTAAAATATTATATAATAATTATGTTGTATTTATTTGCATAATATTACTATGGCAGTATATGCAGCTTTGTTTTACATCATTATCCGCAGTCTGAATAAATATATAAATCAAGCGGTTCAAATATGATTATGGAACAAATCTTGGGCGGGGATTATAACGTCCGTCTAATTTTTTGCCGGCTGAGGTATAAGCTCAGCTGTTGATCTATATACTCACAAATGAATAAAATAATGCGGCATTTACCGCCTTTAAGTAATAATTAAAAATTATGATACAAACTTTTGATTATTTTTACGAAAAAGGAGGTAATGCACTGTATGAACCCAGGTCTTGCTATCGCTCTTATTCTCATAGCGCTTGCAGCAGGCGTAGGCATAGGATATGCTCTTTTCTTCAAAAAGGGCGTTGAAGCAGGCGTCGAAAAGCGCAAGCACGATGCAGAGGCTATAGTAGGCTCTGCCGAGCAGCAGGCTGAACGTATTGTCGAGGACGCCGAAAAGGACGCCGACAATAAGAAGAAAAGCGCTCTCATAGAGGCTAAGGACGAGATACATAAGCTCCGCACAGAAGCGGACAAAGAGATCAAGGATCGCAGAGCAGAGCTGTCACGTCAGGAAAGACGTATGCAGCAGAAAGAGGAGAATTTAGACAAGAAGACAGATAACCTTGAGAAAAAGGAGGAAACGCTCAACCAGAAGATAAAGTCGGCTGACGAAAAACTGAAGGAAGCCGATTCCATCAAGAAAAGCCAGATGGATATACTGGAGCGTATCTCAGAATTCACAAAGGATCAGGCTAAGGAGTACATAATCTCAAAGCTTGAGGATGACCTCGTACACGAAAAGGCTGTAAAAATAGCAGCCTATGAGCAGCTTATCAAGGACGAATGTCAGGAGAAGGCAAGAAGCTATATCTCACTTGCCATCGCCAAGGTCGCTGCCGATCAGGTGTCTGAGGCTGCCGTCTCGGTTGTCCCTCTCCCCAATGATGAAATGAAAGGCCGTATAATCGGCCGCGAAGGTCGCAATATCAGAACACTTGAGACACTTACCGGCGTCGATCTCATCATCGACGACACTCCCGAAGCAATAACTATTTCCTGCTTCGACCAGATAAGACGAGAGGTGGCAAGGATATCCCTCGAAAAGCTCATAGCTGACGGACGTATCCATCCCACACGTATCGAGGAAATGGTCGAAAAGGCTCGCCGTGAGGTAGAGTACCGTATCAAGCAGGAAGGTGAACGCGCAGTTATCGAGACCAATGTTCACGGTCTCAACCACGAGCTTATTAAGCTCATCGGACGTCTTAAATTCCGTACAAGTTACAGACAGAACGTCCTCGATCATTCTATCGAGGTCGCCAAGCTCTGCGGAGTTCTTGCTTCCGAGCTGGGCGTTGACGCAAATATCGCAAGACGCGCGGGACTTCTCCACGATATCGGTAAGGCTCTTACTTCCGAGATCGAGGGCTCTCATGTTCAGATAGGTGTTGACGTTTGTAAAAAATACAACGAAAATCCTGTTATTATCCATGCTGTTGAAGCTCACCACAACGATGTCGAGCCTAAGACAGTAATCGCCTGCATAGTTCAGGCAGCCGACGCTATCTCAGCTGCAAGACCTGCCGCAAGAAGCGAAAACTACGAAAGCTACATCAAGCGCCTTCAGAAGCTTGAGGAGATATGCAACTCCTACGAGGGCGTTGAAAAGTGCTTCGCTGTTCAGGCAGGCCGCGAAGTCAGGATCATGGTCACACCTGAGATCATCGACGACGAGAAGATGGTACTCGTGGCAAGACAGATCGCGCAGCAGATCGAGACTGAAATGGATTATCCGGGTCAGATCAAGATCAATATCATACGCGAGAGCAGAGTCACTGACTACGCAAAATAATGCACTATACTGCGGAACGGGATCCGTTTGCGCAGTCGTCTTGGCTGTCGGGCTTTATGCTCGACAGCCTTGTTTTATTTCACTGTGGAGACACCGGGAGTTTCCCTGTGCCTTCAGAATGAAATGCAAAAAGGTGATATGATTATTAGGAGGGGCTTGTGCATGAAAAAGAAACTATGGGGGATATTTGCATCGGCTGCCGCTTCAGTGCTGCTTGCTGTATCGCTGCTTCCTCTGTCTGCGGGAGCCGCATGGAAGCACGCAGATGTCGTAGGCGACCTGAACGGCGACGGTTTAGTCAGCGTCGCTGATATCGTACTGCTTACAAAGTACCTTCACGGTACGGAAAAACTGGGCGAAAAAAGCGTTCTAAGTATGGAGGCAGGCGTCAAGTACCTTATCAGAATGGACGGCAGGGCTGATTCTCTGCTGACGCCAAAAGGGGATAAGATACAGAAAGCCGATATGGATCAGAACGGAACAATTGAAATATTTGACCTTGTAAAGCTCCGCAAGGTAGCGATAGCTTCTGTCCCGCAGGCGGAGATACTCCGCTGGGAGAGCGAAACTACCACCACAACAACAACTACCACCACCACAACAACTACCACCACAACGACTGCCCCACCGAAAAATGATTTCATAACTCCCCCTGTAAAGGATATGTACGGCAGTATGCCGTCACAGGGCGATGTGAATATTCTGATATTCTACGTTGATTTCCCTGACTGCAGGTTCGAGTATGAGCCCTCTACGGATACGATAGAGGAAATTGCCTTCGGCGCTGAGAACGATCAGTCCTCGGCTTATCCCTTTGAGAGCTTCAGCGCTTTTTATTCGAGAGCTTCAAAGGGCTCTCTCAATCTGAGCGGCAAGGCTTACAGATATACCTGCAAGAAGAATATTTCCGCATATGAGGGCGATATATATAAATCCGACTTCACTACAGAGGTCATAAGGAATATGGACAGTATTGTCGATTACAGCAAATTTGACGCAAACAGCGACGGCGTCATCGACGCTATGCTGTTCTGTGTGCCGTCCTCTTCCGACACTGATGACTGGTGGCCCTGCGCGGGAGGCTACTACGGCGATGACTGGCTGAAGCCCGACGGAATGACTCCGGGACACGTCATCACAGGCAATACCGCAATAACACAGTATAACGACTACGTTGACTTTATAGCGACCTATTCACATGAAATGGGACACTGTATGGGACTTCCCGATTTCTATCTTTACGGTGTTGAGGATTTCGAGGGTATGCACGGTTCTGCCGGCTACGACCTTATGGACGAGGCTTTCTCGGATTATTCCGCAGTTTCAAAGCTGATGCTCGGCTGGATGAAGGAGGATCAGATACAGGTGTACGATCCCGCAAAGGGAGAGCAGTCCTTCATACTTACCAACGGACAGACAGACGAGGGCAACTGCCTTATCATACCGCGAAAGCCTTTTGACGGAAGCTACAAGACTGAGTTTATCATCGTGGAGTACCTTACTCTTGACGCGAACAACAGCAAGGTAAAGACACATTTTTACTGGCGTCCTACCGGAAGCGGCATAAGCGTAAAGCATATAGAAGCTACAGAGCTTGATGACGGCTGGCGGAAATACTTCATGTATGAGAGCGGAAACGACCAGTATACAAACAAAGATAAAGGCAAACGCTTTATCAGGCTCGTCAATGACGGCGACAGGGACAATTTCTTCAGGGACGGTGCTGAGATATCGAATAAGTACAAGGGCTTTGCATGGTATGACGAAGCAGGCCGTGAGAATTTAGACCCCGGAATTGTCATAAAAGTCAGTGAAAACAACGATAATACCTATACTGTTACAGTTTCAAGAAAATGATGTTAATAATGTGTACCGTTTGACCGGCGCCGGTCTTTTCATGGTGCGCAGGAAGGAAAGATTATAAATGGCAAAAACATTGAAAAAAGACCCGAAAACCATTTTTCACACAACGGAGAAGTCAAACTTTATCCTGAATATGACCGAGGAGCAGTATTCCAGACTTGCTTCCCGAGGACTTGTTATAGGAATGTTACTGATACCGCTGTTCACCATATTCCCTGAGGTAAACGATTATAAATTCTCGTATGCCATGACTGCCGGCGGACTTGCCGTGGGCGGAGTTATCAGCATGATACTCGCCATTATAGCTCTGATGAAGAAGTATTTGCCAAAAGCGGCAAAGCTTCCCGTATGTGCTTTCGGAGCCATGATACTATGGGGAATAGTCTCGCTTATCAACGGTTATGACGCAGGAGTAGGCTTTTACGGCTTTACAGAAAGATATGAGGGACTTCTTGCAATAGCCTTCTATGGCTGCTTCTTTATAACTGCCATAACTCTCAAGCGCAGGAGCGCTGTGAAACTTGTGATAAACGGCGTTATTGCTGTGGGTGCACTGAATGGGATCATATCGCTGGTACAGATACTGACACGCAAACTCTCTCATTATGATTATGTAGGCTGGATCGGTGAAGAGGATCTCTTTTTGAACGCAGCCTCAGGACTTTCATTGTCTCCTCTGTTTCTGGCAATGCTGCTGACGCTCTCACTGACGGCGGCTCTCATAGCTTTCATAAACTCTGACAATAAAAAGTGCAGGATAATATATCTTGTTTCGGCTGCTCTGTTTTCATTCGTAATGATGTACACATATTCGCTTTTGGGTATATGCGGATTCGCTTTCGCGCTTATAGCGGCTGCTGTTGTGGCGTTCAGGCAGAAAGCTCCTAAGCTCCGCCTTGTGGCACTGCCTGTTGCGGCTGCATTCGCAGGTCTTGCGGTATGTCTTATAAATGCCGGAGCTTTCGGAGTCAAGGATTCCTACGAACTGCATGACGGAAAAATAGCATGGTATGCTGACGGCTATATCAGGGCAGGCGCTTCCGGACCTGTTAATGATTCGATCCTTGAAATAGACGATACTTCGACATACTACTGGTATACCATTGAAAAGACGATGGATATCATAGGAGACAACAAGCTGGTGGGAACCGGTCCGGAGCAGCTTGTATATCCTCAGCTCAGATCAGCCGCAGGCTATGAGGATGTTGTGGATATGCTCCGCCACACAAAGAACAGCATGGTCTTTGACAAGGTAAACAACGAATACCTTTATACTGCGGCTACAAGAGGTATACCCTCACTTATAGCGCTTATAATGATACTCGTGCCTGTGCTCATCGCAGGCGCAAAGGCTGCACACAGAAAGAAGTATACAGAGGTGACGCTGCTGTTCACATTGACAGTGGGAGGAGTGCTCCTCTTCCTGATAGGCTGCAGCAGTATAGCTTATGCTCCGGTATTCTGGACGGTTGCAGGAGCCTCCTGCGCGGAATTTGAAAACGATGCCGTAACCGCTGCGGAAAAGACTGAGGATAAAAAATCAGGGACCGAAGACTCGGAAGCTGTACAGACTGTGAAAAAGCCTGCAAATGCTTCCAAAAAAGGCGGAAGCAAAGCAAAGAAGAAAAAATGATGAAATAACAGCCTGAGAGGCAGACTCTCAGGCTGTTTTCAGCGTAATACAGCGGAATAGCTTTTAATGTAAGTACAGACTAACAAAAAAGTATTGATTTTTTACTCAGATATGTTAAAATGAAAATACGAGGAGCGCAGGCTCCCGAATAACACGGAGGTGTATGAAATATGGCATATATTATTTCTGATGATTGTGTAAGCTGCGGCGCTTGTGCAGCAGAGTGCCCTGTAGGCGCTATCTCTGAGGGCGACGGCAAGTACGTTATCGACGCAGACGCTTGCGTTGAGTGCGGTGCTTGTGCAGGCGTATGTCCTGTTGGAGCTCCCAACGCTGAGTAATCAAAAAAGGACGATAAGCAGTTCCGTAAGAGGAACTGCTTATTTTTTTTGCCCTTTTAATCGCAGCAGCCTGAACGGACTACGAATGAATTGCAGTCTGTACATTCCGGCACAGTGGGATCGTCCTCGTGAGTTCCCACTGATATGCAGTCGAGAGTGCAGTAATGCTCTGATACCAGATTGTGTCTGCACTGAGAAACATCACATTTGATACTTTTGTTTTTCTTCTGTTCTTCCATGAGAAAATCTCCGTTCTGATTATTGGATCCGCATCGGACCGTAAATAGTATTGCCCTGTTTTTTCAGGATATACAGTCAAATTGTGAACGAATTCAAAATTATTTGTTACAGCATGAAAACAAATATAGGGAAATATTGACTTTTGAAAAAGTTTGTGATATTATTGACATAAGGAGCGCAGTGCTCCGAGTGATATAATATTATGGAGGGAATTACAATGTTTGAAAACGAAAACAAAAATGTATTCAATAATACCCAGTTTGATAACCAGTTCTCAAACAGCTATGAAACTACTGTTTCAGGCGTAGAGAATGTTACCAGAAAGGGCAGGGGCAAGAAGGCAGCTCTGATAGGGGGTATATCAGCAGTTGTTTTAGCAGGCGGTTCCGTAACTGCATACGCAGCATCCGATACTGTAAAGAATCAGGTAAAGCTGCGTCTGAGCAAGCCCGAAAAGTATTATGCATGGGTAAATGAAAAGAATTCAAAGACATTAGGCGAGAAGGTAAGCGACTATTACAAGAAGCGCCTTGAACAGTATGAACAGGGTCAGTCCGTAGATGTTTCGCTGTCCTATGAGCCTTCACAGACTGCAAAGGATTTTGCGACCAACAATTTAGGCGGTTCTGAAAGCGACGAAATGCGGCAGCTTATTAATATCATTGATAATACCGATAAGTATGCGTTTACAGTCAGCGGAAAGACCAAAAAGGGCAGTGTGAATTCAAATGCAGGCTTTGAAATGGACGGAAAGCGCATTCTGAGCGTTGACGTTGCGTCAGACGCGCAGTCTATGGATTACTTCTTCCGTATCCCCGAACTCAAGGAGCAGTGGATCTGTTTGGATCTTGATGAAGATGATTCTTCTTTGCGCGGTGTGAGTAGCAGTATATTAAATACATACAAGGCAGCTCTTGATGATCCTTCTACATTCATAACTCCTGAGGAGATAGAGGAAGAGGTCAACAGATACGTTACTGTATGGAACGATTTCGTTGAAGAGGTAAAGGTCGAAAAGAGCGAGAGCATTGATATATGTGATATACAGGTAAAGTATACTGTGGCTACAGTTGATATTACCGATAAGGACGCTGACAGACTTGCTCTTGAGTTTGCCAAGGAAATGAAGAACGACAAGGTCATCAGAAATATCGTTGTCAATAAGATGGGCGAATGTGATGACGATGACGAGTTCGCTGACAAATTAGATGATGTCATCAAGAGTTTGGAGGAAGACCTTGAGGAAGACGATTACGATAACGATATAGTTTTCTCAATGGATACATATATTGATGCTACGGGTACTATCCGCGGCTTTGGTTTCTCTGACGACGACGACGAGTCCCTGACCGCTCTCATCGGCAAGGACGGAGACAATATCAGAGGCGAGATAGTTTCTGTATCTGACGGCGAGAAAGAGTTTGGCGCAAAGCTCAATGCCGTAGCAAAGAAAAAGGTATTTACAGGAGACATCACATTCGACTTCTGCGATTATGATTATCACTATGATGAAGATGAGGACGATTACGTAAAAGATAAGGTCAATAAGGATGTTGTTCTCAGCTTCAGCGATGTAGAGCTGAAGGACGAAGACAAGTTACTGTTCAGCGGTGATTTCACACTTGATATCCCAAAGGTAGATCCTATAAAGATATCATTCGATACTGACGGAAACAGAGAAGTCATTTCCTATGATCTCCGTATCAAGGACACTGATTACGGTAAGATCAGATTATCATACGCATATGATTACGGCGTAAAGGTCGATCTCCCTGACAAGAGCGGAGCTTTTGTACTTGATCCAGAGACTATGGACGACTTAGATATAGATGACTATATCAACGAAAAGGATCTCACAGCATTTGTAAAGCTCACACTTGAAGATATCGGTTTTGACAAGGCTTCGGCTTCAAGCGCTGCAAACAGCTTTACTGAAGGCTATGAAAGACGCAAGGCATACAGTAGCAAGTGGGAAGATGACGATTATGACTATGACTGGGACGATGATGAGGAGGATTACGACTGGGACGATGATGATGATGATTACGACTGGGACAGCAGCGGCAATTTCTCCTTTGAGTTTGACCCCAGTGAATACAATTATGAGGACTACAAGGACAACATGACAGAAGAAGAGTTCAATGAATGGATGAAGCTGATGGAAGAGTTTTCCAACAAGGCATCATAAATGAATGATAAAAGACCTCCGTCTGATACGGAGGTCTTTTTTGATGTAAAGGGGACGAACACTGTTCGCCCCGCTATTTGCTGTTCATTAGTAGTAAAAGCTGTTCTGCTCCCTTTTATTGATGCGGTACAAAAGCGTCATGGCCAATCCGACTAAAAGTAAGAATATTCCGATCATCGGCAGGAAAATGAATTCTCCCGTATCATTATTGAGGTAGTATGTGTTCGGGTTATCGGGATCGTAGTTTATGACCACTTTGTCTCCCGTTTTCATTTTTTTGCTCGTGATGATAGTGCCTTTGGTGAAAACACCGTCTGTTTCTACCGAAATATATGTGGTCATAGTGGTTTCGGTGTATCTTTCTTTTTTGCCGTTTTGATATCTCCATTTGTTCTGTCTGTCGACCCTGATGTATGAGACTGTACCGTAAACCGTAGCGGTGCAGTTTTCTTTTTTGCTTAGCGAGGAGCAAAAGCTGAAGACCGATAACGATAACAACAGCGCCGATAATACAAATACCGCTACGATATGGTATATTTTTATCTTGTAGGTAAGCGCTTTGAACTCGCCGAATAAGATGTCGTTAGCCATTATTTTTCAGATATCTCTTTAAGCTTTGTGAGGATAACATTTGCCGCGTCGAATTTGGACATGAGCTCCATTTCCTCGGTATCGTTCCTGGTTATCATCGTTATGATATTGGTATCGGTACCGAAGCCTGCACCTGCACTTCTGAGAGAGTTTGCACATATCATGTCGCAGTTCTTCTTTGTGAGCTTTGCGCGGGAATTCTCGATAACATTGTCCGTTTCCATAGAGAAGCCGCAGACAACCTGTCCCTTGCGGCGGTTCTCGCCGATATATTTGAGTATATCAGTAGTTCGCTTCAGGGGTATGCTCATATCTCCGTCGGACTTCTTTATCTTGCTGTCGGCAGTTGTAACGGGAGTATAATCCGCGACTGCTGCCGCTTTTATTACTATATCCGTTTCCGCAAGCCGCTCCTTTACGGCATTGAACATATCCTCAGCGGACTTTACGGGAACTACATTTACGAACATAGGCGGTTCAACGTCGGTATGCGCCGCAACTACAGTAACGTCGGCGCCTCTCAGCATAGCTGCTCTTGCAAGAGCGAAGCCCATTTTTCCGCTGGAGTGGTTGGATATGAAGCGTACCGGGTCTATGCTCTCACGGGTAGCGCCTGCGGTAACGAGTACCTTTTTGCCTGCAAGGTCCTTTTCAAAGGCAGCCTCACGGACGATGTACTCAAGGAGAGTATCCTCGTCAGGGAGCTTTCCGTCGCCGATATCCCTGTTTGCCAGCATACCGCGGACAGGCTCCACTATCTCATAGCCGAATTTTTTCAGCTTTTCGATATTGTCCTGAACTATAGGGTTGTGGAACATATTATGATTCATAGCCGGAGCTATTATTTTTTTGCAGGTACAAGCCATTACCGTGGTAGTCAGCATATCATCTGCGATACCGTTTGCAATCTTGCCGATGACGTTTGCGGAAGCCGGAGCTATCATTACCACGTCAGCCTTTTTCGCAATGGAGACGTGCTCCACGCTGTACTCGAAATTGCGGTCAAAGGTATCTATAAGACACTTGTGCTGAGTAAGGGTCTCAAAGGTAAGCGGGTGAACGAAGTTCAGCGAATTGGGGGTCATGGCAACGTGTACGTCAGCTCCAAGCTTTGTGAGCATACGTGCGAGGTTGCATATCTTGTATACGGCGATAGAGCCTGTGACGCCAAGTAAAACAGTTTTTCCTGTAAGCATTTCCGTCACCTCATATATGGAGCTCGTTAGGGCATTCCTCGCCCTTGTGGCAGGCGATTATGTTATTCACCGTAGTTTCGGCGATATTGCTGAGAGCCTCTTCCGTAAGAAAAGCCTGATGCGAAGTAACGATAACATTAGGCATGGAGATAAGTCTTGCAAGGGTATCGTCGGCGATGATATGACCTGAGAAGTCCTGGAAGAAAACGTCCGCTTCCTCCTCGTATACATCGAGACAGGCAGCGCCTATCTTACGTGCCTTTATGCCTTCGAGGAGAGCCTCTGCGTCTATGAGAGCACCTCTTGAGGTATTTACGATAACTACGCCCTTTTTCAGCTTTTCTATGGACTTTTCATCTATCATGTGGTAGGTCTCGTCTGTGAGGGGACAGTGGAAGGAAATGATATCGCTGCGGCTGAAAAGCTCGTCCAGCTCAACATAGTCTATATCGCTGTCCTTGGCAGGGAACTTGTCGTAAGCAATGACGTTCATGCTGAAACCGCGGCAGATATTTATGAAGATACGACCGATCTTACCTGTTCCCACTACACCCATGGTCTTTCCGTGAAGGTCAAAGCCGGTAAGTCCGTTCAGTGAGAAGTTATGGTCTCTTGTACGGATAAACGCCTTGTGGACGCGGCGTATCGACGTAAGGAGAAGTGCCATTGCGTGTTCTGCGACAGCATAGGGCGAGTAAGCAGGAACGCTGACTACCTTTATCTTATCCTTTGCGTATTTGATGTCCACATTGTTATAGCCGGCGCAGCGGAGCGCGAGAACCTTTACGCCGAGAGCGCAGAGCTTGTCGATAACGGCTGCGTTGACGGTATCATTTACGAAAACGCAGGCAGCCTCGCAGCCCTTTGCGAGTTCTGCTGTATCCTCATTGAGCTTTGTCTCGTAGAATTTGAACTTTATACCCTTCTCCTTGCCGAATTTCTCGAAGGAGGGAGTATCATAGGGCTTGGTATCAAAAAAAGCGACTTTCATTGTATCCACCTTCCTGTGACAGATTTAGATATTTGTGTTGGTAAATGCGAGGCTCTAAGAGTAGATCTTAGAGCCTTATAAACTGTTATTAATGTACGGAGCCTGTCCCTTCAGACGATCTCCGCAAATGTTCCCGAAAGGGAAGCGATATAGGTTTTCTGAACTGTTTCAGCGGGTATGATCTCGCCTTTGTACTCAATGTCCTTTGTAGCGCAGGCGTCGGCAACGAGAGCTACCTCATAGCCGTGGTCCATTGCGGCGCGTACAGTAGTATCTATGCATATATGAGTCATCATTCCGCATACTATCAGCTTTTCAACGCCGAGACTGCGCAGACAGTCGTTCAGCTCGGTGCCGAGGAAGCTGTTCGGGCAGTACTTGTTTATGACGATATCGTCCGGCAGCGGAGCGATACGCTCTGATATCTCGCAGCCGTATGTACCCTCGTTGAAGAAGGCTTCATCGTCGGAGTTGATGTGCTTTATATAGATAACAGGACGCCCTGCCTTCCTGCTTTCGGCAATGAGCTTGATTATACGCTCTTCAGCCTTTTTCGGTTCATGGAGCGGACAGGCTCCGCCCTCGAAGTAATCGTTCTGGACGTCGATAACAAGTAATGCTTCTTTCATAATCATATCTCCCTAAATGCATTTGCGTTTTTACATAATATGTAAAAACAACTTTTTAATAGTATAACATATTGGAGCGCCTGTGTCAATCAGTTGCACAGTGGTAATAATCACGAAATATTACGTTTCCGGACCCGTAAAAATGTAAGGAGTTGGCAATGGGAACAGCCATAAAGAAGTTCAGCACCTCTTTATGGCTGTTTGTGGCGGCAGCAGTTATGTACCGCTCCGGCTTTTTGTATCAGAAATCAAGCTCGTCGGTGATACCGATAGTGTTTATATCAGCCGCAACGAATTTCTTTGAAGAGAGAGCATAGACATAATCGCCTATATATACAGCACGGTTGAAGGGCTCGGTGTAAAAGGCATACTCATTGCTCTCGTTCAGTATATTGGTGATATCGCCCTTGAGTACGAATTCACCGTTTTCGTAGCTGAAGAATACATACTGTGACCTTTCGGTATACTCAGCCATCTTGCCCCAGTCAGAAAACGCATATCTGCTGTATTCTACCGGAACGCCGATAAGGTTCTTTCCGGGAGCTATGAGCAGGCTTTTTCTCTCGTATACAGCAGGTGAATTATAATATTCTTCCGACCATTCCGAATTGTTTCCATAGTTATAATTGCTGGGAGAATTGTTCCATGTATATACAGCTTCCGCCTTCAGGTTGTTCGGATCGGAGTTATCGAACATAGTCATCCTTATGCCTGTTATCCTGCCGTTCTCGTCGGCGTCCTGACCGAAGCCGAGGAGCAGGCCGTCGCTCCACTGCTGCATATAGGTACTGAAACCGTTTATCTTGAACTCGTCAAGCACAACAGGGTTTGCAGGATCGCTCAGGTCGACCGCATAGAGAGGATCGGTCTGGCGGAATGTGACCACATAAGCCATATTTCCGCTGAAGCTCGCTGATTTCAGTTGCTCGCCGACACCGAGACCGTCTACGCTTCCTATTGTGTTCAGATCCATATCAAGGACGTAAACACGGGTATCAGTCCTGATATCCTCATAGGTATAATAGCCTTTTCTTTCTTCGTCTGTTAGATAGTCCCAGAATTCCTTTATGAAATTGCTGTCATCATCGTCGTAGCTGTGGAAGGTCTTTTTTACTTCTGTATATGTAGCGGCAACGCGGAAGTAACCGTCATACTCGCTCATTGAAAACTGATCCTTGACCTCTCCGTTGATGGTAGTGCCTGCCATTGGAACGATATCTCCGCCATTTATGGAGATACGGGTGATATCCGTGCGGTAATCCTCGCTCCAATCGGCTGTGTAGAGGTTATCAGCCGAGCAGTATATGCTTCCGGTGTAGCCGGCGAGAGTCTTGATATCCTTTTCGGCAGGAGCTCCCTCAGCATTCAGGTCAATGCTGCCTATGACAGTATATGAGAGCCTGTCAGTGCTTCCGAAGCCGCCGGCGGGAAGGAGTATATCCTCCGGAGGTATGATATCATAGCTTTCGGCAAATCCGCAGTAGGGGATATAGTGCCTTGTATCATCACTGTCCTTGATACGGTCGAAAACAGTGGTGTTGTATGTTGAGGTGAGTAGCATATATCCGTCAGGAGATATCCTTACGTCGCTGTAACAGCCGTCCTGTTTGTATACATCTATCAGCTGAGGCTCGTCGCCTGTGGTATAGAAGGCTACAAAGGTGTTCTGGACATTATACCCGATCTCGTCATAGTCGTCGCTGTAGTAGAGGCCGTATTGATTATTGCTGCATATGACAGCTATCATATCATTGTAGACATACATATCAACAGCTCTGATGTTATAGCCGCTGTTCTGCATATCAACGGACTCACAGATATCCAGTACAGAGCTGCCTGTGAATTTTCCGTCCTTGACGTCTGCTGTGCGCAGAACGGGGACGGTTTTATAATCCTCGTCCCTGTCGTTTGCAAGGTAGTATATATGCTTTCCGTCTGTTTTTACGATATCGGCTTCGAGAACGTCCTGTTCCTGATAGTAGGTCTCGGAGTGTTCGGGGTCCTCTTCCTTTACCGGTTCTTCGGGAGCATCGGTAGTATCCTCAGGAGGGACGGTTTCGGGTTCCGGACCTGGTTCTGTCGTATCCTCGGTTATTACAGGAGTTTCGTGCAGCTCACTGTCATAGCCGTTGATACCTTTGATTCTGCCGCTGAGGTTCGTATCTTCTTCATCGAAAGCTCCGGCGGCAACGGTCGCATCTGCCACTGCTTCCTCCATTATATCATTGGTATAGTAGTATTTCTTCTGTTCCTTTTGGGCTTTTTTTGCAGCCTTATTAAACATTGTATAGATCTGTTCGTAGTCGGAAGCACCGCTCATGTAGCTTGTAAGCACCTTGCTTTCCGGCTTATCGGTCGCGGGAGCTGTAGTGGTCACATCGCCCTTTTTAACGGGCACCGAAGTTTTTATGTCTGTTCCCCTGTTGTTCAGTGTATAGACCGCAGTGCCTCCTATAACTGTGCAGGCGGCAGCTGCTGCTGTGATACGGCCTGCCATGGAGATACGGCTTCTCTTTTTCTTTGCTATTTCATTATCGAGCATTATCTTTATATTCTCAGGTTTTAACCTTTCGGGAACAGGAGCGGATTTCATCTGCTCTCTGAGCTTTTCATCGTTTGTCATAAACATTCTCCTTTCATGGATCATATTTCGGGGGTGAGCTCAAGCCGCAGCTTATGCTTTATCCTTGAAAGCTTTGAACGCACTGTTGCGGAATTTATACCGCACAGTGATGATATCTCGTCGCTGGTATATCCTCCGAGCACGGACATTGACAGCAGCAGACGGGATTCTTCGTCCAGCTTTTCCATAGCCTCGCGGAGTTCTACCGATTCGTAGCTGAAGCTGTCGGAAAGCTGAGTATTCTCGTTCAGTTCTTCTGACGGTTCAAAATATGTACGCTGCTTTCGTTTTATCTTTGCTGCAAGGATCGTCATTATCCAGCTCCGGAATTTGTCCGGGCTGCGAAGCTTTTTTATGTAGCGAAAAGCGTCAAGTATCGTATCGCTCACTGCGTCAGCTGCGTCGTGGGTACTTCGCAGGCTGTTCAGGGCGATATGATAAAGATCCTCGTATACGGTGCCGTACAGCCGGGCAAATGCTTCGGTATCGCCTTTGCCTGCAAGTCTGACATCGTTTGACAGGTCATTCATGCGGATTCCTCCTTTGAATTCGAATTCATAACATATGTGTCCGCGATGGGATGGTTTGTTGCATGGGGTGTGCAAAACAGTCGTTTTATACAAAAAGCGACATTATCGATTGTTTAATATAACAATGATTTTTCTTTCAACCCACAAAAATACCCTTATGGTGGAAAAAATGCAGAAAACTTCATTGACAATTCTTAATAAATAATGTATAATTATTGTAAGTTATTAAAGCTATCTGACCAAAAATATAGATAAATATACCGAGGAGTGGGTATTTTGGTAAGAAAAAAACGAATGATCCTCGGCGTTGTTACTGCAGAGGCGAACAGTATCGAGCAGCGTCAGATCATAAAGGGGATTGCAAGGTTCGCTCAGTGCGTTGGAGTGGATACCATTGTTTTTTCCAACAACTATAACCCTAATGTCAGAGAAAAGGAGCTTTTCTGCGAAAACAGGATATATGACCTCATACTCTCCGATGAGCTTGACGGTCTTATCGTTATATCCGAATCGTTCGTGAGCGAGGAACTTAAAAAGCTGATCGCTGATCTGCTTTCAAAGAAGACTATACCTACAGTTATTGTGGGAACTCATGTAGCCGAACTCAATTTCCCGCATTGTATGTTCATAAATACCAGCGACGAGAACGATATTATGGACCTTACGGATCATCTGGTGGAAAAGCACGGATTCAGGGAGATCGACATAATCACTGGTTACGACTTTATCGAGGCTTCAAATCTCCGCGTCAGCGGATACAGGAAGTCACTTGAAAAGCACGGCATAGAGTACGATGAGAAACGTGTACACTACGGAAATTACTGGATGAACTCCGGTGAGGAGCTCGCGGAGCGCTATCACAGCGGAGAGCTGAAGCTGCCTCAGGCGATAGTCTGCGCAAATGACTATATGGCATACGGACTGATAGATAAGTTCGATGAGCTCGGTATAAAAGTCCCGGAGGACGTTACGGTGGTAGGCTATGAATATGTAGGTGACAGATTCATGCATACGCCGCTTCTTACTACTTATAAGAGAAACCGTGAGACTATAGGCGAGGACGCGGCAAATATGGTCTACAGCAGCATAAAGGAGAGAGAGTTCCTGTTTGCGCCGCCTCAGGGCGAGATCATCTGCGGTACGAGCTGTACCTGCGGAGTTGACCGCATACTTTATACTGAGGAGCTGAAAAGCGCCAGAGCAAAAAAGGATTACGATAACTGGAACCTTTTCAATCCTCTCGACCAGAAACTCACGGAGTGCCGTACTCTGAACGAGTTCACGGAAATATGCGGAACTTTCCACTGGCAGGTAAGGGGGATCCAGAGCTTCTATCTCTGCCTTTACAAGAACTGGTACGATACGGACGCTGAACTGAGCGATATTCTCTCGTGCCAGAGCATGGTTAAGTGGGACGATAATACCCCGTTCGATATGCAGAAATACAACTTTTCTGCCCTTCTTGCAAGAAATTATGAGCCGGCGGTATACTATTTCAATCCGCTCTTCTTCAATGACAGGCTTTTCGGTTATCTTGTGCTGAAGTATCACGATCCGGATACCTATGACGATATTTACAGGAACTGGCTGAAATCCGTATCCAACGGACTTGAGTTCCTGAGAATGAAGAATGATATCCAGTATCTTACTCAGTGCCAGAACCTTTCAGACCTGCGGGATACCCTTACCGGTATGTATAATGAGACAGGCATGAGAAAGGCTTACCATACTATCGACATCTCAAAGAATGACAGCACGCTCGTCATGCTTAGAATAGGCATCTCAAATGCGGGCTTCTATGAACTCAACGGCAAGATACCGGCTATAATGGACGCCGCGGAGGCTGTGAAGCAGTTCTGCGGAAGCAGCGATGTCTGCGGCAGAGTCAACGATAACACCTTTGCCTGCATTATACAGGGCGATGTTGAGGAGGAGCTCCTCGAAAACAGGCTCAATTCCATAATGCTGCAGCATAACGTATATATAGAGCAGTACGGACTGGATTCATTCGTGCTTGCGGCTGTAAAATGTACGGAAAAATCATATACGAAGATGATAGGTATCTGTTCTGAGCTGCTTGCGCAGAGACAGTGCGATCAGATGGAAATGCGTATGCGTCCCCACTATGAGGATATGCTGAGTATAAGAAACTATATCTACAGCAATCCCCAGGACAGCTTTGAGTCGGAAAAGCTCCAGAAGCTTTATCCATACAGCGCCGGACATCTGCGTGAGGTATACAAGAAGTGCTTCGGCGTCAGCATACATAAGGACTGCATAAACGCGCGTATGGCAAAAGCGACCTACTGCCTCATGGTAACTACTCTGAGCATGGCTGAGATCGCGGAGCAGTGCGGCTATGTAGACAGCAAGTACTTCCTCAGACAGTTCCTTGCAACAGTGGGAGTAACGCCGAACCAGTACCGTAATATGGCTAAATAAGGGCGGCAGGTACGTTATGATAATCCTGCCGGATTACAATTTCAGATCACAAAAGCCCGGAAGCTGTTGATGTAACGCTCTCGGGCTTTTTGCTGACAAAATAACTGTGCAGGTCAGTGTTCAGACTGAGAGCAGAGCGCACACAAAGAACAGACAGGATAAAATAATATGCGGTCTGCATTTTGACACAGCTTCCTGCAGTGAAAGCTGTCTGCCGAGCACTCTGTAGCCTATTCCGGCAATAACCGGCATGAACACGGCAAAGAGGGAAAGAACTCCCGGCAGGTCGTTTACAAGACTGAAAATGAATATGATAAGTGAAATGATTTCAAGTATAACGAGTTCAGTGACTAACGATGACAGTGCGCTTTTTCCTGCGGCTTTTTCCTCAGTGCCTGCGCGGGCAAATATCTCTGCGGCTTTTTCAGCAGCCTCGCTGAAGTTGTCCTGAGTTTCGCCGGATAAAGAGCTGTTCTCAGCTTTGCTTAATGGTCTTGTGCCGGCAAATATCCCGTCTGATGCTGAATTGTATTGCTTTTCATCTGTTTTGGGATAAGGCAGTATCTCTCTTGAGAGTATGCTGTCTCCCATACTTTTGCGAGGCTTCCTCTGGGATCTTGCGCTTGCAAATATCGCATCGACCTTTTTCTGCGCCTCGTCATAGCTGAATTTCTGACTTAGAAATTCAGAAGACATGAGATATTCATCTGAGGAGAGGTATTTACCGGGAGCGGCAGTTTCCTGAGTGCCTGTATTGGCGAAGCTTTCTTCTTTATTATAAGTATAATCGTTTTTGGACGGCAGCGGAGCGGAAAAGGTCTCTTCAGAGGACGTGAAGCTCCTTTTTTTGCGGACTGGTTTTCTCTGAGCCCTTGCGCTGGCAAATATTTCATCTACCCTTGCTTCTGCTTCCTTATGCCTTTTCTGCTGTTCGGAAAAAGATGTAACTTCACTGTTGTCCGCAGTCTCCGGCGCAGTGTCGCTGAACTCATTGTTACCGTTAAGCTCCTGCATTTTTACCGCCCTCCTTTTTTCAGCTCCTGCCAGAATATGTTACTAAAATTATACATCAAAAAAAATGATGTGTCAACAAAAAGCCGCAGCACGGAAAATGCTGCGGCTTTTATATTGTATTCAGCGGGCGGATAATATCCCCCCTATATGGAAAGCCGAGGACGGCGTTCCATACAATAAGCTTAAATTACTTAGCTTTGCCGAGGAAGGCTGCACCTATGATACCTGCGTCGTTGCCGAGCTTGGCGATGACGATATCGGTATTCTTTTCTGAGTTGCGGGTATATACTTCCTTAGCAACAAGCTCCTTCATGGGCAGGAGAAGAGGATCGCCCTCGTTGCATACGCCGCCGCCGATACAAAGCACGTCGGGCTGGAAGATATTGATGGTATTTGTGATACCTGCTGCGAGGTACTTGATGTACTTGTCAACTACAGCCTTTGCGTACTTGTCGCCGGCTCTCATGCAGTCAAAGGAGGTGCGTGCAGTTATCTTGCCCTTTTCCTTTTCTGACTTTGCCATTACAGAGTCGGGGTGCTCTGCGATAGCTTCCCTTGTCATGCGGATAAGTCCTGTTGCAGAGGAGTAAGCCTCGAAGCAGCCCTTTCTGCCGCAGGAGCACTGTGCTCCGTCTACCTCGATGACGGTATGTCCTATCTCAGCGCCTGCGAAGTTGGAGCCTGAATATATCTTTCCGTCGATTATTATGCCGCCGCCTACGCCTGTTCCGAGAGTAATGCATACAGCGTTTCTTGCTCCCTTTGCAGCACCTGCTACGAACTCGCCGTATGCGGCTGCGTTTGCGTCGTTCTCAATAAATACGGGCTTGTCGATAGTCTCCTGTATGTACTTCACCATAGGCGTGTTTTTGAAGCCGAGATTGTTGGAGTATTCGATAATGCCCTTTTCACTGTTTGCGATACCGGGAGTACCTACGCCTATCCATTCGATCTGGTCCATTGTAAGTTTTGCGTTCTTTACAGCTTCAACAGCCATTCTCGCCATATCGTCCGCGATCTCTTTTTCGGGGCGGGGACAGTTGGTCTTGGTGCTTGCCTTTGCGATGATGTTGTATTCCTCATCAACTACGCCTGCAACGATATTTGTACCGCCCAGGTCGATCCCTACGTAATATTTCATTTTTATATCCTCCTTATGGAATAGTTGTGATTATCACATCACAATTTCCTTTTATAGCGTATGCGCCTGTTCCTGCCGGAACAAAAACGCTTGTGCCCATTCTGAGCGGCAGTTTGTAATTGTCTGCGACGAGTTCCCCGCCGCTTCCGCCTATCATAAGGATATGAGCGAAGGAACTGCTGTCTGCCAAGAATTCTGCTTCCTTGATTATCCTGTGGCGGTTTACTATAAAGTAGTCGCAGTCCGCAAGGAGCTGAGTGACTACTCCGTCAAGCTCAAGTCCATAGACAGGTCTGCGGTGGTCGGCAGGCTTTGTGTTCGTTACCTCAAGGGCTTTCTCCACATGGAGCTGTCTCGGCTTTCCGTCAGCGCCCAGTCTGCCGTAGTCGTAAACACGGTATGTGACGTTGGAGCTCTGCTGTATCTCGGCTATGATTATTCCCTTGCCGATAGCGTGGAGAGTTCCCGGTTCTATGAAGAAAACGTCGCCCTGCTTTACGGGGACGCGGTTTACCTTGTCCATGAGGGTATTTTCCTCCACGGCACGGCGAAACTCCTCCTTTGTGAGCTCTTCTTTGAAGCCGTATACCAGCTCTGCGCCGGGTTCTGCCGATATGATATACCACATCTCGGTCTTGCCGTTGTCATTTTCGTACTTATGGGCGTATTCGTCATTGGGGTGTACCTGTACCGACAGGTCGTCCCTTGCGTCTATGAGCTTCACCAGTACAGGGAAGCTGCTGCCCTTTCTGAAGCTGCTTCCCACTGCTTCGGGGTGCAGAGCTGCGAATTCACTGAGCTTCATTCCCTCTGAATCTCCGCTTGCAATGACGGATTCGCCGTCAGGGTGGCAGCTGAGCTCCCAGCTCTCGGCGAGACGTTCTGTGTCACTTTCCTTGCCGAAGAGTTCACGGAGCTTTGTTCCGCCCCATATATAATCCTTTACGGGTGCTTTTAATAAAAATGGTCTCAATTTATTGCCTTTCTTTCTGAAAACACGGATATATCCGCTTTTTTTACGGCTCTCCGAACTCTTTTTCAAAGTCCTCAGCCGAGCCGTTGTATACGTTCAGGTCGATGTGTTCCTCATCGCCGTCATAGCCTCTGAGGATCCCCTTGTCGCTGTACTGCCAGAACTTCCAGTCTATAAGGTCGGGCTCGACGGTCACGCTCCTTATCCACAGCGGATATTCGCCGAAGCTGTCATGCACGTACCTGTAGTAGACGGGGAGAGTGGTATATATCACGGGCTTTACGCCGTAGAATTCCTCAAGTCTTTCCAGCAGGGGACGAAGTATCTTTTTGGTTTCCTCACGTGAAGGCTTGTTTCTGCGCTTGTCGCCGTAATACTCGATATCGACCACAGGCGGCATATCTATCTCGTCCCTGCCTACAGCAGCGATGAAATTGTCAGCCTGAGTTTCGCCTGCGCTGTCAAAGCTGAAAAAGTGGTATGCCGATACCTTTATCCCTGTTGAGGCTGCACGGTCGAGATTGCGGCGTACAGACTCGTCGGTGTGACCGCTTCCCTCAGTAGCTTTTATGAAAGCGAAGGAGACATTCTGAGCTTCAAGCTCATCCCAGTTTATATCTCCCTGATAATTTGAGACATCAACGCCGAAAACCGGATATTCTGATTTGTTTACTTTTGCTTCCGAGAATATCAGCGCTGCTGCCGCCGCGGCTGCTGTCAGAATGCCGCCTGTGACAGTACAAAGGATATTGCGCTTCAGAATATGCTTATTGATAGGAAACAACTCCCTGATATCCCTGATTTCCTTTTTTGAGGAGCGGGATAAGCTGAACTTATGATATGTCAAAAGTCATACAATAATATAATAAACTATAATCGCAAAATAGTCAACAGTTTTTTTGTCCTGAGAATATATTTTTTCAATAACCAAAAAATGCGAAAAAGCACTATACCGATAGTTTAATATCATTCTCCTTGTACAGCTTGCTCAAAATTTTATTATTTCGTTCATAAAATATAGTAGAATTTGTAATGTGAAATGGGGTATTATAAAAACAGAGGAATTGGGTAACGCTTTTTTAGAGATGTATATTAGAGAAGATCTTAGGAGGAATGATTATGAGAAAGGTTATATCTGCTTTATTATCAGCGGCATTGTTGCTGTGCATGATGCCGGCGGCTTCTGTCGCAGCTGAAAAGAACGCTCCGATTACGGAGACTTCTTATGAACGCTACGATTTCAATGATGACGGTTACATAGACGCCCTTGATGTTGCGTTTCTGTTCAGGTACTATCTTATCCATTCCATGGAGAAGGTAACAGATGTCATAAATCTTGGCATCACAGATCAGATAAGCGAGCGCATAGCTCAGTACGGCGATTTCAACAAGGACGGAAGGATAAATACGGTTGACGGAGCGCTTTTCCTTCAGTACGTTATCAGCTTTACCGACTGCAAGATACAGGATTTTGAGCCGCAGTGCTATACTGCGATCGTAAGTGAGAGCATAGAGAAGGGCGACGTCAACGGTGACGGTTATATCGACGCTATCGACGCAAGCAATATCCTCTCATATTATTCAGTTGTTAGCACAGGGTCTGACATCACGACTTCAGAGCAGGTCGTATGCCGCCATAAGGGCGACATAAACGGCGACGGCGAAGTAAATGCTGTTGACGCTTCACAGGCTCTTGCTATATACGCAAAGAATTCTTCAAATTAAAAAAATTATGCCATTTTAGTAATAATTCCGTGACGAAAAATTCCCGTGACTGTGGCAGTCGCGGGAATTTTTTTATATAATACTGAAAAGCTGCTCCGGATCACGCGGATCGAAGCTGACAAGGCTTTGTCTGCCCTTTGATAATACAAGACCTTCTGAGCTGCCGGCTGGAGATAGCGAGAAAAGACCGTTCCTTCGGTGAGCGGCTCTGAATATACTGCCAAAGCGGGTATTTACGGGGATTCCGTCAAGTTCAAAGGTTATCCCGCGGTCTTTCACTCTGACTTCAAGAGCAGGAAGATCAGAAAACGGCCGGCAGGTCATGCCGTCTGCTATATAATGTCCGCGCAGGGGAGTAACGAGCGTATCGCGGTAGAAGCGGTAAAGCAGCGCTGCAACTGCGGCTTCGGTATCATATAACCGGTGCTTTATCTCCTTTTCAGGGGAAGTGAGTATCTGCGGTACTTCCTTGCAGATCAGCTCCGCATTTCTGTTGAGAGCCGAGGAAAAGCTGCCGCGGTAAGCAAAACGCCGGAGCTGACCTGACTTTATATGCTGCTCCGGTATGAATTCGGGATACATGGCGCGGGCGAGTTCCTCATACTGTATGTGGACATTCCGTTTTGAGGAGAAGTACGTCATTTTTGCGGCATGGGGCAGGCAGCACATATCCGACAGCATATGTACTGCACGGGCGAGATATACCGCTCCCTGCTTTTGGAAGCCGCTTTGGTACATGGTCAGTGCCATGGTGTAGTCTTCCTCGAACATGGTACGTGCGCTTTTGGCGAAGAGATCCTTGCCGTTCCTGAGGTAGCCGCTCACAGGCTTTTTACGTATGCCGCCTGTGCTGCAGCCGCAGTAATAATGCCTGCCTGCGCCGTTTTCCCGGTCACCCTTGTCGTCAGCGCGGTAGGTGTAGGGGAATATTATTCCAAGGTAGGGACGTATGAGCTTTTCCGCTTCGGGAGAGTGTTCTCCGAGAAGCTTTAATGCACGGATCAGTATTTCCTTGTGTATAGGCACAGGTGGAAGAGTTTTTTCAGTGTTGTAGCTGTCCGCGAGTTTTTTCATATCCGCAGCAGCCTTGTTCCATTTGTTCAGCATATAAAATCCCCCAATATATAAATCCAAATTTAGCTTTGCTAAATTTGGATTTAGTTGAGAATTGAGAGTGGAAAGTTAAGAGTTAATTAGTTCGCTGCGCTCATATTTTTTAAATTATATCGCCGCAGGCGATACACCACAACTGTCAACTCTCAATTCTCAGCTTTAAACTAAATCGTAATTTTGCGTAGCAAAAATATGATTTACTTTAATTATACTGTCTGAGCGTGGAAATGTCAATCGTGACAGGATACAAAAAGGGCGTTCGTATGAACGCCCTTGATTATTGCATTTATATCAGCTATTAGCCGAGCTCTGCAAAGTACTTGATTGTTCTTACCATCTGTGATGTGTAAGAATTCTCGTTGTCGTACCAGGAAACTACCTGTACCTCAAAGAGATCATCAGCGATCTTGCATACCATTGTCTGTGTAGCATCGAAGAGTGAACCGAATCTCATACCGATAACGTCAGAAGAAACGATCTGATCCTCATTGTAGCCGAATGACTCTGAAGCAGCAGCCTTCATAGCAGCATTGATTCCGTCAACAGTTACATTTGCACCCTTAACAACAGCTGTAAGGATTGTTGTAGAACCTGTAGGAACAGGAACTCTCTGTGCAGAACCGATGAGCTTGCCGTTGAGCTCAGGGATAACAAGGCCGATAGCCTTTGCAGCACCTGTGCTGTTAGGAACGATGTTAGCAGCGCCAGCTCTTGCTCTTCTGAAGTCACCCTTTCTGTGAGGACCGTCAAGGATCATCTGATCGCCTGTGTAAGCATGGATTGTGCTCATGATACCGCTCTGGATAGGAGCATAATCGTTGAGAGCCTTAGCCATAGGAGCAAGGCAGTTTGTTGTGCAAGAAGCAGCTGAGATAATCTTGTCATCCTTTGTGAGAGTCTTCTCGTTAACGCTGTAAACGATTGTAGGAAGATCGTTACCAGCAGGAGCTGAGATAACAACCTTCTTAGCACCAGCGTCGATATGAGCCTGAGACTTGTCCTTTGAGCAGTAGAAACCTGTGCACTCGAGAACAACGTCTACGCCGATTTCACCCCAAGGGAGCTCTGCAGCGTTAGCCTTTGCATAGATTGTAAGTGTCTTGCCGTCAACTGTGATTGTGCCCTTCTCGTCGTCTGCTGAAACAGAGTGAAGATTCTCACCGATCTTTCCGCAGTAACCACCCTGAGCTGTATCATACTTGAGAAGCTGAGCGAGCATTGAAGGCTTTGTAAGGTCGTTGATAGCAACTACCTCATAACCTGGAGCATCAAACATCTGTCTGAATGCAAGACGGCCGATACGACCGAAACCATTAATAGCAACTTTAACTGACATGGGATATACCTCCTAAAAATTTGTATGGTATTATTATACAGCAACTCGGAAAAATTTTCAAGAGGTTCGACAAAAAAATAACAGAAATTTCGTGAAAAGTGCATATTGTACAAACATATAATTGTTGGTCCAAAAATTTTTGTTGCAGTTTCTTTTGCAATAACTCGGCTTCATAAGAGTATTCGGCATGGTTGAAAACTTTGAACATTTTGGTCTTTCGTTTGAGGACATTTGTGGACTTTTTAAACTTGATTATATATAAAAAATACATCATTTATGAGTTTTAAATATGACATATACAATTTTAAATGAGAGCGTCCGATTTATCAGACTTAAAATTGACTACAGTCGTAATACCGCAGATGGGCAGCAGTGGTAATACCATTTTTTTATCCTGTGTTAATAAAAAACAGCAGGTGTTCATTCTGCTTTTGCACGTATATACGTTGATATCGGAAGCTGTATGTGATAAAAATGTGTCCACTGAGTAAAATTTAGCATATTAGACAGAATATTACGAATATTTTGTTGACATTATTCAAAAAAAGTTGTATAATAAAAACGTTGAAAGACATCAACGTAAAATCGTCGTTTTCGGAGTGTGTTTATGGGAAAGAATTATGAGATTGAGCGTAAATTTCTCGTTGAATTTCCTGACGTATCAGAGTTGAATGTAAAACGCAGGATAGGAATCGTGCAAACCTATCTCAAAAGTGGAGAGAACGGACTTCAGCGAAGAGTAAGATCTGTGAATGAAAATGGAAATGTGAAATATACCTATACGGAAAAACTGTTCCTGAGCCCCGTGACCAGGGAGGAGAACGAGTACGAGATAAGCGGTGAAGAGTATAAAGTGCTTCTAAGCGAGTTCCGTAAGGACTGTCCGCCTGTGGAAAAGGTGAGATACTGTTTTGATTATCACGGACAGCTTTTTGAACTGGATACTTACCCGTTTTCTGATAAGCTTGCAATTATGGAGCTTGAACTTTCTTCGCCTGATCAGGCAATAGATTTCCCGAAAAATGTTAGGGTACTGAGGGATGTTTCAGCGGATCATCGCTATTCCAATGCCGCTCTTGCCCAAGCAGGAGCTTTCCCCGAACAGAAGATTGGAGAAAAAGATTAATGTCGGAAATATTCGTACCCGCTGACAGCCCTGAGCAGCTTTCCGCCCTCTTCGGACAGCTTGATGGGAATATCAGCAAACTTCAGAAAGATTTCAATGTCACCGTTGTAAGCAGAGACGGAGGCATAAAAATAATCGGAGACGGTGATACCGCAGGAGCCGAAAAAGCTCTCCGCGCGCTTATGAGCTTTGCTAATAAAGGTAATGCCGTAAACGAACAAACGGTCCGCTATGTGACCTCTATGGTAGCTGACGGTATCGAGGAGGAGCTTCAGGAACTCGGCGGTGACGGCATCTGTATGACTGCGTCAGGAAAGATACTACGTCCGAGAACGGTCGGACAGAAAAGATATACTGACGCTATCAGAAACAATACTATCGTACTCGGTATAGGCCCTGCGGGTACGGGAAAGACTTACCTTGCCGTTGCTATGGCAGTAAAAGCGTTCCGTGAACATAAGATAAAGAAGATCATCCTTACCCGTCCTGCTGTGGAAGCAGGTGAAAAGCTTGGTTTCCTTCCCGGTGACCTTCAGGATAAGGTGGATCCTTATCTTCGACCGCTATATGATGCTCTTTTTGATATGTTCGGAGCTGAGAGCTTTGCACGATATATGGAAAAGGGGATAATCGAGGTTGCTCCGCTAGCTTATATGCGCGGACGTACTCTTGATGAAGCGTTCATTATCCTCGATGAAGCTCAGAACACTACTTCAGAGCAGATAAAAATGTTTCTTACACGACTCGGAAACGAGAGCAGAATGGTAATAACAGGTGATATCACCCAGATAGACCTCCCCGATACAAAAAAATCAGGGCTTGTGGAGGCTATCAAGGTCCTGAGGGGGATAGACGATATCGAAATACATCGCTTCACGGAGAAGGATGTAGTAAGACATAGACTTGTACAGGATATTATCAAGGCTTATGAAAAATATAATGAAGGGAGAAAAAATAATCATGGCTAAGTTAAAGGTATATGTCAAGAATAATCAGACAGAGGTGAAGGTTCCCGTAGGTATAAGGCTTCTAATAAGAAGATGTTGTCAGGCAGTTCTTACAACTGAGAATTTCGGCAAGGATGCAGAGGTTAGCGTGTCATTCGTAAGCAATAATGAGATCAAGAATCTTAACAAGATATACAGAAACAAGGACGCTGTTACAGACGTTCTCTCATTCCCTCTAACGAGTGAGGACGGTGCAGTTGAGGTTAATCCCGAGACAGGTGCCGTACAGTTGGGAGATGTTGTTATATCATTGGAAACAGCTGTAAAGCAGGCTCAGAATTACGGACATTCGTTGGAGAGAGAAGTAGGATTCCTCACAGTACATTCAATGCTTCACTTGTTGGGTTACGATCACGAAACAAGTCAGCTTGATCAGCGCATAATGCGTGAAAAAGAAGAGTCAGTACTCGAAAAACTTGGTATATCAAGAGATGTAACATTTGTAGTTAACGGAGAAAACAGCTGATGCCGAGAACAGCCTTCGTTACCATTGCTGGACGGACAAATGCAGGTAAATCCTCACTTCTTAATGCTATCGTCGGGGAGAAGATAGCCTCCGTCAGCAATAAGCCCCAGACCACACGTACCCGTATAACGGGTATACGCAATATTGATGATGTTCAGCTGGTATTTTTTGATACTCCGGGACTGCATAAGCCTGTGAACAAGCTCAGTGAGCATATGCTGAACACCGTAAAGGAGTCAGTTAGCGATATAGACGCAGTCGTTTTTGTAATGGACTGCACCAAAAAGATAAATCAACAGGAGCTTGAGCTGCTAAAATCTTTGAACAGTTCAAAAATGCCTGTCATACTTGTACTCAACAAAATAGACTTGCTGAAAAACAAGGATGAGCTTGCTCCCATTATCGCTGAGTTGACATCAAAGATTGAGTTTCAGGCATTAGTACCCGTCAGCATTACTGAAAACAGTGGTGTGGATATAGTCATCGATGAGATAATCGCTCTCGCGGAGGAGTCTGTGCACTTTTTCCCTGAGGATATGATAACCGACCAGCCTGAAAAAGTGCTTGCTGCTGAAATGATACGTGAAAAACTACTTACACTCCTGAGCGACGAAGTGCCCCACGGTATTGCTGTGGGTGTTGAAAAGATGAGTGAGCGTGATGATAAGGATATACTTGATATATCTGCTGTTATCTACTGCGAAAAGGAGTCACATAAGGGCATAATCATAGGAAAAGGCGGCGCAATGCTGAAAAAGGCTTCGACTGCTGCAAGGATAGAGCTTGAGGAATTCTTTCAGATAAAGGTTAACCTCAAGTGCTGGGTCAAAGTCAAGGAAGACTGGCGTAACAGGGAGAATCTTATACGCAGCTTCGGATTATCAGAGAAATAATTACCTTAAATATTCATAGCTTTTTCGCGGATAATAATTCCATAGAATTTTATCTGCGGAGGTGAGCTGTGAACGAGGATTTTTTATGGAGTGTGTTCGCTGAAAGTGGTAGCATAGAGGATTATCTGCTGTATTCGGCGAATAAGGATGAAAACCATGACAATTGTTGAAGGCATAGTCCTGAAAGAGCGTCCTGTGGGAGAACAGGATAAATTTATTGATATAATGACCAGAGACAGCGGAGTTATCGAGGTTTCCGTAAAAGGCGCAAGGAAAATTAACGGAAAATCGAGTAGCTCTACTCAGCTTCTGGCATATTCACGGTTCTGCGTAGACAAGAGAGGAAAATACCTCTATCTCAACAGCGCAGAGCCGATACATATTTTTTACGGGCTTCGCGATTCACTTTCCAAGATATCTTTGGCGAGTTACTTTGCGGAGGTTGTGCGCTTCTGCATAAAGCCAGAAGCTCAGAACGGCGACATCATGCGCCTGTTGCTGAATTGCCTGTACTTTCTGGAAATCGGTAAGCGTGAGGAAAGGCAGCTCAAGGCTTTATTTGAGTTCCGCCTCATGTCAGAGATAGGATATATGCCTGATGTAGTGGCTTGCCGTAACTGTGGAGTTTACGAGCCTGAGGAGCTTTTTTTCTGTATCGGAGACGGTGGCTTTTATTGTGCCGACTGTTTTGATAACGAGATAGAAGAGAACTATATGAAGATTAAACTGCCTGTACTAACTGCAGTAAGGCACATAGTGCTCAGTGACTTTGACAGGCTGTTTGGCTTTCGTGTGTCGGAAGCAACACTGGAAAAGCTTTCAGCACTGGCAGAGAATTATATGCTCACACATCTGGAGCGCAATTTCGGAACGCTGGATTTTTACAAATCGATTAAATAATTTGTTTATGGGCACAGTCTGTGCATAAAAGTATGCCATATTCGGTTAATTGCTATTGAATTATTGCCAATTACTTGTGCTAGAAGGAAGATTATGGATAAATATTTGAAAACACTTGAACTGGATAAAATACTTGAAATGCTTGCGGAGCTCACTTCCAATGAGGAAACTCGCCGCATGGCACTGGCGGTACGTCCTGATAATGACCTTGAAAGAGTACGCTATGAATGTCTGAAAACTTCGCAGGCTCTGTCTCTTTCGGTGCAGTTTGGAACACCGCCTTTCAGTAATTTCAAGGACATTAGTACTGTTGCTGCAAGAGCAAAGTCCGGAGCAGTCATTTCTCTACGGGATCTCCTCGATATAGCAGCAATGCTCAAACAGATAAAGGCTCTCGCGGATTGGTATGCTCACTGCGAGAACGTGGAAACAGAGTTAAGTTACCTTTTTTCAAGGCTTCAGCCTAACGACTGGTTGCTGGAAAAGCTTGAACGCTCAATAATCTCGGAAAATGAGATATCTGACGCGGCAAGTCCCGAGCTTGCGACTATACGCAGAAAGATAAATCGTGCAGGTATGCAGCTTCGCGAAACTCTCGATAAAATGATAAAGAATAAGACTACTCAGCAATACTTGCAGGAGAGCAATGTCACAATTCGTGACGGACGTTTCGTTTTGCCAGTAAAATCTGAGTATCGCGGACAGGTCAGCGGTCTTATTCACGACACCTCCGCCACTGGTCAGACTATTTTCATCGAGCCTATGGCGATAGTTGAAGCCAATAACGATATTCGCCTCCTTGAAGCAAAGGAACAGGAGGAAATTGAGCGTATAATTCATCAGCTCTGTCGTGACTGCGGCGACTACGCGGATATTCTTGCAGAGAACTACAAGGTCTGCACGGAGCTTAACCTTTATTTTGCAAAGTCTAACCTTGCTGCGAAACTTAGATGTTCGCTGCCTGAAATAACCGATGACGGTAAAATGCATCTTAAAAAAGCTCGTCATCCTCTTATCGACAGAAATAAGGCTGTTCCCGTTGAAATTAGTCTTGGTGAGGACTATCAGGCTCTCATCATAACTGGTCCGAATACGGGTGGTAAGACAGTAACACTTAAAACTGCGGGACTTCTTGCGGCTATGACTATGTGTGGACTTCTTATTCCCGTTGCCGATGGAAGTAAAATATCCGTTTATGATCATATTCTTGCAGATATCGGTGACAGTCAAAGCATCGAGCAGAATCTTTCTACATTCTCTTCACACACGAATAAAGTTATTGAGATACTTAAAACAGCCGACGAACAGTCATTAGTTCTTCTTGACGAGTTGGGCTCGGGAACAGATCCGGTAGAGGGAGCAGCTCTTGCAATATCCATTATACGTCGGCTTATGGAAAGCGGCGCAAATGTGATGGTGACTACTCATTATCAGGAATTGAAAGTGTTTGCAATTGACAGTGACGGGGTTGAGAATGCTTCCTGTGAGTTTGATATTGAGACTTTGAGACCAACTTATAAGCTTATCGTTGGTTCACCCGGTAAGTCAAACGCTTTTGCTATTTCTGAGAGCCTTGGTATGCCTTCTGATATCATAGAAGATGCAAAGATGCGCGTCAGCGAGGCTAATACGAGACTCGAAGAGGTTATTGGAAAACTTGAGGCTGCCCGTGTTGAGCTTGAAAAGCAGAAGGACGAAATAACCCGTTTGCGTATACAGACCGCAGAGCATGAGGAGTCTATCAGAAAGGAACGCGAGGAACTAGAAGCAGCTAAGGCTGAGGAACTTGAAAAGGCAAGGCTTCGCGCTATGACCATCATTGAGCAGACAAAGGCAGAGTCTAACGAACTTCTTGATGAGCTTGACAAGCTGCGCAAGGAAAAGGAGAAGAAGGATTTCAGTGCCAATGTTTCGGGTATGAAAGCAAAGACGAAACAAAGCTTCAACAAGATGTACGATACGGCAAATCCCGTAAATAAGCAAGACCCTAATGAGGGATATGTTCTGCCTAGAAAGCTTCGCAGGGGTGATACGGTCTACGTTGTAGATCTTCAGCGCAAAGGAATAATATCTGGAGAGCCTGACGGAAGCGATTTCGTATACGTTCAGATGGGCGTAATGAAAACGAAAATGAACATATCAAGGCTTAGACTTGAAGAGCCTGAAAAGGTCACAGTCGGTAATAAGTCCATACGTCCAAACAGGAAGATGAACAAAGTGGGCGTAAAGGTTGAGCGAAGAGGAAAAATGGAACTTGATATACGTGGATGCCCTTGCGATGACGGCGTTTATCAGCTTGATG
>NZ_JAEFAJ010000003.1 GCF_016287535.1 Ruminococcus sp.
ATTGACATTAATTCTCTTTAAAACGCTGAGTATTAAAAATACTTGATTGACACACAACACGATTTGATATGCTTTCAGCGCTGAATTTACTATTCTACCGGTAAATCTTTTAATGTAGGCTCGTGATGACCCTCACTAACCTATCTGAGCATATCACCACAGAGCAGGCGTACTGTTATGTGTTGATGACAGGAGATGTATATTTGGTTTATCGTAAAAAGACCAGCTCCCTTGCGGGAGCTGATTACTTCTATACCGTTGTATCAACATTAATGGTTATTTTGTTCTTTCATTCACCTGAAGCTGTTGATCCATGCGAACATAAATAACAGCAATAACACTCACTGTTTTGTTTTCATCATCAGTTACATAGTAAACATAATGATTTTTTACTTTAACTTTTCTAACACCTAACGCGCCCCATGGCTGTTCGTCAACAACCTTATACCTTGAGGGCATTGTCTCAAGCGATGTGATTTCCTTACGGAATTCATTCTGTAAAGCTATTGCGGCCTGAGGGTTAGCAAGTTCGTGGGCAATATACATTACACTATTACGAATATCATCCTGAGCTTCAGGAGTGATAATAACTTTAAACTTTTCAGACATAGGTTACAGGAGTTCCTCCTTTAAGGAATCAAAGAACTCATTAGCTTCAACGCCTTCACCGTTTTTAGCCTGAGCCAAACCTCTTGCAAGCTTAGCGTCAAATTCTTCCTTTGTCATTTCATCTAATGATTTTAGCGTTGTCGGAGGAATAGAAGGCCTGAACGGCAGACCGTTCCACAGGATTATCTGCCTATAGAACATATTGATCCCGTTTGAAGCAGATATTCCAAGACTTGAGAGGATAGCTTCAGCCTTTTCCTTGATCTCGGGCTCTACTCGTGCCGCAACATTTGAACTTTTGATTGCCATATCAGCACCACCTTTCTGATTCTATTATATCACTTTGTATGTCGGATTGCAATACCTTTTATACTTTTTTATCTTGTAAAGTGAATTTGTATGAAAGGATGGTGCGACATGTGAATTAGAAATAAAGCCAGCTCTCATCACAAGAACTGGCTTATTTTGTATCGTTATACTGTCTTTCGTTGTGTGCATTTCATGTGCATAATACTTGTTTTACCTATTAGACTAGAGGGGGCAGATTAGAAAGAAGCGCCGGACAACCGGCGCTTCTTTCATATATGATTCTTCTATTTGTGACAAAGTCACAGAACATTTCTTTCTGATAGTGTATAATACAATCGGAGGCGATAATATGAAACGAAAAGCAAAAGTAAATATCGATATATGCGTTGCCTGCGGCTGTTGCGTAAAAGTATGTCCGCGAGCTGCGATAAGCGTTCCGAAAGGCGTAAACGCAGTAATAGACGAAACACTCTGTATAGGCTGCGGAAAGTGTGCTACAGAATGTCCTGCAAGTATTATCACACTGGAGGAGATAAGCCATGAAAGCTAAAAAGAAATGGTATGACTACCTGTGGATATTTTCCCTGACTTACCTCATACTCGGATTTGTGAACATACTCTTTGCATGGCTGGGACTTATATGCTTTGCGCTCCCCCTTATAATATCAATAGGATGTGGCAATAAAGCATACTGCAACAAGTTCTGCGGACGCGGACAGCTTTTCTCTATGCTTGGCGGTCATTTCGGACTCTCACGCAAAAAGGATATGCCGAAATGGATGAAGTCGAAATATTTCCGCTACGGATTTCTCATATTCTTCTTTGCTATGTTTTTCCTGATGCTCTGGAATACTTATCTTGTATTTGCAGGTGAACGTCCACTTGGACAGAAGGTGAAGCTGCTGTGGACCTTCAAGGTTACGTGGCACTGGGCATATCACGGAACAATATTCTCTGACGGAGTCGCACAGTTCGCGTTCGGATTCTACAGCGTAATGCTTACATCCACTATACTCGGCTTTGTTAGAATAATACTCTTCAAGCCACGATCATGGTGCGTATACTGTCCCATGGGAACAACGACACAGCTTATATGCAAAGCGAAAAACGTGACAAAGTCACAGAACTCTGAAGAATAATAGTGTATAATAAAGGAACAATAAACAGAAAGGAAGTATTGATATGGCAGTTTTAAAGGTAACTAAAGATAATTTTGCAGAGGTAAGTTCAAGTAAGAAGCCCGTTCTTCTGGACTTCTACGCAGACTGGTGTGGTCCGTGCAGGATGGTCTCCCCCCTCGTGGACGAGATAGCCGAGGAGCACAGCGAGTACATTGTCGGCAAGATAAACGTAGACCGGCAAACGGAGCTTGCCGAAGCATTCGGAGTTTCAAGCATCCCTATGCTGGTCGTAATGAAAAACGGACAAGTCACTGCACACGCTATCGGCGCACGTCCGAAATCGGCTATACTTGATATGTTAAAGGGTTAATTCCCTCAGACGCTTTCTGTCAAGTATCCTTACGCCCCCACGCGAGACCTCAACTATACCCTCGTTAGCGAAGTACTTCAGCATCCTGGAAACTACCTCCCTTGCCGAGCCGATGTACTTCGCTATCTGCTCCTGTGAGAGCCGGATATTGTCAGACTCTATGCGAACAGCTTCATCATTAAGAAAAATAGCAAGCCGCTTGTCCATGCTCATGAAAAGTATCTGCTGCATTACCCACATAACGTCCGAAAAGCGAGAAACAGCCGTTTCAAGAGAGAATATCCTTATCTCGGGATTGCGCTCCGAGACCTGCTTGAATGCAGGTCCGCTTATGATACAGCACTCGCTTTCCTCCTCTGCGTCAATGATGACTTCAAAGGTTATGGACTTAAGTACACACGACGCCGAAAGCATACACATATCGCCGTTATGAAGGCGATAGAGAGTAGTATCCTTTCCGTCCTCGGACATTATATATACACGGAGACTTCCTCTGCGGACAAATATCACTCCGGAGCATTCATTTCCGTTATGGAGATTTGTCCCCTTCTCAAAGGTTCGGATACCGGAGTTTTCGCAAATATACTCACGATCGGCAGCTGATATTTTGTCCCAGAACGGAAATAAACCACTATATATTTCTTCAAACATAAATCTTTCCTTTCGGAGGTAATTCTTATGAAAACTTTGATTATAGGCGGTGTGGCAGGCGGAGCTTCCGCTGCTGCAAGACTTCGCCGCCTTAACGAAAACGATGAAATCATAATACTTGAACGCGGAGACTACGTCTCCTTTGCAAACTGCGGTCTGCCGTACTTTATAGGCGGTGACATAACCGACAGGAATATGCTGACATTACAGACTCCTGAGAGCTTCCGCAAACGCTTCAATATAGAGGTGCGTGTACGCAATGAAGCTTTAAGGATATCTCCCGATACTCATATAGTTACTGTTCGCAGACTTGATACAGGAGAAGAATACACCGAGACTTATGACAAGTTGATACTCTCCCCCGGTGCTGAACCAATTTGTCCTGATATAAAAGGAATAGACAGTTCTCACGTGTTCACACTGAGGAATATCCCCGATACCATGAAGATAAAGGGTTATATAGAGAAATCCAAGCCAAAGAAGGCAGTAGTTGTGGGAGGCGGATACATCGGCGTAGAAATGGCTGAAAACCTTGCAAAGACAGGACTTGAAGTTTCAATAGTCGAACTTGCAGATCATCTTATAGCACCTCTTGATGCCGATATGGCTGCCGATGTTCACAGATATATAAGAAGTCGCGGTATAAAGCTGTATCTCGGCAACGGAGTTACGGAAATAGCCGATAATAAGGTCATTCTGCAAAATGGAGCAATAGAAGCCGATATGGTAATAATGTCAGTAGGTGTACGTCCCGAAACTTCACTTGCAAAAGACTGCGGTATCACTCTTAACTGTCGCGGAAGCATCATTGTGAACAGCCATATGCAGACCAATTTACCCGATATTTACGCAGTCGGCGATGCTGTTGAAGTAAAAGATTACATTACAGGCTCACCCGCATTCATACCGCTTGCCGGTCCTGCCAACAAGCAGGGACGTATAGCCGCAGACAATATAGCGAGTATACCGTCAGAGTACAAAGGTACTCAGGGCTCAGCCGTACTGAAGCTGTTTGATATGACAGTTGCTACAACAGGACTAAGCGAAAAGCGTGCAGCAGCCGAAGGTATAGACTACGACAAAACATATACCTATTCTGCTTCCCATGCTTCATATTATCCTGACGCGACTAATATGTCTGTAAAGGTGCTGTGGGACAAGCAGACTTACAAGCTCATCGGCGCTCAGATAGTCGGCTTTGACGGCGTGGACAAGCGCATGGACGTACTTGCAGCGGCAATTCGCTTCGGCGCAAAAGTCACTGACCTGAAAGAGCTGGAGCTCTGCTATGCTCCGCCATTCGCAAGCGCAAAAGATCCTGTCAATATGGTCGGATTTGTAGCCGAAAATACAATAAACAGCACAGTTAAGCAGTTTTTCTGGCACGACGTTGAAAAACTCCCGCGTGACGGAAGTGTTACTCTCCTTGACGTAAGAACAAAAACAGAGATATCAAGAGGAATAATAGACGGATTTATCAATATCCCTCTTGATACTCTCCGCGATAACCTTGATAAACTGCCCAGGGACAAGCCCGTATATGTGCACTGTCACAGCGGTCTGCGCAGTTATATCGCCTGTCGTATCCTGACAGGAAACGGTTACGATTGCTATAACCTTGCAGGCGGCTGGAGGTTATATGAGACCGTTATAAATGACCGTACTGTACCTGAATATATCTGTACCGAATGTAAATAATTGATATGTCACAGTTTGTCCCTTAATGGGGCAGGCTGTGATTTTTTGTGGTAAAACAAATCTTCTTTTGTAAATGTGCTAATTCAGAATTATTCATGCAGAAAGAAAGCAACGATTCTGTTTACAACACGACTTACTATTCTTTCTTCAAAATAAGCCAATCCTATAACAGCTGCGATGGAGAGTACATTTGAAAGAATCCAACGTGATATAAAATAAACTATCAACGTAATAGCGATCGCACACAGTATGATCCATGTAAACATGTTCGCCGCTACATATACATTTGCTTTATTATCAGGCTTCATTTCAATCACCTCGGGCACTACGTTACTACTTGATTCAGAAAACGCACGCCCTTTTCCTCTATACAGAATTATAACATATATAGGTACAACAGTCAATAAAAGCCTCCAGAGGGAGGCTGTAACTATCATTCTGTCGTCAAATCTATAAATGTAGGTTCATGCTTAGCTTCACGAACATATCTGAGCATATCATCTCGAAGCAATCGTACTGTTGATGTGTTGATACCGGGATGTCCGCAAATATACTCATCCTTCATCAGCTCATTATCTATGACAAGCTGAATGTTGTTATCAGTGTCGAATATAAGCTCCAACGCTGATACAGAACCAGGGATAGTATGAAGATACTCCTGCATCTTGTCAGCTTCTGCAAACGAAAGACGAGCACAATTCAGCTGCGATGTAAGGAACTTAGTCTTGAAAGGCTTATCTCCCGGCATAAGCAGCATATAAAAACTGGTCTTCTGACGGTTGCAAAGAAACAGGTTCTTGCATATCTTAGCACTGAGTACCTTCTCAATAGCCAGACAATCTTCCATAGTATCGGCGTGGTCATGGTCAGCACGCTTATATTCTATGCCGAGAGCATCAAGCTTATCGTATATAGCCATTTCTATGTCAGAACGCTGCTCGGTTGGTCTTCCTGTATAAAGTGTGTTATCAATATTCATTTAAAAGCTCCTTTACTAGTTGTCACGCATAAGTAAAACTGTGATAATAATAATTACTATTTTACTAATTTCATTATAACATACGCTCATAATTTGGTCAATAGTTTAAACAAAAAGGCAGCCGCAAGGCTGCCAAATAATCACCATTCATATATTCTTATCCTTATCTGATCCTTCAATCAGCCTGTTAAAGTAGTCGTCTATCTTTTTATCGACCTGCTTACGCTCCTCCGAGAACGTATGCTGATATACAGATTTAAGCGTAGAATTCGTCGACCACCCTCCCCTCTCCATCGCATACTTGTCAGGAATGTTAAGCATAAGCATAACACTCGCTGACAAGTGTCTGAACCCTCCGTTTGCACACTACTCAGAGATTATCTCACATTTTTCCACAGTTACGCCACAACAAATCTGCCCAGAAATAAAAACATAGGATTACTGCAGCTATTATAATTCCTGCAACAACTAGTTTTTCAACTGTATTCTCATCATTAACCAGTCTTTTCCTTTTTTTCATTTTTTTACATCCTTTTTAGTTTTTTTCTGATTATGTTAATGCAATACATCGATGTCAGGTATCAAATATCGAAAAGTATTAATTAAACTGAGAGCTGTTCAAGAAAGATGATGTTGTCACGCTTGGCTATGTTGTTTTCTGCGAGTACAGCCACTTTTGCGGCTGTACTGCCGAATGACTTTTCTACAAGAGCATTAAGCGCCTTAAATGACTCACCTGTACTGACTATATCATCTACTATCAGGACACGTTTGTCTCTGATGAGATTTGTATCATCAGCGTCAAGATAGAATTCCTTCGCCATTTCACGCACGGAAGCAGTCTGATTTACTGACTTTCGTGCAACTATATATACTTTTCCGCTCTGTCTTGACATTTCATAAGCCAAAGGAATACCTTTTGATTCTGCTGTCAGAATAATATCGAAATCCGGAGACTTTTCAAGAAGCCGTTTTGAATTCTCCACAGTAATATCCACGCTTCCGAACATAATACTGTCTGCGATACTGATTTTATCGCTGCTTGGACATTTCTTCAGCTTTCTATTAAGTTCTTCTACCTTCCTATCATATTTTTCAGATGTTTCAGCAGCTTTCATAGCAAAATATCTGTTTCTAACAGCTCTTGTTTCCTGCATCGGCTCAGGTTCCTGTACAAGAAAGGTATATCCGTTTTCCTCTACTATCCTTTTTATGTCATATTCCATTTTGACAGGAATATCGAGTTCAATACACTTGTCGATAATATCCTTTATCCAGGCAAATTCCAGTGGTACAGCGTTCTCGCCTATTTCACTTCCGATTACTACCCAACTATTCCCCTTGCCGAAAGCCTTCACAAATTCCTCAAGGTGAACGGGCTCGATATATTCAAGCACAGGTTGATATACGACGCATGCTGTAACACGGCGGCTTTTTATCTTTCCGATAAGCTCAGAAATACGGTCGGTAACACTGTTTTTATCCACTGTACATGATATGACCACGTTTCTGATATCTGTATCTTCAGGTACAGAGCTAAGATCGATGCCCTTGGGACATTTCGTTACAAGCTGAAAGGTATCAGGGCACTTCCCTTTCCTGCGTTTCATCTCATTCGCAGCAATTATCTGTTCAAGTACATTTTCCTGCCATTCAGGAGCCCAGCAGCCGAAGTCTGACATATAAGTCAGGAACCAGTCTATAGGTGTTTCACTCTCAATATTGAAAAGCTCGGGAATATCATTTCCATCAGCGTCCTTGAAAAGCTTATAAGGGCCGCGGAACTCGGGCTTTCTTAATCTGTCAGTGACTCCGAAATGGTCGAAGACCTTTTTGCTGAAGCAATAACGACAGTTTATACTACATCCTACAACAGGGCTGTATACCTTTGTGTTAAGATGTGTGTCATGATTAATATCATTAAGGATACGTTTCAGAGCCAACTGTTGATCATCATAGTAAACACGAACCCTGCGTATCTGATCAAGCAGAGTAGGACTCAAGTTTTTGTATTCTTCAAGTTCTTCTCTAACGCTATAAACTTCGATTTTCATACGGTTATAGTCATATCCTTTGAAATTCATGTAGAATATGTTCATAAGCCTGTTTACAATCTCAGGTTTGTCAAGAAACGTAGTTATACCCGCGGACGGGGCATTTGTATAGTAGTCTTCAATTCTCAGCATTTAACATCGTGCCTTTCATAATTATATTTCTGTCTTTTTCATTATATGTCTAAAGACGGCTTATGAAATACAAGTTTTTCTAATTGCAGCAATGTCATTTATTGTTGAAAATTGCACTTTAAGCCCCCCAATTATTTTATTTTTGGTTTCTCAACTCCTTCTTGTACTTGTAATAAGTATTATTTGACAATCCGATAAGTTTCATGCACTCCTTATCGGAAAGCGTACCCTCAAAATCCTTGCAATAGCGGATAATAAGAGGTTTGACGGTTTTGCTTTTCTTAGTTTCGTGAACAGAACCCTTAACAGTACCTATCTGCTTGCCGTTGCTGCGAGCAGCCTCCATACCCTCACGAGTACGGCGGCTCATGTACATTATTGTTTTTTCGGACTGTTCAAATGCTTTGTAAATGTCCTGCTCGATCTTATTCATAATGAAGTGATCTATAGCTAACATAACGTCTTTTGAAGGTTTGTTAGCTGTTTGTTCTTCTGACAGGAACGAAAGCGGAATAACGCCATTAAGAGCTTCCCAGTATGCTTCGGTATCTATATGTCTTTCTCTGAGAAAGATTATCTTGATATTCCTGTAAACAAGTTCTTTATAAAGAGAAAAAGCCTCCGCAGCATTTCTGCTCATTCTGCTAACACTGTCAAAGATAATAACGTCTTTTTTTCCGAGTTTACTGAACAGCTTATTCCATTCACTATAGGCAGATAACGATTCCGTATTATCTTCGCTGACGATTACAGCATCTGGGAAAGATTCCTTCATATTTTTTATCTGTCGTTCCATCGACTGTTTTCTTGTGTTAATACTACAGTAACCATATATCATATTTCTCACCTTTCTTTAATTCGTGAGATCTGCAATTTTTCACGAACTTCTTAAGTATTCAGAATTGTTTAAAGTAATTTATCATTAATAAGTATCCCATATATTGGTGACGGATACAAAAGTAACATTGGTATTATGCTCACGTTATATCAAATATAACGTATCTTATAATTGATATTGACATTATATCATACGCTTTTTTGATTGTCAATGATTTTTGATAGAAAAAAAGAAAAACGTTATTTTTAATAGAATCGAATGATTATTTAACTCTGATTTCTACTCATTTGCTTAGTTATTCACATATTATTTAAATCAAGTGAAAAATAGATAATTATGATAACATGAATAAAATAAAAATACCAATCACCAAGTAGATACATAACTTCTTGTCTGGTAAATGAGATCATATTCTCTATTCATTTCCGATGATAATTGTTCAAGTCGGCGAAAGCTCAGAATCCGAACGCGAAGTGGGGTGGCGTCTTCGATGTGTTCATCCCGAAGGACGATGGCACAGAGTACGACGGCTATACCAAGCAGGCATTCAAGAGGTTCATCACCAGCGTTGAGCGCTCGAATCAGGGTTATCAGTGGGACTGGAACGAGAACTCCCTCAACGGCAAGACCTTCGGCGGAGTCTTCGGCAAGGAACAGTTCGAGACGAAGGACGGCTCCCTCAAGTTCACAGTGAAGTGCCGCTTCCCGAGAAGCGTTGAATCAATCCGTTCCGGTAATTACTCGATACCGGAAGACAAGCTCTACAACAAGCCGGTAACGGCGTCGACAGCTGACATGGGTTCAGCATACAACGACCTGAGCGGCTTCGAGACGATAAGTACTGACGGTCTTGTTCCCTTCTAAGAAGGGGGCAGGCTCCAGTGAATATATCATTATACTCAGACGAATTAATTCGATATCAGAACTTCATCTCGAAGTTCAAGATAATCAAGGAATCACGCGAGGAGCTCTTATAACTTTGCCTAAACCGCAAGGGCTTGTTATATGGGGTGCATCTTCTTCACTTTGGGGAACACAAACGCCTTATAAATCTTGGGAAATATCTGATACTAATAATATGACCGCTATACAGTTGCCAACTTCAACACAACCAAGATGTTTAACAGCTCTTGACCAAAGCAATAATGCAAGTGAAACATTTAGATATTCGCCTGATATGTCAGGAGATGCTGGTCTTGCCGCCGCTTCACTTACAATAACAGGAATTGATAATTTCTGGTATTATGATAATCCGTGAATAGTTAAAATGAGAGTTTTATCGTTCAGAAGAAAGGAGCTGAGAGTATATGCAGTATGTTATTATGCTGGTCATAGTCGCATGGCTCGCCATTGCTGACTTCATCACCGGTATGATCAAGGCTTACGTCACAGGAACGCTGAGCTCCTCCAAGATGCGGAAGGGCGGCGTCAACAAGGTCGGCGAGTTGGTGGTCATGACTACCGGCTGCGGACTGGAAGCAGGTATCAAGGCTCTCGGCAAGTATTACGACACATCAACACAACTCGCTTCATTCGCAGGAACAGCCATAGCCTTACTTGTCTTCAGCTACATACTTGTTATGGAGGTTATCTCTATTCTTGAGAACTACGCAGAGATCAATCCGGACGCTGCCGGGTGGATCACCAAGCTGCTGAAAAAGCTCAAGAGAAATACCGACAAGGAGGACTAAGTATGAATTCACCTTATGAAGGTCGCTTCAAGATCACTCAGACGTTCAAGCAGGCTGCGCATGACGGTCTCGATCTGGTAGGACTTGACTCGAAGGAGATCCACGCCACAGCAGCCGGAAAGATAGTGTTCGCAGGTTGGGAAAATGCTCAGAATCATAATCAGGGCTTCGGTCAGTACGTTGTTATTCTTGCAGGTGGTTGGTACTATCATTATGGTCACCTGTCTGAGATCAGGTGCAAGGTCGGACAGGAAGTGAAGGTCACTGACGTCATCGGCATCGAGGGCTACACAGGCTACGTTATACCATCAGGACCGGGTGGAAGTCACTGCCACTACTGCATCAGGAAGTCAATGTCCCCGGGCACGTTCCTTGATGTGTGCTCTATCAGTGGCATACCGAACGTCGAGAACGGTGTCTATGACGACGGCTGGCGCTCAGGTCAGAAGCCGACAGAGAAGAAGAAGTCCGTCAAGGTCACGGTCGAGTATGACGATCATACCTTCAGCGGATTACTCGAAGAAATCTAGATACGCAATAGCTATCCTTTCATAACGGAAAAGCCCTTCCATCAGGAAGGGTTTTTTCGGTCAAGTGTCGCACAAGTGTCGTCAGAAGTGTCGCAGTCGTCATTATGTAGCAAAAAAGCCGCCTGTGAGGAAGTCTCACAAGCGGCTATTTTAAGCGGACAGAGAGGGATTCGAACCCTCGTAACGCTATTAACGTTAACACGAGTTCCAGTCGTGCGCCTTAGACCAGCTCAGCCATCTGTCCATCATGGTGCGAGTAATGGGACTTGAACCCATACGTCTGTCGACACACGCCCCTCAAACGTGCCTGTCTGCCAATTCCAGCACACTCGCAAAGTACTATAATATTATACAACAAACCGAACTAAAAGTCAAGCAAAAAATAATAAAAAAGTATTTTTACTATAATACAACTAAAATATAACAAAATCTTCTTTTAGCAACTATAGCATACAGTAAACAGTAAATAATTACATTAAATCCTTATTTTCGACAATTTACGCTAAAACACCCCCTTGAAAAGCAATAATTACTGATGTAAAATATAAAGCGTAGAATACATGAAAGGAGAATCCAATATGGAAAACGAATCTATCAAAGTGCTGATTGGAGACAATTCAGCAGCAAACGGAGTAAAAGCAGCAGCAAAATTAAGAGAGAACGGCATGATCGCCTACACACGCAAAATGGATGGTCAGGTAATTTTCGACTCAATACTGAAAGAAAGACCTGATGTCGTAATTACAGCTCTCACAATGCAGGACACAGATGCAATTGCACTGATGAACCGTGTAAAGGAGAAGCTTGTAAATGCGCCGGCTTTCATTGTAGCATCAGATATCATAAACAGCTTCATTGAAAGACAAGTTATGGAAAGCGGTGCGTCATATTTTCTCTCTGCACCTTTTGATCTTGATGCACTTCCGGCTGTCATCAAATCAGTCTGTAAAAAACCGGTCACAAACGGATGTACTGATACGGAAATAATAGTGACTGATGTAATACAGAAACTCGGAGTTCCGGCGCATATAAAGGGCTATCATTACCTCAGGACAGCAATAATAAGCGCAATCGACAACTGCAAGCTTATGGAAAGTGTAACAAAGCAGTTATATCCATGTGTTGCGCAGAAATATGCAACTACCTCATCACGGGTGGAAAGGGCGATACGTCACGCGATAGAAATAGCGTGGGACCGAGGCAATACAGAGGTAATAAACAGTTTTTTCGGCTACTCTGTGGACAGTTACCGCGGAAGGCCGACCAATTCTGAATTTATCGCTCTCGTTACAGACAAGATCCGGCTTAAACTGAAGATTTCCCGAACTTGAATATTTAGAATAAAAGTGATATTTTATACTGATATAATTTCAAAGTGCCGTCAGCGGCACTTTTCTTTTTTTGGAAGAAACAACTAATGAATTACTGACATTTGCTTTTTACGGCTCCATATGCTATAATAATCCTGACAGAAAAATACTGTATGATCAGTGGATACTCAATAACCGCCATAAGGAGTAATTACAATGTCTGAACTTATCTCAAACAAGTTTAAGGAATGGGAAAAAATCTGCAATGAACGCTTTGAAAAGCTAAGGGAAAACGAAGAGAAGCTGAACTGTTTCTTTATTGATCTTTACGGAATAGGCAATGAGATATCTCCGGAGGTGGACGACCGTGACATTACAGTGCGCAGGGCAGAGCTTCAGCGCGAGATAAAAAGTCTGATAAGCTATGCTGTTGGCTGTTTTTTCGGACGTTATTCACTTGATACTGAAGGTCTGTGTTTTGCAGGCGGCGATTGGGACGCTTCTTTATACTCAACCATTATCCCCTGCTCTGACAATATCCTTGAGATAAACAGCGCAGAAAGCGGTCTTGCAGCCGAACTGACACGCTTCATCGGCACTGTATACGGAGACGACACGCTGGAAGAGAATCTGAGCTTCATCTCAGAAGCTCTTGGCGGCAGCGGAGATCCGAGAAGCACTGTTTTCCGCTATCTGCAGAAGGGCTTCTTCGCCGATCATACAAGAATATACAAGAAGCGGCCTATATACTGGCAGTTCAGCTCCGGCAGCAAAGGCGCATTCAGGGCACTGATGTATATACACCGCTATGACAGCGATCAGCTCACAAGACTTGAAAATGATCATGCTCTGCCGCATTATGAGCAGTTAAAAAATGAGCTCCGCACACTCAATGAAAGCTACCGTAACGCCTCCGGAACAGAACGTGCCTCCCTGCGCCGCAGCATAAGCCGTATGCAGGCTGTAATAACGGAAATGGACGGTTTTCTTTACAGACTTCATGAACTTGCCGGACAGAATATATCCCTTGACCTTGATGACGGAGTAAAAGCAAATTATGAAAAACTGAGAGATATACTCGAATAAAGACAAAAGCTGTATTCGCCTATGAATACAGCTTTTTCTGATTTGTCCCTTTTCTGCAAAGGAAAAACCTCGGTACAGCAAATGTACAGACGCCGACCTCGGTCCCGCTCAAATAATAACCCAATTATTTTCGCATTTACATTATATCATTTACAGTCACTCTTGTCAATAAGAATGAGCAGTATTTATACAACCCATACAAATACAACAGTGTATTTTTTAACAGCCGTTTTTTTCCTTTAAAAGCTTGTCGGTTTTAACTACTATAATATCGTTTTTCTTGATCTTTAAAGTCTCATTCGGAACTATCGTCAGCTCACCGCGAAGCAGCACGAGGATACGTATATTGTATTTTAAATTTGCTTCGGCGACAGACAGTCCCCTGAAAGGACTCTTTTCATCCACAAGCAACTCTCCCACGTCGCTTATATCACTGAATCTGACGTCGGAATACTGCTTTTTAGTGTACTGCTCAACAAATCCGGCGCTTATGATACCGGTAGGTATAGCAACTACTCCTACGCCGAGAAAGGCTATAAGTATCGCCATGATCTTTCCTATGACAGTTATCGGATAGATATCGCCGTAGCCAACCGTAAGAAGCGTAGAAACGCTCCACCATATCCCTGAAAAGGCATTGCTGAAGGCTTCAGGCTGAGCTTCATGCTCTGCACTGTAAATACCGAGTGAAGAAGCCAGCATCAGCACGATAATAATGAACACAGACGAAAATATCTGATTCTTTTTTTCAACAAGTACCGATGTGATAACATGAAAGGAATCATAATGTACATTTACCCTGAAAAGATGCAGTATCCTTATAACTCTAAGCATTCTGAAAACTATAAAGCCGTCAAGGAAAAAGAATGGCAGTATCGTAAGCAGGTCTACTACTCCGTCAAAGGAATGCAGGAACCTGAGCTGTGCGCGTATCCCTTTTTTCGCGGGATAGAGCATATCCGCAGTCCATATTCTCAGAATATACTCAACGCAGAACACAGCCACCGTAACGGCTTCAATAAACCTGAACAGCGCCTTGAAGCGTGTGAGCTCGTCGAAGGTGTCAAGGAAGACTGTAAGTATATTCAGGATAATGATCGTTACAATAAACCAGTCGAAGGACCGGCTGATAAAATCGTCCTTGTTGCCGATCTGGATTATATCGAATATTCGCCTTTTCAGTGTTTTTTTCTTAACCTCAGCCAATTCCGTTCAACTCCGTATAAAGTTTTTTCGCATAGCCGTCAGTCATGCCGCAGATAAAATCAGTAACGAGCATAAGCCTCAGATAGAGCTTTTCAGCATCGCTCCTGCCCTCTGAACTTATTCTGTAAGCCCTTATATAGTTTTCCGACACAAGCCGCATAACACGCTGATCTATCGCTGAACTTCCGCTTTCCGTATCAAATTTCACAGCTGCATTTGTGAGCTTGCCGAGCAGGAATTCATATATCTCTCCCGCCGCAATTTCAAGAGTGTATATCTCCTTTGAGCAGAATACGAAACGACAGGACATATCACTGAGTGCGGAAGCTAAAACACGGCTCTCCGAAGCAGCAAGCAGCTCCTCAGGGAATACCCCCTCCATAATATCGTTGTAATTCTCAATGAACGCTGAAGCCGCACATCTCAGCAGAACACCCTGCACATAGATTATCCAGCGCTGCACCGCGTTCTGTTCAGGCGACGACAAGCCCTTTTCCAAGGCCTGTCTGTAATAGTATTCCAGTCTGCTCACCGCTTTTTCAAGAACGGCACGTTCCGTATCGTCCCTGCATTTTTCAGTATATGTGCCTTTCAGTTCGGAAACGAGCATATTGAAGCTTATGAAGCCCTTTTTCACAGCGTCCTCGATATCAGCGGTCTTATAAGCTATATCGTCGGCGGATTCAAGTATGAAGGCCAGCGGATGGCGGCAGTTCACCGCACCTGTACTGCTGACGATATCCTCGAATATCTCCCTGTCAGCGTAATAGTAGCCCATTTTCTTGTCCTTTATGTTTCCGCTTTTTTTATTTATGGCAGTTGAAGGGACCGGATACTTGATTATTGTATTCAGCAGAGCATATGTAAGGTTCATGCCGTTCTCATCAACGAGGAAATGCAGCTTTGTAAGCAGACGCAGCGCCTGGGCGTTGCCCTCGAAGTGATACAGATCCTCCCTCATCTGCGGACTGAGGATATCCGACAGCTTTTTTCCGTTCAGCTCCATAACAGGAAGATTGCGCCTGAACCAGTCACGGACGTAATTCTCGCCGAAGTGACCAAAGGGCGGATTGCCGATATCATGTATAAGTCCCGCACATTCAAGGATACTGCATATCTTTTCAATATCCTGCCACTCAAGCTCACTGTCCGCGCCAGAAGCCGCTATCTTCCGGAAGATCATCTGTCCGAGAGACTTGGCAAATGAAGATACCTCCAGCGAATGAGTAAGGCGAGTACGAACAAAGTCGCCCCTGTCAAGAGGGAATACCTGAGTTTTGTCCTGAAGCCGCCTGAAAGAAGCACTGCCGATTATACGGTGATAATCACGCTGAAACTCATTTCTCGGATCGTCACTGACAGAAGTTGTGGAATAACCTCTGCGTCTTTTTTCACATAATAATTTTTTCCAGTTCATTATATTGCTCCGTATTGATTTTGATAGGTCTGTCCAAAGCTATACTGTCGGGAGCAACTGCACAGTCATACGCCAGCAGTCTTACTCCCTCTGCCTCCGCTCTCCTGAGAGCGTCTCCGAAAGCCTTATGGGTAATGTCATTCGGTCTGAACTCATATATGTCCTTCATTTGTATAACAAAGAGTATGTAAGCCCCGAAGCCCTCATTTCTGGCTTTTATGAGCTCGTTTATATGCTTCAGTCCACGCTCGGTAGGCGCGTCCGGGAACAGCGCGATACCGTCATATTCAAGAGTGACCCCCTTGACCTCAAGGAATGAGGCCGTGCCCTTATCCTCTATGCAGAAATCAAATCTTGAAGAGCCGTAGGTATACTCACGCTTAATCACTGCATCTGCGGAAAAAAGCTCTCCCTGTCTCAGCCATTCCTCTGCTGCGGCATTGGGTATCTGCGAATCCATATTCACAAGAAGAGGCGCTTTTCCGCTGCGTACCTTTTCCACAGCCACAAGGTCATATCCTGTCCTGCGTGCAGGATTATCCGATTTTTCAAGGTATACAGTACATCCACAGGTAAGGAGCTCCCTGCACCTTCCTGTGTTCTTGACATGGACCTCCTCTGTCCTGCCGTCAATGCGAACTCTCGCTATAAACCTGTTCGGACGCTCTATAAACTCAGCTTTCCTTATATGATGGTATAACATAGTCTTTTCCGTAAAGCTCCCTGTAGGTATCCTGTGTACAGTATACCCATACGTCACACATTTCTTCTTTATCTTTGAAAATGCGGCCTGCCTTGCCGTAGTACGCTTCGGCAATGTATTTTTCATCAAATCCGCCGATCCTGCATATCTCTATGGTCTCTCTCGGCGTATCGCATATGATAAAGTCAGGCGGTCCGCCGGCTCTTATCATATCCTCATATTCTCCGATCTCCTGCTTGTCCGGAACGATATGGGATATATAGCTCTTGCCGTTATAGACATTATAGTAGATGTTTTTGTCAAAATAAGCCTCGGAAGCAACAGCAGAAGCCGAGTACATATGGGTGTCAGTCAGCACCCATGTCGTCATTATCTTTCTGTCTTCAAGACCGTTATCCTTTATCCATTCGGCAAGTCCCACAGAAGCGTCATAGTCACCTTTTATCTCATGATAGTAGCTGCAGCCGTCCCAGTAAAGATTTATACCGACAAAAGCAGCCGCTACTATAACGGCTGTCTTTTTTGCAAGCTTTTCCGAAATACCTGCATTTACCAGCGGTCCGGTGAACTCGCTCAGCCTTATCGGCTCGATATCTGACGCGGTCCAGAGAATGAACAGCAGATACATTATAAATATACCGAAATGATGCGGATACGAATAAGAAGTCAGCAGCAGCGAAATGAACAGGTACGGTATCAGCATTTCCGGTATCATTCTGCGCCTGAAGCATATCCTCAGAAGCAAAGCCCATATGATTACCGAAACGACAGCGGCTCCGAAAACATCCTGAAATGGGTTCACCTCCACCTGCATACTCATCACCGGTGATGAAAAAGACGTAATAAGTGCCTCTGACGGCAGATAGAACCAGCTAAGCAGGAATATGACAGCTACATTGTGATTTCTTGTCCTTACTACCGAAGAACCAAAGGTATCCGAATATGGCATTATATCGGCGATCACAAGAAGAGCTCCTGCGAGGAGAGCGATATAGCATATAAGCAGTTTCCTGTTTTTCAGTACGTCAAGGACACTTTTTACCGCACTCCTCTGCCTTACGGCTTCACCGACAAGATCAGCAACAACGATACCGCCTGCCATAGCGATACCGTATGAATGGCAAAGGCACATCCCCATCAGGGCAATAACATAGCGTACAGGCTTTGTTTTGCGTTCCTTGTAGAACATAGCTGTAACGAGTACCGCAAATGCCAGCATTATATAAGGTCTTGATATTACCGCATACTGATAAATGAGGAAAAAGCTCGCCGGTATGACTGCTTTGAAGAGCCTGCTGAAAGGCGAAAAGAATTCGATCATTACAAGAAATGCTTCAAAGAATATGAACTGCACCAATTTCAGCGCAAACGGGAACGGTATCCCGACAGTTACAGCTCCTTTAAGAATAAGGTGCCATAAAGGCGGATGTCCCTCATAATGCGTCAGATAAAACATTATATCATGCAGCGAAGCGTCTCTTGCGATAAGGTAAGCCTGTACCTCGTCATACCATGTTTCATGGGAAATAAGCCCTATGACAACGATAACGGAAACCGCTGCCGTAATGATACAGCTTACCGCAAAGTCCTTCTTCCGTGTTTCTGTATTCATTTCTGCCCCTTTCTTCTGTTTTCCTTTTCATCGAGCACCCTTAGGTAATACTGCTCCCTGTATTTTTTCGGTGTCATTCCCTTTTCCTTTCTGAAAACGCTTATAAAAGCGCTCTGAGACGAAAAACCCAGCGCAAGAGAGATATCAAGGCAGGAAAACTCGGAATCCGTAAGCAGGTTTTCAGCGGTCGAAATCTTCGCCCTGATAATGAACGATTTCACGCTCATTCCCGTTTCTCTTGAAAACAGCTTCGACAGGTAAGACGAATTAAGCCCCGTCTGCTCCGAAAGCACCTTCAGTGTAAGCTCCTCGTGAAGATGCTCATATATATAGTCTATACATTTTCTGACATGAAGGGAAATGACATTTTCCTTTTTGAGCGTTTTCATGCGCTCCGCAAAATCGAGCTGCATCTCAAGAAACAGGTCTACTATCTTTTCCACGTCGTTCAGCTTGTCCGCACGCTGAATGTAGATATCGCTGAGAGTGTAAGCCGTATCGTGACCGAGCCCGCCCTCCACGCAGAAACGGGAGACCAGAGCAACTGATGTAACGAAATGGTACATTATGTTCCTGACAGGGTCGTCGGAAAGAGTACCCTTTCCTACAAAGAAAGTCGGTCTCAGTCTTTCAAACTGTGCCCTTACAGCATCAGAGTCTCCTGATCTTATAAGCCTGTAAACATTCAGTTCACGCTCAAACGGACTTCTTGTGAACCCGTCGTTGCGCTGTATATAGAGCCTGTAATTCAGATCGCGGTCAGTTTTCATGCTATCCCCCCAGTTTTACGTAATTTACCAAAAATTGTGGTATTTTTATTATATCTCATTTTTGATACAAATGCAATATTTATGATATATTTTCTTCATGCCTTTGATTATAATAATCACAGTGAAAAACACAAAGTTAACAGGCACTTTCTTGGAGGCGATTAGATGGCAAAGGCAAATGATCTTACAAACGGAAGTGTCACATCACTTATACTCAGATTCTACTTCCCTATGCTGCTGACAAATATGCTCCAGCAGATGTACAATATCGCGGATACGGCAATTGTAGGCAAGGGTATCGGAGATACCGCACTTGCTGCTGTTGGAAATATAGGTCCTCTTACATTTCTTGTATTCGGTTTCTCAATGGGACTTGCCAATGGTTTCTCAGTCATCACGGCTCAGAGCTTCGGTGCAAGAAACTATTCAAGGCTCCGCCGCTCAGTGGCTTCTTCGTTTTTGCTGTGCATTATAATAGCGGCAGTCCTTACGGCGCTGAGCATATCATTCCTCAGACCTGTCCTTCACCTTATGCGTACTGATGCTGCTATAATCCATGACAGTCTTGTCTACGGGTACTGTATATTCGGAGGACTTATTGCGACCATAACCTATAACCTCTGTTCCTGCATACTCAGAGCCCTCGGCGACAGCAAAACGCCGTTCATAGCTATAATAATATCCACAGTAGTAAATATAATCCTTGATACCTTCTGTATCTTTGTACTCAGAACAGGTGTTGAGGGCGCTGCGGCTGCAACTATAATCTCGCAGCTTGTATCCTCATTCATATGCTGGCAGAAAATACGCAGGATCGATGTCCTTGATATAAGCAGAGACGATTTTCGAGGAAACGGCAGGTTATATATTGAGCTTTTCAAAAACGGTCTGCCTATGGCGCTGATGAATTCCATAACAGCAGTAGGCTGTATGGTGATACAATACTTCGTCAACGGTCTCGGAGTCGCCTACACTACAGCGTATTCAGCCTGCAGCAAGTTCATAAATCTTTTCATGCAGCCGTCTTGTACAGCCGGCTTTGCGATGTCAGCCTTCACAAGCCAGAATTACGGTGCAGGAAAGTATAAGCGTATCCGTGACGGCCTGCGTGTATGTCTTGCGATCGCAACTATTTCCTATGTTACCCTCGGTTCTCTGATGGTATTCTTCCCCACCAAGCTCGCCGGAATAATGGTGAGCGGCTCTGAACCGATAAGTATAGCCAAAACTTATCTGCCGATATGCGGAATATGCCTCATAGGGGTTGATTATCTCTTTGTATTCCGCAACGGCTGTCAGGGCTTTGGCAAACCTCTTGTCCCAATGATATCAGGAGTTCTTGAAATGGCTCTCAGAGTGGGAGTTATCGCTGCATTCATCCCGGTAATAGGCTTCAGGGCAACTGCCTACGCAGAGGCTTCAGCCTGGATAGGAGCAATGGTGCTCAACATGACGGCTTTTGAGTATTACCTCAGAAAAAGCCTTGGCCGTCATGCTGTAAAGCACGAAAAAATCAGCTCCGCAGCCTGATACACGACTGATTCGCAGTCGGTTCACATATCACTCCTCACCTCCGCTGTCTGCTTTCTCTCGCAGGCAGCATTTTTTTGCCTTTTGCATTATAAATACTGCCCTTTTTTCCACACATTTCACTGATAAAGGATTTGCAGTTCACAGATATTCATATCCGGCTCACATTGCCGGCACTGTTAACTGCGGTTAACGATCTTACTGAATATGTTTTTCTGTTATTTATGAAATTATATGATATAACTGCAGTAATCGCAGCTTTGTCCCCTGAACATTTCCTCTTTATACATTAAATAAGCTGTAAACTATTGACAAATACTGATCTTTGTGATATATTAAACATATGAACAAGTATTCATATATGAAAGGACAGTGATCCTATGGAAAAGGATTTTTCTGTAATCAATCTGGACTGCGCACACTGCGGCGCTAAAATAGAAGCTGCAATAAATAAGATAGAGGGCGTTGAATTGGCAATACTTAACTATCCTCTGAAAAAAATCAGGATCAGAGGCGATATAACCGATGAACTCGTCGAAAAGATAAATACAGTCGCTAATTCAATAGAAGCGGGAGTGGTCATCTCTCCTGCCGGGCATGAACATCATCATCATCATGAGCATTCACATCATCATGGTCACGGTGAAGAATGCTGCTGTGGTCACGACCACGAACATGAGCACCATGAACATGAGCATATTGAAAATAATTCTCTTCCTGCCGGTGAGATTTTCACGCTTGCAGCAGGGATATTATTATTCGCAGCTGCTGTCATATCCGGCAGAGTTACTGATATAAAGCCTCTTGCCATCGCTCTGTATGCCGCTGCATACCTCGTACTCGGATACAGCATAATCATTGCAACTATCAGGAATATCAGAGCAAAGAACTTCTTTGATGAGAATTTTCTCATGTTCATTGCTACGGTAGGAGCCTTTGCTCTCGGAGAGTACGCCGAAGCAGTCGGAGTCGTCCTGTTTTTCAGGATAGGCGAATTATTCGAGGATTATGCCGTTTCAAGAAGCCGCAGGGCTATTACTGATGTCGCCGCTCTTAAAGTGGAAGAAGCGGAAGTTATGCGCAACGGTGAATTCGTGCATATCAGCTCAGACGACATTCAGGTCGGAGACATACTCAGGATAAAGGCAGGAGAACGTATCGCTGCAGACGGTATTATAGAATCGGGAGAGTCAAGGATAGACACCTCAGCTGTAAACGGAGAGCCGGTACCGTTGTCTGTCCGCACCGGTGACAGCGTACTTTCAGGCTGTATAAACCTCTCGGAGACATTAACGCTGCGTACTACTGCCGCCGCCGCTGACTCAATGATATCCAGGATAGCGGAAGCGGTCGAGAATGCGTCAGCCTCCAAGCCTCATATCGACCGTTTTATTACCCGTTTCGCAAAGATATATACTCCTATCGTCATAACAGCAGCTCTTCTTACGGCGATAATCCCATCACTTGTTACAGGAGAATGGAGCAAGTGGATATATTCCGCTCTTACCTTCCTTGTAATCAGCTGCCCCTGCGCACTTGTACTCAGCGTACCGCTTGCATATTTCTCAGGCATAGGCGCTGCTTCCAAGCTTGGTATACTCTTCAAGGGCGGAAGCGCCATCGAAGCTCTCGGCAAAATTAAAGCCGTTGCATTTGACAAGACAGGAACCCTTACAAACGGCAGCTTCGATGTTACTGATATAAAATCCTACGGCAATATGAGCGGAAATGAACTTCTCATGCTGAGCGGCAGCTGTGAACAGTGTTCGACACACCCTGTTGCCGAAAGTATAGTAAGCCACTGCCACAGCAATGGTATTGAGCTCATCGCTCCGGAAAAATCAGCAGAAAAAGCCGGACAGGGAGTTACAGCCGTAATAAACGGCAGAAGCGTGCTCTGCGGAAATCACCGTCTTATGGCAGAAAACGGCATAGCTCTTCCCGCTGATGATATACCTTCCGGCAGCGTCGTATATGTAACAGTCGACGGTAAAGCTGAGGGCAGGATAGTTGTTTCCGATACGATAAAGAAAACCTCCGCATCAGCTGTTTCAAGACTTAAAGGAATGGGCATAAAGACATTTATGCTCACCGGCGACAAGACCGAAAACGCTTCGGCAGCAGCAAAGGATATCGGCATAGATTCTGTCAAGGGAGACCTTCTCCCCGACGGTAAGCTCGCTGAGATAGAGCGTATACGCAAAGAGACCGGACCTGTGATGTTTGTGGGCGACGGCTTCAACGACGGACCTGTACTTGCAGGAGCAGATGTAGGCGGAGCAATGCAGAATGGCTCAGACCTCGCACTTGAAGCGGCAGACGCTGTATTCATGAATCCGGAGCCGGAATCAGTCGTAATAGCCAAAAATATCGCTGACAAAACGATGCGCATAGCTTACGAGAACATTATATTCGCACTGACTGTAAAGGCGATAGTCCTGATACTCGGACTTATCGGACATCCCAATATGTGGTTTGCTGTTTTTGCAGATTCCGGAGCGGCAATGCTGTGTATACTAAACTCAGTCAGGATCCTCAGCACAAAAAAGTATTGACATAATACCTGCCTGATATGTTATAATAGAACAGATCACCGAGCTCATATTTCGGGCTCGGTGTTTTTTTATAAAATCATGTAACGCTTTTATTCCTCAGGGTACTAATATACAGAAGCTTCTGAAATCAATGAAAGGAGGACGGCGGATGAATAAGGAGATCGAAGACTATTATCAGAAATACGGTCAGAAGGTCTATGCATATCTTATCAGTATATGCCGTGAACCTGACACAGCACAGGATCTGACGCAGGAAACATTTCTTCAGGCTCTGCGCTCCCTTAACAAGTTCGACAACAAATGCTCAGTCTGTACATGGCTCTGCCAGATCGCAAAATTCCTCTGGCTCAAGGAGCTGAAAAGGCGCAGATATCATCCGTCCGTATCCAAAGAGCCTGATATCGCGGAACTTGATATCAGTATCATTCCCCCTGACGACCAGATAGAGAGCGCCGACACAAAGATGTACGTACTCAGACAGATACACGAACTGCCCGAACGTGAAAAAGAGATACTGCTTCTCAGAGCAACAGAAGCTATGTCATTTGAAGAGATCGGGCAGCTTTTCGGCAAGAACGCAAGCTGGGCAAGAGTAACGTATTATCGTGCAAAGCAAAAGCTCAGAAAGGAGTAACATTATGAGGTGTGAGATAATAAAAGACCTGCTTCCTTTATACTGTGACGACGCACTCTCTGAAGTCAGCAAAGAAGAGGTTGAAAAACACATTGCTGAATGCAGTGAATGCAGAAAGGAGTATGAAGATATGAAAAACGGCGATATAAAGATCAATACATCAGCCAAAAATATCGAACCAATGAAAAAAGTAAAGAAAAAAATGCGGCTCACAAAAATACTGTTCGGACTTATACTGGCTGTCACAGTTCTTCTCGGAACAGCCTATGAGCTTCTCTGCGCACATCCGAGACTTGCAAAGTCCGACCAGATATCATTTATACCTGAGGTAACGAATTACGGAATAAAATATGAATATCCCAATCCAGATGAAGACGAATTTCACCCGTTTGTTGTTGCGGTGCGCAATAAGGAAGAAAAAGATGTCAGAATAGACAGAGTAAACAACTGTGTATACGTAGGCGATAAAAAGCTCCTTGACGATGACGGCAAGCCCGTTCCCGCAAACGGAAAAGTTGTCCCATGGGGCAAAATACGTGTCGGAGTCCATGTTAATACCGGGTTCCAAGTTGCAAAAGAAAAAATAGAAGAAACATCACATAATAAGAACAACATACCAAATTTTATAGTGGAATTAAGACCCTGCCTTCCGTTCAGACAGGATATGCATAATTGCATCTACGACCCTGTCACTGCGTATTTTGATTATCCGCTTGAATACCTGACATTAGATACAACACTTACAATTCGCTGCCGTGATAGAGATATACCGTTCAGACCTTATGCGTTCAGCGGTCTGATAATCGAAGATTAAAGTCGCCCACCTTTATCAACAGCTGATATAAGCAATTTAAACATAATGATTCAAAATATGTAATATTATTTCAACGCATTGTTGAAATAGATGTTAAAAGTAATGCTCCCTTGAAAAAGGGAGCATTTTTTTAATAAAACGTAGCTACAGGCTGTTCGGGAGCAACTGCCTTTTCAACAGAGCTTACAAGCAGCAGCGGACCTTTTCCGCGGTAGAGCTTGTGCTTCTGCACGCTTATCCTGCCTGAAACATTTATCCAAGTCTTGTTTGCAGGCTCATTTCCGTCATCCACCTGAGCTGCAAGCCAGCAGTACTGTATATCCTCGACACAGCAGGTCATTATATGACGTCCTACTGCAAAGGTATTTTCCGGGAACTTGTCATTTTTAGCGGTAAGAGCCTTGAAATGCATGATCTTTCCGTCATACTTTGCAGGCTCTTCCATGATATCCCTGTACCAGAGGGCGAAATCCTTGTCCTCTATGGTTATTTCATCGGCTTCCACATCAAAGGGCAGCGGATCCTCTATATCGTCGTAGGCAACTCTGCCGTCGGTATACTCATATACTATCTCAGCACGTCTGCTTACGCCTCTTACTATCTTGTGATACTCGTTAGGATCGAACTTCTCGCTGAAGCGGTTGAAGATCACCATTTCAGCCACATTGAGCTTATCCACTACAAGACTTCTCATATTTGCATTGTAATTGCTGAATGTCGTTGCGTCAACAAAATACATGACCTGAGCGATAGTTGTCTCGTCGGGCATTGCCTTGTAGAAGTCGTCCATGAGCCACATTCCGTTGTATTCCACAACGATGCGCTCTGCACCGCTCTCTTTGAGGAGCTTTGTAAAGTTCTCCATTGTGAACTCTGATTTGTCATCAATAACATGAGTTATAATGTTTTTCTTTGGCATACGGGAGATATCATACTCCTCCACGCCTTCCTCGCATATAAGCAAAAGCGTCTTTTCACCCTTATTGAAGCGCTTGTCCTCAAGAGTCTCCTGTATAAACTTTGTCTTTCCGGCTTCAAGGAAACCTAAAAAGAGGTATATCGGTATTACATCATTCTGATCCGGCACGTTGAACGCTCCTTTCGGTCAGGCCTTGAAAAGCTCTGATATAGCTTCCTCGTTTATCTTTGAACCGATAACGCAAAGCCTTCCGATAGTACCTGCGCTTCCGGTACGTACATCGGGTATTCCCGGTACATAGTCATAGTGTATCCACTTACCGTCAGTACCTGCAACGATACCCTTTGCACGGAGTATCATTCCGTACTTTTCCTCATCGCCGAGAGCTTCGAGAGCGGACTGTATCTCCTCAGGAGTATAAGTCCTTGTAGTTTCCCTGCCCCAGCTTGTGAAAACTTCGTCAGCATGGTGATGGTGATGTTCGTGATCGTGGTCATGGTCATGGCAGCCGCAGGTGCAGTCAGGACCGTGATCGTGATGATGTTCGTGTTCATCATCATGGTGGTGGTGATGATGCTCATGCTCTTCATCGTGGTCGTGATGATGATGCTCATGCTCTTCATCGTGGTCGTGGTGATGATGCTCGTGTTCATCATCATGGTGGTGATGGTGATGATCGTGATGCGCAGCCTCTTCAAGAAGCTCCTTGAGTTCATCATCAAGTGTATTCTTCTGAGTCATTGCGTCAACGAGCTGCTTGCCTGTGAGCTCGTCCCACTCTGTAGTAACGATAGGAGCGGAAGGATTCTTCTCGCGGAGGCTCTTTACACAGTCGTCAAGCTTATCCTGCGAAAGACCGGTTGTGTGGCTGAGTATGAGACAGCTTGCGTAAGTGATCTGGTTATCGAAGAATTCGCCGAAGTTCTTCATGTACATCTTGTACTTCTTGGCGTCAACAACTGTGGTAAAACCGTCAAGCTCAACATCATGAGCGTTGATGTTCTGAACCGCGCGGATAACATCACTGAGCTTTCCTACGCCTGAGGGCTCAATAAGGATACGGTCGGGAGCATAGTCCGCAAGCACCTTTTCAAGAGCTTTGCCGAAGTCGCCCACGAGACTGCAGCAGATACAGCCTGAGTTCATTTCGGTTATCTCAACGCCTGCGTCCTGTAAAAAGCCGCCGTCAATGCCTATCTGTCCGAATTCGTTCTCGATAAGCACGAGCTTTTCGCCCTTGTAGCCCTCCTGTATGAGCTTCTTTATGAGAGTGGTCTTTCCCGCACCTAGAAAGCCTGAGAAGATCGTGATTTTTGTCATTTGAACAACACTTCTTTCATTTTTTAGATTCAAAGAATATTATATCACACTGACAAAAATAAATCAAGCCCCGAAAGGACATAAAAACGGCTGCCATTAATGGCAGCCGTAATATTATTTATTCAACAGCTCCAACAGAAGAAATAACTTCTGTAAGAAGGTTTGCAGGGAGCTGCTCATATCTTACGAAATCAAAGGTGAAGCTTCCGAGACCTCTTGTGGTCTGACGGAGATACATAGCAAAGTCGTGCATCTCACGCATGGGAACTTCTGCCTGGATAACGGTATTTCCGCTGCCCACGGGCTCCATTCCGAGAACTCTGCCTCTGCGCTTATTGAGCTCTCCCATGATATCGCCTGTATTGTCATCGGGAGCAGTTACCTTGAGCTCTCCGATAGGCTCAAGCATAACCGGATCAGCCTGCCTGAGACCTTCCTTGTAAGCTATGGAAGCAGCGGTCTTGAACGCCATTTCCGAAGAATCTACAGGGTGGTACGAACCGTCAACGAGTATGGCTTTGAGTCCCACAACAGGGCAGCCTGCAAGAACGCCCTTCCTTACACTTTCTTCGAGGCCTTTCTGTACAGCCGGGAAGTAGTTCTTAGGTACGGCACCGCCGAATATCTTTTCCTCGAATACGAGGGTATCGCTTACACATGGCTCAAACTCTATCCATACGTCACCGAACTGTCCGTGACCGCCTGACTGCTTCTTGTGTCTTCCCTGGACCTTTACCTTCTTGCGGATAGTTTCCTTATATGCAATCTTGGGAACAGTGAGGTTTACGTCAACACCGAATTTGCTCTTGAGCTTGGCAGCCGCAACTTCGATATGCTGCTCACCGAGACCGCTGAGTATCTGCTCCTTGGTAGTATCGTCCTGAACATATGTCAGGGTAGGATCCTCCTCAATAAGACGCTGGATACTTGTTGATATCTTAGCCTCGTCGCCCTGAGCCTTTGCCTTTACTGCCATTGAGTAGCAGGGCTTGGGGAATTCCATACCGCCGAACTCGATTATTCTCGAACTGTCGGACAGTGAATCGCCTGTATTGGCTGAGATCTTTGAAGCTACGACGATGTCGCCCGCATAGGCAGCAGGTACCTCTGTCTGCTTCTTTCCGCAGAGTGTATAGAGCTTGCCTATCTTTTCGCTTGAACCTGATGTTGAATTCACAACGTCACTGTTTGATGACAGCTTGCCCGACATTACTTTTATGAAAGACATCTTGCCTACAAACGGGTCGGCAACAGTCTTGAAAACAAATGCTGAGAGAGGTGCATTTACATCGCATTCCACCTCTGCCACATCTTTTGTAGCGGTATATGCTTCAGCGGCATATACCTCGTTGGGAGACGGAAGAAGAAGCTCTATCTCCTTGAGGAGCATATCTATACCTGCAAGATCAACAGCAGATGTACAAACTACAGGAGTTATGATACCTCTGTTCATACCGTCATGTATACCGTCTATGAGCTCCTTCTGTGTAAAGGGCTCACCCTCGAAGAACTTCTCCATGAGCTCCTCTGAGGTCTCTGCGACAGCCTCGGAAACAGCAGCAACAAGTCCTTCTACACGGTACTCGAACTTATCTGATATTTCGGCTGTAGGCATTTCCGTCTCAATAGGATTGCCCTTCGCGTCATACTTATAACATTTCATCTCTATGAGATTTACATATTCAACGATAGCGCCGTGGCTTACTACAGGAACTACAACAGGGCATACCGTAGGACCGAAAACTGTTTTCAGCTCTGTGAGTACATTGAAGAAATTAGCGTCCTTGTCGTCGATCTTGGTAACTACGAACATCTTGGACTTGCCCTGCTTTACAGCTTCCTCGTAAGCCTTTCTTGCGCCGACCTTAACGCCTGACTTTGCTGATACGGTTATCATTACCGTATCAGCAGCTCTTATACCCTCGATCATTTCAGCAGCAAAGTCGAATAATCCCGGTGTATCAAGGATATTTACCTTGAGGTCGTTATATTCAAAGGAAGCAAGAGACGTACCTATCGAGATCTGTCTCTTGATCTCCTCAGGATCATAATCACAAACTGTTGTGCCGTCAGCAGTCTTGCCGAGACGGTCGGAAGCTCCTGCTTTATAGAGAATCGCTTCAGCAAGAGAAGTTTTTCCCGAGCCGTTATGACCAGCAAATGCTATGTTTTTTACCTTGTTTACATCATACTCTTTCATGACATAGTTTCTCCTCTTATTTGGTTTATCCGTCTTATATCCACGGCATACAAATATTATAATTCATTAATAAAAAAATTGCAATACTAACATAAAATTTTCTACATTTCATAACATACCGCTAACATTTTGTTGTGAACAATCACTAAAAAAATCTACTCCGCATTTACTAAAAAGCTTTACTTTTCCTAATGCGGAGAAAATACCAAAATATGCTCCTCCCCAGATAAGCCCGTAAAACAGCATATTCAAAGGGCTGCATTTTTCAGTTCCTGTTAACACGAAAAACATTTCTCCGGCATACATCGTTACAAACGCCAGTATTACGGGGTAAACCAGTGTTCCACAAAGTACCCTCCCCGCTCCGGTAACTTTTGTGACCTTGATGAAACGGTTGCAGTTCCCGAAAATGTTGCTAACATAATATGAAACAACTATACCGTAAAAACCTATCCGCGGTACAAGAACAAGTACGGCAGCAATTCGTATAATGTATTCTGCAAGGTAATTTCCCGATGAAAAGCTCTGCATCCCAAGTCCTTTTATAAGTGCTTCAAGGACGATCTCCATATATATGAAAGGCACAATAGGAGCAATTATTGTTATCATCCTGCCTGCAAGCTCACCGCCGCCGAGGATATCACCTATCTCCACACCGAATCTCATAAGAACAGCAGCAGAAAATACCGAAAACATCAGAGTCCATGCCTTCAGCCTCTCCGTGAAGCATCTGATCCTTTTACTGTTCTCAGCAGCACGTGCCCTTGCAGCCTCGCTTATTATTATGCCCGACATCGAGCATAATACAACTGACGGGAAGAAAAGAGTCGGCAGAACAATACCTTCAAATATACCGAACTTGCTTATAGCGTCTCCTGCCGAATCTCCGTACTGTCTCAGACATACCGGTATGAGAGCGTCATTTGTGCTGCTAAGGACAGCTGTGAGGATACTTCCTCCCATTATCGGAAAGGAATAACCTGTATACTGCCTGAAGCTCAGGCTGCACTTTCCGCTCCGCTTTTCTCGCAGTATAAAATACGCAATACTGAGCAGCAGCAGAGACGTGCAGTTGCCTGCGATAATACTGCCTATCAGTATACCGCACACCGTTCCCTCCGTTATATTGCCCGTGACAGCTGTCGTTATTACTATTACAGAAGCCTTTACAGCAAACTCGGTTATATCACTTGCAGCTGTTACAGCAGCTCTCCGGCAGGCATTAAAATATCCCTTCAGGCAGGCAGAGACAGCACCTGTAACAAGTGCGGCAGGCATAAAACGCAGTGCTGCGGTCATTCCGGCACCACTGAAAAACCTTATGCTTATTGGCTCGGCAAGCAGAAATACAGTCACAGATACAGCGGTGCTCATTATAATGCACAACCTGACTCCATATCCGAGTATCCCTTCAGGATCACCGTTCTTTTTGCCGAGTTCCTCTGAAACAAGGCGGCTTATGCAGAGAAATGCGTTGCCGTTTGAAAGGATACCCGCAAGGCCTAAAAATGAACCGGTCAGACTGAGTATGCCAATAGCAGACGCGCCCATCTGCTTTGTTATGAAAACATTCAGCAGAAGAGCCGCTGAGTCGAGAAAGAGCTGCATAGCGGTAAGCAGTACCGTATCACGAACTATCTTGCTTTTTATTATCATAGCTTCCTCCAGAATCTGTTTCTACATTCTATGGGGAAAAAGCTCCGAAAATGACAAGACGGACAGTATAAGCTGTCCGTCTGACGTGATATATCATCTTTTTTTATAAAGCAGCAGTTCAGGCTCCGCACCGTCTTTTCCGTAAGAAGCCACGAGCAGGAAGTCCGCATTTGCGAGTAAGCCGAAGCAGCGTCCGTCTCCCAGCTCACTTTCAAGCTGATTTCCGAGATAAGTCGCGCTGTCATCGAGAAGCTTCACTGCATTGCCGCCCGGCATAGGATAAGGAATATTGACATAGCAGCCCACAAGAGCGTTAAGCTTTTCGACCTTTGGCATACCCTTGACATTAAGAGCATTGAATTCGTCGATCAGCTGCTTCTTGAATCTCTCAAACTCACCGCTGTCCTCAAGCTCCTTGTGATTTTTCCAGTAGTTCAGCTTAGGCAGCATATCCTTCATGTATTCACGGGCCTGCTCCTCGGTGAAGCCCTGTCCTGCCATATGCTTTACACATACATCAATAAGGTCGTCCATATTATGGTAGGTGTACTGACCGTCAGCGTAACACCATTTGCAGTAATCCTCGTTGAAGGAACCGTCCTTTTCCCTGCTTATCAGCGAATTATCAAGCGGCATTCCGCAGCACTGGCATACAAGCTTTCTCGGTGAGCCCAGAAGCTCGTTGATTGAAACATCAAAAAGTGACGAAAGCTGCTTCAGTGTTTCCGTATTCGGAACAGTATCACCTGTTTCCCAGCGCGACACAGCCTGACGTGTAACAAAAACCTTTTCCGCAAGCTCGTCCTGAGACATTCCGTGCTTTGTCCTGAGTTCAAATATAATATTTTTAGTATCCATTATCATCACCTCTGATGATATTATAACACAGTCCCTGCAAAAAGCAAGCAACTGTCTGTTGCCCTTATAAGACGTTAGCAGCTATTGTATCATTACAGGACGTCGAGGACGCCGTCCCCTACACTACTCTCTACTCACTATTTTCTGAGCAGCCTGTCCAGCATTACCTGTCTGCATTCCTTTTCAAGAGTATCATCAAGAGCTTCAATAGCGATATGCTCCTTTTCTCCCCTGTTTATACAGTACTCTATCATGTAGTCCGAAATCTCAGGATTTTTTGACAGACAGGGACCGTGAAGATAAGTTGCGATGACATTTTTCTCGAAGTATCCCTCAGCCTCGCTCTTTGAGCAGTTTCCGTTTCCGTACAGCACCTTTCCGAAGGGAGTTTTCACTCCCTGTGTCTGACCGCCGTGGTTTTCAAAGCCCAGCACCTTCACGTGCTTTCCTGCGATAGATGTCTCGATAACGATATTACCGATACAGCGCTTTCTGCGGCTGTTCGGAGCAACAGTGAAGTAATCGAAAAGTCCGAGTCCCTTTATCTCGTTGCCGTCAGCGTCCCGGTAATATTTTCCCATGAGCTGATATCCGCCGCATATAAGAAACAGGAAAGTACCCTTTTTATATGCGTCGGTTATCCCCTCCCTGCATTTAAGCAGGTCAGCGGAGATATGCTGCTGTTCAAGGTCGGCGCCGCCGCCGATATATATCAGATCGTAGGAGCTGAAATCAGGCATTTCCGAATCAATGGAATACTTGTCTATCCGGCAGTCTATCCCTCTCTTTTTGCAGCGGAAGGATAATACCTCCATATTTCCGCTGTCGCCGTAGAGGTCAAGCATATCGGCATACATATGAAGTATCTTTATCGTTTTCATTGTTTACCTCCATGCTTTGCGATATAGCGTTTCAGAGCGCTTCGTGTGGGCTGAACTGCGGTATAGTTCGCAATAACGAACTTTCTTCCCTCGGTGCTTGCAAGCTCTTCAACAGCCTTGTCAAGATCGGGACGGACTACTATCTTAGCCGGGTCGTAGCCTGCCGTCTTTATGCGCACAGCTATATCGTAGGCTCTTGTACCGGAGGTAACGACACGTGTAACACGCTCGAAGATACTGAAATTGATATCGTATATCCACGATACGTCCAGACCGTCGGCAATATTGTCGTTGAGCACGAAAAGCAGCTCCTTCTCACCCTGCATCTCGTTCATGACGCGGAGAGTCATATTCGCTCCCACGGGATTCTTGGCAAGATTCAGAGTAGCCTTGCTCTTTCCAAGCATGAAGTTCTCCATGCGTCCGTTTTTCACGGTATAGCTGTTTATAACGCTGTCAGTCACCTTCTGGTCGATATTGTAAAGCTTAGCCGCAGCCGCGACAGCCGTCATATTGTAAACATTATAGATACTGTTGAGCTTTGGCGAATAGGTATGACCGTCCGCTGTGAATACAGGCTTTTCAAGGTCGATATCCTTTGCGGTGATATAGGGCTCATGGCTGCCGAAGCCGCACTTTTTACAGATAAACTTTCCGATGTGGGAATACTGATAGTAGTCATATTCAAGAGGCTCGCCGCAGAAGGGACAGAAGCGCCCCTCGGAAGCCTCAAATATCTTCTTTGTGGCAAAGGCATATGGCTCCGCATGGAAGTACCTGACGTTCTTATTACCGGGATTAGCCCTGCCGAGACGTGCGGTATTGGGGTCGTCACCGTTGAGGATAAGATTTCCCTCAAAGGTCTTGCAGAAACCGTTTATCTTCTGTATCAGGGTCTCCATTTCGCCGTTTCTGTCAAGCTGGTCGCGGAAGAAGTTCAGTACCACAAGAGTATCCAGCTTCAGCTGCGAATATACCACAGGAACGTGGGATTCGTCGGTTTCGAGTATCAGCATATCAGCTTTTACTCTTCCCGACATATCACAGTATTTCAACAGCATGGAGCATATGCCCGTATCCAGGTTGTTGCCCTCCTTGTTGATGATGATCTTCTTTCCGCTGCGCTCAAAGAGCTGAGCGATACAGTTTGTGACGGAGGTCTTTCCGTTTGTTCCTGTTACCGCTATTATAGGACAGTCCATCCTGAACATGGATACCGCCTTATGCCCCGAAAGATGCCACAGGACGATACCGGGAAGGTTTCCGGCATTCCTGTGCATCAGTTTCAGGAGCTTAACAATGATCTTTCCTATTATTATCAAAAGTCGTTTCAATTTAAATCTCCATTGATTCATTTTTCCGTGCAGGTCACTCTTCCGTCCTCGGAGAAGCCTACCCAGCCGCGGTTTTTAGCCGCCTTTATACCAAGAGACACAGAGGTCTCAAGTGAAGGAGTTATCCTTGTGAAGCCGAAGAGATGAGCCACCTCCCGGAGAAGGTCCTCACGTGCCATAGCCACCTGACGGGTCATTATCTCCCTTATTCCCACAGCTATCTCCTCAGGCGCAACATCGTCAATATCACGCTTTTCGTCGTTCTTATATACTGTCCTGCACCTGTCGTACTCCTCAGGCGTCTGAGAAGCGAGCCATACATACTCGTTTTCGCCTGCCGTTGTTACTTTTTTATCTGCTTTTTCAAATGCTGACTCGAAAAGTGCCTTCATATTTGCGCCGGGACGTGAAATTCCCCAGCATGAGAAGGTCTTTTTCGCAAGGCTCTTCTTGTTCATGGGAGCTTCAGCAGAAAGGATATCGTTTATGCACTTGGTTATCTTTGCGGAAGCAGCCTCAGTGAAGCTCTCTGAGGTACCCAGAGCCTTTATCTTGAAGGATCTGAACTCGTCAAAGCTATCGGCAAAGCTGCTTAACTCTTCGGTCTCGAAGACTATCTCCTGCTTTTTCTTTTCCTCTGCCGCAGGTGCAGCTGAAGGATTCCTGTAACGCTCAACCGCAGCGTCTATCTCAGCCTTTATCTTAGCAAGTACCTTTTCCTTGTTGTCGAGCCAGTCGATGATATAAACGCTCATGACGTTCCAGCCAAGTCCCCTGAGTACAGCGGGCTGCGAGAGACTTCTGTCGCTGGCTGTGCCGTTGTGGAAATAAGCCTCATTGCCGCAGTTTATACCCATGATATAGGTATCTGTCTTGTCGGGATTGACAACTGCCACATCGACCTTGTAATCTGAGCAGCCCACACTGCACTTGCAGTCGTAGCCAAGCTTTCTGAGTTCTGCAGCTACTACGGTCTCAAAGCCCTCGGTGCCGCTCTTTGAACCGGCTCTCACAGGAAGAGCGCTCCTGCCCTTTGCGGCAAATTCAAGGAAGCCTTTGAGCCCCTCAACTCCGTCGGAGCGTGTTCTCGAAAGGTCTATCATATCCGGAGTGATGACAGAGAATACTATCATCTTGCACTTTGAACGTGAAATCGCAACATTAAGTCTTCTCCAGCCTCCGTCGCGGTTCAGCGGACCGAAGTTCATTGATACCTTGCCGTCCTTGTCGGGACCGTAGCCGATAGAGAACATGATAACGTCACGCTCGTCGCCCTGTACGTTTTCAAGATTCTTTATGAGTATGGGCTCGTACATCTCGTTTGCATACTCTTCCAGTTTAGGGTCTGCACGGTAAGCATCCATGAGCAGGTCGTCGATAAGGTTCTGCTGAGGCAGACTGAACGTAACTACGCCTATACTCAGCTTCCTCAGCTTTTCATCTCTCAGCCTGCGGCATATCTCCTCAACAACTGCCTGAGCCTCCGCCTTATTGGTACGTGTGGAGCTCTTGTCGTAGTAGCCCTCGACGTGTACCCAGCTCACCTCCGATACCTGATCGTCAGGTGAAGGGAAGGTATAGAGCTTGTTCTCGTAATACTTCGAGTTGCTGTACGCTATAAGGCTCTCATGGCGTGAGCGGTAGTGCCAGAGAAGGTGCTTCTGGGGCATAGAAAGCGCAAGACAGTCGTCCAGTACGCTTTCGAGGTCTTCCTTCTCATAGTTCTCTTCGTCCACCTGATTTGAAGCAAAGAAGCTCGTAGGCGGAAGCTGTTTCGGGTCGCCTACGACAATAACGTTCTCGCCTCTTGCGATAGCTCCCACTGCCTCGCAGGTGGGGAGCTGTGAAGCCTCGTCGAAGATAACGAGGTCAAATTTCGGATATGACGGGTCTATATACTGAGCCACGGAAATAGGGCTCATGAGCATTACAGGACACATTCTGCGCAGCAGGTTTGGTATGCTGTCAAAAAGCTTGCGTATGGACATCATTCTGCCGCCTGACTTTATTGCCTTCTGGAGTATTCCTATCTCGGAGCTGTTTGCCGAGCTGCCGGGTGTGGGTATCTTCGCTGAGAGATCAGCCGCAAGCTCCTTTATGGACAGAGTCGAGAAGTTATCCAGTACCTCCCCGAATTTCCTGATCGTATCCTCAAACAGTGTTCCCTGGAATTTAGCAAGCTCGCTTGTACGGGAAATAGTGCTTGTGACCATTGCCTTGCTGATATCGCAGTCAAATGCGGGGATAAGCTCCTCTGTCGGGACTTCGCCGTTTATATAAGCGTCGGCAACATTTCCTATACCGTACTCTCTCAGCTTATTGCAGATTGTAACGATTCCTGTCCATTCCTTCAGCTGCGGAAGCGCCTCAACAACAGCGTCTGCCTTCATCTGAGCGTCGCTGCCCCAGTTCTCGCCGGTTATGAGCTTGTCCGTATTGATTCCGAAGCTGCTTCTCAGTTCTGATGCCACTTTTTCAAGGGCGGCATAATCAGCGGTTATCTTTGAGGTATCGCCGTTTACGCCTGTGGTAAGGCTCTCGCAGAGCTTCTGCTTTATATCAGCGCTGAATGTGGAAGCCGCAACTCTCTCCCCAAGCTCCGAGGAACGGGAAACAATACTCTCAATGCTGCTCCAGTCCGCGTTCTCATCAAGCTTCAGTGTACCGAAATACTTCACCAGCTCCGGCTGAGCCGACGCTACCTGCTCTTTCAGAGCGCTGAACTGATTTATCTTATCATAATACTGTGTGATATTATCCTTTGTTACAGTCGAAGCCGATTTAGCGTGAGCCGCAAGCTCCTTTACAAGCTTTTTGCTGCCCATGCTCTTGGCAAGGAACCATTTGCCCTGTGCTGTCTTCCACCTTACAAGGGCGTCGGAAGCGTTATAATTCAGGACTGACGGCTCAAACTGTGACAGGAGCTCGTCCTTTGCCTGTGAAAGCTCCTTACCGGTAGATATAAGTGCCTGCGCAGGCTCCTTGAAGCCGTTCCAGCGGCTGTCGGAAATTATATCCGGCAGGAGCTGCTCCCCCTTAGCGGAGGCTGTGATTATCTCCGCAGCAAGCTTGCACTCCTCAAAGGTCATTTCATCGCTTCCGGTAAACGAAGCAAGCTGCGCGGTATCGCTTTGTGCAGCAGTAAGCGCCTTTTTCAGCTCGCCGAGCTTTGCTTCCATAGCTCCTCTTGTTTCGGGAGTACAGGAGGTTAGCTCGCACACTCCGAGAGCGGTTGTTGTAACGTCGCCGAACTCCCTGCCTGCCGCGGCAAGGCTCTCCAGAGTCTCACGCCATGCGGAATAGGAAGTCTCGCTCATAGCGTCAAGCTGCTCGTTGGTGAATGTAAACTTTCCGCCGAAGCTGCTGTTCTTCTCATATCTTACAGCTGCGTCGTACATAGAGCAGCCGAAATTGCGCTTCTTGTGTATCTCCTCCATAGTGCCGTTGAGCTCTTTCCTCATTTCGGCTATCTTGTCAGCCTGTGCCTTGTACTCGGCAGGCTTCTTGATACGTCCCACATTGAGAGTTTCCTCAAGCTGCTTGAGGACCGCTCTCTTCTGCGCCTTATTGGAGTGGAGCTCTATGCAGAAGGGGCCGAGACCTACCTTGTTCAGTCGCTTTTCAACTACCGACAGAGCTGCCATCTTCTCAGCGACGAAAAGCACGGATTTGCCCTGATACAGAGCGCTTGCTATCATATTGGTTATAGTCTGTGACTTGCCGCTTCCGGGAGGTCCGTGAAGCACGAAGCTCTTGCCCTGTGAAGCTGCGTATACCGCCGCAAGCTGGGACGAATCCGCACTCAGCGGCACAACAAGATCAGTGGGAGCTACATTGTTGTCAAGGTCAAGGGGAGATATGTAGAGATCGTCCCCTGCCCATTCGGTCTTGCCGGAAATAAGACTTGCGACTACCTTGTTCTTTGCCAGCTCGTCAGCACGGTTACGTATATCGTTCCACATAATGAAACGGTTGAAAGAGAAATGTCCTATAAAGGCATAGTCCACTATATCCCAGCGGGGCTGAGACATGATATTCTGTCTTACAGTATTGAGTATGAGCTGGAGATTTACTCCGTTCTCATCCTCTGGAACAGGATCAAGTCCTTTAATATCAATACCGAAGGTCTGACGGATATACTCCAGCATGGTTATATTGACCTGAGTATCCTCGTCACGCATACGTATAACGTAAGCCTTTTCCTGTACCTTGCGGATAATATCTACAGGGACGAGGACAAGGGGAGCATACCTCGGCTTGTCGCTCTTTTCGGTCTCGTACCAGCGCAGGAAGCCAAGTGCCAGATAGATAGTGTTTACGCCGTTTTCCTCCATGCTGGTCTTTGCCTGCCTGTGAAGCTTCTTCATTATCTTTTCAAGGTCTGCTTCCTTCATAAAGGTGCGCAGACGATGACTCTTGAACTCCGACTCGGATATTGTAGCTATGATATCCTTTTCGTTTTCGATCTCGTATATCTTGCTGTCGGACATCTGAAGGGTCATATCGTTAGGCATGGGCATAACCTTGAAGTCCTCGCCCTTTGATATCTCGTCCTCCAGTACGCCGAGGTCGCTTATCATGAGCTGAACGCTCATGGCTGTAGCACGGAAGTTCAGCAGGCTGTTCCTCAGGCTCATGTCAAGGAGCTTCCTCTCCCACATTACCTGTTTTGTGACCTCTCTTGCCTCTCCGCTGACTGCCTGTGCGGAAATATCTATCTCATTGGGAGCAGAAGTTATCTCCGACTTCTTACGTGCGCCGTAGTCCACAGCCTTGAAGGTTCCGTCCTCCGATACTCTCGACGGAACGGGACGTATGCCGCTGGAACGTGTACGGCTTATATCTATGGCAAAGCAGAATTTAGACTCGTCGTCAAGGTGAGCGGCTGCATGGTTCTCAGCACTGTCAAAATCTGTATTCTTTCCTGCTACGAAGTCGGTACACTCCACCACGCTTATAGCGTCTATACCGTGGGCTATACGCTTTGTGAGAGCCGACATATCATACTGTATGCAGTCCGAGAAGGTCTCGTTTTCAAGCCAGCAGCCCGCGAAGGCGTGTCCCTGTGTCATAACTATCATGGGATTCAGTCCGGCAGCTTCAAGGCATGAGCAGTAGAGCACCGCAAGATCAAGACAGGTACCCTGTTTTCCTTCGAGGACAGCGTCGGGCATACGTATGCGCTGAGCCTCCTCAAAGCTCGCAGGCGGCATGGTATAGGCTATGTTCTGCTCCTGAAGGGCTGCGTATACTGCACCCATCTGCTGCTTAACTATATTCGGGTTCTTTGTCTGATATCCGGTAAAAGCAGGATCGCCGCACCATTTTTTCAGGTAAGCACCGGCTGCGGCAACTATCTCCTGCACCTTTGGGTGGTTTGGAGAAACAAAGGCTGCGGCAGTTTCCGGCATAAAATTGATACCTGACCACTGGTCGTAGGCAAGGAGCTCGATATTACGGCTCTCCTCGGCTATGACCTCTTCGCCCTGCAGAGCCTGTATGGTAACGCTTCCCACAAGCTTTTCAGTCAGGCTGAAAAGATAGTCCGAAAGAAGTATGATATTGACGGGAGAAATCTCCACAGGCTCTGACGGTCTGAGATCCACGGGAACAGCTTCAAAGGTCTTGGCAAATTCCGGTTCAAAGCTGATCCTGAGACGCACGTTTTTCAGTTCCTCGCCGGTATTGTTGGTCATTACCATATTTCTGAACACGGGAACATAGTTCTGCTGCATCGCAAAATTGATCTGCGCGGTCATATTGCCGCCAAAAGTTATCTTGTTTTCCATACAGTCCTCCATTCTGCCATAGGCGAAACATAATACTATTTCTATAATACCACATTTTGATTAATTTTACAATATCAAGCGCGGAAAAAGTAAACAAAAAGCTGCCCGGAGGCAGCTTCAAAGCTTACTGTTACGTTATATCCCTGCGGTCAGTTCTTGTGAACGATGACTCCGCCTGTCTTGTATATGCTGTCGGGAGGTATAACGCCCCTTACACAGCTTGTGGGATAGATATTGGAGTTGCGTCCGATAACTGTTCCCGGATTGAGAACGCTGTTGCAGCCCACCTCTACGCAGTCGCCCAGCATTGCGCCTATCTTCTTTATACCCGTCTCTATGCGCTCGTCTCCGGACTTGATGACAACATTCGTCTTGTCAGACTTTACGTTTGAGGTGATGGAGCCTGCTCCCATATGCGACTTATAGCCGAGTATGCTGTCGCCCACATAGTTGTAGTGCGGAGTCTGCACATTGTCGAAAAGTATGACGTTTTTAAGCTCCACAGAGTTGCCGACAACGCAGTTTTCACCTACAAGAGCGCTTCCTCTGATGAATGCGCCGTGACGCACCTCAGTGCCTGCGCCGATAATACAGGGAGCTCCGAGATATGCGGTGGGGAAAACCTTTGCTGTCTTATGTACCCATACGTTTTCAGACGGATTATCGTACTCGTCAGGACTGAGAGTCTTGCCTAGTTCGATTATAAAGCTGCTTATACCCTTGAGAGCCTCCCAGGGATATGTGAATTTGCTTAAATAGTCCTTTGCGGCTGTGTGAGAAAGGTCATACAAGCCGGATATTGTGATATTGTTCATTTCCATTCCACTCCTGATATTCATTATATTGCACATATAATTATACTCTCTATGCAGCATATTGTCAAGAATCTGAGAGGTATTTATTTAAGTGTGAGCTGCTTGCTTTACATTTCATGAAAAGTATGGTAAAATATCATATATGCGGATACACCGCATAAAACACAGGAAGTGCATATAAAAAATGTTCAGAAATATTCTCAAAGCAAGAATACCCGTTATTCTGCTGCTTTTTCTGCTGGCAGTCATGCTGTCCCTTGTCTTTACTTCTTCTTTTAGGAAAAACACGGACGAAAAACGTCTTGCCGGCAGCTATACAGCAGCCGCTGTAAGTGATGCGGCTGATATCATCTGTGAGGAAGTTGCCTCATACAATGCTGAAACGACTTCAGCACAGACAACAACTACAACTTCTGCTGCCACATCTGCCACATCTGCCACAACTGCCGATGACGCTCTTGCTCCCGACAGATATGTCGGTACTTCACCGAACAGTGCCTTTTACCAGGAAAGGCTCTTTACAACGGGAGATTCCATTACCCTCGGTCTCAGATACTACGGTTTTATCCCACGTGAGCACTGTATCGCAGGAGATTCGGTCTCAATGTGGAATCTCGCACATTTTACCTTCACTATGGGCGATGAAGAACTGGAACTGGTTGACGCGGTCGCCTGCTCAAAGCCAAGACTGCTTTATATGTGGTTAGGCATGAACGACGTTAATCTCAATTCTCCGAAAAAATTCGTAAAGCGCTACCGAGAGGTCATTGATGAAATAAGAGAACGTGTTCCCGGTGTCATAATAATCGTTGCAGCAATAACGCCTGTAGGTTCAGGCTGCAGAGTGGTCAAAAACAGTATCATACGTGACTACAACGCCGCTCTCATAGAAATGGTCAAGCGGACAGACTCCCCGGATGTATACTTTTTCGACGCTTATTCCGTGATATGCGACGATAAGCTTGAGCTTACAAGCGGATACAGCTCCGGTGACGGAATACACCTTTATATCCCCTGCTATACGGATATAATGACCGCGCTTTTTGATTACCTTGATACGACCGATGTAAAAACAAAACTTGAAACCAACTGAAAAAAGCTGCCTTATGGCAGCTTTTTATCATGTATTCTTGTCTACCTCGTGGAACTTTTTGAGGTTGCCGATCTTCTCGTTTCTCTCGTCAAGCACCCTCTCAACGTCGGACCAGTCAAGTCCCTGATTTGCGCAGAGCACCATTACATGGTAAAGAAGATCGTTTATCTCGTTCATGAGCTCGTTGTTGTCACCGTTTTTCGCAGCGATGACAGTCTCTGTGGCTTCCTCGCCGACCTTCTTGCAGATCTTGTCAACGCCCTTTTCAAAAAGATAGCAGGTGTAGGAATTCTCAGCAGCTGTTCCGTTCTCGAACTGCTTCTTCCTTTCCTTGATAACTTCAAATATTTCCTGATATACTGTCATTATTCATTCTCCTCCGTATTGTATATTTCATTGAAAAAGCAGCTGTAGCTTCCTGTGTGACAGGCAACTCCCGTCTGCTCCACATTTACAAGCAGTGTGTCGTTGTCGCAGTCGCCGTATATTGATACGACCTTCTGAAGATGTCCGGAAGTCGCGCCCTTGTTCCAGTACTCCTGACGTGAACGGCTCCAGAACCATGTATAGCCTGTTTCAAGAGTTTTTTTCAGGCTCTCCCTGTTCATATACGCAAGCATAAGAACTGTTTTTGTATTGACCTCGTAGCATATCGCAGGGATAAGCTCTCCCTTTACGAAAAACCTGTCGAGGTCATTGATATCTATCTTTATCATAGCTACTCCTTTTCAAACAAATGATCTATCATACGCTCAGGACTGTCCATAAAGGCTTTCATCACGCTGTATGTTTCAGTGCTTTTGTACTCCGTAATGCTGATTCCGCTTTCGGTAAGCTCATATATCACCGCACCGGGATATGCAAGCACTATAGGCGAATGAGTTGCGATAATGAACTGGCTTCCCTGTTCCGCAAGCTCATTTATCCTTACAAGCAGCGACATCTGTCTTGAAGGCGAAAGTGCCGCCTCAGGCTCGTCAAGGATATACAGCCCCCGCCCCTTAAAGCGGTTCATAACAAGTGAGAAAAAGCTCTCGCCGTGGGACTGCTCGTGAAGCGATTTGCCGCCGTAAGCAGCAAGTATTTTGCCGCTTCCGCCATCGGCTTCTTCGATATAGCTCGCAGCATTATAGAAGCTCTCAGCCCTGAGAAAAAAGCCCGTTCTCGGTCGTTCTATGCCCCGCACGAGCTTTACGGCACTGTGGAGCGGCGAATGTGTCTCTCTTGTGGCAAAGGAAAAGTTCAGCGAGCCGCCTTCTGCGTTGAAGCCGTACTTCACAGCTATCGCTTCAAGCAGAGTGGATTTGCCCGTGCCGTTCTCGCCAACAAAATATGTAACAGGGCTTTCAAATTCAAGCTCTCCCGCCGCCGCAAGGCTTTTCACAGCAGGCAGTTTCGCAGCATATCCGAGCTCCGCTGTGAGCTTTTCAAGTTTTACGCTCCTTATATACATCAGCGAACGATTACGCCCTTGCCGCGGCAGTAGTCCTTTACCTGTCCCACCGTGAGCTCCTTGAAGTGGAAGAGCGAAGCCGCAAGTGCAGCGGTAGCTCCCGTCTTTTCAAACACCTCATAGAAATCGTTTATCTTTCCGGCACCGCCGCTTGCGATAACAGGTATTGAGCAGTTATCACACACCGCCTTCAGCATGGGGATATCAAAGCCTTCCTTGGTACCGTCTGCATCTATTGAGTTAAGGCATATCTCACCTGCTCCAAGCTTTTCTATAGTGTGTACCCAGTCGATAAGGTCTATGCCCATATTCTTTCTGCCGCCGTTTATATATACCGTCCACTTGTTGTCGGCTATCTTCTTCGCGTCTATGCCTACGCATATACACTGACTGCCGAATATATCAGCTCCGTCCTTTATGAGCTGAGGATTCTGTACAGCCTGAGAGTTTACGGAGACCTTGTCCGCACCTGCTCTCAGAGCCTCGCGGATATCGTCAACCGTCTTTATTCCGCCGCCTACTGTAAGCGGTACGAATACCTTTTTCGCTGTATCTCTTACAACGTCGAGGAAAACTCCGCGCCCCTCGAATGAAGCAATTATATCATAAAATACTATCTCGTCAGCGCCCTGTTTGTTGTACTCCTCAGCGCACTCAACAGGATCGCCTACGTCACGTACTCCTTCAAAATTCACACCCTTTACTACCTTTCCGTTTCTTACGTCAAGACAAGGGATTATTCTCTTCGCGAGCATTTTCTCACTTCCTTAAAAATTATTTCTTATTATCCTTACGAATATACATACTGCGACCCAAATGATCTCAGCTATGATTATATACTTTGTCGATTTTTTCAGCCTGACTTTGCTGTCAGCTGCCAGAAAAGCACCTACTATTATCAGTAATGGCAGCGCCTGAAATTCCCTTATGGGTAAACCAAACGTGAACATTCTCGTCTGATGTATAACACAGTGTGCCCATATGGTGTAGAACACTGCCCAGAACAGCTTCATAGCGTCAAGAGCTGCAATAAAAGTCATTCTGATGAACCTGTCATCTTCTTCGCTCAGCTTTTTTCCGATATTCTTGACTTTTTTTGCAGCAACACCTGCTAAAGTGAATATTCCCACAAGTCCGAAGCCTGCCATAAACGGGAAAAAAGCCAGCCATTTTGAAGCGTAAACATCAAATTCATTATCATCGCCGTAATGTATGCCTATCTGTTCGGGGAAATCCCTGTAAACCGCGATCATATACAAGAAATATACAGTCAGCATACCGAATGAAATGATATTTACGGCAGTATGAAGCTTTTTAAAAGCCCTTTCATTCATGTGAATACTCAATTGCTTCTTTAAGATCCAGTGTGCCCTTATATATGGACTTTCCGCAGATAGTACCGTAAAGTCCCATTTCCTTGCAGGCGATTATGTCGTCCATTGTGTGTACTCCGCCGCTTGCTACGATATTGGCTCTGCCCTCCGTAGCGTCAGCAAGCTTTTTGAGTTGTTCGCGGTTAACTCCCGAAAGAGTTCCGTCCTTGGAAATATCGGTGAATATAAAATATTTCACGCCTGCATCTATCATCTTATCTGCAAGGTCTATGTAATGTACATCAGAGCTTTCAAGCCAGCCCTCTGTAGCAACCATTTCGTGCATTGCGTCTATCCCAACGACTATCTTTTCGCTGCCGAACTTCTCAACAGCTTCGCAGACGAGCTTGGGATCTTTCAGTGCCACCGAGCCGAGGATAACCCTTGTGATGCCCATATCAAGATATTCCTGTATGGTCATTATACTGCGGATACCGCCGCCCAGCTCGACCTTTAAGTTGGTTTTTTCGGCAACATCTGTGTATATCTTTGTGTTGACAGGTCTGCCCTCCTTGGCACCGTCAAGGTCTACCATGTGTATCCACTCTGCTCCTGATTTCTCGAAGCTCTTTGCTGTTTCGAGGTAATCGGAAGCCACCTTTTCAACTGTTGAAAAGTCGCCCTTGAACAAGCGGACGCAGTTGCCGTCCTTTATATCTATTGCGGGGAAAATTATCATATTTTATTCTCCTTGGATAATTTTATTTCGTATCATTTCAGCGTATCCGGTCCATGCTGCAATAGCTTCAACAGTGCCGAAACGCCAGCAAGTATGATAATTTAAAGTATTATTATCACTTTTTTATACTGCTTTTTGTGTATCATTATTTTTCAGCTTATTATGCTGGCGGATATTGTACATTATCATACACAGTATCACTATCACGCATACCGCTGCGAATACACAAGCTACCAAAAACGTAAATCCATTGTCATATTCTTCACAGAAACACAGCCATGCCGATAATCCGCCGCATATCAGTGTGTTCAGAACTATGCAGATATTGTATATCTTCGGTCTGTATGTTTTTTTGAATATAAGCTTGTCTATGGTGTAAAATATTAGCTGTACTGTGATCGGGAATAATGCAAATAAAACAAAAGCGCCTAAAAATCGTGCAATAGTTATAATATAGTCCATTATTTAAGCTCCGCAAATCTTTTCAGTATTTTCAGTCCTGTCTCACCGCTCTTTTCGGGGTGGAACTGCGCTCCGTAGACGAATTTTCTGTCATAAACAAGCGCAGGAACTCTTCCGCCGTACTCCACATATGCTGCTATATTCTTATCCTCGCAGTGTGCCTTGTAGGAGTGAACGAAGTAAACGTACTCGTTATCGCCAACGTCTTTAAGTATGGGGCAGTCGTTGAGCTTTTCAAGCTTGTTCCAGCCCATGTGAGGAATTATGAGCTCAGGCTCTTCCATTTTGCGGACGCTTCCGCCGATAAGTCCGAGACCGTCACACTCCTCGAACTCATAGCCCTTGTCGAATATAAGCTGCATACCGAGGCAGATACCGAGGAAGGGCTTTTTTGCAGCCTCCTCCTTGATAGTGTCAACAAGTCCTGTGGCTTCAAGCTTTTTCATAGCCGCAGGGAAAGCGCCAACACCGGGAAGTATAACCGCATCGGCAGACTTTACTGACTCCTTGTCGCTGACAAGGCTGCTTTCAAATCCGAGGTAGTCAAGAGCGTTTTTCACGCTGAATATATTTCCTGCGCCGTAATCAATTATCGCGATCATCAGAGAACTCCTTTCGTGGACAGCGTAGAACCGTCCTTGTTCTCAGCAACGGCAGTTTTAAGCGCGTGAGCGACAGCCTTGTACACAGCCTCTGCCTTGTGGTGATCGTTGCTGCCATAAAGAAGATTGATATGCAGAGTCATTCCGGAATTGAAAGCAAAGGCACGGAAGAACTCCTCGGTCATGCAAAGATCGTATTCGCCGCAGCTCTGATTTGTAAATTCACAGTTGAAAACAAGGAAGGGTCTATTGCTCAGGTCAAGACTTGCCATTGCAAGAGACTCGTCCATAGGGATATAAGCCGTTCCGTAACGAACTATACCGGACTTTGCGCCGAGAGCTTTTCCCAGTGCCTGTCCGACAGCTATACCCGTATCCTCAATGGTGTGATGACAGTCAACGTGCAGATCGCCGCTTACCTTGACGCTCATACTTATACCGCTGTGTACGGAAAGAGCAGTCAGCATATGATCGAAAAAGCCTATTCCTGTGTCTATTTCAGCTTTTCCCTTATCATCAAGCTGTACCTTTACCTTAATCTGAGTTTCCTTTGTTACTCTTTCAATTTCAGCCTTTCGCATATTTACCCTCCTTTTACTTTGAACAATACTTTTCGAGCAATTCGATGAAGCGTGAATTTTCCGCTTCGCTTCCTGCAGTAACTCTTATATATCCATTGAATTTCCTTACCGCTATTGAATTGTCCAGCATGAACCTGTATATTTTCTCGAAATCGTCTGTTTTCACTAACACAAAGTTCGTGCACGGCTCATATATCTTCTCAAAGCAGTCGTACTTTTCGTTTATTGCAGATATATCCTTGAAGAGCTGCTTTGTGTTCCTGATAATGATGTCCCTGCACTCTCTGAGATACTTCTTTTCGCTGAGTATATCCGTAACAATGGTCTGAGCCACTGTATCGTTGTTGTAGGGTGACTTGGCAGCTCTTATTGCGTTGGTTATCGTTCTGTTCGCAATTGCAAATCCGAATCTTACAGCTGCAAGTCCTATCGCCTTTGAACAGGTCTTGAGAATGAGAAGATTATCATACTTGTCAACATCTGCAAGCAAAGACTGATCCCAGAAGTCCATATATGCCTCGTCAAGTATAACAAGACAGCCGTCAAGAGCTTCGATGATCTTCTTTACGGAAGCTCTGTCAAGTCCGAGAGAAGTTGGGTTGCAGGGGTTTGAGAAGATAAGTCCCTTTGCGCCGTTTTCCTTGCAGAAGGCTATGAGCTTATCCGGGTCTATAGTAAGGTCGGCTTCCTTCTGATAGGTCTTTACATTGACCTCGTAAAGCTGTGCATAGAACTCATACATGGAAAAGTCGTGAGATACATTTACTATCGTATCCCCTGCCTCAAAGAAGCAGCCCTCGATAATGCTGATAAGCTCGTCGGAGCCGTTGCCTGCGCTGATAAACTCCTCAGGTACATTATAAAGTTCGGAAAAAGCCTTTGTCGGAGCCTTTGCAAGACAGTCCGGATAACGGTTGAAGTCGATCCGCGATATGCTTCTGCCTATCTTTTCCTTTAAGCTGTCAGAGAGATTGAAGCAGCTCTCGTTTGCGTCAAGTCTGATATCATAGTGACCTGTTATCGGGTCGTAGGGCACTAAATTTATCAGCTTCTTATTAAGTCTGTAACTCATATTCTATCCTTTCTTAAAACACCTATAGGGCAGCTCTTTTTCAAGCCGCCCCATTGCGTGATTCAGTCTTCAAATCTGACCTTTATGGCATTTGCGTGAGCTGTAAGTCCCTCGCGCTCTGCGATAAGGACGATATCGTCCTTTGCCTGCCTGAGAGCTTCCTCGGTGTAGTAGGTATAAGCTGTACGCTTTGTGAAGCTTGCTACGCCGAGAGGCGAGAAGAAACGGGCAGTACCGCTTGTAGGCAGGACATGGTTGGGTCCTGCGTAGTAGTCACCGAGAGGCTCCGAAGCGTAATTTCCAAGGAAAATGGAGCCTGCATTGTCAAGGCTTCCGAGGAGCTCGAAGGGATTCTCCATGAGCACTTCAAGGTGCTCAGGAGCTATCTCGTTTGCAAGCTCGACGCATTTTTCACGGCTGTCTGCAATGATTATTGCGCCGTAGTCCTCAAGGGACTTGGTGATGATATCCTTCCTTGAAAGATATTCCTTCTGACGCTCTATCTCCTTTATAGTGCCGTCTGCAAGCTTCTCGCTTGTAGTTACCATTATAGCCGAGGCAAGCACGTCATGCTCTGCCTGTGACATAAGGTCGGCTGCCGCGAACCTGGGGTCTGCGGTATCGTCAGCGATAACAAGTATCTCACTGGGGCCTGCTATCATATCTATGTCAACAACACCGTAAAGCAGCTTCTTTGCAGTAGCTACATATATATTTCCGGGACCTACTATCTTGTCGCACTTTGGTATCTCCTCAGTACCGTAAGCAAGAGCTGCGATAGCCTGTGCGCCGCCTGAAAGGAATACTCTGTCAACTCCGCAGATAGCAGCCGCAACAAGAATATCCTTATTGGGAGTACCGTCCTTCAGAGGAGGAGTTACCATGATTATCTCCTCTACGCCTGCTATTTTGGCAGGTATAGCGTTCATGAGAACACTTGAAGGATAAGCTGCTGTACCACCGGGCACATAGAGTCCTACCCTGTGGAGACCGCGGATACGCTGTCCCATGATAACGCCGTTTTTCTTCGCAGAGATAAAGCTCTGCTCCACCTGTCTGTTGTGGAAGTCAGCTATATTCTCCTGAGCATTGAGAAGTGCGTCAACGAAGTCCTGGTCTGCCTCTGTGAGTGCGTCATTGATCACTTCACGTGGAACTTCGTAATACTCCGGCAGATTTCCGTCGAATTTCAGCGTGTAGTTCTTAACGGCTTCATCGCCGTTGTTCTTTACATTTTCTATTATCTCCGATACGACCTCTGTGACCTTTTTACCGGTCTCGCCGCTCCTCTTTTTCAGGTCATTGAGAAAAGCGACCTCGTCCGTACCGTTTGCGAATATTTTCTTCATCAAAGATTCTCCTCTATAAGTGTGATAAGCCTGTCAATCTCGGCGTGCCTCATTTTCAGACTTACTGTATTTGCTATAAGTCTTGCGGAAACAGGTGCTACATCTTCAATTACCTCAAGTCCGTTCTCTCTGAGAGTAGTACCTGTCTCAACGATATCAACGATACCGTCGGCAAGTTCAAGAAGAGGAGCAAGCTCAACAGAGCCTTCTATCTTGATTATCTCGGTGTCCATGCCCTTTTTCTCAAAGAACTTTCTTGCAACATTAGGATACTTTGTAGCTATTGTCTTTATACCGTAGCCGCTGTAGAAGTCATAGCCCTTCTTTGCCGCAAGAGCAAATTTGCATTTTCCGAAGCCGAGATCAACAAGCTCGTAGAACTTTCCTCTCATTTCCATTATGGTGTCCTTGCCAACAACGCCCATATCGCAGACGCCGTGCTCGACGTAGGTTATAACGTCGTTTGCCTTTGCCAGCACTACTTCAAGATTCGCATCAGGTACAGGAAGTATGAGCTTTCTGCCCTTTTCACGTACTGATGTACAGTCGAAGCCAAGCTTTTCAAGAAGCTCTATTGTATCCTTTTCAAGTCTGCCCTTTGTAAGAGCCATTCTTATAGGCTTGTTCATATTCAGACCTCCTTGCTGTCGCCGTCGATGACTACGACCTTTGCTATCTTTCTTTCAATAGCATATTCACGAACGCTCTCAATGTCATCGAACAGCGCGTTCTCTACAATGAGTCCCTGCTCCCGGAGCTCACGTGCAGCCTTTATAGCTGCAACCTCGCAGCCAGCCTCGGCAAAGACGATAACGTCCGGTTTGAGCTCGGCAGGAAGAACATCGCTCTTCTCCATGAGCTTGGCAACCGCATTTATATTTACAGCGAAACCAACAGCAGGTACATCATATCCGAACTCCGATATGAGCTTGTCATACCTTCCGCCGGAGAGCACCTCTTCGCCGTGCCCCTGCAAATAACCCTTTATAATAAGACCTGTATAGTAATCGGTCTTGTTTACCAGTCCGAGGTCAACAGTTATCGAACCGTCTCCTTCACAAAGCTCGGAAGCGTCTGTATATATATCTCTCAGTTCGTCAAGGATACGCTTGATATTATCGTCAGGCATGAGCTCCTCAGCCTTATCAAATACCTCTTCCCCTCCGAAAAGCGCGGGAAGCTTTTTAAGCGCATTGGTAACAGGAGAATTTCCGAAGCTGTCAAGCATATCATTAAGTGCGGGGAAATTCTTGTTCTCAATGAGTTTTCTGATGCTCTCCTTGTCATGCTCTGAGGCGTCCAGCCTGCCGACAAGCTCCTTGAAAATACCGATATGTCCAAGTTCAAGGGAGAATTCCATGCCGAAGGAATTGAGTGAATCAACTGCCGTTGATATTACTTCAAGATCCGCCATTTTCAGCTGCGAACCTATAAGCTCTATACCTGCCTGCACTACCTCGTCGCTCCTGCCCTTCAGTGAGGGTTCCGTGGTATATACTGCCTGCGCATAGCACAGCTTCAGCGGAAGATCCGCGTCCCTCAGACGGGTGGCAACTATACGTGCGATAGGCATTGTAGTGTCCGGACGCATTACAAGGAGCCTTCCCTTGCTGTCTGTGAGCTTGTACAGGTTCTCCTGCGGAAAATAGCGCGAGTTAAGGTTGAATACGTCATAGAATTCAAGACCGGGAGTGATAGTCTCATTGTATCCGCGGCTCTTGAAAAGATTCATAAGTGTATTCTCTATATTTCTTCTTATGATGCACTCACCGAAAAGCAGGTCCTTTGTACCCTCAGGAGTGATAAGATCATAGTTTTTCATAAAATACCTCCTCTTCAAATCACTTTAGTCTGCTAACATGATAATATGATAGCATATTACTAAAAGAAAGTCAAGTTAAAAAAATGACATCTGTGTCGATTCGGGTAAATCACCAAAGGCTCCTATACTTTTCAACATATCAATTGTTGTTTTTGACGCTCCGCTTTCGGTCTGGAACTCTTCTACAGACATAAAGCCGCCCTTCTGAACAGCCTCGTATATCCCCTTTGCTGCGCTGTCTCCGACGCCGCTCATCGCCGAGAAAGGTATTCTCAGCTTTCCGTCCTCAACAAGATAGTCAGTGGCGTGAGACTTGAAAAGATCTATCGGCAGAAACTCGTAGCCTCTCGACATCATCTCGTTTGTAATGAGAAGTATATCGTACAGAGCACTGTCCTTGTTGGTCCTGTCGTTACCGAGAGCCTTGATCTCTTCTATCTTTGCCCTTACAGCTGATCTGCCCTTTATGGCGAGCTCCGCGTCGAAGTCTTCACCGCGGACTGAGAAATAGGTCGCGTAATATTCCAGCGGCATTCTGAGCTTGAACCAGCCCAGCTTTATGGCTGCGATAACGTAAGCTGCTGCGTGAGCCTTAGGGAACATATACTTTATTTTAAGGCAGCTCTCTATGTACCACTCAGGAACATTATGATCCCGGAGCATCTGGATTATCTCCGGCGTGAACTGCTTGGGAGCCTTGCCCTTACGTGTCCACTCCATTATCTGGAACGCCATCTTAGGCTCGACACCCTTGTATAAAAGATATGTCATGATAGAGTCACGGGTACCGATAACGTCAGAAATCGTACATACGCCGTTATCTATAAGATCCTTCGCGTTTCCCAGCCATACGTCCGTACCGTGTGAAAGTCCCGATATCTGTAAGAAGTCGCTGAACTTCGTTGGCTTCGCGTCAAGGAGCATCTGTATCGTGAAGCCGGTGCCCATTTCAGGTATGCCGAGGCTTCCGGTCTTGCAGTAGATATCCTCAGGTGTAACTCCCAGCACGTCGCAGTTGGTACACATACGTATGACATCAGGATCCGAAGTCGGAACGTCCTTTATCTTAATACCGGTAAGGTCTTCAAGATGCTTGTAGAGAGTGGGAACAACGTGTCCGAGCTCATCAAGCTTGAGTATGGTATCATGCAGGGAGTTGAATGTGAAGTGAGTGGTGATTATCTCGGAATCGGCAGTATCAGCAGGATGCTGAACCGGAGTGAAGTCGTATACATCATAATCCGACGGCACAACGACCATTCCGCCAGGGTGCTGACCCGTTGTCCTCTTGATGCCGGTACAGCCGATAGCAAGTCTGCTCAGCTCCGCATTATTGAGGGTTATACCGTTCTCCTCACAGTATTTCTTGACATAGCCGTATGCTGTCTTTTCGGCTACAACGGATATGGTCCCTGCCTTGAACACGTTGGACTTTCCGAAGAGCTTTTCCGTATAGCGATGAGCCCAGAACTGATATTCATCGGAAAAGTTCAGGTCGATATCAGGCGCTTTATCGCCGTCGAAGCCAAGGAAGGTCTCGAATGGGATATCGTGACCGTCACGGTTCATATCCGTTCCGCAGTCGGGACACTTCTTCGGGGGCAAGTCAAATCCGGAGCCGTAAACACCGTCGAGAAGGAACTCGCTGTGCTTGCAGTTGGGACACACATAGTGGGGCGGAAGCGGATTTACTTCCGAAATTCCAGCCATTGAAGCTACGAACGACGAACCGACGGAACCACGGGAGCCTACAAGATAACCATTCTCAACCGAGTTCCATACGAGCTTCTGCGCGATGATATAAAGCACTGAGAAGCCGTGCTTTATAATTGAAGAAAGCTCACGGTCAAGACGCTTGTCAACAAGCTCCGGAAGAGGATCACCGTATATCTCATGTGCTTTGTCATGGGTTATCCTGACAAGCTCTTCCTCTGCGCCCTCGATAGTCGGTGTAAAGGTACCCTTTGGTATCGGACGCACCTTTTCTATCTGGTCTGCTATATCATTTGTATTTTTGATAACGACTTCCCTTGCCTTGTCCTCGCCGAGATACTCAAACTCCGCCATCATTTCCTCTGTAGTCCTCAGATAGAGGGGAGCCTGCTCCTCAGCATCATTGAAGCCCATGCTCGCAAGTATTATCTTGCGGTATATCGCGTCCTTCTGGTCTATAAAATGTACGTCACAGGTAGCGCAGGTGGGTATGCCGAGCCTGTCGCCCAGAGCGACCACCTCACGGTTGAAGTCGCGGAGCTCATCGTCGTCACGGGCAACGCCCTTTCTCACCATGAACCTGTTGTTGCATATGGGCTGTATCTCAAGGTAATCGTAGAACCTCGCAAGATTGTCGATATAGTCCTGATCGCGCATATCCAGTATCGCCTGGAACAGTTCTCCTGATTCGCAGGCGCTTCCGAATATAAGTCCCTCGCGGTGCTCTATAAGACGCGACTTGGGGATAAGCGGTCTTTTATAGAAAAATTCAAGGTTACTCAGTGAAACGAGCCTGTAGAGATTCTTCAGTCCAGCCTGATTGCGGACAAGAATGATATGGTGATAGCTTTTCAGCTTCTTTGTCTCTATCTCATCAACAAGCACATTGAGCTGCTGTACAGACTTAAAGCCGCGGTCAGTCCTAAGCCTTCCAACAAGAGCTATATATATCTTCGCAAGCATGAGCGCGTCATCGGAAGCACGGTGATGATCGAACTTTCCGAGCTTCAGCTGTTTTGCCACAAGATTCAGCTTGTGACGTCCCATTTCCGGGAGCATGGACTGACACATAACAAGGGTGTCAACCCATGTATACTCAAAAATCATGCCCTGACGCTTCAGCGCCTGATTTATCATTGTTGTATCATATCTTGCATTATGTGCCACGAGAACAGGCTTGTCCCCGCAGAACTCCATGAACATCTTCAGAGCTTCTCCTTCATCCGGTGCATTGGCTACATCGGCGTCGCTTATGCCTGTCAGCTCCGTAATATGTTCGGGAATATGGAAGCCGGGATTTACCTTGGTGTTGAAATCGTCAACTACCTGCATATTTTTCAGCTTGACAGCACCTATCTCCGTAAGGCGGTCATTTCTGAAACTCAGACCTGTGGTCTCAACGTCGAAAATGATTATCTCATTATCGAAGGAACGGTCATCATCGCCGTATACGACCATATCACGTTCTATATCATTTACCACATATGCTTCCATGCCGTATATGACCTTAAAATCCTTCGGCATATTATACATACAGTCAGGGAATGCCTGAACATTACCGTGGTCTGTTATAGCCATTGCCTGATGTCCCCATGCTGCCGCTCTGCTTATAAGAGTAACGGGATCGGTAACAGCGTCCATAGCTGACATATTGCTGTGGCAGTGGAGCTCCACACGCTTTTCGGGATAATTGTCAGTTTTCGGTATGCGCTTTACTTTTATAAGGGAATTTACGGATATAACGATATCTCTTGCAAAGGAGTCATAGTCCAGCTTTCCCGCTACCAGCAGGGCTGCACCGCTCTTTATGGAGCCCAGCTTCAGCTCCTCAACCTCTTCGTTCTTTGCGAATATCTTTAGCTTCAGCGAACCGCTGTAATCGGTTATATCATAGGTAACTACCGTCTTTTCCCCACGGACTTCCTTCATTTCCGAAGCAAAAACGTCTCCGACAACGACTACCCTTTCTCCGAGATGCTGTACCGCCTCACAGATCGGTATGGGCTTTTCGCGTATAGCCTTTCCCTTTACTATCTCAGCGGATTCCGCGTCAAAATCCTTGTTAAGTGCGCCGATATCTATAGTTACTGTCGGTATCACCGACTTTGCCTCCTCGGCTCTTATCTCCTCCGCTGATTTCTCAGGTGCGAGCTGGGCGCTGTAGTCAGGCATATCCGCTTCGATGCGCTCTATCATCTCGTCGAACTGTTCCCTGCTAACGGAGCTGTCTCCTTCGAGGAAAACCTTTATACGTACTCCGAACTGGTTGTATATCAGCTGTGAAAAATAACGGCAGAAGCTATACCTGTCAAGTATCTCCCTTCCGCCGTGAACTATCCTTATGCGCAGCTCGTTTTCAGCAAGGGAAACGTCTGCGTCGTCAAGGAAGCCGTTGACTACAGGTATATCACGCTTCAGGAGCTTCAGCAGTTCGGGATAGCAATCAATTCCGAACTTTCCGGAAGGATAGCGGCAGGCAAGTCTCACCTGCTCCACCTTTATGGCAGCCTCCACCGCTTTTTCAAAAGCAATGATATCATCGCTTGGAACAAGCTCCTCAAAATGCGCATGAAAGCGGATATTTTCAAGATTTTCGCTGTAAGTCAGCTTGAATATCTCACCGCCGAGTACGCTCTCTGGCAGCTCCAAGGAATAATCCTTCAAGAATTCGGAAATTTTAACCTGCATTTTACGACTCCCTGTTTACTAATAACTTATCATCAAATGCTCTGTCAGAGCCTTTCTATCTCAGCAAGAAGCTCCGGAACAATATCCGCTTCGCTCACCTTTCTCTGAGTACCGTCCTTTTTGAAGATAACCGCACATCCGTCACCGCCGGCTATACCTACGTCAGCTTCACGGGCTTCTCCCGGACCGTTTACTATACATCCCATGACAGCGACAGTTATATCCTTGTCCATGTCCTTTACGGCTTCCTCAACCATTTTTGCAGCCTTTACAAGATCTATCCTTGTTCTGCCGCAGGTGGGACATGAGACCAGTCTTACACCGCCGCGCTTTCCGATACTTTTGAGTATATCCTTAGCGGCTTCTATCTCACGTACCGGGTCATCTGTAAGGGATACGCGGATAGTCTCGCCTATACCATCGCATAGCAGCGAACCGATACCGACCGCAGACTTGATAAGTCCCATGCGCTCTGTACCTGCTTCGGTAACTCCGAGATGAAGAGGATAATCACATTTTTCAGCTGCAAGCCTGTATGAAGCTATCATTCTCTGTACGTCAGAGGACTTTATGGATATAACTATATCATTGAAGTCGAAATGCTCAAGCATAGCCGCGTGAGTAAGAGCGCTCTCAACAAGGGCTTCCGGTGTGGGAGAACCATATTTTGCAAGTATCTCCTTTTCGAGCGAGCCCGAATTAACGCCGATACGGATAGGTATATTCCTTGAACGGCAGGCATCAACCACTGCTTTTACCCTGTCCATTCCTCCGATATTTCCCGGATTGATACGTATCTTGTCAACACCTGCCGCGGCAGCTTCAAGAGCGAGCCTGTAATCAAAGTGTATATCTGCTACCAGCGGTATACTTACTGCTTCCTTGATGGCAGGTATGAGTGCAACAGCTTCCTTGTTCGGGATAGCCGCACGGATTATCTCACAGCCTGCCTTTTCAAGACTGACTGCCTGTTTTACGCTGCCGGCGATGTCGTCCGAACGAATATTCAGCATCGACTGTATATATATATGCTTTCCGTCGAGGACGCAGTCCCCTACCTTTACAGGTCTAACATTTCTCATAGCTTTTCTCCTATCATCATTTTTTGAACTGTCACCGCTGACAGATCATATCAGAGAGTAATGCTGATACCGTCATCTGACACGACTGTTTCCGGAAATATCTCCCTGAGTTCATCTTCGTACACATGAGGCTCCTTTTCAGCAGGACTGTAATGAGTGAGCCACAGCTTTTTTGCGTCTGCCAGCTTTGCTATATTGCAGGCGTCCTGCATGAGCATATGGCATTTTTCGTTCATTGAAGCCTTTTTGTCCGACAGTCCGTACATTCCCTCACATACGAACAGATCCGCGTCCATCGCAAAGAGCTCAAGCTCCGGAACAGGAAGCGTATCCGTAACATAGGTGATTTTCAGAGGCGGTTTCTTTTCACCGGTAACAGCTTCCGGAGGTATCCTCAGACCGCCCTCAAGAGTGACTGTCTCGCCGTTATGCAGCCTTTTCCAGAACTCTACAGGTATATTCATCGCCTTCGCATTCTGAGGCAGGAATACAGGCTTTTTCCTCAGGACAAGACTGTAGCCGAGACAGCTTACCCTGTGTGAAAGGGGCATTGTCTTTACAGTGAGCATTGGGTCTATCATATCAGCTGTAAACTCAGATTGCCTGTCATCGGAAAGCGCTCTGAGCTTTACCTCATAAGGCAGACCTCCGCATACGCTCATAAGATTTTCAATAACTGGTATGCAGCTTTCCGGAGCCGCTATCTCTAACGGTGCCGTCCTTGAACTGTTGCCGGCGGAGAGGAGCAGTCCCGGAAGTCCCGTAACATGATCCGCGTGGCAGTGAGTTATAAGTATGAGCTCTATCCTGCTCATTTTCAATCCGTGTTTCGCAACGGCGACCTGTGTTCCCTCGCCGCAGTCGATAAGAACCGCCTTGCCGTTATACTCGGCATATAAGCTTGTGAGAAAACGGTCAGGCAGGGGAAGCATACCTCCCGTACCGAGAAGACATATTTCTGCCATTTTATCCTCCCGTGACCAGTTTTACGATGTCGTTATAGGTTGCGAATATCATTATTCCGAACAGAAGGACCATTCCTGCAAGATGTACATAGCCTTCATGCTCAGGCTTGACAGGCTTGCGGCGGACAAGCTCTATCAGACAGAACATCAGTCTGCCGCCGTCAAGTCCAGGTATCGGGAGCAGATTGAATATTCCTACATTTATGGTTATCAGAGCCATTAAGTAAAGGATATTTTCTATTGCCTCGCTGACGCTGCGGCTCTGCTCGGCTGTCTCGCTTATAACACTTACAACCCCGACAGGTCCGGAAACATCGTCCTTTTTCATCTTTCCCGTAAACAGCTGTTTAAGCGAGAGCCCTATAACATGGGACATGGTCATGAATCTCTCTCCGGAACCTTTTATTACTGTCAGAGGATTCTTTTTATTTCCGTAAATGCAGAAATCGACTAAACCGCCATCAGCAGTATTCTTGAAAACAACATTTTCAAGTCTGACCTTTTCACCATTTCTCTTTACGACAACAGTATGAGCTTCATCAGAATTTATGGTATTGAAGATATATACAAGATCAAGATCACTGAACACTTTTGTATCGTCAACGGATAAGAACCTGTCATCGATCTGCAGACCGGTTTCATGGCTCATTGAAACATAGCTTATGCTCTGATCCTCATTGCGCATCTTGGAAAAATCCCTTACAACAGTTGTCGGGACGTTCTTTTCAAACGCGCAGACCATTACAACGAGCGCGATAAATCCGAGAACAAAATTCATAAGCGCTCCGGCAACGAGAACTATCATGCGCTTCCACAGCCTGGCGTTGCGGAAGCTTCTGGGATCGTTATTTGTGGAATCCTCTCCCTCCATTGCGCAGTAACCGCCTATAGGCAAAGCTCTCAGTGAGTACTTAGTCTCGCCCTTCTTCTTCTGAAGCAGCTTAGGTCCCATACCGACTGAAAACTCAAGCACCTTTATGCCGCTGAGCTTTGCACAGATAAAATGTCCGAACTCATGGACCGTAACGATAAGCCCGAAAACAATGATCGCAATTATAACACCCATTTAGTATTATCCTTTCTGAATTTATGCCTGTTCCGCAGGAATACGCTCTCTTACATAAGCTCTTGCAGCTCTGTCAGCTTTCATTACATCATCATAGCTGCTGATATCCGACTGACCGAAATGGTCAAGAACAGATGCGACAGTCTCGCCGATGTCAATGAATCTTATCTCGTCATGCAGAAAAGCACGTACTGCTTCTTCATTTGCTGAATTTACCAGGCATGGATAAGCTCCTCCGCGCTTTATGGCTTCGATAGCCGCGGACAGACACTTAAAGGTAGCATAGTCCGGCTTCTCAAAGGTAAGCTTTCCGTAATCCGTAAGAGAGAGCCTTCCCGTGGGACAGCTCATGCGGTCCGGGTAAAGCAGGGCATACTGTATCGGTATCTTCATATCCGGAATGCCCATCTGAGCGATGACCGAGTAGTCGTTGTACTCCACAGCCGAGTGTACCACGCTCTGACGGTGGACGACTATCTCTATCTGATCGGGAGTAAGATCGAAAAGCCATTTGGCTTCTATGAATTCAAGTCCCTTGTTCATAAGCGTAGCGGAATCAATGGTTATTTTATTGCCCATATCCCAGTTGGGGTGGTGGAGAGCCTGTTCCTTTGTGACATTTCTCAGCTCCTCATAGCTCCTGCCGAAGAAGGGACCTCCTGAGGCTGTAAGGATAATCTTGCTCAGCTGCTCGCGCTTGTTGCCCTGCAGACACTGAAATATAGCTGAATGCTCGCTGTCAACGGGATATATCTTCACGCCCTTTTCTGCAGCCGCGCTCATTACAAGCTCTCCGCCTGCCACAAGAGTCTCCTTGTTTGCAAGGGCAATATCCTTTCCCGCGTCGATCGCAGTAAGCGTAGGAAGCAGTCCCACCATTCCGACTACCGAATTGAGTATGATATCCGCTTCTTCAAGGGAAGCCAGCCTGCACAGTCCCTCCATGCCGGAATACAGCTTCACATCAAGGTCGGCAATACGCCTTTTCAGCTCACCGTACTTCTCTTCGTTGTAAATGCAGGCATAAGCAGGACGGAACTTTCTTATCTGCTGCTCAAGAGCCTCAATGCTGCTGTGTGCCGCAAGAGCCGTCACCTTCAGTCCGTGCTTTTCACATACCTCCAGCGACTGCGTTCCTATAGAGCCTGTGGAGCCAAGTATAGACACCGTTTTATTCATTATGATTTCCCCTTTTCGCGGAAATATCTTCCGGATTAATATTATGAAAAAGTCCTTTATAAAATGCGAAAGGGACTATCCGTGAATAGTCCGTTTCAGAAATATCACTGTACGCCGAATAAGGCGATAAATGCATAAAAAGTAGGCAGCACGAAAAGAACGCTGTCAAAGCGATCCATAAGTCCGCCGTGTCCCGGCATTATCTTTCCGTAGTCCTTGAAGCCTATCTGACGCTTCACCATGGAAGCCGAAAGGTCGCCTACAGTACCGATGACTGCACATACCGCACCTGTGACGAATGCTATTGCGGCTCTTTTTGCTGTAAAGCCATAATAGATTGAAAATGCAGCAGCATATACTACAGCAGTAGTGACGATACCTCCCACAAGTCCCTCGATAGTTTTCTTGGGGCTTATCTCAGGACAGAGCTTATGCTTTCCCATTGCTACCCCCGTGAAATATGCTCCCGTATCCGCTATCCATGCGCCGCAGAGTCCCATAATAAGCAGGAACAGTCCGCTTTCCGAGTCAAAGTTCTCTATACGCAGCATAGTTGTCATAGCCTGAGGCACAAGTATCATCACCGCAAGTACGAAAAATACCTGCTCATAGCGTATCTCCTTATGCTTTTTCAGCCATGTAACAAAGATAATAAATGCTGCCAGCAGAACGAGCACGAACTGAAAGATGTGATTTATCTCAGCGACCTTTGCCGAGTAAAACTCAGGGTCACCCTGTATGCCGGCTTCAGTTATATCACATATCACTGAACCGACATGGCTCATATAATAAATGCTAGGGACAGAAACTCCTGCGACTTCTGCTGCTAAAAATATCGGGATACACTTGTGGAGCTTCACTGCGCGTAAAAGTTCAAAGAGCATTACCGCTATGATAGCTGCAACTGCTAAAGGAAGAACTATAGTATCATGGAAGAAGAGTATTACACCAAGCAGTACAACGCCCACTGCTCCCGAAATGATACGTGTAAGCATCAGACACCTCCGAAGCGTCGGTTTCTGCCGGCATAGTCGATAAGCGCCTTGTCAAGCTCGGCAGGAGTGAAGTCAGGCCAGAGCACGTCAGTGAAGTAGTACTCAGCGTAAGCGCACTGCCATATAAGATAATTTGAAAGTCTCAGCTCACCGCTGGGACGTATAAGAAGGTCAACGTCGGGAAGACCTGCGGTATACAGATTATCCGCAACAGCCTGTTCGTTTATGTCCTCAGGGCGTATCTCACCGTTAACAGCCTTCTGCGCAAGTATCCTTGCGGCATGGGCGATCTCGTCACGTCCGCCGTAGTTTACAGCCATCATGAGGTTCATCTCAGTATAATGAGCCGTATCCTCCTCCAAGCGTATCATCTTTTCCTGCAGATCCTCGTCAAAGGCGCTCTTGTCGCCGAGGAATATCATACGGGTATTCTCGCTGAGGAAGTTTCTTACGTCAACTATATAATCACGGAAAAGCTCCATGATAGTATTAACTTCATCTGAGGGGCGCTGCCAGTTCTCTGTAGAAAAAGCGTAGAAGCTGATATTTTTCAGTCCGATGTCCTTGCAGTAACGTACTATCTTCTTGAACTGCTTCGCACCCTCACGGTGTCCGAAGGAACGTGGCAGACCGCGCTTCTTTGCCCATCTGCCGTTTCCGTCCATGATAAAGCCTACGTGCTCTGGAAGCTTCTCTGGCAGCGTAAGCTCGGTTTTTTCCTTTTTTCCGAATAATGCCATATTTCACCAATTATACAGTCATGATCTCTTTTTCTTTGTCTGCGACCATTTTGTCGATATCGTCGCACATCTTGTCTGTGAGATCCTGTACCTTCTTCTCGCAGTCCTTGAGGTCGTCCTCAGTGATCTCCGAGTTCTTCTTCATAGCCTTGTACTTTTCCATAGTATCGCGTCTTATGGAACGTACTGTCACCTTACACTCCTCACCGTACTTCTTAATGTTCTTGCAGAGCTCCTTACGGCGGTCCTCAGTGAGCTGAGGGAATGCGAGTCGGATAACATTTCCGTCGTTTACAGGCTGGATACCGATATCAGAAGCCTGTATAGCCTTCTCGATGAGCTTCAGTGTAGACTTGTCCCATGGCTGGATAACAAGGATTCTCGCCTCTGATACTGATACTGCTGCCATCTGATTAACGGGTGTAGGTGCTCCGTAGTAATCTACCATTACTTTGTCAAGAACACCGGGATTCGCTCTTCCTGCACGGATAGAAGCAAACTCATTTCCGAGAGCGTTAAGACTTTTGTTCATCTTTTCCTTAGCGAGATTAAGCTGTTCTTTCATAGTGTTTCATTCCTTTCGTTATTCACTGACAACAGTACCTATATTTCCGCCCATTATAGCGTCATAGATATTATCGGGACGGCTGAGATCAAATACCAGCATCTTCATGTGATTGTCACGGCACATTGCGGCAGCTGTGCTGTCCATTACGCCGAGATCCTGTCCGATGACCTGTGTGAAAGTGAGTGTATCGTACTTCTTTGCGTCGTCATACTTGTGTGGGTCCTTATCATATACACCGTCGACCAGCGTAGCCTTGAGAAGAATATCTGCCTGTATCTCCATTGCACGGAGAGCAGCTGCAGTATCGGTTGAGAAGAACGGATTTCCTGTTCCGCAGCCGAATATAACTATCCTGCCCTTATTGAGATGCCTTACGGCTCTGTTGCGGATATAGGGCTCTGCTATCGCAGCCATCTGAAGAGCTGTCTGTACGCGGACAGTGCAGCCGAGAGATTCAAGAACATCAGCAAGAGCGAGTGCATTCATTGTTGTGGCAAGCATTCCGATGTGGTCTGCGCGGGTCCTGTCCATAGCACCGCTTGAACGGCCTCTCCAGAAGTTTCCGCCGCCGACAACTACCGCTACCTGTGCGCCTGCGTCCGAGCATTTTTTTATGCTTTTGCAGATATCTGTCACAACGTCATAGTTGAGACCTGTTTTGTTGTCACCTGCCAGAGCTTCGCCGCTGACCTTTAATAATACTCTTTTATACTTTGGTTCCATATAAGCACCTCACAAAAAAATTATCCATAGTTTATTTTACACTAATTTCAATGATATGTAAAGTATATTTTCCGAAAATCCCGAAAAAATTTACACGAATTTTGCTTTTTTATCCTGTTTGTCATTTACCTAATAAATGTCAACACAAGTCATCAGCACATTTAACAAAAATGTTGAAAATTTATTGTAACGGTTCTCCTTTCATTTTTCTTGACATCTCCTCCCCATCGTGGTATAATATAAAAGCTGATTAATTCGGCAGTAAAAATGGAGAGGTATCGAAGCGGTCATAACGAGGCGGTCTTGAAAACCGTTTGACTTAACGGTCACGTGGGTTCGAATCCCACCCTCTCCGCCAATTTTTTTATCGGTGGGCTTTCTCGCTCGTCGGTTTGCGGATTTACCCAAGTGGTGAAGGGGCTCCCCTGCTAAGGGAGTAGGTCGGGAAACCGGCGCGAGAGTTCAAATCTCTCAATCCGCGCCAAATAGCTAAACACCTCGTAGAATCGGACTTTTCTGCGAGGTGTTTTTTTATCGCTGTTTTTTCGGGTTTACTGTTTTAGAAAATTTTGCTGTATTACAGTACCGGTTACAGCATATCGTATATATCATTAATTTGCCATTTATCACATAAAACAAGTATAATTATTACCGTCAGCGTGCTATAATTTTTCCACAGGAGGCGAAATGACATGAAAAAAATAAAGGGTTTCCACAAGGGCGTGAATTTTGGCGGCTGGCTCTCACAGTGCAGCTACGAAAAGGAGCACCTTGACACCTTCATTACAGAAAACGATTTCAGGATCGCTGCTTCATGGGGCGTTGACCATGTCCGCGTTCCATTTGACTATAATATAATCGAAAATACAGACGGCTCATTCAGTGAAGAGGGCTTTTCATACCTTGATAATGCGATCAGCGCTTCCCGGAAGAATGGGCTTAATATTATCCTCGACCTTCATAAGACCGCCGGTTTTTCATTCGACTACTACGCCGAGAATGAAAGCGGTTTCTTCGACAGCGCCGATTACCAGGAACGGTTCTACAGGCTATGGGAGGAAATTGCACGACGCTACGGCACCATGACGCCGAATGTCGCTTTTGAGCTTCTCAATGAGGTAACAGACGCCGAATTTATTGATGCGTGGAACAGGATCGCAAAAGAGTGTATTCGCAGAATAAGAAAAATCGCTCCTGATATTCTCATTCTTGTGGGGAGCTACCATAACAACAGTGCCGATACTGTTCAGTTCCTTGACGAACCATTTGACAGAAACGTCATATATAATATGCACTGCTATGAACCTCTGAAGTTCACCCATCAGGGCGCTTACTGGACTACAGCCATCGTCCCTGAGGAACGTATACCTTTCGAGGAAAGCGTTACTTCCTCGGAGTATTTTGAAAAGCTTTTCTCTACAGCAATCGCCAAGGCGGAGCAGTTCGGCAGCAGCCTTTACTGCGGCGAATATGGCTGCATAGATGTCGTTACCCCTGTTGATACATTAAAATGGTACAGGACCATAAACTCGGTTTTTGAAAAGCACGGCATCGGCAGAGCCGCATGGAACTACAAGGCTATGGACTTCGGTCTGTCTGATACGAGACTTGACAGTGTACGCCCGGAACTTCTCAAATTACTGTAAAAATAACACTCCGCATAAGCCTTGTACTCATATAATAATTAAGCCCCGAGACAAATCCCGGGGCTTGTTCATTCTATTGTTCTGCTCACTCAAAAATAATTAATGCAGATACGATCAGCTTTTAACAGTATATCATGTACCGTCATATTCAGGAACATTTACCGGTTCATTGACAGTCAGCTCTGTAATATTTACATACTCGTCATCATCGCCATTGCGTTTGATATAATACTTCATCGTCATTCCTGTCCTCAAATCAACATATATCGAAGCTGTTGCGTCTGCTGTCTTCATTACCACGCGGGCACACTGCCTGCCAAACAGAACAGCTGTATTGTCAATGTTCCATGTTGAAAAATCGCAAAGGCTGCTGTCCGAGAAAAATCCGGGGATCAGAATATAGTCGAAACTGATCGGTGTATAGCTGTATGGTCCCGGTACATAGGTCAATCCGTTATCGGTCTTATATGCCACGACCATATCGTTATCCGGTATATTCGCTTCATACCACAGCATAGCTTCTTCATCAAGCTTATCCGTTTCGGACCTGCCATTGTTAAGATCGGTATATCCGGTCATATTATTATCTGTGTAAAGCTTGTATCTGTTATTTGTCCGGTTGCCGTCATATCCGTTCTTTTCATCGGAATAAGAGTAATACTTCCTGCCCGGATTGTCGATACAGAATTCATAGGTACCAAGATAGCTTTCCGCCTTGCCTTCAGCCGTATCAATATAGAACTTGCTGTTAATCATCATATGATACAAATAGCTCTTGTTTTCAAGAGTATTGTACTCGCTGAAGTTCCTTGCGTTGAATATCTGCTGACTGTATTTCTCCGTATCTACCTTCCTGAATTTAGGACGCTCATTCAGGTACTTTTCACGAACTGCATCTACATATGCATTCGCTTCGCTTTCGCTTTCAAACACCTTCAGTTCGTGAAGCTGCAGCTCAGCAAAGTCCTCAGCGTCTTCTTCCTCAGTTACTGTAGTCGACTCGGTATTATTGTTTTCGCGTTCGATCTCTCTATGCTTCCATTCATCTTCATCAAGAACGGAGTAGTCTGCTATTTTCCATGTATTCTGTATCTCCTTAATAAGAAAATCAGCATATACAAGAACTCCGTCTTTCCTCTGATATATTCTATGGCATACGAGGCTGTCTGTTGCTTCGTCCGTGTAGGAACTGTACATTAAATAGTGTGTGAATTCGCCTTCAAAGCCCGAAGTATCTTCTGAAAATACGGACGACACAAGCTCGTAGTTACTGAAATTATACCGGTCCGGGAAGATATCGCGTGAAATGCTTTCATTGAATGCACAATCGGAAAGAGCATAAACGCTGTTTTTATAAATTATAAATGTTTTGAGATACTTATTTGCCATGCTGTCGTCCTTGAAATTATATCCGTCTTCAACATGGCTGAGATCACCGCCTTCAAAATAATCCCTGATCTTGAACCCAAATGACGATTTGAGCAACTGATCCAGTTTTTCATAGGTGTTTATCTTTTCGTCCATTACTCTGTAATAAGACTTAGCCTTATTGATGAAGCTGTCTTTCTCCTGGTCATAAGTATCAGCGTAAAAGTTAACAGAACTGCTGTGATCAGCACTTCCTGACCCTAAAGACTGAGCCTTCATGATGTGCTCAAGATCGTCAGCAAGTTCATTTACAACAAGGTCTTTTTCATTGCTGAATTTATCCTCTGATGTTGTCGGCTCGACATATACGCTGCTGCTTGTGGATTCGCTGACTCTCGGAAGTTTATTTGCCTTGGAATAAAGATATGCTCCCGAAATACCGCCGACGAGTACAAAAGCTGCTGCAGCCGCACATATTGCGCTGTATATCCTTGGACGTTTATAGCGCTCCACGCCAGAAGCCTCAACTTTGAAATCGTCGTCTGTCATTTCACGGGATTTTAATATATCATACTTTCTTTTGCTTATTTTATATATCTGTTCTTTTTTCTTTTTCCCGACAGCCTGGTATTTCGCTGATATTCTCTCTATATCGTCATCCTTGTTGCTGAACAATAAGTCAAGATCATCTTTCATCCTATCTCCTCCTTTACCTTGAAAATCCAACTTCAAAAAGCATATCCCTCAGTTTTTTTATTGCTCTGCTGCACCTTGCCCTTACGTTATCAGATGTCATATCAACGATCTCTGCTATTTCCTTTGAACTTCTGCCGTAGTAATACTTCTGTATTATTATGGTAGAATCAGGCTCGCCGAGCTCGTCCACCTTTGCGTAAAGTATCCTGCGCATTTCAGTTTGCTCGGTGGAGTCTGCAATATTCTCATCGGATACAAATTCCTCGTTTTCATCAAGGGATACGCTCCTTGAAGTATGTCTTACAACACGTCTGTATGTATCTATTGACTTTCGCCGCGCTACAGAAGCTGTAAACGCTTTAAGATCTCCTTTGATCTCGTTCTGCCTGTCGAAAAATATAAAACACTGTGCAAAAACGTCCCCGACACATTCGTCTATATCTTCCATAGCTGCACATCCTTTGAGGCGTGCAAATACAATAGTGTAGACGTAATTGAAAAATCTATCATAAAAGGCTCTCTGACCGCTTTCGGGATCCGCCTTGAGTAAATGCTGCAGCTCAATATCTGTCATGGTTCACCTCTCCCTATAATGCGCATTGGTATTTCCCCTTCATAAACTATAATCGAAGCTGAAATATATTATGTAACACGCGGATATATATTTTTATTTTTTAACTTTTATACAGGATCCCGCCATGCAAAAATTTTCCGCAGGGTCTTTACTTTTTCACGCAAATATGATATTATATATTGTATTAAAAAAGCATCGTCATTTATACAGGCAGTTCTTCTGCCTATATCGGGGGGATCATTTTTATGCAGGTCGTTCTCTGCGCTCTGCTCGGTTACTTCTTCGGAAATATCAATCCCGCATTCATCATTGCAAAATTCAAGGGATTTGATATCCGTGAAAGAGGTTCAGGCAATGCAGGCGCATCAAATACAGTAATAACGATCGGTAAGAAAGCCGGTCTGTTCGTAGCGCTGTTTGATATCTTCAAGGCAGTCGCTGCTTCGCTTATTGCCGCTTACCTTTTTCCTGAGATCAGATTCGCTAATATACTGTCAGGTTCATGCTGCGTCCTCGGACACATCTTTCCTGTACTTATGAAATTTCACGGAGGCAAGGGGCTCGCTTCTCTCGGAGGTACTATCCTCGCTTTCAGCCCGTGGATATTCGCCTTTCTTCTCGGCTTCGAGATAATCCTTGGTTTTTCGGCAGATTATGTCTGCGTCGTACCTGTCACCGGCTCGGTGATATTCACACTGATATACGCCCTTATGACGGGTGACCTTGTCGGCACGCTGATACTCTCTGCTGTGTCGATAGTAATTCTTCTCAAACATATACAAAACTTCAAACGTATTCAGAACGGCACTGAGGCACATATCAGCTTCCTGTGGAAAAAAGAGCAGGAGATCGCACGCATCAAGAAAAACACCAATGATTAAGAAAGTCCCTTCGGGGGCTTTTTTATGCCATTAAGCGCAGCCGCAGCTTCAGACAGCGGCAGATAGGAGTCAATTGTATGCATGGCAAAACTTCGGATATGTGTGAGGGACCTCTGGTCGGTAAGATCATACTTTATACCATTCCGATCATTCTGACCGGTATCCTTCAGCTTCTGTTCAACGCCGCCGATCTCGTCGTGGTCGGAAGGTGCTGCGGAGATATCTCGGTAGGCGCTGTCGGAGCTACCGGCGCTCTTATAAACCTTATGGTCAATCTTTTCATAGGTCTGTCCGTCGGCGCAGGCGTTACCGTTGCTCACGGCATCGGCGCAGGCAGAATCGAAGACGTTAGAAAAACTGTACATACAGCTATACCGGCTGCCATTATAAGCGGAGCTTTCCTGACGGTCATAGGCGTTGCTTTTTCAGGCACCTTCCTTGAGATGATGGACACTCCGTCAAACGTACTGCCGCTTTCGGCAGCTTATATGAAGATATACTTCTGCGGAACGATACCGAGTATGCTGTACAATTTCGGTTCGGCAATACTCCGCGCCGCAGGCGATACCAAGAGTCCGCTGTATTTCCTTACCGCAGCAGGAATACTTAATGTCATACTCAATCTGTTCTTTGTGATCGTGCTGAAAATGGACGTGGCAGGAGTTGCTCTCGCAACCTCCCTTTCACAGACACTGTCAGCGCTTCTGATAGTCCGGGCTCTTATGCGGCGTGATGACGCCTGCAGGCTTGAGCTGAAAAAAATGAAGATATACGGCAGGCAGCTGAAACGTATCATACAGATAGGCTTCCCTGCCGGACTTCAGTCATCTATTTTCGCAATATCCAATGTAATAATCCAGTCTTCAATAAATGAATTCGGCAACATATTAGGTCATGTGGTGCTGTCAGGCAATTCCGCAGCCCAGAATGTGGAAGGCTTCGTATACACTTCAATGAATTCCTACAGCCAGACCTCTCTCAACTTCACAAGCCAGAACTACGGAGCCGGAAAGCTTGACCGAATCAGCCGAATAATGTGGATATGCCTTGTCGCTGTTTTCTGCACCGGCGCTTTTCTCGGACTGACCGCCCTCTTCTTCGGCAGACCTATACTCTCGATATATCTCCACAACTCACAGGAAAGCATAAACTACGGTATGATACGTATGAGATACATAATGATACCATATTTCCTCTGCGGACTTATGGACGTTACCACCGGTCTGATACGAGGTCTGGGAAGATCCGTTCTGCCTATGCTTATTACCGTTATCGGCGTGGTCGGCATAAGACTCGGCTGGATATTCGGTGTATTCAGGATAGAGAGATATCACACTCTCCAGAGTCTCTACTTTTCATATACCATATCGTGGATAGTCACCTTTGCGGTCGAGCTCGGAGTTTTCATATTCATACTGCGGAGACTGAAAAAGGAACAGCAGAAGGTATAACCATGATACATCAAACAAGGGCGGCTCATGCCGCCCTTATCTTATTGCTTTAATGTTTCGCATGATGTGAATGCCGCCTCACATTCACGGATAAAATATCCCTGCGCAGCACGGCAGACAGGACACTCCTGCGGCGGTTCACTTCCCTTGTGGATATGACCGCAATTGAGGCACAGCCATACCTGCTCTGTGTCATCTGATCTGAAAAGCCTGTCCTCACGATAAAGCTTTCCGTAGTATTCAAATCTCTTGCGGTGACTTTCTTCTATCTCAGCTATCATCCGGAATTCCGACGCAATGTCGGAATATCCCTCGTCAGCGGCTATCCTTGCAAAGTCCGGGTACACGATACCGTGTTCCTTTTCTTCTTCCGCAGCGGACGCATCAAGAAGCTGCCTGATATCATCAAACACATCAGCAGGATATCCTGCCGCAATATCCACAGTCATACCGGCAGAATCCTTCAGGTCCTTCCAGAACACCATCGCATGACGTTCCTCCTGCTCCGCCGTGAAACGGAACATTCTCTCGATCCCGATAAGCTTCTGCTGCTGCGCGATAAGTGCAGCCTGATAATAACGCTGTCTTGCCTGGCACTCGCCGGCAAATGCCCGCATAAGATTCACACGGGTCTGACTTTCATTAAAAATTGTCTGCATGATACTACCTCCTTTTAAGGTAGTATCTGCATATCATGCATAATTATTCATCAAGTATCGTATAACGGTACTGCATTATATTTTCCGGATTCTTCAGGCGAATATTCTGAATATGACCGCACTGAGGGCAGGCGTCACATATCACCTGACTCCTTTTCGGCTTGAGTTTCTTTTCTTCGCCATCGGGATAAAACTGAACTGAATATGGGGTAATAAGAGTTCCCCTAACAACTCTTGCAGCACAGAATTCACAAACATTATCCATAAGCATTCCTCCTGATCTCATATCTTCTGTTTATATCATTATATCACTTATTGAATAATATGTCAACAAAAAAAGAGCGGACATATTGTCCGCTCTTCAATGAATTCAGCTTTTGATTATATTTCGTTAACTTTTCTCTTAACGTATGTAGTATGGAGAACCTCATGTGCCTTGTGGCTGCCGGGCTTCTCAAAGAACTCCTCGTAAACCTTCTTTATAGCAGGGTTCTCATGTGACTGTCTGAGAGGCATTGACTTGTCGAGGTTGTAGAGAACCTTAGCTCTCTCTTCTCTGATGTCAACGAAGTTTCTTACTCCCATAGGAACCTGAGGCTGACCGCCGCCGTTTACACAGCCGCCGGGACAAGCCATTATCTCAACGAACTGAGCGTCGCACTTGCCTGCTCTGATATCATCAAGCACCTTTCTTGCATTTGCAAGACCGCTTGTTACGATTACCTTTACCTTGTTGCCTGCAACATCATAGGTTGCTTCCTTGATATCCTTAGTACCGCGAACCTCAGGAAGATCTGTTACGTTCTCACCTGTGAGTGTATATACAGCTGTTCTGAGTGCAGCCTCCATAACACCGCCTGTAGCACCGAAGATAACGCCTGCACCTGTTGAGATTCCCAGCGGATCATCAAACTTCTCCTCAGGAAGTGAGTTGAAGAGTATGCCTGCACGCTCGATCATTCTGCCGAGCTCACGAGTTGTGAGAGCATAGTCAACATCAGGTACGCCAGCTGCGCTCTGATCGGGTCTGCCGATCTCGAACTTCTTTGCTGTACATGGCATGATAGATACCATAACGATGTTCTTGGGATCAATACCCATTTTCTGAGCGTAGTATGTCTTAGCTGTTGCGCCGAACATCTGCTGAGGCGACTTGCAGCTTGAAAGATGATCGAGAAGATCAGGATAGTAATGCTCGCAGAACTTGACCCATCCTGGTGAGCATGATGTGATAAGAGGAAGTGTTCCGCCGTTTGAGAAACGATCAAGGAACTCGTTTGCTTCTTCCATGATAGTAAGGTCAGCAGCAAAGTCTGTATCGAATACCTTGTCGAAGCCGAGTCTGCGGAGAGCCGCAGCCATCTTGCCTTCTGCGTTTGTACCGATAGGATTGCCGAAGCACTCGCCTAGACCTGCACGAACAGCAGGAGCTGTCTGTACAAGAACTGTCTTCTCAGGATCAGCGATAGCTGCCATAACTTCCTTAGTGTAGTCCTTCTCTGAGAGAGCGCCTACAGGACATACTGCGATACACTGTCCGCAAGATACGCAGCTTGTCTCGCCAAGGCCCATATCAAATGCAGAGCCGATATATGTCTTGAATCCGCGCTCGTTTGCGCCGATAACACCGATACCCTGTGTCTTTGCACATACTGCTACGCAGCGGCGGCAAAGGATACACTTGTTGTTGTCACGGTACATATGAGGAGCTGAGTTGTCTACCTCATACTCGTTCTTAACGCCGTCATATACTGTAGCGTCCTCTACGCCGTAGTCCTTTGCAAGCTTCTGGAGCTCGCAGTTTCCGCTTCTTACGCAGGAGAGACACTTTCTGTCATGAGTTGAAAGTATGAGCTCAAGAGTTCTCTTTCTTGACTCGATGACCTTGGGTGAACTTGTGAGGATCTCCATATTGTTGGAACAGGGATATACGCAGCCTGCTACCAGACGGAAGCCTCTGCCCTCATTTACCTCTGTAACGCAGATACGACAGGCGCCGATCTCGTTGATCTCCTTCATATAGCAAAGTGTAGGAATTTCAAAGCCTGCCATGTGAGCAGCCTCAAGAACAGTGGTGCCCTTGGGAACTTCTAATTCAACACCGTTGATTTTAACTGTAATATTTTCCATCACTATTCCTCCGCTTACTTCTTGATGATTGCCTTGAACTTACAGGTTGCGATACAAGCACCGCACTTCACGCACTTAGTCTTGTCGATCTCCATTGCAGCAAGCTTCTTGCCGGGAGCGATGTAGTCGGTTCTTGAGATAGCGGAAGCAGGACACTGCTTAGCACACATACCGCATCCGATACACTTATCCTTTTCGATCTCGAAGCTGAGGAGGTCCTTACATACGCCTGCAGGACACTTCTTGTCAACTACATGAGCGATATACTCGTCGCGGAAGCATCTGAGTGTTGAAAGAACAGGGTTCGGAGCTGTCTGTCCGAGACCGCAGAGTGAGTTTGCCTTTACATGGTAAGCAAGCTCTTCGAGCTTGTCGAGGTCTTCGAGAGTACCCTTGCCCTTTGTGATCCTGTCAAGGATCTCCCACATTCTCTTTGTACCGATACGGCATGGTGTACACTTACCGCATGACTCGTCAACAGTGAATTCGAGGAAGAACTTTGCGATATCGACCATACAGTTATCTTCGTCCATAACGATAAGTCCGCCTGAACCCATCATTGAACCGATACCGATGAGGTTATCGTAATCGATCGGGATATCGAAGTTTGAAGCGTCGATACATCCGCCTGAAGGACCGCCTGTCTGAGCAGCCTTGAACTTCTTGCCGTTGGGGATACCGCCGCCGATCTCTTCGATAACTTCGCGGAGGGTTGTACCCATAGGAACTTCAACAAGTCCTGTGTTCTTGATCTTTCCGCCGAGAGCGAATACCTTTGTACCCTTTGACTTCTCGGTACCCATTGATGCGAACCACTGCGCACCGTTGAGGATGATCTGAGGAATATTAGCGTATGTCTCAACATTGTTGAGGATAGTAGGCTTCTGGAAGAGACCTTTTTCAGCAGGGAAAGGAGGTCTCGGACGGGGCTCACCACGGTTGCCCTCGATAGATGTCATAAGAGCTGTCTCCTCACCGCAGACGAAAGCGCCTGCACCGAGACGAAGATCGATATCGAAGCTGAAATCTGTTCCGAAGATGTTCTTGCCGAGCATACCGTTTTCACGAGCCTGCTTGATAGCGATGTTAAGGCGCTCAACAGCGATAGGATACTCAGCACGTACATATATGTAACCCTGTGAAGCTCCGATAGCGTAACCTGCGATGGTCATAGCCTCAAGCACAACATGAGGATCACCCTCAAGTACGGAACGGTCCATGAATGCGCCCGGATCGCCCTCGTCGGCGTTACAGCAGACATACTTCTGGTCAGCGTTGGGAACGATATTTCTTGCGAGCTTCCACTTCATACCTGTGGGGAATCCGCCGCCTCCGCGTCCGCGGAGACCTGAATCGAGGATAGTCTGGATAACGTCCTCAGGAGTCATCTCTGTGAGTACCTTGCCGAGAGCAGCATAGCCGTCGCGTCCGATGTACTCATTGATATTCTCAGGATTGATAACACCACAGTTTCTGAGAGCTACACGGTGCTGCTTTTTGTAGAATGAAGTATCGTCAAGAGACTTGATCTCGTCGCCTACGACTGTCTCCTCATAGAGGAACTCCTTAACAGGGCTGCCGCCGATGAGGTGCTCGTCAACGATACGTGGGATCTCCTCTACCTTAACGCGTGAGTAGAAAGAGCCCTCGGGATATACGATCATGATAGGTCCGCGCTCACAGAGTCCGAAGCAGCCTGTCTTAACGATCTGTACTTTATCTTTAAGTCCCTTTTCTGCGAATTCCTTTTCAAGCTCTTCAATGATCTTGGGTGAGCCTGAAGATGTACATCCTGTACCGCCGCAGACAAGGACGTGTCTTTCATATTTTGAAGAAGCATTGCCATGTGTTCTGAGAGCAACCTCGCCCTTCATGCTGTCTCTGACAACCTTGAGTTCTTCAAGAGTCTTCATAAGTTAACCTCCTAATTGGTTATGTTTGGAATTAAGCGTATTTTTCGATGATCTTGTCAACGTCGTCAACAGTGAGACGGCCGTAAACATCTTCATTTACTGTGAGAACAGGTGCAAGTCCGCAAGCGCCTATGCAGCGGCAAGCATCAAGAGAGAACTTACCATCGGGAGTGCACTCGCCTCCGCCAATTCCAAGTTTTTCCTGGAGCTTATTGTAGATGTCTCCGGAACCCTTTACATAGCAGGCTGTACCGAGACAGACTGAAATTGTGTACTCGCCCTTGGGATAGAGTGAGAACTGGGCGTAGAAGGTAACAACGCCGTAGATCTTCTCAAGAGGGATACCTGTGTTGTCGGAAATAATTGCCTGAACCTCGATCGGAAGGTAGCCGTAGATCTCCTGGGCTTTCTGAAGGATCGGCATGAGTGAACCCTTGTCGTTCTTCTTCTCTTCGATGACCTTGAGGAGCTCAGCCTCCTGCTCGGGGGTACCCTTGAAGGGAACAGTTGATTTAGCTGAATTCATTAAATGAACCTCCTTAGTATTAGCTGTGAAAAATGTAACAATGTCACGCATAAAAATTATGAGACAAATGCCATATCTCACATATCTTTACTATTATACCATATATAAAAAAATATTTCCATCGCCATTTTAGCCTAATTAGACTCTACTTTAATGTGCATTTTATACAAATACAGCAAATTGCGTAAAACTGCCTGTTTTTAACACTTACACTTGTAAAGGCTCTTAGTTTACCGATAGGTTTTAGTAAAAATGCCCTGACATTTGTTCCGTGTCAGACTTTAATGTATTTTTAATTTGTTAAATCAAATATTTTTAGTCCTTTTATGTCAGTTTTTCTTCAATCATGGTAAAAGACCCGCTTATCATCAATATATGATTTATCATTTAATCCAAGCGTTTCATAAAATAATATAACATAATACTTATTTACAAAAAATTCAAATACAATATCTCCTCATCTTTATTGACAAACCTCTTTTATTATTGTATATTAAAATTATAACATACACGCAAACAGCGTATCTGCGCCGTTTACGTTCTGTTTTCAGAACGTCCTGCACTGCGTTCTGTCATTATTGATAACCGTTAAACAGAAAAGGAGAAATTATGAGTTTACCAAACGATCCTGTTATTTTACTGAGCTATATCAATACGCTTCTGCGTGACAAGTACCCGTCATACGAAGAGCTTTGCAAAAGCCTTTGCGTTTCAGCGGACGATATCGAACACAAGCTTAACAGGATAGGATATGTTTACGATCCTGATACAAATTCATTCAGATAGTATCCGTACAAGAGGATACTGAACAGATGCTCATTGCATCTAAAATATGGGAGGGCTTATGAAACAGTTAATAAAAACAATCACAGCTTTTTCGGCTTCAGCCGTTATAGCTGTCTGCTCCGCGATCTCAGGCGCAGCCATAGGAGCTGACACCACGGAAACCAAGACATACACAGTTCATTTCGACCTCAGCGAAGAGGGAGTTTCAATTGCTCCCGACGAAAACGATAATATTCCGGAGATCACTGATATCACCAAAAAGAGCAACAGTTCCTTCTTCATTCCCGACGCAGAGCTTGTAAGAGATGGCTACAAGTTCTCAGGCTGGACTGAAGACGATATCAAAGGATACGTAAAAGGCGAAGTATGCAGGGTCACCGACCATGATATCACTCTTCATCCCGTATGGAGCGTTGCAGACGATAAGGAATTCCACACCGTGACCTTCAGGGTAGAGTGGGACGGTCAGATCGATAAGGAAGCCGAAGCACTTGTTCCTCCTGCAAAGAGACAGGCAGGCAAATTCGTTACCATACCTCTTTATACATTTCCCCGCGCCGGCTACAAGCAGCGCGGCTGGACTGACGGTACCACCGAGTTCGCAGGCGAAGAACACCTTATTGTTCACGATGAGGATATCACTCTCGTACCTAATCTGAAAAAAATATACAATCTCACCTATTCTGTCGGCGATGCGGACAGAATAAACGGAGTTACCTACCTTCAATTTGAAATTGCCGAGACCACACCTACAAACCTCCAGAACAATGACCGTTTCTCACGCAATGGTTTCAGAGTGTCCGGCTGGCACTGTGAAAACGACGGAAAAGACTACGAGCCCGTCGCACAGTTCATAATGCCTTCAGAGGACGTACTTATGACGCCTATCTGGGAGCCGATAAAATACACCATCAACTTCAAGCCTTCAAGCAATACAGCTGACTATATCAAAGTCCAGGGCTTTACGGACACAGCTATAACCGCTCCGGAATGCAGTTACGTAAAGGAAGGCTACACATTCGCAGGCTGGAAGCGTGATGATGTCATCATTCAGCCCGGCGAGGAATACATTATCCCCGGCGCCGCCCCCGGCATGGGCATTTCATTCACCGCTGTATGGACAGAAGAAAGCGGTGATACGACAACCACCACAGCTTCAGGTGAAACCTCCACGACCACAACCACAAGCGCAACAACAACGACAACAACTTCTTCCGCAACAACTTCCACTACTTCATCCGAAACAACTGCCACCACAACGGTTTCCACCACTGCAGAAACAACTTCAAGCGAAACAACCGCTACAACAACTACCGTAACGACCACAAATGAGTCTGAGGTAACCTTATACGGCGACTCCAACTGCGACGGCAATATCGATATGGCTGACGCCGTACTCATTATGCAGGCACTTGCCAATCCCGACAAGTACGATGTCAGCGGAACCTCTGAAAACCATATCACCGAGACAGGCAGACTGAACGCTGACGTTGAACCGTCCGTAAAGGGACTGACTACAAATGATGCTCTGACTATACAGTTATATCTTCTCAAAAAGATAGATGATCTTCCTGTTGCGATAGAGCTGCCTGTTATAGATTTTAATTAAAAGGACTGCCAAGACAGTCCGTATAACGTAAAATGACCGAGGGTATATCAAAAAGCCCTCGGTTTTTTGTTTTATATAACGCCAAGTCCTTCAAGCAGAAGTTTTACACCTATACCTATAAGTATCAAGCCTCCGACTATCTCAGCTCCCTTTTCGTATTTGCTTCCGAACCTGTGTCCGATAAATACACCCGCCAGTGACAGCGCAAAAGTTATAACGCCTATCATAATCACAGAGAAGAACAGATCCGTCTTTTCCGCAGCAAATACAATTCCAACCGCCAGAGCATCGATGCTTGTGGCAACAGCCAGCAATACAAGCTCCTTTATGTCAAGACTGTACTCCTTGCCGCTTTCATCGTCGTCATCGCCTTTTACGGCTTCAAATATCATTTTGCCGCCTATAAAAGCAAGAAGTCCGAATGATACCCAATGACTGAACGAGCTTATCACATCGTCAAAACGGCTTCCGAGGAAATATCCGATCGCTGGCATTACTCCCTGAAATACACCAAAAAACAAAGCTGTGATTATTCCGCCTTTAAGGTTCAGCTTTTTCATGCTGAGTCCCTTACAGACTGATACTGCGAAAGCGTCCATCGCAAGTCCGACTGAAATAAGAAGCAGTTCCGTTATCGACATAAACTAAATCATCCTCTCGTAATAATCAGGATAACTTTGCTTATTATATACTATATGAATTTGCAAGTCAATACATTACAGTTTGTACCATGTAACTTCATAGAGTGTATTCCATAATATAATCGTCCATCACATAACCGTTACCGATATCGGTAACTGCCTTGTCGGCGATCACGAAGCCGGTTCTGAGATAAACAGCTATAGCACGTTCATTGTGCTTGTTCACTGTGAGGTATACCTTTTCCTTGCCGCAGTTTTCTGCCTCTTCAAATATCTTTTTCAGCATAAGAGAGGCTATTCCCCTGCCGCGCTTGTCGCTTCTGAGGTAGAGCTTGCTGAGGAAGAACCTATTATCTCTTTCAGGCTTTACGCCGATATAACCGCAAAGCTCAGCATTCTCACGTACAGCGTAATAGCTGTAATCCTGTTCGGCAATCTGGCTGGTCATAGCCTTGTACGACTGAAACTTTTCGACCATGTAATCTATCTGTCCCAGGCTTATTATATCAGTAAAGCACTCGTGCCATACAGTATCCGCAAGCTCAGATATTTCTCTGAGCTCAGTATCGCTGCTTACTTTATTTATGGTTACAGCCATAATTCTTCTCCTTATAAAAAATGAAGAATAAAGATATCCTCTCTATCCTTCATTTTTACGTCTTTATTATTCTTCGTCCGGCATTTCCCAGTTGTGGTAAACATTCTGAACATCGTCGTTCTCTTCAAGGTGTTCAAGGAGAAGATTCATCTTCTTTATGTGATCCTCATCTGTAAGTGATGTGTATGTTGACGGGATCATCTCAGACTCTGCTGAAATTACATTGTAGCCCTTTTCAGTAAGTCCCTCGCGGAGAGCGTGTACGTTTTCGGGAGCGCACTCGATCTCTACAGTCTCCTCATTGATGTCGAAGTCCTCGCCGCCGAACTCAAATACGTCCTCCATTACCTTGTCCTCGTCGAGACCGGTATTCTCAAGGATAACGATGCCCTTGTTCGTGAACATGAAGGATACACAGCCGATAGTACCGAGGTTTCCGCCGAACTTGTCGAAGTAGTGACGCACCTCGCCTGCTGTTCTGTTCCTGTTGTCGGTAAGACACTCAACGATAACCGCAACACCGTTAGGGCCGTATCCCTCATAGGTGATGTTCTCATAGTTGTTCTTGTCACCGTCGCCGGCAGCCTTCTTGATTATACGGTCAATATTGTCGTTTGGCACATTGTTGGCCTTTGCCTTTGCGATAAGGTCACGAAGCTTCGCGTTGTTGTTGGGGTCGGCGCCGCCTTCCTTTACGACAACTGTGATCTCACGTCCGATCTTGGTGAAGATCTTACCCTTTGCAGCGTCGGTTGCTTCCTTCTTACGCTTGATATTGTTCCATTTTGAATGACCTGACATAGTTTTACACTCCTATCTGTTCATTATTATTAAGATCTGAATTTATGATAAGTTCAAACAGCTCGCGGATACGCTCTCCGCAGCCTGTAAGATAAAGATATCCGAACAGGCACTCCAGCGCTGTGGCTCTGCGGTATTCCGCAGCGTCCGCGTGCTTGGGAACGGTATTTCCCGTAGCGTTCCTGCCTCTTTTAAGAACAGCCAGCTCATGCTCGCTCAGCGTCTCCGCCACAAGATCGTATGCCTTTGACTGGAACTCGGCACATACCAGCTGTATCTTTGCGGAATGTAGCTTCGCAACAGGCATATTCGCCTGACGCAGCAGATACTCTCTCACAAGGGTATCGTACACGCTGTCCCCAAGGAAAGCAAGGGTAAGCGGACTGTATGAATTTGCTTCACGCTCTGTCAATTTTTCCGTACTCATATCAGTTTACAAAGTCGAACTCGAAGCCCTCAAGGCTTACGGTGTCGCCCTCCTGCACTCCCATTTCCTCAAGCTTTGCAATAATGCCGCTGTTGATAAGTACACGCTGGAAATACTGCAATGAGGAATAGTCGTCCGGATCAACGGTACGCATGATAGGCTGTATCCACGGCGCGTCAACGTAATAAACGCCGTCCTCGACTGTGATCTCGAACTTCTTGTCCACGCCCAGCATTTCGTCGAGTTCAGCCTGCGGTATAGGCTCTGCTTCAAATTCACGTATGGGCGGCAGGGTATCGAGTACCTCCGCTACCTTGTTCATGAGCTCGGCAGTTCCCTGTGTAGTCGCAGCTGATATACAGAAAAATGGTATATTCTTATCCTCTATATACTTCCTGAACTTTTCTATCTGTTCGTCTGTAGCCATATCGGTCTTATTAGCCGCTACTATCTGAGGACGTTCTGCAAGCTCCTCGTTGAACTTGGCAAGCTCCGCATTGATGACCTCGAAGTCCTCACAGGGATCACGGCCCTCAATGCCCGATACATCGACTACATGAACGATAAGGCGGCATCTCTCAACGTGTCTGAGGAACTCGTGTCCGAGTCCGATGCCGTCGCCTGCGCCTTCGATAAGTCCTGGGATATCTGCCATTACAAACGACTTTTCATCGTCCACCCTCACCACGCCGAGTACGGGAGTAAGAGTTGTAAAATGGTAATTTGCTATCTTAGGCTTTGCCGCACTGACAACCGATATAAGTGTTGATTTGCCAACATTCGGGTATCCTACAAGTCCGACGTCAGCAAGGAGCTTCAGCTCCAGTGTTACCTCGAACTCCTCTCCGGGATATCCAGGCTTTGCAAACTTGGGTATCTGGCGGGTGGAAGTAGCGAAATTCACATTTCCCTTTCCGCCATTTCCTCCCCTTGCAAGGACCTTCGGCTCATCAGAGGACATATCAGCCATTATCCTTCCGCTTTTTGCTTCACGGATGACAGTGCCTCTCGGCACTTTTATTATAAGGGGCGGAGCGCTCTTGCCGGTGCAGTTTCTTCCGCTGCCATTCTCACCGCGTTCTGCCACATATTTTCTTTTGTACCTGAAATCAATAAGAGTCGAGAAATTATCATCGACCTGAAAAACCACGTCTCCGCCGCGTCCGCCGTCACCGCCGTCGGGACCGCCCGCCGCTACATACTTCTCACGGTGAAAGGACACCGCACCGTCGCCGCCGTCGCCGGCCTTGATCTTTATTTTTGCCTGATCAACGAACATTCCTGACCTCCGTTTCTAAAGAAAAATCCCAAGCAAATGCTCGGGATTTATTGTCACGTTATGGCTGTTACTGCTCAATCTCGTAAACAGAAACCTTCTTACGGTCACGGCCGTAACGCTCAAACTTAACCTTACCGCTTACTGTTGCGAATAATGTATCATCTGAACCGATACCTACACCGTTGCCGGGATGGATATGTGTACCTCTCTGACGAACGAGGATATTGCCTGCCTTAACGAACTGTCCGTCTGCTCTCTTAACGCCAAGTCTCTTAGCCTCAGAGTCACGTCCGTTCTTTGTAGAACCAACGCCCTTTTTATGAGCGAAGAACTGCATACTGATCTTTAACATACTTACACCTCCGAAATAGTGATATTAATTGTGTTGGGGAACTCCTCAAGGACAGCTTCAAGGTGCAGCCTGAGCTGCTCAAGTATCATACCAGCCGACTTATCATTGCCTTTCACCTTACAGCCTATGACATTATCCCCGACCTTAACGCTGACCGGGATATCAAAACTGTCAAGAATATTGACAGAAAGCTGTACCGCTGACGAGACTGCCGCACAAACGACGTCCTCACCTGCATCGGCATAACCTGAATGTCCGCTTATCTCAAAGCCTGTCAGAAGCCCCTGCTTTTCATAAAAATCTGCGCGGATCATGATCAAGCCTTGATAGCTTCGATCTTTACCTGAGTGTAAGGCTGTCTGTGGCCCTGCTTCCTCTTCTCACCCTTCTTGGGCTTGTAAGTGAAAACAGTGATCTTCTTAGCCTTGCCGTTCTTAATAACCTTAGCGCTTACTGCTGCACCGTCAACATAAGGTGTACCGATCTTGAGGCCATTGTCTGCTCCGAGAGCTACTACCTTGTCGAAAGTAACTGTCTCATCAGCCTCAGCTGCGAGCTTCTCAATGAAGATGATATCTCCCTCGTTTACCTGATACTGCTTTCCGCCGGTTTCAATAACTGCGTACATATTGTGGCACCTGCCTTTTCAATAAACTCGCTGTTACAGGCGTGTGAAGGCACAACTTTAGAGCCTGTTTACAAGCGGCAATAATATTTTATCACAAACATCTGTCTTTGTCAAGCATTTTTTCCAATATTCCGAAAAAACTTCCCCTGAATTCATCAGGGGAAGAATATTTCACTTTTACCAGACTCTGTAGCCCTCGTGACCGATCTTATATGAAGTACCGGGAACATAGAGCTCCTCCGGCTTGAGTTCCTTGCCGTTCTCCTTAGCGGTATCTATAGCTCTTTTAAGCTCCCTGAACGCAACGCTGTTGGTAACGATGCGTGTTACCTCCTCCTGACTCGGCTTTTCACTGAGGCGCTCAAGTACAGCCTGCTGGAGATAGAAGTATGAGCGGAGCTGCGTCTTCTTGAACTCAATGCTCTGCTGCTCATCTCCCTCGCCTTCAAGAAGGAAGAGGCTGTCTCCCTCACGATATCCAAGAGTAAGCTTTGCATATATTTCAGGTATGAATACTCTGATCTCGGCGGCAAGATTCTTGTCGCCCTCAACGAGTTCTTCGAGCTTGTTGGACATTTCGATGTACTCGTCGCGGTTCTTGATCTGCTCCATCATCTTGATCGTCTCTTTTGCAGCGTTCATTACAAGCTCCTTCTTGAAAGGACACTGGTCGTCCTCACGCTGAACAAATATAGCATACTGCTTCTCGGATACGAAGGTCTCCTCCGCGTTCATTTCCTTTTCAACGTATTCCTCAAAATACTTGGGGAGCTCAACGCATACAGAACCGTTTATACGTACCTCTATGATCTTCTTTTCCTTGTACTTTGCAAGATATATCCTCAGCCAGTAATACTTCTTTGAACCGATATACTTGGGTATCTCGTTTCTGATGAAGTTTATGAGCATTGTTGGCTGCTTGTCCTTTACGCCTATTCTTACCACCGACTGGCAGTAAACGTCAAAATCATAGTGCTGTCTGAGGTAGTCAACAGGTATATGAAGCGGATTGGTCTTTGTTATCGACTGGTCGAGAGGATGCCATACTCCGCCGTGGAATATCTCAACAGCCATATTCGCAGCCTCGGCGTCGTCCTTGCCCTGAGCGTCCACAGGATCGATGAGCGGCTCGTCAAAGTCATCGTGCTTCACTATGAATATTACCTGTATCACTTTGAGCTCATCGATAACTTCTTCTCTGCCTATCTGAACGTCGATAGTAAAGCCCTTTGGCATTATAACGCAGTCATCATAAAGAGTACCGTTAAGCTTGGCGTTGAGTGATTCAAGCACCATCTTCTTCATCTCAGATCTCGTATCAGCAGTCTGTTCTGCTATCTCTTCCTTCTGGTTGTTCTTCTTCTTAAAAAGTCCCATGTTCTATTCTCCTTAAAAATAATTGTTATATCAATATATGCTTTGCATAATATTAAACAGTAAATTTAACTGCTGCCCAGCCCTCGCGGACCTCCGGCTCCGGCTCCCTGAAGCCTGCGGATATGAGCGCGTCTATGACCTCGTTCATTCTCTCCTCGATGATACCCGAAACTATGAGTATGCCACCGTCTCTGAGATATCGGCGGAAGCTCTCCTTCATAGCGATAAGAACGTCAGCAACTATATTTGCCGCAATAATATCATACTTATCGTCGATCTCATCAGCAAGCTTCTCATCAGTAAGGATATTGCCGAAATAAGTCCTGTATTTATCGGGTGAGATATGATTCTTGACTGCGTTTTCCTTTGCAGTCACCGCTGCGTTTTCCTCGATATCAACTGCGACCGCGCTGTCCGCTCCGAGCAGCATGGCTCCTATGGAGAGTATTCCGCTTCCGCAGCCCATATCAAGCAGCTTGTCCCCTTTATTGAGGTATTTCTCAAGCACTTCAAGACATAGTCTTGTGGTATGATGTTTTCCGGTGCCAAAGCTTGAAGCGGGATCTATCTCAAGGATTATCCTTCCGTCAGAGTTGTCGTAATCCTCCCATGAGGGCTTTATGACAAGCTTTTCGCCAACCTTGAAGGGCTTGAAATACTGCTTCCAGTTATTTGCCCAGTCCTCTTCGCGGATACTTGTCATCTCAGCTTCAAGGCGTCCGTATGCTCCTTCCTTGTCAGCAGCCTTCATCTCTGAAAGCATTGACTTTATTGAAATGAGCATTTCCGCGCCCTGGCCGTTTGCAGGGATATATACCGTGATACAGGTCTCACATTCCGAAAGCCCCATAAGGTCGTCATCGATATAGTCCCATTGACCGTTCTTGTTTTCAAGGAACTCCTTGAAATCCTCAGGATCCTTTATGGAAAAGCCCTTGATACCGATATCCTCCAGCTTCGAGCAAAGCAGCTCAATGCCTTCGGTAGTAGTGTAGATATTGACTTCTGTCCATTCCATGTAAATTTTTTCTCCTTAACTGCAGACGCGCATTAGGAAAATGAGCACGTCCGTATTATCGATATTTCCGTCGCCGTTGATATCGGCGGCGGCTGTCTCGCTGCCTGTCAGCACCGAGACCCCCTCTGGCAGTCTGCCGGAACTGCTGAGGTATTCATTTATTATTGCGAGGTCATACTCGTCGGATACGCCGTCGTTGTTTATATCTCCCACAGAAAGCTCACGCTCCTCGGCAAAGCCGAAGCACTCAAGATTGATCCAGCCTTTTCTGCCGCCTATCCTGACCTCTCCGAAGCCGCCGCTCACGCTGAGTACCCTGACAATATTTCCGTTCTCCACTGAAATATCCGACGCGCTCTTTTCATTCGGCTCCGAATAAACAGCTGCTTTGCTTTCAGTGCAGTAGTACTCTCCTGTTTTATAAACAGCAGGAGCTGCCTTGGTAGTCGCTTTAGCCGTAGTTGAGACCATTGTGCTTGTCGCTGACTTTGGATCAGCTGAAGCGGAAGCGGTAGTTGATCCGGATTTTGCAGAAGTGGTCGTCGTCGCAGTCTGCGTTGTCACTGTTGCACCTTCTGAGTGAACAGCTGTTGTTGTAACAGCTTCCTCCGCGCTGACGTCATAGAGGGGTGTAAAGCCGCTGTAGGGTTCTTTTCCCTTGAGAGTCTGATATACCGTTATATTCTCGTTCTTATAGGCTTCAAACAAAAGTATCTCATCCTTTGCCGGGTCAGCCATATATACGTCGTCGCCTATTACACCGTCAATGTATACCCAGTGTCCGCCTACGTTGCATATAACATAGCTTCCGGCATCGAGCAGCGCCTTTATCTCAGCAGCCTTGCCGCTCTTATCTTTTGAAGTGAATTCAAGATTATAAGATGAAATACTTATCTCTTCCACTACCTTGCTGACTGAACTCCATGAGGAAAGTCCTCCCCATTGATTGAAGGCGTGTATGTCATTGAGGTCTTTTGAGAATACTCCGGGATCAAAGCTTTCCGTATCCCTTGCGCCTGATGCCACGGCCACCATAGCTATCGACGTCATATAGCAGCCGGACTGACGCACTGTCGAACCGCCGATAGGATTATTTCCCCAGCGCTCGTCATTCTGGCGCCAAAGGCGGAAATCCCCGGCAGCTGCAGCTGCCGCCTGCGGTCTGTATGCTCCTGCAAGTATAGCGATGACCGCAAATACGATAAGCAGGAGACCTGTTATTCTTTTTTCTTTTACATTTCGCATAATCAACCTCCGTTCAAAGGTTACCGGTCTGTTATGCGTCTCCTTTTTCTGGATTCCCTGAACGCTTCATATGCCCTTATGTATTCGTTCAGAGCCTTTTCTTTTTCATTTGTATTTATTTTTTCGCCGCCGTATACCGATCTGTCGAAAAGATCGGCAGTATATGATATATCCGCACCGGAGCTTTCATGTACGAAAGAGCTCACCTCATGGGAGGTATTGGCTTCATCTATATCATATACCTTGCATATCCTGTGTACAACAGCTGTTACGGTATCGTTCGGCATACGTTTCCTGCTTCTCAGTATAAAGAGCTTATGTGATATCCAGGGATAAGCCATTGCAAACAGCACAGCCACGCAAAAGCCTATCAGCATTATAAGTCCTGCCATCGAAAGCATATCAGTAGCAGTTTTGCCTTTTTTAGCGTAGTTGATATCGGTTATCGTAGGTTCAAAGCTTATCCAGCCGTAGCCCTTTATGTAGAGTTCCGGGAAACCATGAGCGTCAGCCTCAACCACCACGAAATTAGTATCGGGATGGATCTGACCGCCCTCCAGCCTGGTCATATTATACCCCTCGCAGTATCTTGCAGGTATTCCTGCCGCCCTAGCGAGCAGCACCATAGAGGTCGCATATTCATAGCAGACACCTGTTTTTGTCTCAAACAGGAAGTCCTCTGCGTTTTCGCCCTTCTTTTTCCTGTAATCAAGATCGTAGACGTAATCATTGTTATAGAAATACGATTCGAGCACAAGAGCCTTGTCGTAATCTGAATCTATGCCGTCCGTAAGCGCGTCCGCCAGAGTCTTGATACGTTCATTATCACCGTAATCCAGCTCAAGGTCGATAAACTGATCGTAATACTGATAATCTCTCTTGAAATATGAGTAGAGTCTCTCGAAGTCCTCATCACCGCTGTAATTGTAATAGTTCTCACCAAGCACCCTGTCAGTATCTTCAAGAAGCTTGCGGTAATTATAGCCTGCAAGGTGATCAACGAACGCCTTGTTGCGCTGGTTGAAAAAGAACGTATTGGCGCTGTAGTCAAAGATGAATTTGTCGCCTTCCCTGAACTCGCCGCCCTTTGCATAAACCGTTCCGCCGTGGAAGCAGTACATACCTGTATCACGCGAGCAGTATTTGAGCGATATTGCAAACTGTGGTACAGGAGCCATATTCGCGTCCCAGTTTATCATGTAAAATGAGACATTCCTGACTTCCGGCTCAGAAAGCCCTGCCTTGACATACTGTCCGAGACCGTACTTATCCGCATAATCCTCGTCCAGCCTTGCGGCTTCAAGGAAAGCGTCGGCAAGTCCCATAGGCGAACCGATATTTACAGGAGCTCCGTCGGTCTCAATATCTATGCCCGTATCAGTGACCTCAGCAGACCACCTGTCAGTTTCATAATCATAGGTTGAACGCACAGCTGTTTTTATCCTGAGGCTTTCCATTGCGTCAGCTTCATAAACAGCATACTGAGAATTGTTCCTGCGGAACAATTCGGCAGATGAAGTATCTCTGAATACGTTTATCATAGCGTCGAGCCTGTCAGTAAGCGACTCGGCATTGATAAGTGTTTCGATCACGGTTCTGTCAGCTTCGACAGCAGGCTTGGGGATCAGCGCCGATATCACAGCAAATGCTGCGGCGTAAACAGCTATCGGTTTCCATGCTTTCCTCCTGTCTACAAACAGTGTTTTTTCATCGTCCCTGAGCTGACGGTAATAAACCATAAGGAGTATATATCCCACAGCAAGAAAAACTATGTATACCGTGGGCATCTTTTCATATTCCTTACCGTATATGGCAAAGGGTATGATAAAGATGAGGAAATTCATAAATATCCTGTAGCGCACCCTTGTAAAATAATACACAACGGAGCTCATGAACATAATGAACAGGATATACAGTCCGAGGGTATACCACTTACTGTAATCAAGTGAATCCTGCGGCGTAAGGAACCAGAGTCCCCATGAGATAGGGTATTTATCCTCTCCGGTCTCAAGCACTGCACGGAACACCCAAAGGGAAAAAATGCCTGATATCGAATAGACAAGGAATCCGAGGATATGGTGCTTCTGCATAAAATCGAATATACGGAAGAGCACCCAGCCTATGACAAAGGACAGCAAGCCCCACCCCAGCGAGGAAAAATATCCGAATGTGTCAGATTTGTCACGATTGCGGTAGTGGTACATGAGCGCCATCATTATCAGCACATTATACCACAGCACCGGATCCAGCAGAGTCCTGAGCAGAAATGCCTTCAGACTGAATTTTTTATTATTGGTCTCTTTCATTATTTATACCATTTTAAAGTTGTTCTCTTCATCAAGGTACCATAGCCGCAAAGATGATGTATTTACAGACGCCGCGGACAATCCGATAACACACGCATTGTCCGGATCCTCAACAGCATCACTGAGCTCGGAAAAACCGTTTCCTGCGTCGGTAGTAGCGATTATGCACGAACATACCGAGCTTCCTGCCTGTCTTATATCCACACGCACATCAGGGACTACCTTTACGGCAAGCACCTTCAGCAGCAGCTGATCCGGATAATCAGGATTGTCAACACTTTCGCACACAGTCGTACCATCGCCGGAACGATATACAAAATTACAGGCTATGCCCTGTTTTATCAGCAGGCTGAGCAGTCCGAAAACAGCACGTATAAGCTGTTCCTCGCCTCTTACCGCATTAATTGCAGGAACACTCTGTCTGCGGAAAAGGTCAAATACTATAACAGGCTGAACAGAAGCGACCGCTTCGTCCAGACGCACCATCAGCTTTGACTTCTTTGATGAGAGCTTCCAGTTTATACGCTTCAGCGGATCGCCGTGAACGTATTCACGATGCTCGTATCCGGGAGAAGTATTCGCCGTGAACATCATTGCGGTATCATTTTCTTCTTCCTCGTCGCTTGTAAGAACAGTTTCCGCAATCGAACGGAACAGCTGTGAGGAAGCTTTTATTTCAGGTATCTCCGGTATAACTCCTACAGAGACCGGCTGCGGCAGCGGAGTCTGTACCGCAGTTTTCATGAAACCAAGAAAACCGCATGAATATACGGCTCTTATGCCTACCTCGCCGTTTCCGCCTATGACACCGTTAAGCTCAAAGGTGAAGCTCTTTTTCTCCTCATTGAGCATTGTAAGCTTGCGGTTCATAATATCCTGAGTAAATATCTCCGTTGCATACGGACATATCTCTATGATACCAAGCGGAAATGAGCCTTTTTTACGTACAGTCACTGTAACAGACAGCGTACCGCCCTTCTGTACATAAGCGTCGCAGGTAAAGGATACCTTTACTCTTTTCCTTGCATAAAGCATGAAAAACAATGACACAAGCGGCGCAAACGCAACAAAGGCAAGCAGTATGATTCCCATTTCTCCGTCTACGTAGAATGTGAATATATAGACGAGAAACGCCACTGCAAGAACACCGGCGATACTCTTTATATGCTTTATCATCTGGTCATTGAGGGCACAGGGCAGTTCCTGAGTATATTCTCGACGTAAGCTTCGCCCGTACCGAAAGCGGTTTTTCCCTGAGGAGAAAGGATTATCCTGTGTGCAAGCACCGAGACTGCCGCGAACTTAACATCATCGGGAGTAACATATTCCCTGTCATAAATATAGGCAAACGCCTTTGCGGCTTTGAAAAGAGCTATGCTTCCGCGCGGACTTATGCCAAGAACTGTATTTCTGTCCGAACGTGTAGAGGATACGATATTGATGATGTACTGCTTTACACCATCGCTAACTCTTATCCTCTTTACCTCTTCCTGCATGGCTATGATATCATCAACGTGCATAACAGGTTCAGAGATATTGACAATAGGATTATGCATCTCCGTCCTGCCAAGGATCTCTGCCTCCTCATCAGGCGAAGGATAGCCCATGGACAGCTTTATGAAAAAGCGGTCCATCTGCGCCTCCGGAAGATGGAACGTACCGTATGTTTCAACGGGGTTCTGAGTTGCCATTACCAGAAAAGGCTTAGGAAGCCTGTGCGTAACACCGTCAAGGCTTATCTGGCGCTCTTCCATAGCTTCAAGAAGAGCAGACTGTACCTTCGGCGAAGCACGGTTTATTTCATCAGCGAGAAGAAAATTGCACATTACCGCACCGTCACGGTAAACGAATTCGCCCTGACTTGAATCGAGCATCGTAAAGCCCGCGATATCCGAAGGCATTACATCAGGGGTAAGCTGGATTCTGTTGAATTTGCCGCCTATAGAACGTGAAAGGGCTGTTATGAGCTGGGTTTTTCCGACTCCGGGAACATCCTCAAGCAATACGTGTCCCTCACACAAAAGAGCAGCTATCAGCTTGACAATTGTGTCCTGCTTTCCTACTATTACCTTGCCGACAGTACCGGCAAGCCTGCTTATATTTGCATTCATATGTTTTACCTCATTTTGGTGCTTTATATCCAGTTAAAACTATTATAACATATTTTGTCATTGACTTCAAGTGAAAAGCAAACGAAAAAAAAACTGTATTATTGTAACATTTCACAATAATACAGTTATTTTTATGCTATAAATTTGTCCAATTAATTATTTTCAGTAGCCGCCGTTATTCTTTTTCACCTTCACCCAGACGATGATAAGCACAATAATAAGAACTGCGCATATCATGAAAACATAAAAATATAAACTATTTACAGCCTTATCGAAGATAACGACATTGGTTATAGCTTCATCTCCTATGCCGTATCCGTGTGCCGCCGACATCATACCTGAATTTACCGCAAAATCGCTGCCCTTATGTTCTATTATGCCGTTGATATAATAAAATTCAGGCATTTCATCTTTTCTGCCTTCCATATAATCCGTCCACTGTTCACACACTCCGCTCAGTATCCTGTTACTGATCTCATCCTCAGTATAAAATGTATACACACTGAAATTATCCGGACGGTAGCTTTTGTCATTTCTCATTTTTATAATATCATCAGCTGAGGCATTATCGACAAGATAATAATATCCTGTGACCTTTTCTGGTGAAGCGTGTCTTCCGGATCTACTCTTCACTGCATATCTCGTTTGTGTTGTAAACATACAATAAATGCGTCCTGAATAGCCTTTTATGCCTTTTTCCTTATAACAAATGTTTATTGGTGTTGTATTCAGATCATACGCCTTGCCTTTAAAGTACTTTACAGTTCCTGCGCAGCTTCCAATAAAAAATACACACACAATAATAAACAGATAATCAGCTAATGTTTTTAATTGCTCTTTCATTTTTCTCCCTATCTCAAAAAGGCTGCAGCAAAATATATCAGTATCCTGACTTATTGCGAATCTTCCTTAAAAGCAAGACGACAACCGCGATCATAAAAGCAATAACAGCCACTCCACATATTACCGCTATATATACCCAAACTGCACTGACGGGATTGTTGACAATGATGAGCGGTGTTATCTTCTCATCTTCAAAGCCAAGATCGTGTGCCGCTTTTTCAAGTCCCGAAATATAATCCTGCCTGAATGATACAGTAGAAACACGACCGTCTAAATGATTCAGAGCAGGCATTTTCTCAGATCTGCCCTCCATATAATCATTCCACAGAACACACCGCTTCTCAAGCTCTTCCTTTTCAGCTTCATTACCTGTACAATACGAAAAAACGTAGAAATCCTGCGGTCTGAAGCTATTATCTGACCTCATCTTTTCTATATCATTAGCTCCGCAGTTGTCGCATAGGAAATAGTATCTGTATGTGATCTTATCTCCATTATTATATGCTCTTCTGTTGTGCCGTTTAGTCACGACCTCCTCGGTCTGGTAGAAACTATATATCCGTCCGATATTGCCCTTTACTGCTCTTTCCTCATCGCAGACGCTAATGTCATCAGTATTCAGCTCCAGCGGACGGCCGTTCAAGTATACCGAGGATTCAATCAACGAAAAAACCAACAGACCGCATACCGCTATAAAACAAGCGACCAGCGTTGCGTATTTCTTTCCATGTGTATGATCTCCCTTTATCAAAAAAGCGGCAGCGAAATGTATCGCTGCCGCCCGAAATATGCTGATTACTTTATCATCTTTGCTACTTCGTCAGCAAGATTGTCTTCCTTCTTCTCAATGCCCTCGCCGCGCTCATAGCGAACAACGTCAACGACCTTGATAGAACCGCCGAGCTTCTTTGCCTCAGCGTCAACATAGCCCTGAACTGAGAGCTTGTCATCCTTTACGAAAGCCTGCTCAAGAAGGCAGTTTTCTGTGTAGTACTTTCCTACCTTGCCCTCAACGATCTTAGCGCGGACCTGCTCAGGCTTTGAAGCCATCTTGGGATCCTCAGCCATCTGAGCCATCATGATCTCCTTCTCCTTCTCAAGTACCTCAGCAGGAACCTGCTCGCGGCAGAGATAAGCAGCGTTAAGAGCTGCGGACTGCATAGCTACGTCCTTACCGATAACAGCTACCTGATCAGCAGAAAGATCTGTATCCATCTTAACGAGAACGCCGATGCTGCCGCCATTGTGGATATAGGAAGCAAGCTTGCCCTCAAGTCTTACGAAACGACGGATAACGATATTCTCACGGATCTTCATGCCTGCGAGCTCTGTGAGAGCTTCGCCTACTGTACCATTGCCGCCGCTGATAGGCATATTCTTGAGAGCCTCAACGTCAGCAGGATTCTTTTCGATTATTGTCTTTGCCACGTTGGCAACGAAGTTTCTGATATCATCTGTGTTAGCAGCGAAGTCAGTCTCTGTGTTTACTTCGAGGAGAACGCCTGTATTTCCCTCAACAACAGCTGTAACCACGCCCTCGGCAGCAGCTCTGCCGCTCTTCTTGGCCTGTGTGGCAAGTCCTTTTTCTCTGAGGAACTCGATAGCCTTGTCCATATCGCCATCGTTCTCTTCGAGAGCCTTTTTACAGTCCATCATACCAACGCCTGTGGACTTCATAAGTTCTTTAATTTCTGCAACGGAAACCTTTCCCATTGTTATTACCTCCTAAATTAAAATTGAAAAATTCGGAATTCGGAAAGCGGAATGCGGAATTATTGTATCGCTTATCAGCGATTACTCATAACAAATCATTCAGATGTATCTGCCATCAGGCAGACTCCGCAATTCCTAATTCCTAATTCCGAATTATGAATTATCAGTTATTATTCAGCGTCAGCCTCTGCTGTCTCAGCTTCCTCCTCGGAAACCTCCTCAGTTACTACAGCGTCGTCGCCCTGTCTGCCTTCGATAACAGCGTTAGCAACAGTACCTGCGATGAGCTTTACAGCTCTGATAGCGTCATCGTTGCCGGGTATAACGTAATCGACCTCATCAGGATCGCAGTTTGTATCAACAATAGCAACGATCGGGATGTTGAGCTTCTTAGCCTCAGCTACAGCGATCTTTTCCTTGCGGGGGTCAACGATAAAGAGTGCTGCGGGTAGCTTCTTCATTGTCTTGATACCGCCGAGGAACTTTTCGAGCTTCTCTATCTCAAGGTTGAGCTTAACAACTTCCTTCTTGGGGAGAAGATCGAATGTACCGTCTTCCTCCATTGTGTGGAGCTGCTCAAGTCTCTTGATTCTTGTCTGGATTGTCTTGAAGTTAGTGAGCATACCGCCCAGCCATCTTGCGTTTACATAGTGTGCGCCTGCTCTTGTAGCTTCTTCCTTAACGGAATCGCCAGCCTGCTTCTTTGTACCTACGAAAAGAACTTCGCCGCCCTGAGCTGCAATGTCACGAACGAACATATAAGCCTCTTCGAGCTTCTTGACTGTCTTCTGAAGGTCGATGATGTAGATTCCGTTTCTTTCTGTGAAAATGTACGGAGCCATTTTCGGGTTCCATCTTCTTGTCTGGTGTCCGAAGTGAACGCCTGCTTCAAGAAGCTGCTTCATTGATACTACTCCCATGGTGTAGTCCTCCTTAAAAATTGGTTATTATTAATCCTCCGCCGTACTTTGCTCAGCAGCAACGCAGACATCTGCGCACCAACCGCTGAAAATACCGGCGTGTGAATTGCCTTAATATTATATCATTTCACGTTTTTTTTTTCAAGTATTTTTGCCATATCTATTTCAACAAACTTAAAACACGGTTTCTGCTTCTTTTTGTTGAATTCGACTTTGCGCTGCTTTCAGTCCGCTCTACAAGAACCACTTCATCGCCTATGACCCTTATATCGGCACAGGATATGACTGTATCGGCTGCCCTGCCCAGGAGCCCGAAAAGACGAGCTCCGCCGTATATGATAAGCGATTCGACACTGCCGTTTTCGGTATCTATCTCAATATCGTCGATGAATCCAAGCCTTTCGCCGGATACCATGTCAATGACTTCCTTTCTGCAAATCTCGTCAAATCCAAGAAGCATGAGCTGCACCCCCGCATGATTATATGCAATTACATATTAAAAAATGTAATATCCGGCGGAAGCTGAAAAAATGCAGCAGCTTTTCAGGCTGCCGCACAGTTTTTATTCATCATCATCTTCGTCATCACTGCTGTCGCCTTTTTTCTTGGCAAATACAGTTGTACCTACAGCAAGCAGAATTGCTGCGCCGATTATTGTAAAAAGAGTGAATCTCGGAAAATTATCGCCTGTCTGAGGAGCAATCGCCGCCATCAGCATTAGTGTTTCGTACATTGTACAATCCTCCATAAGTAATATATAAATGTATTGTATCACAGCGATACGTATTTGTCAAATGAAAAGCTATGCTATTTTCGGGCTTGTCGGATCAGAACCGGAAATCGCGCTTTCCGCCGTTCTTTATCTCGTCAAGGTAATCCATAGCTCTCTGACGGCGCTTCTCATCGGGAACATTCTTTATCTCACGCGCAATAAGAGCTTCACCAACTGCCCTTGTCTCAGGAGAAGCATAGTCGGAAAGGTATTCCTGAAGGGTCATAAGAGCGTTTGGGTGACAGCAGTTCTGTATCTGTCCCACCTTGCAGAGCGCCATGAAACGGTCACCTGTACGGCCCTCACGGTAGCAGGCTGTACAGAATGACGGGATATATCCGCCTTCCATGAGCCACTTTACCACCTCGTCCAGCGAACGCTGGTCTGAAACATCGAACTGCTCGGTGTCGTGAGGACGCTCCTCAGGAGTATATCCTGCATAACCGCCTACAGACGTTCTTGAACCGCCTGATATCTGCGATACGCCAAGTCCGAGTACCTTCTCACGGCAGGCTTCGCTCTCACGAGTGGAGATTATCATGCCTGTGTATGGAACGGCGATCCTTATGCAAGCAACTATCTTTGCAAATGTGTCGTCGTCTATACCGTTATCAAAGGTCGTGGGATCAATATCAGAAGCTCTCCTGAGTCTCGGAACACTGATAGTATGCGGACCTACACCGTGTACAGCTTCAAGATGCTCGGCGTGCATAAGAAGTCCTGCGAACTCATACCTGTACTTGTCAAGACCGAAAAGAACGCCCAGACCTACGTCGTCTATGCCGCCCTCCATTGCTCTGTCCATTGCCTCAGTGTGATATGCATAGTTATGCTTTGGTCCTGCCGGATGAAGCTTTTCATAGCTCTCCCTGTGGTATGTCTCCTGGAAGAGTATATATGTACCTATGCCTGCTTCCTTGAGCTTGCGGTAGTTCTCCACTGTTGTGGCTGCGATGTTTACGTTTACACGGCGGATAGCTCCGTTCTTGTGCTTTATGGAATAGATCGTATTGATACATTCGAGGATATACTCGATAGGATTATTTACAGGATCCTCGCCTGATTCGATAGCAAGACGCTTATGTCCCAGATCCTGAAGGGCGATGACCTCCTGACGGAGCTCCTCCTGAGTCAGCTTCTTACGGGGTATCTCCTTGTTCTGTATATGGTACGGACAATATACGCACTTGTTTACGCAGTAATTCGAGAGATACAGCGGTGCGAACATTACTATCCTGTTTCCGTAGAAAGCCTGCTTTATCTCCTTGGCAAGCTCATACATCTTTTCGGTCATTTCCGGTATATCACAGGCAAGAAGAACGCTTGCCTCACGGTGTGAAAGGCCCGCACATTCTACTCCCCTGCCTGTTTTTTTCGGCTTTGCCTTTTCGAGTATCTGCTCAATGAGCTCACGGTTATGCTTGTTCTGCTCCGCATACTCAAGAGTAGCCTTTATCTCCTCGTCATTTATAAAGTCGTCCGCATTCATAGACTTAACATCATACATAATTTTTCCTCCAGTTTTATTTTGCCTTGCAAGACATTGTTTTTACGTCAAGTTTAAACACAGCAGTTCGTCCGAGTACTTTATTGTCGTACTCAAGTCCTGTTCTGCCTGCCGCCTGCTTCATCACATATTCAAGGGCAGCTTTCTTTTCATCGGTATCTTCTATAACGGAAAGGACGCCGTTTCCGATAACGCTCATATACATTGCCGAATGTCCGCAGGCAGTTCCGGCGCTTATAAGCTCATATCCGCCGTCTATCTCAAATCCGACGGAAGGAGACTTCAGTGCAAGCCCGTACTTTCTGCCTGCAACAGCTCCGTGGAAATAAAAGGTGTATTTCCCTCCGCATACAGTATAGCCGTAATTTACAGGCACTATATATACCTCGCCGCAGTCATTGAAGCCTACGCGCATTATCTTCTCACCGGCAATGAAGCTCTCAATCCCGGCGCTGTCCGTTATCTCACGCTCACTTCTTCGCATAAGCTCTGCCACCGGTCATTTCTTCGATATCGCAGCTTTTACGGAAACCCCGTTTATCTGTCCGAGCCTGCCGGTCAGACTGCTTATCACGTCGGGTTCCGCGTCAACAGCTACAGATATCAGCGAAATCCCCCGTTCCTTATAAGGCAGTCCCATCCTGCCGATGATGATATCGCTGTATTCATGCAGCACATTGTTCACCTCAACAGAAGCTGACTGCTCATCAATAACGATGGCTGCCACTGCAATTCTCTTGTTTTCCATTTCTCCTCCTTCGCAGGCTGAAAAGCAGTCAATAAAAAATCCGCCCATGGACGGACGGATAGTATCTGCATATATTATCGCTCAACTGCCATCCGATAACAGAGTTCACACCCTGCTGCCCGAAAACAATATTTTTTTAAAGCCGAGAACAGAATTAATCCTGCTGTCCGCTGTATATATGATATCACATTGTTATATTATTGTCAATGTTATTTGGTTAGCAGCTAATAACAAGGTCCTGCTGCCGATTTTTGTGCAGCTTATCTAATCACCGACGTCAATTTTAAAAAAATTATATAATTTTTAAAAAATCACTGGACAAACTCTTATATTTGTGATATACTGATTTTAGATTTATTTTTGAGGTGATTATTAATGGGTTTATTCTCATTTTTCCAGGGCGGCGCTAAGTATTTCGACAAAAAGATCGAACCTAAGTGCGATTACTGTATGTACGGTAAGAGAACTAAGGACGGCAACAGAGTTCTTTGCGAAAAAAGAGGTCTTGTCGAACAGAATTATTCCTGCAAAGCCTTTATATATTCTCCGTTAAAGAGGATCCCAGTAAAACAGCTCAGATTTGTGGGCAGTATCGCTGATGATGATCTTTTCATCGAGTCAAAGGGTGATATAGCCGAAAAAGAGGAAGCGGAAAAGAAACTGGAGGAAAAAAACAACAAAAAGGCAAACAACAAGCCTGCTGCTGAAAAAGCTCCTGCTGCCGAAGAGAAGCAGCCAACCAGCGAACAGCCTTCCGAGCCTGTTCAGAACAATCCTGCTCCTGTACAGGATGCCCCCTCTCAGGAAGCACCTGAAGTACAGGCAGTTCCTGCTCAGCCGGCTGCTGCACCTGCTCAGGATAATCAGAAAAACGAACCCGAACAGAGTGTTCAGACAGCTGAAAAGCCTGTTCAGCAGAACGAAGCTGCAAGAGTATAAATATCAATGCAAATATGAGGAGTGTCTGTCACTCCTCTTTTTTATACCTTTTATCATCTGCCATGCAGATGATTTTTTTATTTACTTGACAAATCCTGACTAATAGAGTATAATTACTATTGTTGTAACCTTACGCACCGTTCCATTGATGTTCACAAGGATGATTGCTATGAATTTAGAATTAGAAGAAGAGTACGGTCAAAATAGAATAGCATACAAAAGATGTCAGAAATGCTATAATTTCATTGCGATTTTCTACGTTGTTATTTTTGGTATGATCGTATTTGCTGAGTTGTACCTTGGTTTCCTCGGCGGTTCTTTTTATACAGCATTAGGAGCCCTCGTAAGCGGTGCAGTTCTGGCTGCCGGCTTCTGCGGAGCTTATCTTCACAGGAATCTGTTTGCTGCTGCAGCACCTGTTTTGGCTCTTTTAAATTCGACTATCGTACCTTTTATAGCCTTTGTAGTTCCGGTATGCGTTTTATGTACTGTGCTTAATGTTATAGCAAATAAAAAGTATAACTGGCTCGAACAGCAGGACGGCTTCCCGTATTTCAATGTTCGCTACAGAGTTCAGGAAATCGACAACTCACAATGGAACATCAAAGATCCGTACACTCAGAAGTACGAGCAGATCAAAAAACAGGACAATAATAACGGTAAGATGGACGAGATCTGATCCGGTCTTATATACGGGTGCAGTGAAACTGCCATGCGCATAAAATTTCACTGTGTGCTGGGGCCATTGGAGTATATATGTTTGGTAAAAATAAAGTTTGTACATTCAGAATCTGTTCTCCTGTTTATATTATTTTATATGGCTATAATTACAGCGAATTAAACCCGCTTCTCTCAGAGATTATGGAGCTTCTCAATATAACTGTTGATATAAAAGAAATAGAAAAAACTTTTATTGATACTCCATGCGGTCAGGGTGATATATGGGTATTCGGAGATCACGCTAAAAATTGTATTGTTTTTGATTTATACCGTGAACCTACAGATCAGCTGGACATCATTGATTTCGGTGTGATCTGCAGCAATAAAATGTATAACAGAATGTATGAACTGATCTATGCCATGTACAAAGAGATCAATAAGAAAGTAAAATTCAGAGCATATGATATTAATACTCCATTGTGGGCAAAATCAGTTATCAATGGTGACGATGTTTTTAAATACTGCAACTATATAGACAAATCCTTTGCAACACAAAAAATCAGATACATAAAGTAAATATGCGGGTGTGGTGAAATTGGCAGACACGTTAGATTTCGTTCATGCTACGTTATTGGAATAAAAACGGAGGTGCTTTGGATGTTTCAACGTTTTTTCAGTTATATTGAATCATTCATAAGTTCTTCTGCGTTCAAAAACGAAAAGGAAGGAAAAGTTCGTATATCGTTTAAGTATCTTTTAATAGAGATTATCCTTTTAACTCTCGTAGTTGTTTATAACAATTTCAAATCAGTACTTCCTATTAACTGCTTATTCATATACATAATCGCTCTTTTAGCGATTATTATCAGTCTGATAATCTGTTTTGCATGGAAAATAGATTATGATGAATATGAAATAGTTTACAGAACATGGTATTTTCGTAAGTATACATTTACATATCACGATATCAGGAACATTTATACAAGTAAAGCGTTTCGTAAATACGAATTGACTACTGATAATGTTAAGATAACCATGTATGAAAGTTCAATGTCCGGTGTCAAAACCTTTATTGATTTTGCAAAGAAAAACACTTCTTCAAGTATTACAAAAATTTAATATGCGGGTGTGGTGAAATTGGCAGACACGTCAGATTTAGGTTCTGATGCCGTAAGGTGTGCAGGTTCAAGTCCTGTCACCCGCACTGATATATTTTTTCGCGTCATGATTTCTCATGACGCCTTTTTCATTCATTACACAGTATATAAGCAAAGCCGCAAGAAAAAACCTGCGGCTGTTATTATACATTTGTATGAATACATTTATATGCGTATAATTTTATTTCAGACATAGCATTTATATCTTTGACGCAATCCGCAATTAAAACTCTTCCACGTCATGATTCAGAAAAGTGCCGAAATAACGTGAAAAGAATTCCCTGTTCTCAACTTTCGGAACATCAAAGTTTTCACCATAATATCTTTCAAATACCTGAAGCATTTCATCAAAGCAATTGCTGAAATTGTGCTGAATGAACATATCGATATTTTCTTCTTTACATCGCGTTTTCAGATATTCAGTCTTGATATCAGGATACCTGTTCCAGACCTTTACAAGCTCAATATATACGTGTTCAAATCTTGTCCCAAACATATCTCATTCTCCTTTTTGATGATATTGTATCTTCGTATGGCGTAAAAAATATGCATAATAAGCTCACAGATATTGAGTTTATATGATTATAGCATATTTTATTCCGGATTACAATAACTATTTTGTTAAATTCCGCTTAATTCGTAAGCTTATTTTATAAAAATTGCTTTTTTATGAACTTTTTCTGATATGAACAGTCTTATAATCTTAACATTATAACTTGTACATACAGATTCTTTTTTATGTAAATACTCCCGATGGAATGTACGTCAATAAAATCTTTTTACGCAAAAATCCAGCTTTGTTTTAGTTCGGTTTTATCCATTTAGTATATTCGCAGTGATAATAAACCCGCTGCAAATGTCGTGTTACCGATGTTTTGTCCACAAAACTTTGTTGAACATATCATAACAAATGGAATTAATATACAATTTGTTTAGTAGAAATTGTAGCAGTATCACGAATATGATTAACAAAATGTGACTTTTCATGAAAAAGCATTTACAAATCACGTAATAAAGGGTATTATAATAACATACTTCATTCTTTTTAGGGGGCATTTTTTATGAGATTATTTACAGTATTGGGCGAGATCTACGACGACGTCGTGTCAGGCAGAAACACTTATATGTATGATGATGACTATGACTGCTTGTACCTGACCGTGAGCAAGGAGTTCGTAAACCACGCTCTGGAGAAGAAATGTGACGATTGTGGAGTTCTTGTCTTTACAATGGATCACGACTTCAATTATACGCTGGACAGCGTTCTCATCGATCAGGACGAACAGCCGCGTGATCTGAGAGAGGAAATAGCTGAATATATTGACCGTTATGAGGTCAATGAGCAGTATTACGAGCTTAGCAGCGCACTCTCCCATGTGTTTTGCAGAATTAACTGAGACCGAAGAACCGTCTTGATAAAAGGCGGTTCTTTTTTTGACAGGTAAAAACATACTGAACGCCGAAATATATAGAGGCAGCTTCTCTGCATACGCTTGACAACCACGCAATACTGCTGTACAATATATATGCAGATCAACAAATGCTGCAATATTTATTTTTAAGGAGATCGTTGTTTGAAAAACAATAACAGACCTGAGATAGCAGCGTAAACGGAAGGTTTGCGAATACTATCCACACAAACCTCCCGTGTCCGGTCAACTATTTCAGGAGGAAAAAAATGAATAATAATGACTATATCATACGTCCGGAAACAGAAAAAGACTACCGCGAGGTTGAGAATCTCGCCCGTGAAGCATTCTGGAACCTCAGCAAGCCCGGCTGTGACGAGCACTACTTTATACATACTCTGCGCTCACACAAGGACTTTATCCCTGAGCTCGACTATGTTCTTGAGCTTGACGGAATAATAATCGCATCGGTTATGTATTCCAGAAGCAGACTTACCGATGAGAACGGCAATGAAAAGAACATCGTCACTATGGGTCCGCTCTGCGTACTGCCCGGTTTTCAGCGCAAAGGCTACGGAAAGGCTCTGCTTGAACATTCATTTATCAAGGCAGCTGAAATTGGTTACGATACCGTTATCAACTTCGGAAACCCTGATAACTATGTTGCAAGAGGATATAAGAGCTGCCGGAGGTACAACGTGTGCTTTGAGGGAGATATCTTCCCTGCCGCTCTGCTTGTAAAGGTGCTGAAGAGCGACGCTCTCGACGGCAGGAAATGGTTCTATCACCCAAGCGACGCAGATCATCCCTGTGAGGATACAGAGGCACTCGAAAGATTCGATGCGCTTTTCCCAACGAAGGTAAAGGGCTGGCAGCCAAGTCAGGAGGAGTTCTATATCCACAGCCATTCTGTAATAAACCGCGAATAATGATATCAGATACATCCGACCTTAGGGTCGGATGTATTTTTTCTTGACTATCACTCCCTTTAAGAGTATAATTATATTGATATTCAACACAAGGGAGGTTATTTTATGGAACTTGAAGAGGAATACGCACGGAACAGAACTGCAATGAAAAATATAAAGAATCAGGATACCCAATGCTTTATCGTATACGCTTTAAATCTTATATTTATATTATTCATGGTCTTTTATTTTGCAATGACAGGCAGATACTTATATCTGATAATATGCTTGATAACAATATGTACTTCTGTTACAGGTTTTTTCAGCGTATATAAAAAAAGCACTCCTCTTGCGATAATTTCAGCTTCATTGATGGCAGCCGAGATCGTACTGTTATTCATGGAACTTGGTTTTTCATTGATACCTCTTTTCGGCTTCGGAGTATGTATGTATTACGCTGTTATAAATGTTATCAACTGCAAAAAATATGAATGGCTCAGTCAGCAGGACGGCTTTCCGCATTTTGAGATCCATCAGAAAATGTATGAAATGGAAAAGACTCAGTGGACTATAAAGGACCCTTACACACAGAGAAAAGAAGAGATTGAGAAAAGGAACTCCGATTCTGACGGCATGGAAAACCTTTGATATATGAAAATAAAAAAGCAGAACTCCGCACATAATGCGGAGTTCTGCTTTTTTCTCGGAGGGAAAACCATTTCAACACGTGAAATGATATGTTGTCATTTTTTCTGCCCGTAATAAGCGTTTGCTCCGTGCTTGCGGAAGAAATGCTTATCAAGCAGTCTCTGTGGCATTACCGGTGTATCCGGACGAAGGGTCTTTGTTATCCAAGCCATTGCGGAAAGCTCTTCAAGAACTACCGAGTTATGAACAGCCTCCATGCAGTCCCTGCCCCATACAAACGGACCGTGATTGGCTACAAGAGCCGCAGGTACGTTCTTATAGTCAGGACAGCATTCAACGATCACCCTGCCTGTTTCAAGTTCGTAATCGCCCTTTACCTCTTCATCTGTCATCTCCCTTGTACACGGTATCTCACCGTAGAAATAGTCGCCGTGGGTCGTTCCCAGTGCAGGGATACCCATGCAAGCCTGTGCGAAGGAAGTCGCATATCGGCTGTGAGTATGTACTACACCGCATATGCCGTCAAAATTCCTGTATATCTCAAGATGAGTAGGAGTATCACTGGAGGGTGAAAGCTCACCCTCCACCTTTTTGCCGTCGATAGTCAGCACAACTATGTCATCGGCAGTCATTGAATCATATTCCACACCGCTGGGCTTTATGGCGATAAGACCTGTTTCACGGTCATATTCGCTGACATTTCCCCATGTGAAGGTAACAAGTCCGTATTTTGGGAGCAGAAGATTTGCTTTAAGAACACGTTCTTTCAGTGCCTTAACGTCCATATATCACATCTCCGATCATGATGTCGCGTTCCAACTTTTCCTTTGTAGTGTCCTTGTTGATAACTACAAGTTCTATACCCATGATACGTGCGAAATCTCTTACAGTCTCGTCAGTGATATCATAAGAAAGCACTGTATGATGTGCTCCGCCTGCGATTATCCAGCACTCAAGTCCTTCAAGGAACGAGGGTGCAGGTCTCCACATTGTTCTTGCAACAGGAAGATTGGGCATTGTCTGGAAAGGCTTCTCACACTGGACATCCTGCTGGATAAGTCTGAATCTTCCGCCTATGTCTATAAGCGACAAAGCCTTTGCAGAACCTGCTCTGCCTTCAAATACTACTCTTGCAGGAGCTTCCTTTCCGCCTATTCCAAGATGATGTACTTCTATACGCGGTCTGTCTGCTGCGATGGACGGGCAGACCTCAAGCATATGTGAGCCGAGTATAAGCTCTTTAGAATAATCGTATGTATAATCCTCCATAAATGAGGTATTTCCGTCCGGATACATTGCCTTGACGATAGCTGTCATACCGGCTGTTTTCCAGTCGCCCTCAGCGCCGAAACCGTAGCCCTTCTGCATAAGGTGCTGTGTTGCAAGTCCGGGAAGCTGCTTCATGCCGTGAAGATCCTCAAATGTATTCGAGAAAGCCTTTGCGCCCTCGCGTACAAGTATCTTCTCGATAGCGATCTCCTCGCGTGCCTGATATCTTATAGTATCCTCGTCAGCCTTATTGTAATCATAAAGCTCGGCATACTCCTTCACAAGAGCATCTATCTCAGAATCGGTAACAGCGTTCATTATCTCAACAAGATCGCCTACCGCAAAGGTATTTACCTGCCAGCCAAGCCTGAGCTGTGCTTCGATCTTGTCGCCCTCTGTAACGGCAACCTCACGCATATTATCACCGAAACGAACAATTTTCAGGCTTCTGCTGAACATAACACCTACAGCCGCACGCTGCCACTCAGCGATCTTAGCCTGTACCTTTGGATCTTTCCAGTGACCTGCCACTACAGCTCTCGGCATACGCAGACGAGCCCCAATGAAGCCATGCTCCCTGTCGCCGTGCGCCGACTGGTGCAGATTCATGTAATCCATGTCGATAGCTTCATTGGGAATAGTCTCGTTGAACTGCGTGTGAAAGTGAAGCCAAGGCTTTTGTAAGATTGCAAGTCCGTTTATCCACATTTTGGAAGGTGAAAAGGTGTGACAGAAGGTTATTATTCCTGCACACTCATCATCATAGTTTGCTTCTCTGATGATCTTTTCTATTTCGGATTCTGTCTTTACTGTGAGCTTATACTCAACAGGAAAAGGAAGCTTGAGTCCGTCAACTATCTTTTTTGAGTCCTCCTCGACCTGTCTGAGAGTTTCCTCACCGTACAGGAACTGTGAACCCGTTATAAACCAGAATTTCATACTGTATCTTTCCTTTCTGTTATTCGGCATCTGCAGCTCTTACAGCTGAAAGTCCCGAAATATATTTTTTCATATATGCATTTATACCATCGACATCCTCCTGCGAAGGAGATACGGTACTTCCCTTCATACCGGCAAATACCCTGTCGTTAAGGTAATCAACGAGGGTCTCATCACCGTTCCTGTTCACCATGTATGAGGCAAGCAGCGCTATTCCCCATGCACCGCCTTCGCCTGCGGTCTGCATCAGCGTAACATCCGCACCGAGTGCAGCCGCAAGGAAGTTCTGGCTTGGGAAAGGCGTTTTGAAGAAACCGCCGTGAGCAAATATCCGTTCGAGCTTTACGTGCTCCTGTTCTGTAAGTATGTCCATGCCCGCTTTCAGCGAAGCGACGCAGGAATATACAAGACTGCGGGCGAGATTCCTTATACTGAACACTGAATCGGGACTGCGCATCAGCAGCGGTCTTCCGTCCTTTATTCCGGTAACAGGCTCGCCGGCGTAATAGTTGTAGGAGATAATGCCGTCGCAGTCAGGATCACCCTCAGCTGCAAGGGAATAGAGCATATCATAAAGCTTCCCCTTGGGCAAGTCAACTCCGGCTTCGCTGAGGAAACCGCCGAACATACCGAACCATGCGTCAAGATCTGATGTGCAGCTGTTGCAGTGTACCATTGCCACAGGAGCTCCGCAGGGAGTTGTTACTATATCTATCTCGCGGTGTACCGCCGCAAGATTTTCTTCAAGAACTATCATCGAGAATATCGACGTTCCTGCTGAAACATTTCCGGTTCTCGGAGTAATGCTGTTTGTAGCAGCCATGCCTGTCTGTGCGTCGCCCTCCGGCGGACAGAACGGCACTCCGGGTCTGAACGTGCCGGTAGGATCAAGGAGACGCGCCCCTTCTTCCGTAAGCCTTCCTGCGCAGTTCCCTGCCTGTACTATGACCGGCAGCAGTCCGGAAAGCTTTGTCCGCAGCTCAGTACCTGCCGCAAGCTCATCAAACTTTTTAAGCATTGCGGCATCATAATCGCAGGTCTCCGGATCTATCGGGAAGATGCCCGAAGCGTCTCCTGCACCTATCACCTTTTCGCCGGTGAGGATATAGTGTACATATCCTGCAAGAGTCGTCATAAACGCGAGCCTTCCTATATGGGGCTCGTTGTTCAGAACAGCCTGATAAAGATGGGCTATGCTCCAGCGCTGAGGGATATTGAAGCTGAAGGCTTCCGTCAGTCTGTCAGCCGCCTCCTCAGTCATCGTATTGCGCCATGTTCTGAACGGAACGAGCTGATGATCGTTTTCATCAAACGCAAGATATCCGTGCATCATCGCAGATATGCCGATACCTGCGGCTGTTTCGAGTTTTATATTGTAATCTGCTTCTACATTTTTCATCAGATCGGCAAAGCATTCCTGCAGTCCTGACCTTACGCTGTCGAGCGAATAGGTCCATACTCCGTCCGCAAGTTCATTCTGCCAGTCGTGTACGCCTGACGCCAGCGGTGTATGGTCCTCGCCGATAAGTACCGCTTTGATACGGGTCGAACCGAACTCGATACCAATTACTGCTTTACCGTTTTTTATCTGTTCTGCACTGCTCATGATTTTACTCCTTTTGCTTCAACTGACTTTGTTGCCGAAAGATTAGCCTTCTTGCGGCGGGCGATGATGATACTCTGGATTATAAGGAATATACAAAGCATAGAAGCGTTTGTGATTCCTGTCCACCACGCCTGGTCAAGTCCTACTGATGATACGATCTGCTGAATAAGAGCAAGCGATAGTACGCCGAAAAGTGTTCCTATGATATTTCCGACGCCGCCTGTAAGCATGGTTCCGCCGATGATCGACGAAGCGATCGCGTTCATCTCAGCTCCCGCTGCATGAGATGCCGATCCCGAGCCTACGTGCATAAAATACACGAATCCACCAATTCCGCCTAAAATACCGCACATGAGGTATGCAAGGAATGTCGTTCTCTTTACATTTATTCCCAGCATGAGTGCGCTTTGTCTGTTGCCGCCCACTGCATAAAAGCTTCTTCCTGTCTTTGTCCATTTAAGGAAGATAAAAAGTGCGGCAACTGTAATAAGTGCGATCACTACGCCGATCTCTATATATGCGTCGATGTAATCGCCTCTTTTGTTCACCGATCCCATACCAGGGATGATGATCCTTGTTTCCTTGAGCTTTACGAACGCTTCATTCTTTACATTGAAAGGATTGGTATGTACGATAGTCGTCATACCTCTTGCAAAGAACATACCTGCAAGCGTTACTATAAAAGGCTGTATATCCAGATAAGCTACAAGGAAGCCCTGTACCAGTCCGAATGCAAGACCGATTCCGAGTGATATCATTACTGCTCCGAAAATGCTTCCGCCGTGATAATCAAGTGAAACAGCTGCGCTCATACTTACAAGAGCTGCCATTCCGCCAAGCGATATATCGATACCGCCAGTTATCATTACAAGCGTCATTCCGCAGGAAAGTATGATAAGCGCGGCATTTCCGTTGAGCATATTGAAAAATGTCTGTCCTTTGACGAAGCCTTCACCAAGTCCGAATATCGCGAACAAATACATAAGTATATACACGATGATCGTTATGGACATAAGAAGATTGGTATCAGATAATCCTCTTGTAAGACGCCGGAACGATCTTCCGGCAGTCATATCCTTCTGCGGCATATATTATTCCTCCATTCCACGCCTTCATTTTCAGCTTTTGCTCACCGCACCGGCGGGAGCACGCAGTTTCTTGAAAACTGCTGCTATCTTTTCTCTTACTATCGGTGCGCTGAGTACCACAAGAACGATAACTACTACCGCTTTATAGGCAGGAAGAGCATCCGACTGCACCTGAAATTTGTAAAGCGTTGTGGTAAGGAACTGTATAACATACGCTCCGAGTATTGACGCAGATATCTTGAATTTTCCGCCGCTGAGCGAATTGCCTCCCAGGGCAACGGCAAGGATAGCGTCCATTTCTATATCCTTCGCAACTACAGAATAGTTGATAGTTGAAAGTCTGCTGACTTTGATGAAGCCTGCCACTGCTACGCACAGTCCAAGTATAACATATGTTATGAACTTGATAAACGCCGGATTGAGACCGTTCAGACGTGAGGACTTTTCATTGATTCCGACTGACTGAACATACAGTCCGAGGTTTGTGAATTTCAGAGCCAGACAAATAATTATTATGCAGGCTACTGTGATGAAAAACGGTGTCGGCACCGGTATTCCCGGAATATAACCGCCGAAGAACGTGAAAGTTCTGTCAGTAATTACCGGGAGCTCGTTATTGTTTATCCATGCCGCTATCGAACGTCCGGCTGTAAAGAGTATCAGCGTTGCGACCATAGGCTGTATCTTGAATACAGAGACCAGAACACCATTGAAAGCGCCGCAGGCCATTGCCGCAAGACAGCTAATAAGGAATGCAACTATAATAGGAGCCTGCAGTGTTTCAGGACGTGAATTAGTTCCGCAAAGCACCCTCAGCACCACGCTGCCGCTGATGGCTATTACCGCTCCGACGCTGATATCCTGTCCTCGTGAAGCAGCTGTTACGAGCGTCATTCCGATAGCAAGTATCGCAAGCTCTGAGCCGTAGTCTATTATCGAGATAAGATTTCCCGAAAGGACCGGGTCGCCGTTGCTGTTATATCCTATCGTTATTTTGAAGAATGACGGATCAGCTATAAAATTGAAGATCGCAAGTATAAGCAGCGCAGCGATCGGGATAAATATCTGATTTCTCACTATTGCAGACAAAAATGAACTTTTGCCCGCAGTTCTGCTCTTTCCTGTCATTCCCGGTCACCTCCTGCGATTGTATTCATAATTGTGTTCTGAGTAAGCTGATCGCCTGTAAGCTCGCCTACAAGCTTACGGTCACGCATAACGAGCAGCCTTGAACAAGTACGCAGCATCTCATCAGTTTCCGAGGAAATGAAGGTTATGCTCATGCCTTCCGAAGCGAGCTTCAGCACAAGCTTCTGTATATCGACCTTAGTGCCTACATCAATACCGCGGGTAGGTTCATCGAGAATGAGATATTCCGGCTTTGTCAGCAGCCAGCGTCCGAGAATTACCTTCTGCTGATTACCGCCTGAAAGAGACTTTACAGGTGTATTTACCGAAGCTGTCTTGATATCGAGCAGCTTTATGTATTCCTCAGCAAATTTGACCGCCTCAGCCTTTGAGAACGGTTTGAAGAATCCTTTTTTCACCTGAAGTGCAAGTATGATATTATCGCGGACGGAAAGATCTCCTACGATACCGTCGCTTTTACGGTCCTCGGAAAGATAGGCAATACCGTTCTTCATAGCGTCGATGGGCTTGTTTATCTTTACTTCCCTGCCCTTGACCTTGACTTTTCCGCCTGTGACCTTGTCAGCTCCGAAAATAGCTCTTACGCACTCGCTTCTGCCCGAACCGAGAAGACCGGTGAAGCCGTTGACTTCACCTTTGCGTATATTGAAGTTGAATGGCTTGATGCCTTCTGAGCTGCAAAGCCCTTCCGCTTCATACACATATTCCTTTGACTTATCGCTGAAAGCAGGCATATCATTTTTGATATCCGCCATATCGTCCAGTTCCTTGCCCAGCATTTTTGAAACGAGCTGAACACGGGGAAGATTTTCGATCTCATACTCTCCCACGAGCTGTCCGTCCCTGAGTACGGTAATCCTGTCGCAGACCTCGTATACCTGGTCAAGAAAGTGAGTAACGAATATTATACCTACTCCACGTTCCTTCAGCTGCCTCATAAGCTTAAAGAGCTTCTCTACCTCTGATTCGTCCAGTGAAGACGTCGGCTCGTCGAGTATGAGAACGCTGCATTCCATATCGACAGCTCTTGCGATAGCGACCATCTGCTGCACCGCGATAGAGCAGCTTGCAAGCTGCTGATTGGGCTTAACGGCTATACCGAGTGAATCAAGCAGTTTACCTGCCTGACTGTTCATACTTTTCCAGTTAACGAGTCTGTTTTTGCCTCTGCCAAGGAATATATTCTCTGCGACAGAAAGGTTGGGGCAGAGAGATATCTCCTGATAAACGGTGCTTATTCCAAGGTTCTGCGCTTCCTGCGGAGAATGTATCTGTACCGGACCGTCATGTCCCTTTATGAAGATATCTCCGCTGTCTTTTATATGCACACCCGTAAGAACCTTTATAAGAGTTGATTTACCTGCGCCGTTTTCGCCCATAAGAGCGTGTATCTCTCCCTCACGGAGCGTAAAATCCACATTTCTCAGAGCCTTTACTCCCGGAAATGATTTATATATCCCTCGCATTTCCAGCAATGATTTCTCTTGCATTGCTTTTCCTCCTAAGTGAGTTTCATGCTCATCCGCAAATTTCCTTGCGGAAAAGTTTTAAAATTAGTGCGGTGACAAGAGCATTCACGAATGCGTCACCGCACTTTATTTTGTTATTCAGTGTCCTGTAACACTTTCATCAGATACCGTACTGATTTACATCTTCGTCGGTAATTGTCTTTGCATCAAAGCCCTTTTCATCCATGATAATGGTTTTCTGAGAGAGGGTCTCACCTTTTTCGAGCTTTTCGATTACTTCTTTTATATAAGTTGACTGGAACGGATTGCACTGTCCGTCATAGTTCCAGTTTCCTTTTTTAAGTTCTTCAAGCGCCCACTTGTTGCAGTCGAAGCCTATAACGACTACATCCTTGTCAACGCCGTGTGAGATATTTGCCTTGTCAAGAGCAGCAACCGCTCCCTTTGCCATATCGTCGTTCTCAGCATAGATAACATTGAACTTCTTATTGGCATCTATAGCGGACTGAACGATCTGCTGCGCCTTTTCAGCATTCCATTCAGCTGTCTGCTGTGTAACAATGTTCCAGCCGAGCTCCTTGGCTGTTGCATCAAGAGCTCCCGAACGGCCCTTCTGAGCAGCCGTACCCATTACACCCTGGATATGGATAATATCGTAGGACTTCAGGTTCTGGGATTTGAGCCAGTCAACCGCCTGCTCACCTTCCTTTGCCATATCCGAAACGATCGAAGCGTCATAGAGGCTCTCGTCAGCGTCAATGGTACGGTCGAAGAGGATAACCTTTACGCCTGCAGCCTGCGCGTCCTTGAGAACTGAATCCCAGCCTGCAGTATCAGCTGCGGAAAGGAGAAGATAATCGACCTCGTCCTGTATGAACTTCTGCGCAAAATTGATCTGATCCTCATTCTTGAGGCTGTACTTGAAAGAAGCGTCAAATCCGTTTTCCTTTGTGAATGTAGCCTTCAGGTCATTAACATTAGCTGTACGGTAGCCGGACTCGTTCGGATCGTTATTAATGATGCCTACTTTAATAAGTGAATCGGACGAACCGCCTTCGTTTTCTGTCTTGTTCGCAGTTGCGGAATTGGACGAGTTTGACGAACTGCCTGAGTTTGACGAACTGTTTGTACCGCCGCAGCCTGCAAACAAAGCTCCGCACATGATAGTGCTTGCTGCCATTGCAAATATTTTCTTCATTTCCATAATCAAAATTCCTCCATCTGAACTTATTATGCATTTTAACGTCCCTGGCGTTAACTTGTACTTACATTATAATCAATTTGTACTTACATTGATACCGAAAATATTACTCAAAATGTTTATTATTTTTTGAATGTGATGTTAAGAATTTTTATGGGCATACATTTGCACTGTTCTGGAACTGCCTCGGAGTCTGTCCTGTATACTTCTTGAATATCTGGCTGAAATAGCGGTAATCCCTGAACCCTACATCATAAGCGACTTCATATATCATCTTGGACGTACAGCAGAGCAGCTCCCTTGCGTGAGCTATCCTCGCAACTGAAATATATTCGGACAAGTTTTTTCCATACTCTTTCTTGAACTGTGCGCTGAGATACGAAGGGCTGAGCCCGACAGCCTCCGCCACGACAAGGAGGGACAGTTCATCATTCATATAGTTTTTGTCTATGTAGTCCCTTGCCTTGGCAACAATGCTCCTGCTGCTCTCTTTTGCCGATTCTATGCGCCATCTTATGCAGTCGTGAACGATCTTGTGAAGGAACTTCATAGTATCATCAGCTGTCATAAGGTCTGATCCGATATCGTCAGCCGTCCCGAAATGGCCGAAGAATTTCTCATTGCTTATGCCTATCTTGCGTGCAAATGAATGAGCCGCCACATATATGTCCATACAAACATACAGCCTTATCATCAGCGACCTGATCCTTGAATATTCGACCTCATTAAGAATGGAATCAAGAGTATCGTCACAGCTTTCAAGGCTCCCGCTCTGTAAAAGCTCTTCGATCTTCTTGATGTCAAGACGTTTAACGTCCTGCACCGTCTCTTTTTTGTCAATCATAGATAATACCCCTCAGTCCTTTGCTTGCATTTTTTTCAATTTGTATTTACATATTTTTTATTTTTCTCACTGACTCACGTACTTTAAGTTCCGGGGTAAAGATTATATCTCCTTCGTTGTCTGAAAAAGAGCTTATCTTGTCTATCAGCTTTTCAGCAACTGCCTCACCGAGCCTTCTCTGCGGATGGGCAACAGTTGTAAGCGGAACATCACAGATAGAAGCATATTTTGAATCGTCCACACCCACTACAGACAGATCGCCAGGCACGGATATATCGTGTTCCTTGCAGAACTGAAGCAGCTTTATAGCGATATTGTCATTATAGCAGACAACCGCCGTCGTTTCACCGAGAAGCTCAAGCAGTCTGTTCTCGCCGGATGTAAAAATCAAATTCTTATCAGCGGTAGCAAACCAAAGTACATTGTCCTCTGCGTTTTTCAGTCCGTGCGCAATGCAGCTCTTTGTGAAACCGCAGTACCTCTTATGTCCCTGTATATCGTCAAGTGCGAATATTCCTGCGATCTTTCTGTGGCCGCAGTCAAATATATAATCAGCCGCGACTCTTCCGGCTGCTTCATCGTCCATTGCAACGCACGGATAATCCGACCACGGATACTTTGCATTGAAGAATACCACCGGGATATTATTCCGTCTGAGTTCATCATAAAGCTCCATATTCGGATTCGGCAGGGCACTCTTTGAAGGTTCGACGATAAGTCCCTGAACTCCTCCGGATATCATGCTCTGAAGCGCCTGCTGTTCTTCTGCCACCTTATTATGTGTTATGGCCAGCTGCATCGAAAAGCCCGAATCATTAAGGACGCTTTCGATACCAGTAACTATCTGCGGGAAAATATAATCAGTAAAATATGTCGATATAACACCTATGTTCCTTGTCTGTACTGTCGGTACAGGCTGTGTGAAACCTGACGAAATAAATGCGCCGCTGCCGCGTACCCTGCTTATAACATTCTCGTTTTCAAGGCACATCAGAGCCTGTCTTACAGTCTGTCTGCTAACATTGTGTATTTCGCAAAGCTCCTTTTCCGTAAGAAAACGGTCCTTGGGCTTCAGTCCTTTTGACGCAATATAGTTCTTTGCCCACTCAACGATAGTAATATATTTATAATCTTCCATAATATCCTCCCAAACCGATAAGTACCGGATTTTTCTTTATGATAACATAAATAATAAGATTTGTAAATACAACTTTAGATCTGTACTTAAAAATTTGTACGCACACACAATATTTTATTCCGCTGATTGTGCATTTTTACAACATTCTTTAATTGATAAAATGAATTACGCAGATCCGTACAGTATACAGCCGTTTCCCGTAACAAGCTCAAAAAAGTTAACAAAATGTTCCTTGAAAGATATTTTATAATATGCTATAATATCAAAAATGCATGATATGTATTTGGATTATATATGGACTGAGAGGTAATTAATATGGATTTCCGTGAATATCTGGACAAGTGCGATTCTGTGACCTGCATAATGTCAGTTGAGAAGAAACCGGACGGCAGCTATGGCGACATCAGGATAGTTGACGGAAACAAAGCATATATCGACTCGATAGAGCGCAACGACGACGCTGTGACCGATGTTGCAAAGGAGAAGGTTTTTGTTCCGAATTCCCTTTACACCAAGTATTTCCCCTATGATATGAATTTCGAGAACTACTGCTACAAGTCAGCGGTAAAAAAAGAGGTTCTACACGCCTACGTACACCCTGAACGCTTTGATATATGGTTCAATTTATTCTTCATGCCGGTAACGAGCGACGATGAGAATATAGGCTACTGCACCTATACCTATACAGCTTCCAGGGAACCGAATTCCGAGCTTATGTCGAACACCTCCCTTGAGATCGCTTCAAATGTTCTGCAGGCTTGTATAAAGCTCTACAGCGGCTCTGATTTCCAGACCTCCATTGATGAGGTGGTTGCTCATATCAGAAAGATAAGTAATGCCAACCGCTGCGTACTCCTGCTCACGGATTTCAGCGCCGGAATGTGCCGGCTCCTTAGCGACAATCACGTTATTGAGGGTTCAAAGGGCTCGATAGATAAGATCGTAACGGGAGCATTCTTTGATATAGTTTCAACATGGCCTGCGACCATTGACGGAAGCGACTGCCTGATAATCAAGGACGAAAAGGACATGGAGATACTCAGGGCAAGGAATCCGGTATGGTATGAATCACTGAAGCAGTATGACGTAAATACCCTCGTGCTTTTCCCGATCAACTACGGCGGTGAGACAAAGGGCTATATCTGGGCTACCGATTTCGACGTTGAAAACACTATCAAGATCAAGGATATACTTGAATCCACAACATATTTCATCGCCTACGCCATTGCGAACTACCAGCTACTCAACCGTCTTGAGATAATGAGCACTATCGATCTCCTCACAGGTATAAAGAACCGCAACGCCATGAACAACTACGTTAACGCTCTCGTTGAAGGCAAGAAAAAATATCCCGAAAACCTTCGCGTTGTCTTTGCAGACCTCAACGGTCTGAAACAGGTCAACGACAACAGCGGTCATATCGCAGGCGACCTTCTCCTGAAGAATGCTGCTCTTATACTTCAGGACACCTTTATCGGACAGGACGTCTACCGTGCAGGCGGCGACGAGTTCACTGTTTTCGTATCAGGCATGAGCGATGAGGAATTTGAACAGAAGATCGCAAGGCTCCGCAACTATGCCGATAACGCCGAGGGCGTGAGCTTTGCTGTTGGATACTGCTGCGATGAGGGCAGGAATGACATCAGGAATACCATGAGCCTTGCGGATGAAAGAATGTACGCAGACAAGGAAGCATACTATCAACGCTTCCCGGAACGCAGACATAAATAACCTTACTCATAAAAATATCCCGGAGCTGAATATCATCTCTCCGGGATTTTTTATGCACAGACCGTTCGGAAATAATAAAACGCTTCCCCTTGTTTGACATATAATTGATTTGATGTTATAATACTGATGTTCCGAAATTTTACGGAGGTGACACTTATCAATAAATATTACAAAATCCCTCAACTGCTTGCGGCAGTCTCGACAGTTCTTATAATCAGTTTTTCTGCCGCCGATGTTTACGGAGCAGCTGAGGACTTTACAGAAACTGTTCCGCCTACTTCCGCAAACGGTATAATTACACTCGACAACGGTCAGCAGTGGTTCAAAGCCACAGAACTTGAAAACGGCAGGGACTACCTCATTACCGTCAGCCGCCCTGACGGCAGCAGCGCTATGCTCACAGCTGATGACCGTATCAGCGCCGAATATATCTGGCACTTCGCAGAGGAGAAAATGGTCACAAGCACCGCTACTCATTATAATGAACTTTATACTGATACCCACCGTCTCTGCTGCCATGAAGGAGACCTTTATCTGACTCAGGGTTGGTGGAACTCAGGCGATCAGACGTGGAATTTCGACGGCAGCAGACTTTTCTACAACGACGACGGAAAGATAACATACCTTTCTTACTCGGCTGCTGACGATGTACACTTCGGCTGTACGTACAACGCTTCGGAAGCTGCTCAGGTAAACATATACACAAGCGGAAAAGAGCTTGCAAGGTGTATAAAAACTCAGCCCTGTGCAGACAGCTTCGTCATAGAAGGGAGCGGTTATGCGGCTCCGGAATTCTCGGTAGAGCTCCTTGATGATTCACTGATAACCGACAGCGTAAGGTGGTTCACGGACGGTGAAGAAAAAGACGGAAACGGACTTTCATTCACTGCCGGAGACCTTGCGGGAAAAGCTGCCGGAGTCCACAGGGTAAGCTGTATTGTCGAAGCACATGACAGTGAAGACCACTACTACCGCGAGAAGTCTCAGGACGCGGTCTTTGTTATCACAAAGGGCATAGTCCCCGATTCCTTCATAACCTTTTCCGATGTACATGAGCAGTACGACCTTATAGGCAAAGCAATAGAGGAAGTTCTTGACCGCACCGGCGGTTATATACCGTCACTGGTGATATGTACCGGCGACATGATAAACGGTCCGACTATGGATCACGATACTATGGCGAACAGGTATCTGCCGCGCCTGAAGCCTTATCTCGGCGGACTTGATACCGTATTCGTTGCAGGCAACCACGATTCCGGCTCCGCTGTATCCGAATGGTCAGTCGCCGCCGGGCTCGGTGCTGACGAAAGCTTTTCGGACGGCTGCGGTGTCATCTTCCGCGGAAGCTCTGCGGAAGTCGCAGAAAACGGCACTAACAGCACAGCTGCCGGAAACGTGATAGTCTACGGAATCAATTACGATACGATAAACACTGAATCCGGCGCTCTGACAGTACAGGATTACAACTGTATCAGAGATCAGATAGAGAGCTTTCTAAGCGATACAGCAAAGGATTATCACGGCGAGCTGATAGTTTTCTCTGCCCATGCCGGTCTGCACGTACTCGGCGTACAGCCTCAGAGCGTTAATCTCAGCGGCTATACCGTCGGCAGCTGGACAGGCGCAAACGCTTATAATGTTGACCATTCCTATGAGTTGGCAGCGCTTATAAACTCGTATGCCGAAAAGTATAAAATGAACATAATTTACCTCTTCGGTCACGATCATTCCCGTGGAGAAAGGGAATTCATACTCACCGAAGGAGATGTCCTCATCTCCGCAACAGAGTCAGCATATAAAGAAACCAAAAGCCTGCCGCTGAAATTCACATATGCTCATTCGGGATATCTTTCAACAACTATAGGCATAGCTGACGCACATTACAGTTTTATTTACAAAAGCGGCAGCAAACTCGTTTACGAGCTGCTGCGTATAAATGAGCCTGACTTCATTAAGCAGAAGGAGATCAGTCTCAAAGCCGCAGCTCCTGCTGCTGCATCTGCCTCATCCGCAGTCGCAGCAACTGTACAAAGCACCGAAAGTCCCAAGACCTCAGGAAAAATAAACTTAATGCCTGTTCTGCTGGTTTCGGCAGGATTGTTTCTGATTAGCAGCAGGCGGAAAAACTGAATCTTATAAAAAAGCTGCGTTTTACGCAGCTTTTTCCTTTCATATTTCAATTGTTCCGGTCGCCGTTCTCTCACGGAAACAGGTATCATGCTCTACAAAAAGCATTGTAGGCTTATATTCAAGCAGCAGCTTTTCTATCTGCATACGTGAAAAAATATCGATATAGTTCAGCGGCTCGTCCCATATATAAATATGCGCCGGTGTAAGAAGACTTGCAGCTATCAGTATCTTCTTTTTCTGTCCTTCGGAAAGCTCGGAAATATCCTTTGCAAACTGTCCGCGTTCAAAGCCGAGCTGTCTGAGGATCGTGCAGAACATACTCAGCTCCGTCCCTACCGAATCAGAAAAATCCCGTATGCTGCCCCTGAGCGTTGAAGTATCCTGATCCACATATGAGACAACAAGTCCCGGTGCGACATTGCATATGCCATTTCTGACTATTCCTTCCCCCCGTACAGTATCTCCGGATTCAGCAAGCAAAGCCTTTATAAGCGTGGACTTGCCGCAGCCGTTCGAGCCGCTCAGAGCAATACGGTCACCTTTTTTCACAGTAAATGTCAGTCCGGAAAGAACATCTTTTTCCGCTCCTTCATATCTCAGACTGAGATCCCTTACATTTATGAGAGTGTTACTGTGATGTACGAGCTGAATGAGCTTCAGCTCCGGAGTGCGCTCGATATCGCTGAGAAGTCCCTCCTTCTTCTCTATCTCCCTGCCTATCCGCTTTTCGATATTCTTCACTCTGCTCTGCATTTTCTTCGTCTTTGCGCCGATGAACGAACGGGTGCTTATACTCCTGTCGTTTTCCTTTATGGGGTCAAAGCCTATCTTGGACCTCTCGCTTTTGTCAGCCCACTCTGACGTTCTCCTCACAGCCTGTCTCAGTTTTTTTATCTCCTTTTTATGCTTTTCGTTCTCTGCAAGCGCAAACTGATCCTTGTGCTGCTTGTTTTCCCACCAGCTTGAAAAGTTTCCGCTCTGCACCTCTATGCTCTTCCTGTTGAGCACGAGCACATGATCCGTGCAGGCGTCAAGAAGATCGCGGTCGTGGGATACAAGTATGAATCCGCTCTTGGAAGCGAGATATCTCTTCACAGCTTCACGCGCATTCCTGTCAAGGTGATTGGTTGGCTCGTCTATGAGAAGGAACTCGTTCTCTCCCGAAAACAGCACAGCCAGCAGCACCTTGGTACGCTCACCGTGACTGAGTGTGCAGAATGGTCTGTAAATAAGCTCCGCAGTTTCATCAAGCTGACCAAGCTCGCATACAACTCTCCACTCCTCACAGCCGCTCTTTATATCTTCGAGAAATTCGTATGCAGGCAGAGCAGACTGCTCCCCGGTAAGCTTATACGGAAAATACTCAAATCTTACAGACACATCTATCGAACCGCTGTACTGATATTTTCCCATAAGCAGATTCAAAAAGGTCGTCTTTCCCTTTCCGTTCCTTCCTATAAAGCCCAGCTTCCATGAAGTATCTATGGAAAAGGACACATTCTCAAAAACATTGTCAAAACTTCCCTCATAACCGAATGTAAGGGAATTCACACTTATCTGTGACATATTCATTCCTCCTTCCGGGGTCAGAAAAAGGGCCCCTTTGCTGCCAAAAGGACCCATTACGCACTTATAACCTCACGAAAAAACAGATGACGCACCTGTAAAGCCATCACCCTGCAATATATAAAAGCAAAAAGAGGTTATGAGAACATAATCCACTTTTGGCAACATGACAAGACAGTATGCCTGAAAATATCACACTGTCAGAATAATATTCATGTGTTCAAAAGCGAATTATCTTTTCATCCTCACACCTCTTTCGGAAAATTCTGTATGTATTATAACACACCCCGCATTATTTGTCAACAGAAAAATGCCGCAGACAAGCTGCGGCATCAGGTATATATCAGCAGCCCCAGAATCTGTACATCTCGAATACAGCTATTGCGGAAGCCGTTGCGATATTGCCTGCTATACTGAATATATAGCATATTTTTCCGTTTTTTGAGGTATTTCTTTTCAGTATGAAAGCTATCCCTGCAATGGCGGCTGCCCCGCAGAGCACAAAGCTTATCATCTGTATTATGCCGGCACAGGCTCCCACAGACTTCGCAAGTCCTGTAGATGACATTGCAGCGACCAATATAACAGCTATCGCAAGGAGTGAAGCTGCCTTTGCAAGCTGAGCCCATGTGAGTATGAACTCCCCCTTGTACGGGCTGATAAGTTTTGCTTTTCTGAGCTTTCGCTTTGCAAGCAGAACAAATATGGCGGAAATGCCTGAAAGGAAAAATGCAGCCAGCAAGGATATCTTCGGCACGTACAGCTTTACAGGCATATACTCTACCGCACCTGCTCTTATTCCCTCGGTTCCGTCGGAATATCTGCTTATTCCGAGGATATGCACTTTATCAATATAATCATCTGTATACGTATACTTGTAAACATCATTCCCGATATCCGTATATCCTTCGACCTTTTCCGTATTAACAGCACCGAGGAAACTGAAAAAGCTGCCTATTCCTTTAATAGTCGATCGTGAAGCAACATATTCCCCACTGAAACCGGCAGGCTTTTCGTTTTCCGATGAAAGATCCTTACCAGTATAATTCCCGAAAATATACTCAGGCAGCAGGCTTAACATAGGATTATAATTATAATTGGAATTCGTGGTCAGCAGTACAAGTCCGACCTTTAAATCACGGTCGAACAGCATATTTGCAACTCCGGAATTTGTACCGCCGTCGTGTCCGTATACCTGTACCGCATACTCACTTGACCAGAAGCCGTAGCTGCAGCAGGGTATATCAGAATTTCCGTAGAAGGATGAGCCTGAGAACAGCTTCTCCTGTGTTTCGGCCTTTTCAAAGAGCGGATGACCATCGTCAACGAAAGCCTGCGCATATCTTGCAAGGTCGCCGATAGTTCCTACAGCGCTTCCAGCCGGATATATGGGACAATAAAACAGCTCGGAGCCTGTTTCCTCCCAGATTGGCAGCATCAGAGGCATTTCGTATGATCTAAGCTTTTCACGCTGCTCCTTCACCCACATATTATCACTGTGGTCAGCCGAGACTGCTGTATGCTCCATTCCGAGAGGCTCAAGGATATTCCTGTGAACATAGTCCGTAAAATCCATACCGCTTACCCGCTGAACTATAAATCCCGCAAGTGCCGCTCCCCAGTTGGAATAGGACGACACCTCACCCGGACGGAAGGTCTGTGCAGGTTCTATCTTACGGAGTTCCTCTTCAAGCGAGCCAATATCAGCCGCGTCCCTGACGAATAACCTGTATGTACTCTCGCACCAGCCACCCTGATGATTCATAAGGTCAGTGACCGTGATAGGATCATCGTATTTCAGGTTTTTCAGGAAGTTATCGGGAAGATATGTGCGTATATCAGCGTCAAGGTCAATTTCCCCCTGCTCCCACAGCTGCATTATGCTGACCCATATCATTGTCTTGGATATACTTCCCCATTCGAAAACCGCATTTTCGTCGTTGACAAGATCCTCTTTCATGTTGATGTATCCCTCATAATTGGTATACAGTATCTCGTCGCCGTGAAAAACCGCGGCAGATGTAGGCGGCAGCTTACTATTAATTTCTGAACCGTATGCATTCGTTAAGAGCCCGACCATTTTTTCAAAGGCATTAAAGGAAAGACCTGACGGGAAAGTAAATCCTTCGTCTTTTTCCGCTGCAAAGGCAGTGCCTGAAACTGCGATGCCCGCCGCAAGAACCAAAGCCGCAGCCCTGCTTATCAGTTTATTTATAAGTTTCATGTTCCCCCTCCTTACAGCTCTCTCTTTTCATAGTCCACAACAGCGCAGACTGTCCGATATACCACGAATCCGTAGCCTACGACAATGAACAGCAGCATTGCAAGCATTCCGTCAAAGGGTCTCGCAAGCGACTTTATAACAGTGAATAACATAGCTATCACCGGGAACACTACTTTCTTCAACGGCGTAAACACTATGACCGCCGCTAAGATCCCAAAGCCGAAATATCCTCCGACCACCTTGAGAACGCCCTTCAGGGCAGCGTTCTTTTTCTGCTTATAGCCCTTTTTGTAGTATTTCCTCAGCATTGATGACATTATCATAAGTGAAAGCATGAATATTATCCCGAAAACTATCCTTGAAGCAGATCTATCAACAAACGGCGTAAGAGCAGCATCGAGGAACTTGTTCGTATCCGCGTAAGCGCCGTCCGTCCAAACAGTATCATAAAGTCCGCTTTTATTGGCAATTGTCATTATAATGAATGCAATTATCCCTGTTATTGTAGTAAGAAGCGTAAGCAGGGCAAATCTTGCGATGACAACGCTTTTTCTGTCCGTAGGAACTACTCCGAAGCTCTTTCTGTAGCCTTTTTTCTCCTCATTGCGGATCAGCATATTGCATATAACGATAGCAACGACCAGAACAAACAGTGAAACGAAAGAGCCTGCAAAGATAAGAGCTATACTCAACACTATCGTAAAGAACAGAAAGAACTTAAAGTCAGTATCCTTTTTCCCCTTGAATCCCATAAGATCTATCCGCATAAGATCTATTATCCTTTTCATAGAAACCACTCCTATATTTCGTAGTCAGCCGTCTTTTTCTCAGTGATACGGCAGAACAATATGCCTATAGCCACAGCTGCCGTATTGAGAACTATTCCCCATAACCATGTACCGCCTTCCGTCGAAGGAAACAGCCACTTATCATACGGCGGTATCACCCCATTGACAATAAGCTCGACGCTGACAATAAATGCGATTATCACGACAGAAAAAATAAGCAGTACGTTTCTTATATCATGTTCATGCCTTTCGATATCCGACCTCATATTAATGAATGTGACCTGTACTATCAGCAATGAACATATGATTATAACGAGAGGAACAAATTTAAAAACACTGCCTTCTGCCACTTCAATACCGTCAAGATCATGTAATCCCTTGCAAAATACTTCAAACTTTAGCGGAAATATCTCATAAAGCTTTGATATTTTGCTTATCCCCATGAAGATAAGTGTAATAAGCTCGCTGGCAATGACAGAAACGATAGTCTCTGCAAACTCAGCTCTTACAAAGGAAGCTCTGCTCACAGGAAGTATACCGCGTACTCTTCGGAAATCCGGATTATTTGCAGCCGCCTGTGCAGGACTGAAGAACACTGCACATAATACTGTAAGCAATCCACCGAATATGGGATTGAATATACCGAAAGCAGTCAGTATAAGGCATATAATAAGCATTCCGCCGAAAAAAGGCAGCGCAGAATTGACCGAGGTAATAAAATCAAACCTTATCAGCTTCATTATCTCTTTCACGGCGATCCTCCTTTGCAATATAGACAAGTATCTCGTCGATACTTGCCTTTTCAGTCTCAAGCTCGTCGGAGAGCATACTTGTATCCTCTGTTTTCATCATCGCATCGAAGCCGTTGCGGTATGCGTGAAAGCCTATGAGCTTTTCCTTAACGCCGGAGGGTATATCCTCCTCTGCTCCCTTGACCACTACATAGTTCTCGGTAAGGTCGTCCTTTGTACCCGTGAACCATACCTTTCCGTTGTGGAGTATAGTCACATAGTCAGCGATACGCTCCACATCGGAGGTGATATGAGTGGAGAAAAGAACGCTTCTTTTTTCGTCCTCTATGTACTCGGCAAGTATATCAAGAAGCTCGTCACGTGCAACCGGATCGAGACCGCTGGTAGGCTCGTCAAGTATCATGAACTCGGCGTTGTGAGAAAGCGCAACAGCGATCATCAGCTTCATCTTCATGCCCTTTGAGAAATCGCCCACGGATTTATCGGTGGGAAGCCCGAACTTCTTTATCCTTGCGGCATACTCGTCGCTGTTCCATTCCTTGTAAAAGGGCTTGAACTGCTGTTCTATCTGCTTTACATTGAGGTTATCGGCGATATAAAGGCTGTCGAAGACTACGCCCAGCTTTTCCTTTATGGCAATAGTATCCTTGACGCTGTCAAGTCCGAAAACGCTTATCTTACCGCTGTCGAACTTTGCCATATCAAGTATGGAGCGGATAGTCGTGGTCTTTCCGGAGCCGTTCTCGCCGACAAATCCCATGATATATCCCCTCGGCAGTGAAAAGCTCACATCTCTGAGCGCAAAGCCCTCGTAAGTCTTGTTAAGTCCTTTGATCTCAAGAATATTCTCCATAATCATTCCTCCATAAATCTTTTCAGAGCTTCAACTATCTCTTTGTCGGAAAGTCCGGCATTCCTGCCGTTTGACACGACCTTTTCCATAGCCTCCTCCATTTCGCAGAGCATACGCTCCCGCAGGAGCTCGTTATTGCGCGGCGCAACGAAAAAGCCTTTGCCCGTAACGGAAACGATGAACCCCTCATCGGCAAGGTCGTTATAAACTCTTGTTGTAGTGATCGCACTTATTTTCAGGTCCCGTGCAAGCTGCCTTATGGAAGGCAGCTGTTCGTTTTCCTCGGTCTTCCCTTCGAGGATCTGAGCCTTTATCTGTTCCTCTATCTGCTCATATATAGGAACGTCTGATCTGTTTTTTATAATTATCTTCATGAAGCGCCTCTTTCTCAACTGCATATACCGTACTTATCCGTACTTATTCATCTATATACAGTATAACACCTCTTATCCTGTTTGTCAACACCTTTTTTCAAATTCGTTAAACGCCCTGTATACAGGCAATTTCCGAGGCAAATTCCAATCTTTTTACGAAATAATTCGTATTCTTCACAGAATATTTACAATATCAGCCGCACATTTCTGCTTTCCAATACGTTATAGTATCAGAAAAGGTATCTGACCTTTTAAAAATGCAGATTTTAAGGAGGTATACTTATGAAATTCAAAAGATTAACAGCAGCCGTCGCTGCATTGTGTATAGCACTGCCCGCTGCAACAGAAGCCTTAAACGCAACAGGCACTCCGGCTATCAATTCTGACAATATCGTTGCAGGCGACGTTAATGTGGACTATGTTTTCAATCTTGCTGATATAGTATTGTTCCAGCGCTGGCTGAAAGGCGACCGTGATCTGTTCCCAGCCTATGGTGAACCTGGACCGGGAGCAGATGTAAATAAAGACGGAAAATACGACGTATTCGACCTTGTAGCTATGAGAAAGCTGCTCGTTCAATGCATAAAGAATGCTCCAGAGCCAAGCTATGCACCGCAGGCACAGAATCTCTGCGCAGGCATTGAAAGATCGCCGGGTACATCAGGCATAATCATGAAGGAGGGCTACCAGAATTACAAGGAATTCATCGACAGTCAGCTCGGCTTCACGGTGGGACTTCTGCAGAATACCTATAGTGAAAACAAGGGAGGCAACGATCTTATCTCTCCTTATTCCATAGCACAGGCTCTCGGCATGACCGCCAACGGTGCAGCCGGCAGTACCCTTGAGGAAATGGAAAAAGTTCTCGGCGGCGGTATGCCTATCGACAGCCTCAACCGTTATTTCCGCGGTCAGCGCGAAATGACCGTTAACGAAAGCGAGGACCCGAAGTGGTCTGTCAATACCGCAAACTCTATATGGACAAGGGACAACAGGGACCGCATACAGGTGCTCCCCGGATTCATACAGAACTGTGTTGACTATTACGATTCAGAGTGCTATACAGCTCCCTTTGACGATACTACTCTCGCCGACGTGAACAACTGGGTAAACTGCAAGACAAATGAGATGATACCCACTATACTCAGCGTGATAGACCCGAACGACGTCATGTACCTTGTGAATGCAGTGACATTTCAGGCTGAATGGGCTGAGCCTTATGAGAAATACATGATATCGGACGGTAAATTCACAGCGGCAGACGGCACTGTACAGAAAGCAGAAATGCTCAGCAGTACCGAGGACTATGTAAGCGACGGCAACACCGAGGGAATAATAAAGGACTACAGCGGTCTGAGATACGCATTTGCGGCTCTTCTCCCCGATAAAGACACTTCTATGCACAGCTACATCGAAAGCCTTACCGCTGAAAAGCTCAGAGAACTCCTTTCAAGCAGGTTCGGAGAGAATTATTCACAGGCAACCGCGGTGCTGCCCAAGTTCAGCTACGAATACGAAAACGAGCTCAGCGAAGAGCTCGCGGATATGGGTATGCCAACAGCCTTCAGTGATGATGCGGACTTTTCAAATATGTCGGCTATCGCGCATTTAAACCCACTGAGTATAGGCTACGTTATCCATAAGACCTTTATCGACCTCGACGAAAACGGCACCAAGGCTGCCGCTGCGACACTCGTTGCAATGCAGGATAAGGCAATGCCGATGAAGCCTGATAAAACGGTAGTTTTTGACCGCCCCTTCGTTTACTGCATATATGATACCGAAACTTATGTCCCCTTATTTATTGGAGTGCTGAATTCATTAAGCTGATTTTAAGACTTTTTTAAGCATCGTTTGTTATATTTAATTTGTAAAGCCGTTGTCTGTACATTGACGGCACAAATGCTTTTCCTGTTGTAAGGGGAAAATTTTTTCAGGTACCGTATCTTAATGATACGGTTTTCCTGTTTTTCAGCATTTTAGCTGAAAAAATGATAAATATTGCTATATCACCGCTTAACTGTTGCTTTATTAATAATAATGTGTTATAATGTAATTTATAAGACTTCGGAGGGAGGCGGTCCTGTGTCGATTGATATAGATGAGCAGTATGACAAAATCTATCGCTACTGCTTTCTTCGTGTGCGGCACAAGGAAACTGCCGAGGACATTACTCAGGAAACCTTTCTCCGTTACCTCGAACACCCGCACTACAACAGCGTTGATAAGACCCTGCAGCTTCTTTACACAATTGCCGGCAATCTCTGCACTGATGAGTTCCGAAGAAAAAAGACAGCAGAGCTTTCCGCCGCAGAGGTATCCGATGAAAACGTCGAAGAAGACATCATTTCAGGCTATGAGCTGAGACAGGCTCTCGACAAACTTTCAGAGGATGATAGAGAGATAATACTTCTGCGATATGTAAATGAAGTACCCGTGAATGTTATCGCAAAGCTTCATAACATATCACGTTTTGCGCTTAACCGCAGGATAAAACGTATTCTCGGAGCGCTGCACGAGTATCTGGGGAAGGAGGAGCTTATATGACAGGCACAGAAAAAAAAGCTCTTGCCGAAGCATTCGGCTTCGAGGAGCCGGACAGAAAAGAAGAGTTCGCCGAGGAGTTCAGAAGACTCGATAACGGAAAGAACAGAATAAATATATTTCCTGCTGCAGCTAAATTTGCCGCAACAGCCGCAATGCTGGCAGCAGTAATCGGTACCGTTCTTATGATACCGAAAAACACACATAATATCAGTACGAATGAAATATCTCCCGTTATTGCCGAGGGAACAGCATCCGCGGACGACGTAACTGCTTCGTCAAAGGAAGAAACTGTAACAAGCAGCAAATCCTTTGCCGCATCAACGACTGCCGCAAGGACTACTGCCACTGCTCCGACTGAAAAAACAACTTCGTCTTCGGTCACTGCTGCGGAATCAGTAAAGACCACTCCGGTGCGTGATAAAAATGACGACATTTCTTCAACTGTCCCGGCAACCGAAACAACATCCGTGATAAGCTCAACCGCTGCCGCGACAGAAACCACTGCCGCAGCACCCGTTGTTTCTGAAGCTTCTGATTCAAAGGCTTCCGAAAAATCAGCCGGCTCACCGTCAGGACGTGATATGACTGTTTCTCCGGATAATATAATACAGCCCCGTGAAAAAGTCATAGGTGAGGAAGAGCTGTTGTTTTCTGACTTTCCAGCTGACTTCTCGCCCGACGCAGGAGGTTTCACCGGTCCGGTCCAGCAGCCTTCGATCAGCAGCGGAAATCTGCTGATCCGGATGATGTATAAAAATTCCTGCGCCGTAGTACTTGCAAATCTTGATGAAATAGTGTATACTTCTATAGACGGAGATGCTTACACTGCCGAAAACATCACCATAGAAAAAGTTCTGAAGGGCAGCCTTGAAGAAAATGACAGGATAACCGTATTTTTCCGCGGAGGGTATCTTCCTGCCGAGGAATATATTGCTTATAACAACCTGAGATACAGATCCGGCACTGAGGAATATTCCGTTCTCATTCCGGGAGAATGCCGCGGATCACAGATACAGGGCAGAAAATACATCTTTTTCCTGAGCGGCAGCTTCTATCCCCTGCCAGACGGAAGTTATACCGCGTCATATCAGGGTGATTCCTCCGTCTTTGAAAATATTGACGGCACTTATACTGCCGTTGGCGACAATGCTCTTACATTCACAGAACAGGAAGCCAAAAACGGCTTCTGAATACTCAGCAAAGCTTTGATTTCCGCAGAATACCGCCACATGACGGTGCCTGCGGCACAAAGAACAATTTTTTATAATTTTTTTGTCACATTTTCCTTTATTGATTCGTATATTATTATGTAACGATAAAAAATGAAAGGAAGTCTTTTTATGAAATATCAGAAGCTCCTGAGCATAATTCTTTCTGCTGCAATATCTGCCGGCAGTATTTTTCCGGTATCGGTCAATGCTGCCGTTACAGGTGATATAGACGGTGACGGCGCCGCAACTGCCGATGACCTTGCACTTCTGCAGGATTACGTTCTCGGCAGCAAAGAACTTACAAAGGCTCAGTCAGAAGCCGCTGACCTCAACGGTGACGGAAAAACAGACGTCCATGACGTCGTACAGCTGCGCAAGACCATTCTTTCCGCCGAAAGGTCACTGAAATTCACAGCGGTAACAAAAAGAATAACTTCAGGCTATAAGGATACTCTCAAAAAAATCGATATCTCCGACAGCGGTTGTGCTGTCACCTCAACAGCGGAACTGAAAGCAGCTCTTTCGCCTTATTTTGAGGACAGCGTTATAAACAGCCAGCTTGAGACATATAACGACGCTTTCTTTGAAAAATCCGTGCTCCTTATGCAGCCTGTCTACCTTAACCCTGCAAATTACCAGAAGAAAAAAGTAGTCACCACCGACACCTGCGGCTGCAGCAGCAGTTATGCCGGTACATATACGACCAAAAACGTAACCTCCTACCTCAATATCAGAAAAGAGCACTCGGCAAGCTCAGAGTCTATAGGCAGGATCCCGCCCAACGCAGTGATACCTGTCACCTACGGAGACGGTCAGTGGGCTCACGTAACGTATGACGGAGTATCCGGATACGCGAACATGGATTATATGCAGAAGGTGTCAGAGCCTGCTCCCACATATGAATTCCTGCCGGATATCAAGTTTGACTCCGTTAAATACACCGGCGGAAAGATCGAGATAACCGCAAGCGAATTCAAGGCAAGCGCTCCGGTAGGATTCGCTCCGGCGATAATACTTGAAGCTGTTATAGACAGGAAGGACTACTACGCGGAAGGTACCAAGTGGAACGTCACCATTACCGTGTCCCCCGCAGATAAATATGACTATCCGCTGGCAAAAGCCTGTCTTGATAATGTCGGCTGGGATCTTCAGGCAGCTTTCAACGCTGCTGCCGGTATAACATATTACGGTCAGACAGACGATATGCCGCAGGATACAGATCACTCCCTTGAATTCTATGCCGACTTCGGCTTCAAAAACGGAAAGGGCAACTGCTATGTAATGGCGGCTATGTTCTGCGAAATGGCAAGACTTCTCGGCTACGACGCACACCTTATTTCAGGAAAGGTACCTCTCCTCAAGGGCGGATACGGACCTCATTCATGGGCAGAGGTAAACGTAAACGGCACTGTTTACGTCTGTGATCCTGATTTTACCAACGAAACCAAAAGAAATGGTTATATGATAACATATGGTCAGTCCGGTACGTGGAAATACGTAAAGGATATAACTATGGACTGATCAAGGAGGATAAAATATGAAAAAAGCAATGGCAACTCTCACATTTCTTGCAGTTCTCACTCTTGCAGGCTGCGGAAATGTAACCCCTTCAGCTGACGTTACCCCTGCGGCAACTGCAGCTGTAACAGAAAAAGCTGAAGGCAGTCTCAAGCTCATCGGCGAAAAAACTGACGCTGAGAACGTATTTGACGTCGTTCTCGCAAACAAGACACAAAAAGATATAGACAGCTTCACAGTAAAATCAGGCGCTGATGAAAAATACCCCTCAAATATGCTCAAGCAGGATGACAGCTTCGCTGTAAACGAATCACGTCTCCTTTACTATGCTCCGACAAGCACGGCAGACCATGCTCTCGGAAACAACGGCGCTCTTGCAAATGAAGAGTATACCATAAAGATCACCTTCAGCGACAAAAAGTCCGCCGAGCTTCATCAGTTCCCTTTCAAGGACGCTGATACAACCGAGATCTTCCTTGACGGAGATACCGCTTACATTGAATACACCTCAAAGTTCACAGGCAAGAAGGTCTCTACAAAGGAAGCCGAGAAAATGATAGCCTCCACTGTTGCTGCAGAGACAACAACGGAAGCCGCGACAGAAAGCACTACCGCGGAAGAGACTGTATATACCGAGCCTTCTTACGACGAACCGGTATATACCGAACCTGCACCTACTTACGTAGAGCCTGCTACGACACAGGCTCCCGTTTACACAGAACCTCCTACAGAGGCACCTGCTCCTACGGAAGCTCCTACAGAGGCTGCCACAGGCTGCGGAGACAATTTCCTGTTCAACTGATATCATGAAGAACAAGATACTTTACCTAAGCCGTCTGAAAGCCCTTGCGTGTATCGCAGTCACGGTACTTCACACTTTCCTTGCAGCAAAGAGTCTCTCGTCAGACCCGGCTGTTCAGGGAGGCATGATGTCCGTAAGAAACGCGATGATGTGGGCTGTACCATGTTTCGTCATGGCTTCCGGAGCACTTCTTCTTGATAACAAACGTGTACTTACAATGAAAAAGCTTTTCGGCAAATATGTGTTCCGTATGGTCACAGCGCTTATCGCTTTTTCAGTTCTCTTCTCACTTTTTGACGGTATACTCATCAATCATACCCCTGCAGGCGGGATAGTAAAGGATATCTTCAGCGATATCTTCCTCGGAACAGGCTGGATACATATGTGGTACATTTACCTGCTGATAGGTATATATATGCTGCTGCCGCTGTATAAGCTGATAAGCGAACATTCTTCACCCGGACAGCTCAGGTATCTTATGCTGGTATATACTGTATTCCTGTCACTGATACCATTTATTGAGACATTGTCCGGAAAAAAGCTGCCCTTCTATATATGCGTCTTCAGCATATATCCGCTGTACCTTTTCTTAGGTCATGTCCTTCACACCGGTATAATCAAGCTGCCGAAAAACGCCTGCGGGATAATGTTCCTGATATGCACGGGAATAACCGCTATGCTTACCGTTTACGGCTATTCGGTTTCAAAAAGCGCTCCCGAAACCAGCGGAAAGCTGATATCTCTTCTTGGGGTATATTCGTTCCCGGTGTACATAGCAGCTTCAATCGGCGCCTTTGGTTATATCCGCAAGACAAGGAACAAGCCTTTCCCCGTACTCGATACTGTTGCCGCAGAGCTCGATAACTGTTCCTTCGGCATCTACCTGATACATATGGCTGTTCTGAAGTACATATTTGCTGTAATGAAGTTCAATCCGCTCGAACACGGCGGTACGATAACGGTAATAGGTATATGTATAATCACACTTGTTGTTTCTTACGTGATAACCAGGCTTTTAAAGCTTGTCCCATATGTAAACAGGATAATATAAATACAGGCTCCCCTCGGGGAGCTTTTTATTACACAGAGGTAAAACTATGAAAAAGATAGATAATAATGATTACAACAGCTTTGTCAGATATGCGGAGGATATTGTTTTTTGCAGGGTATTCCCCCTTTCTGTAGTTCTTAATTATCAGAGTGGAAGCATATACAGATCCGAAAACTGCATACTGTTCCGCCACAAGAACAACTTCACATTTCTCTCTGGAACACCTGACGAAGCAGGGCTTCATGAAATACACGAACTGATACTCACTGAAAAGCTGAAATTCCTATGCACCGACAGCATGATATGCGAAAAAATGTCAGGATTCGGCGGTGTCGAGTTTTTTCCCCGTGATGTATACAGCTATCCGCATGATAAAGCGCCTGAAATAAATATCCCTGACGGATACTCACTGCGCAGCATAGATGAGGAGCTTTTCAGCAGGCTCACAGGATGCGTACCGCCCTCGCTCTACTGGGACAGCTACGAACAGTTCAGTAAAAAAGGTACAGGCTTCTGCATAATGCATGGAAATGAAGCCGCTTCATGGGCTTTCTCCTCAGCTGTCAGCAGCAAAGAAGCGGATATAGGTATCGAAACAGCAGAAGCCTTTCGTCACCGCGGACTCGCTCTTGCAGCAGCTGCCGCAATGATAAGGGAGATACTACCCGACCGCCGTCCCACATGGACCTGTCAGCGCTCCAATCTCGGTTCTGCACGTATAGCCGAAAAGCTCGGATTTGTAAAACACGCTGAATGCATAATGATAAAAAAGGCTGACTGAGCCTTTTCCGTAACGCTCCGCTCACTGTCCGCATATAATAATGCGAAAGGAGTGGTTATATGGGAACTGCCGGGTTAATATCCGTATCTGCAGTCGTACTTCTCATCGCAGCTGAATTGTTCTGCCTTTTTCTCTGCTCAAAAATGAAATGCAGGAGCTATCCTATGTACATTGTAGTACCCGTCAGCAGCAGGGACGAGGAGCTTCCGCAGCGGCTCGACTGCATAGGCTCTCTTATAGAGGACGGAAATACACTTATCGGAAATATCCTTCTCATGGACATCGGTGCTGACGATAAACAGCTCGGTCAGTGCAGGGAGTTCTGTCAGAGGTATCATGCCGCAGAAATAGTGCTTCCCGGAGATATTGAAGGAGCTGTGAAAAAACATTTGCATTCTGACTGAAAACATGATATAATTTAAGATGAATGTTTGTGTGCAGAGGTGAAAACGGTGGAGCATGAGGTCCTTCACATTGAGGGCACGGTAGAAAATGTCCTTTATAAAAACGAAAACAACGGATATATCGTTCTTGACCTTGACGCCGGCGGTGAGCTCATCACCGTTGTGGGAGAGCTGGGCGACATCGAGGAGGGCGAGGGTCTTATCCTTGAAGGCAGCTACATCACACACCCACGCTTCGGCACTCAGTTCAGCGCGGTATACTGCGAGAGGAAGCTCCCTGAGACCGTTGTCAATATCGAAAAATACCTCGCCTCCGGAGCTGTAAAGGGAATAGGTCCAGGACTTGCCAAAAAGATAGTTGATGTATTCGGAGACCGCACTCTTGACATAATGGAGAACGCGCCGTTCAGGCTGGCGGAGATAAAGGGAATATCCCCGAAGAAATGCGACGATATAGCCGCAGAGGCTCAGAAGCTCTTCTGTCTGCGAAACCTTATGTCCTTTCTGTCCCAGTACGAGATAAAGTCACGCTTTGCCATGAACACCTACAGGAAGTTCGGCTCAGACGCAATGGCACTGTTAAGGCTCAATCCCTATCTTCTCTGCGGAGACTACATAGAGCTGGACTTTTCAAAGGCTGACACTATTGCCCATGATATGCACATAGCCCGCAACGACAGCAAGCGGATAATCGCAGGAGTACAGTACATACTCCGGGCAAACGGCGGCATAGGTCACACCTGCCTGCCACTTGAGGTTCTCGCCAAGAAAACCCAGGACACCCTCGGAGTATCGGAAAGCGACTTCTACAGCGCATACAATGCGGCTCTTGAAGATGATGAGCTTTTCGAGTTCATAAAGAACGATATCGAGTTCGTCTATCTCCCGGATTATTTCTACGCGGAGAGCTTCATTGCGGACAGGATACATATACTGAAGGATTTCTCCTCCCCTGAGGACTTCAACTATGATACCCTCATAGACATCGAAGAGGAGGAGCATAACATAAAATACGAAAAATTACAGCGTCAGGCTATAACCACCGCTGTATCACGTGGACTCATGGTGCTGACGGGAGGTCCCGGTACAGGTAAGACCACCACTCTCAACGCCATGATATCCATATTCGAGAAACGGGGCATGAAGGTGCTGCTTGCGGCTCCTACAGGACGAGCCGCCAAGCGTATGTCCGACCTTGCAGGCTGCGAGGCAAAGACTATACACCGTCTCCTTGAAGTGGTATATGATTCCGGAGACAAGCTCACCTTCGCCCATAACGAGAACAATCCCCTCGACTGCGACGTACTTATCATAGACGAGATGTCAATGGTGGACGTCATACTCTTCGAGAAGCTCCTCCGCGCAGTACGGCTCGGCTGCCGGCTCATAATGGTGGGCGACAGCGACCAGCTCCCGTCTGTCGGCGCAGGGAATCTCCTGGGAGATATAATTGACAGCGGTATAGTTCCCGTCACCGAGCTGAAGGAGATATTCCGTCAGGCTCAGCAGAGCTGCATAGTAACCAACGCCCATAAGATAGTTGCGGGAGAATATCCCGACCTTACCAGAAAGGACAGCGACTTTTTCTTCTTCAGGCGCGACGATTATCAGCAGGCGCTGAAGCTAATAGTTGACCTTGCAAGGTCAAGGCTCCCGAAAGCCTATAACTACTCCCCTACAGAGGATATACAGATACTTACCCCGTCAAGAAAGGGAGTCACAGGCACTGTGGAGCTGAACAAGCTCTTACAGGCGGAGCTCAATCCTCCCGCAAAAAACAAGCAGGAGAAAAAGGGCTACGTATACACCTACCGCGAGGGAGACAAGGTCATGCAGACCCGCAACAACTACGACATAACGTGGTCGAAGGAAGGAGAACAGGGTGCGGGCATCTTCAACGGAGATATCGGACGCATAATCAGCATCGACAACAGGACGTCACTTGCAGTCATAGACTTCGACGGCAGAAAGGCTACATATACCTTTGACCTGCTGTCTCAGGTAGACCTTGCCTACGCTGTGACGGTACACAAAAGTCAGGGCTGCGAGTTTGAAGCGGTCATACTCCCCATAATGGGCGGATTCGACAAGCTGTGCTACAGGAACCTGCTGTACACAGCCGTTACAAGAGCAAAAAAGCTCCTCATAATCATCGGGAGCGAGGAAAATATACATAAAATGGTAGACAACAACAAGCGCACAAGACGTTACACCTGTCTGCGCTATATGCTCGCAGGACCTGCAAAGAGCAGCTCTCCCTTCGGGCAGTGAGAAAGGAAGATAGAAATGGCAAACACTGATATCGGAATCGACCTCGGTACCTCCAATATCGTCATGACTATGGGCGGCAAGGGCGTTGTACTGAGCGAGCCCTCCGTCATAGCATACAATACACGAACAGAAAGAGTTCTTGCAGTCGGAAAGGAAGCCTATGAGATGATAGGCAGGAATCCCGATTATATCGCTGTAAGACGTCCTATAAGCGAGGGCGTTATCTCCGACGACGACCTTACACACAGCATGATACGGGAGTTCATACTCAAGGTCACGGGCAGACAGCTCGTCAAGCCCCGTATAGTAATATGTATCCCCTCCTTTATCACGGATATAGAGAGCCGCGCAGTGGTAGAGGCCGCAAAGAGCGCAGGTTCGAGGCAGGTCTATCTCATACAGGAGCCTATCGCAGCCATGATAGGCGCGGGCGTAAACATAACCAAGGCAAAGGGACACATGATAGTTGATATCGGCGGCGGTACAACTGACGTTGCCATAGTTTCCATGAACGGCGTTGTAAGGTCACATACAGTCAAGGTGGCAGGAAATGCCATAGACCGCTCCATAATAAAGTATATGCAGAACAAGTACAAGCTCCTTATCGGTGAGAGGACTGCCGAAAAGGTAAAGATAGAGCTGTGCAACCTCTACGACCCCAGTGACGAGGTGACATATATCGTCAAGGGAAGAAGTCTCCTGAAGGGACTTCCCGCACAGGTGCTTCTCAGTGAAACAGAGCTGTTTGAGGCTATTGAGGACGATACCTTCGCAATAATGGAAGCTATCCGCAAGGTACTTGAAGAAGCTCCTCCCGAACTGGTGGGAGATATCTACGACAACGGTCTCCTGCTCACAGGCGGCGGGGCGCTCCTCGGCGGACTTACTCAGCTTATCAAGCGTACCCTCGGCATAAACTGCAATATCGCCAAGGATTCCATAAACTGTGTTGCCAAGGGCACTGGCATGGCATTCGGAAAAATGACTACCCTGTTGGACGGTTTCGAGGCTGCAACAGTATACAAATACAGGTAAGCCGCCTTAAAAGGTTTCCTGAGCGTATGACGGGAGCGCAGGGATTTGAAGAAGCAACCGTGTACAAATATCGTTAATTCGGAATTATTACACGCCATATATGACAAAAACCTCAGCTGCTCCGCTGAGGTTTGTTTTTCCCTGACATTGTTTCACTCTTTCTTCCTTACTCTCTGTATTTATTTATGATATTATACTCAAAGTAACAGTGTAAGAAAGAAAGAATGCTTTCTTTGTACACTCTTGAAATTATCCTGCTGTCATTAACAGAAAAATGGCAGATATTATACGACCCTACAGCGCTTTCATGTTGTTTATTGCGGCAGACACGGACTGCCAAAGGCAGCCCCTACACTCTCAACTCTCAATTCTCAGCTCTCAACTAAAAGGGCGGATAAAGGGCGCTTTCGTTAGCGGAAAAAAACCAAACCAAACTGAATAGGAATAAAGCCGATACATTATGTATCGGCTTTAATTATTTACTTTTTATTACTTTTTTTAAAAATGGAATATAAATCCGAATTGTACTCTTCAACTCGAATTGTTGCTGTATTAGTATTATCATTCAAAATACATTTTATATTTTGGTTTTTTTTGGCTTGATAAATAATGTCGTTTTTAGATTCATACATTTTTTCAAAATATGAGTTAATATCATTAATCTGAATATTTGAAAGATAAAAAATGAATACTGAATCTTTTGCATGAGAAAATGTTCCTTTATCAATAGAAACTTTATTAGGATCAACGTAGATATAATTTGAAATTGAAGTTATTTCTTCGGAATTAAAAGAATCTTTTTCATAAAACTCAGGAGATAACGATTTATTATTCACTATTGTTATTATTACTAACAAAACAATTACGATGCTTCCAAGGATAAGCAATGTTATTTTTAAAGGGATATGTTTACCAAAGGGCTGTTTCATTAATGGTTTCTCCATTACTTCAGTCAAGAATACAATTGATCTTTTGATATGATGTATCATTTTCATTTGATTTATAGTAAAAAATCAATTGTCTGTTTTCATCATTATATTCTATACTGTAATCACTTGATTCAATGGGGCTATAGGGAGCCTCAACGTAATAATTCATTTGGGGCAGTGGTCTGTAAATATAATCATTGACTCTAACAACTAAACAACCTGATGTACGACCAAGAGTGGTTATTTCCCGCACATACAGATCCATCCCGCCAATATTTTCAGAAGAATTGATCGAATAGTATTTTTCATCGTGATGAATGTAATTATTGATATATATTGAAGACAATGTTATAAGCAAAATTAAAACAGGTATTAATATAAGCGTAAAAATAGATCTTGCATTGAATGATGGCGTATCATTATCAATATAATGTTTAAGGAGTCTATAAACACTAATAGAGATTATCAGTATCATAAACAGGTATGCTATTGAAATAATTCGAATAACAAAAAAGCAATTCAATACCCCATATATTAAAATAATGATCAGTTGAACAAAAATCAAAACTTTAAGAATTGTTCTGATTTTATTTAAGAGTGTGTAATGTTTCATTAATATTCTCCAAAGTAATAATAGTTTCCGTTTAACAAATTCATGGTAAAATTGGCATCATTAATTCCAGAAAATGTTGTTTGTATGTAGTTAGGCGTGTCGCCCTTAACATAAGGGTATCTGCTCCCTTTCTGCCATTCAATAGTAGTTTCATAGCAGCCATAGCTTAGAAAATTTTCTGCATATCCATACTTATGAAGGTTTGCAAAATTTTCTTCACCTTTATTTTCCCAATCATAAACATCTAGAACATAATACCTAATTTTAGCAGTATACACAAAAGAACCATCAGTTTTTTTACATTTCACTTCACTTGCTAAAGCGTTTTGGCCTCCGCCAATTGCAGACCACCAATCGTCAGCTATACTCTCATGAGTACTTGAGCAACCGTGGTAATTTATCTTCCAACTTTTTACTGTGCCAACATCTTCTGGTCTATCTAAATCTTTGACAGTTGAAAAACTATATGTACGTCCTTCTTTAACAGTTTGCTCCACCATATCAAAGAATTGATTCATATTATTATAAAAATTTATTCTTTGACAATTAACTAAAGCTATTGCATAAGGGAAATTACCAAAGCAAAAATCTTCGCCATGACCCTCGATATAGTGACGAAGAGCAGCTGATCCAGTTGGTAAATGACCTAATGGATGGAAAATTGTCCTTAATCCTTGTCCCTTGTAATCATCGAGATGAAGAAAATATTCGCCCAAAACTGTTTGCCCTCCCCATGCCATAAGGAAAGCCATCCAATAGTCATCAAAAGGTTTTTCTTTTGGAATTTCTGTCGCAAATGTATTTTTTGACTCCTCTAATTTATCTTCATAACCATATGAGAGTAAATCTCTGTAATTTATTGAAGAATAGTCACTGACAACCTTAAAATGGTTATCAATAGGATCATTTGGACTTGCATCCCATTTATTTGGAATTCCATCACCATCATTATCTTCATACAATATCTTGTCACTAAACGGCGTGATCTGTATAGATCTAGCTATAAGACGTTCAGAAGTACTGCGTTTTTTCATATACTGCTCATAACCATTTTTTGTAAGTTCGCTGTAACTGCAAACATTCAGCATAGATGGAAATACAAGATTGCCATTTTCATCATAATACGCCGCACCTATTTTCACAGCCGCATCCTTAAAGTTTATATTTCCATTTGCATCAGCAGCAGGGATTTTAGACTTATCATAAGAAGATGGCAAACTATTTGAAAATGCATTTCTGTTAACTTCTGTCGGAATTGTTTGTGGTGTTAAAGTTGAAATATAACAAATAGATTCTTTATAAATATCCGTAATAGCATCAGAATATAACCTTGCATATCCCGAGTTGCCAAAATATCCATTTTCCAAATTAGAATATACGCCGAAATTATATGGTCTACAAGCGTCTTTTAAATTACTTATAGCAGCTTTATTATTGAATATTTCTCTTGATAGTAGGAAATTGAGATGAATATCAGAATCGTATATTTCCTCAAAAGCATCACGAACATCGATAGGTATTGTTAATTTGTATTCATTACTATTTGTAAAGCAATAATCTGAATTAGACATTATAAAAGCATATTTTTTAGAGCTGTCCTTTGAAAACAAATCGCCTTTTATAGCATCAACTGTAAAAATAGCGCTGTTTAACGTGTTTTGTGTATTGGTTGTATAGGGTTTCAATGCTTCAAGAGCTTCATCAACTGAATTAATATTATTCAAGAGAGAATCATCATTTAAATCAGCATATATATATTTTGTTGTTTGACAAATTAGGAGAAGAATAATAACCGTATATTTCAATATATGAATCATCTGAATGTTCAAATATTGCTTGACAACAGTCATGAATGCTTTTTTTGGTTTCTTCGAGGTTATCTGTCAGAGTTCCGGAGATATCAACAAAGAAAGCAACTTCAAGTGATCCAAGTTTATAATTATAAACTACATCATTCTTTCCTACTGATATTTCAGATTTCTCATCAGCAAGAACATTATAAGGTGCCATTTTAATTGAATTTGATGATTGGGAAGAATCTTTGATCTTAACAAGCGTAAATGTACCCAATTCATTTGTTTCAACATATACAGAATCGGATGTGTATTTTGTTTCTACAGGCAGAAGGTAATTGGTTTCCGGAAAGAATTCAAAGATCATATAATTTTCAATGCTGCCGTCAATAGATTTGGGCTTGAAATAAATCTTGGCCGTGTCAACAGTCAGTTTTTCATCATATGAAAACATTATTGATTTGCCTATAAAATGGTCATCTTCGGAAGTATTTGAAAATGATCCGATTCGAATAGATAAAGCTTTTTCTATATTTCCGGCAGCTTTTATATCAACCGAAACTTCATAAGGTGCATCTTCTGTATTAACATACGAAAACAGTTCATTTGAAGCTGATATTTTATTTTCAAAAGTTCTCTGATAATCAGATGTTGTCCCGTCGGATTTGTCAGAGTCGGGTCTTAGTCCGAGTTTAATTTCATCTCCATCAATTATACCGTCGTTGTCGGTGTCTTCATTATTAGGATCAGTGTTATATTTTTTCAATTCATCATAATCGCTGATTCCATCCATATCTGAATCGTCAGACAAAGGATTGGTTTTAGCTGATATTTCTTCCTTGTTAGTTAAACCGTCTTCATCAGGATCATCACCTGCATCTGTTGCCGCTAATCCTCTGGTGTTCTTGTTGGTCGGAGAAGTATTTGAATATACTATTTCCTCAAAATCTGTAAGCGTATCACCGTCGGTATCTTCTGAATCAGGATCAGACTGTAAAAATGCAATTTCAAGCATATCACAGACAGAATCTTCGTCGGCATCATCACATAGATAAGCATCAAAAAAAGAATTTTTTCCCAAGACGTAGTCATTCAAAAGTGTTAAGTCTGCTGAATCAACAGCATTATCACAGTTAAAGTCTAAAGACTTATTATAAGTTCCTTTAACAACTTCCTTACGCATTGATACAACATCATAAATATCAATTCTTTTATCGCTATTAAGGTCGCCATATATTTTATATGTATTTCTGTATGATACCGCATTTACTTTTGGAATCGTTGATAAATTGTTTAACGATAAACTTATAAGAGTTGTACCAGCAATGATTGATGAAATTATTTTACGCATATTTTTACTCATTTGCTTTATTTGTTTATTAAGACTATAGCATGATTATAGCATTATGTAATCAAAAAATCAAGTCATTTCAATAAATATGCGGCGTTATGCAAAAATTAAGAACAAATTTTCGATTTTGTATTGACACACGAAATATAGTATGCTAAAATAGAGTTATCTGAACAAGAACATTCATTCTCATATGCAATCAAAAACCTTATTTAATGGAAGGATGTATATTATGAGAGTGAAAAATTATCACAAACATGATAACATGAGTGTTCTTGAATTGGACACGCCGCTCCAGAGTTATAAGGAGTTATACGGTCAGGAAGCATACGAACAGGCAAAACAGTTTTATCAGTCCGAGGAATGGAAGAGCTTTGAAAGAGAGCAGCTCAATTCGGACAGGCGGTACTCCGATCACAAAGCAGAGCTTAGTCTTGAAGAATATGATGAGTGGGAAAGCGCGGAGAAAAGAAAACGTCGGTTGAATGATCCCCCGTCCTTTGTCTTTCGCACTGAAACGAAACTCACTAACGGATTCGATGATATTTTCAACGATCTGATTTTGCAGGAAGCAATGCAAGTGCTTACAAAGAAACAGTACAGCGCATTGTACTGCACATTCAAAAGTA
>NZ_JAEFAJ010000004.1 GCF_016287535.1 Ruminococcus sp.
ACAAAGGGCGGCGACGGCTTCAAGGATTACATGGGACCGTACTTCCGTCTCGGTACTTCTGTAAGCGGAAACGAGATCGGCAATTCACAGGCTCAGCAGTTCATCAAGAAGAACTACAACTCTATCACCTGTGAGAACGAAATGAAGCCAGATTCTATCGTTGCAGGCGTAAACGGCGATAACGTAAATATCAGCCTCAATGCTGCAAGCAACATCCTTAAATTCGCAGAGCAGAATGGCATCGGCGTTCGTGGTCATACCTTCGTATGGTACAGCCAGACTCCTGGCTCACTGTTCCAGGATAACGGCGGTACTGTTTCAAAGGACAGAATGAACAAGCGTCTTGAGAGCATGATCAAGAACACATTCAGTGCACTCAAGAGCCAGTTCCCGAACCTCAAGCTCCACTCCTACGACGTATGTAACGAGCTTTTCGTTAACGATGGCGGCGGAATGAGACCCGGCAGCAACTCAAACTGGGTAAGAGTATACGGCGAAGGCAACTCAGAGTTCGTTGTAAACGCATTCAAGTATGCAAGACAGTATGCTCCTGCAGATTGTAAGCTTTACCTCAACGACTATAACGAGTACATGAGCGCAAAGACAAACGACCTTGTAAATATGGCTAAGACAGTCATGAAGGAAGGTAACTATATCGACGGTATCGGTATGCAGGCTCACCTTGACTCCAAGTATCCTTCAGCAAGCGAGTTTGAGACAGCTCTCAAGAAGTTCGCAGCTCTCGGTCTCGACGTTCAGATCACAGAGCTCGATATCACAAACAGCACGGGTACAAACGGTCAGCTTTATCCTCAGATCTTTGAGGTAGCTATGAAGAATGCTGCTAACATCTCAACTCTTACTCTCTGGGGTACAACAGATGAGAGAAGCTGGAGAGCTAACCAGAATGGTGGTTCACCGCTTCCGTTCAGCAACTACCAGGCTAAGTCGTTCTATAAAGACATTATAGCTCTGGCAAGCAAGATTGATCCGCCCGATCCTAACTATGGCGTGGTTACAACTACAACAACTACTACCACAACAACTACAACAACAACAACTTCCGCTACCACAACAGTTACAACTACCACACAGGATCCTAAGGGCGCACTTGATGCTCAGGTTTCAAAGTGGGGCGACGCTAACTGTGATAATGGTATTGATATGGGCGACGCAGTTCTCATCATGCAGTCACTTGCTAACCCCAATAAGTATCAGCTCACGGAAAAGGGCAAATACAATGCAGACGTTTACGAGGCAGGCGGCGGCATAACAACCAACGATGCAGCTTCTATCCAGAAGTTCCTCCTCGGTCTTATCAAGCAGCTCCCTGAGAGCTACTCTGATAATATATCAACAGTAGTTACTGAGGCTCCCAAGTCCTCAACAACAACTACTACAACAGCTACAACTACAGCGACTACGACCACAACCAAGCCCGCTGCAAAGACTCTCTTCAAGAGCTCTTTCGACTCAAGCACAGACAGCTGGTCAGGCAGAGGTAATGCTTCTGTAGATGTAAGCTCAGACAGCTTCTATTCAGGTAAGTCACTTTACGTTTCCGGCAGATCAGCTGAGTGGAACGGCGCTGCATACAGCCTCGGTTCAGACTTCGTAGCAGGTCAGACATACAGCTTCAGCGCAGCAGTTCTCCAGCAGTCCGGAAAGGACGCTACATTCCAGCTTTCACTCCAGCAGGGTGACGGCAACTCAGCAGTTTATACTCCTATCGCTAAGGCAACTTGTAAGGACGGCGTATGGACAAAGCTTGAGAATACATCGTTCACGATCCCTGACAACTCAGGCGATATGCTCCTTTATGTAGAGACTATCGAGAGCTCAGGCGACACAATGAACTTCTACCTTGATGAAGTGCTTGCAGGTACTGAGGGCGTACAGTCATCAGTTGAGACAGGCAAGGGTACTGTAGGCGAACCTCCTAAGGGCGGCGGTGCTTCAGTTGATACTTCCAAAAAGCTCTGCGCTATCTCATTCGACGACGGTGCATCAGCTCAGAGCACAAATGATCCTGGTTACAGAATCATAAACGCTCTTATCAATAACAACATGACAGCTACCTTCTTCAACGTAGGAAGCTGGATCAAGACAAATCAGCAGATTCAGTATGAGTTTGAGAACGGCATGGAAGTTGCAAACCATACTCAGTCACATCCTCACCTCGGTCAGCTCGGTTCTTCACAGGTAAGAAGTGAGTGGGAGCAGTGCAACAGCAAGCTCAAGAGCATCATCGGCACTGAGCCTTCACACCTCATGAGATTACCTTATCTTGAGAGCAACGGAACAGTTCAGTCAGCACTTTATGATATCCCGCTTATCAGCTGTGCTATAGATACTCAGGACTGGAACGGCGCTTCAGCAGGTCAGATCGTTAACACGATCAAGCAGGCTGCACAGAACGGTTCACTTGAGGGTGCTATCGTACTCTGCCACGAGAACTATCAGTCAACAGCACAGGCTATGGAAGAAGTTCTTCCTTGGCTCGCTCAGAATGGTTACCAGAATGTAAACATCTCTGATATGGCTGCAGCTCACGGCAAGACCCTTGCAGGCGGTCAGGTTCATACAAGAGCATAATCCGCTATTGGGAATAACAAATCGTGCCGGTCGCAGTATCGGTGACCGGCACACTAATTAAGATTTCTCCAAATTTTAATATCCCCTGAAAGGCAGTCGGTGAAAATCGGCTGTCTTTTCATTTTTTTCAGAAAATGATATAATATATGTGACCATATCATACTCCAATGCGTGTCTATAGTGAAAGGAGCTGATGAAGATGCAAAAATGCGGCTGCGCTCGTGAGGCGGTCGAGAGATACGGCGATATGCTGTACAGGATATGTCTGCTTTCTCTGAAGAATACTGCCGACGCAGAGGACGCTGTGCAGGAGACATTAATAAAATACGTACAGAAGTCTCCCGATTTCAGCGACAGCGAACATGAAAAAGCATGGCTTATAACTGTAGCCACAAACAAATGCCGTGATATGCTGAGATATCGTACAAGACACAAGACCGAAAGTGAGGAGATTCTCCTCGGTTATGCTGTAGAGAAAGAGGAAAGCGGGATACTTGACGCTCTTATGGAGCTTCCTGAAAAGTACAAAACACCGCTCGTGCTCTTTTATATAGAAGGGTACAAGGTAGACGAGATGGCAGATATCATGGGAATAAGTCTTTCGGCAGCAAAAATGCGCTTGTCAAGAGGCAGAAAGCTGCTGGAGGAAAAATACAGAAAGGAGTATATGTAGTATGGATAAGAAGCTTAAAAAAGCGGCAGATAAGATAAAAATGCCTGAGGATATGAAGGAGCGTATCATAAGGAATTGCGAGTCTCTTGAGAAGAACAATATCATACGTAAAGACAATGATGACGGATATACGGAAGTCGCAAGCGGAATCGAGCGCGTTGAGTCAGGAAGAAACATTATCAGGACTATCAGCGCGATCGCTGCCTGCGCAGTGCTTGCAGCTGGCATTGGTACAACGGGATTTCTGCTCCACAGACAGAAAAATAACGGGTTTGCAGACAGCGGTGTGGAGATGACCACTGTGACTACCGAGCCGGCGGCTTATAAGATATCTCCGTTCGGAGATTTCAGGAAGTTCGACTATACTTTTAATGCGGGAATAGCGTGCTATGGCAAATATGGACCCGGAAGCATTTATAACAGGTTTGCGGATTTCTTCAATAATTTCGACTGGGGTGAAGATACTAAGGAAATAAAAGATCCAATTGTTCTGAATGATTATGATTTTTCTATTTCATGGGATGTGAATAACATTGTTTCATGGATCTTTATTGCGAAAGACGGTTATGTAATATATACGGAAGATAAATACGATGACAATTTCGATAAAATCATTGAATCAAACAAAAGATCATACCGGATAGATTTTGACGCTTTTTTAAACGGATATAACGAGATCGTTTCTATTGAGGAGCATATCACACAGAGTGATGTTGACAGTCTCATAAATGGTGAGATGACATCAGTTGAGCTGCTTGATCAGGATAATAATATGCTGTATTCAAGTAAAAATGGCGAAGGAAAAGAAAAGCTCGGTGAATTCCTGAAAAATGATTTTGTTCCGATGCTGCTGGTAAATATGCCTGTAATTGATTATGATTCAAATTATTTAAAGTATAATATTGAATATGAATTCCGGGAAAATGATCATGAAACACGGAGGTTACAGTTTAGTATCCTTGAAAATGGTGTTGTAGGCTATTCCACATATACTGATGATGAACCTACAGGGGTTGGAAGCTATTATATTGACCTTGACGAGTTCGGCAGCAAGCTTGAAGAGCTTGGCGCAGAAAGCAATATTACGGGAACTGAGAACAATACCAATTTGAACGAAGAGTTAAGAGTACGTGAAGAAACAGATCAGAAAATCAAAGAATGCAAGAATTGCATGGAATCACTTGCTGTTTGGCTGAAAGCTGACAGGGCAGGATTCAGCGTTTCGACATTCAATGGCGAAAATAAGAGAGTTCTTTACAGCGATGATAAAGAAAAGCTGTTAAGCTACATTGAAAGCCATGATTTCGGCGAAAGAGACACAAAAACAGTTATCCCCGGTGTTCCTGATGATTTCAGGGAAATAGATGATGACGGACCATTTGGGTTTGCGCTCAATATCTTTTCGGATGATACGGTGTTCGGTGACGGCAGGTTTGCATTTACAAGAGATATGAGATATGCAGTTTATTATTACGGCGGAGTTGCTAAATATGTGGAAGTGGTCGAACTACCCGATGCAGAACAATTGAATTTTTTATATGATATGGATTAAAATAAACAACCGCACATCGTAAGATGTGCGGTTGTCTTTTACCTTAATGCATATAATTTTTTGAAGTCCGTAGGCGTACAGTGTTTTATCTCCTTGAAGATACGGTTGAAGGTTGTCAGACTCTTGAAGCCTGAACGCATAGCGACCTCAGTTATAGGTACGCTGGGATCCAGCAGGAGAAGCTCCGCAGCTTTTGTACGTCTTGCGTTTATGTACTGTAAATATGACATAGCGTTGTACTGCTTGAAGATACGTGAGAAGTGGTACTTGCTGTAGCCTGCCACATCGGCAAGCTGTTCAAGAGTGATATCGTACATATAGTTATTGTCGATATACTTGAGAACGGTACCGAACTTTTCACTGTACTCGTCTATCTTTTCGTCGTCGCAGTCCATGACTATCTTCTGCTGTTCGAGCTGATACTCTCTCAGAGCCATGAAAAGTTCAATGACCTTGACATATATCTTCACGTCTGCAAGCTCTGATTTGGAGTTGTACAGAGAAAGGATATCAAGCATTGTCTTTTTTGCGAGTACATGAAGCTCCTTATCAAGATCGCCGTTTATGAGAACGGGAGCGTTGAGTGAACGCATGACCGGTTCAAGAGCAGATATCTCGCCGAGAATACTGTTATCGCACTGGAAAATGATACGTCGTCCCGGTATAGCAGGCATACTGTGCAGCTCGCATGGCGGAACGATAAGAACATCGTTTTCGGGGATTAGATAATCTATCCCGTTTACAGTTACAGTATACTCATTTTTCATGGGCATGATAAGCTCGACTGCGTTATGCCAGTGTACAGGATATTCTTCAGTCTGAACATTATCATACAGCATTGCATATTTTTGAGTGTCATATTCGACAGTTTCAAATTCACCCGAAAGATGTTTTATCATTTTAATACCCCCCCTCTGAACTTTGGTCAGAGGATATGACCAAATATTGCTATCGTTTTCCTTAAACTTCGCTTATATACTAATACCATTATAACCTATATGTCGTGTTTTGTAAATGCTTTTTGTACAACTTTGTGAAAACTATACAAATAGACTAACCAAAATTTGCGCAATATAGATGTACAAACAGTTAGAAAATTACAGCTTTATGACAGCTAAATTACAGCATTACGACAAAAATCCCCTGACGACCGCATATCGTCAGGGGATGATATTTTATGCAAAAAGTATTACAGTTCAGGAGTATCAGGATCGGGGTTATAGTTTGTGTAGTCTGTATAGTCAGTTCCGTAGTCTGTGTATTCCTGATAGTCGCCGGAATTATCTGCTGTTTCGGTTTTTTCCTCAGCCGGCTGAGCTGCAGCCTTTCCGCCGAGGAAGCCTGCGAGCAGAGCTCTGATGTCAACGCCTGTAGCAGCTGTAAGACCGTCTGTTACCTTTGTGGTAGAACCGATGATATCGCCTACAAGTCTGCTGGAGTTGCCGTCGCCGTACATTGTGATCTTGTCAACATTTGCAAGAGGTGTAGCAGCGTTCTTGACAACCTCAGGCAGAGCCTTGAAGTACATTTCAAGCACAGCAGCCTCGCCGTACTTCTTCATAGCCTCAGCCTTTGCATTGATACCTTCTGCCTCAGCAAGTCCCTTAGCGCGGATAGCGTCAGCCTCTGCCTTACCTACGGCAGCGATACCTTCAGCTTCCTGCATTCTTGCGAACTTCTGAGCTTCAGCTTCAGCCTTCTGAGCCTCAGCCTCCTGCTCACGCTGGAAACGGTCAGCCTCAGCTTCCTTTTTAAGCTGATAGAGCTTTGCGTCTGCTTCCTGCTGAGCCCTGTAGCGGTCAGCCTCGGCTTTCTTTTTGATCTGAGCGTCGAGAGCCTTTTCAGTTACTTCTGCCTCGCGAGCCTTGAGCTCAACGTCCTTTTCGGAAGCGGCGATGTTTGCGTTAGCCTTTGATACCTCAATGGACTTACGCTGTTCCTCTCTCTGGATCTCGTAAGCAGCGTCTGCGATAGCAAGCTGTGTGTCAGCCTCTTTCTTGAGTTCAGCCTGACGGATAGCAAGCTCATTGTTTTTCTGAGCTATCTCGGTCTCTGCGAGTATCTTGGCATCATTGGCTTCTTTCTTAGCCTGAGCCTTGGCGATCTCGATCTCCTTTTCGGACTCAGCGCGTGCGATAGCAGCCTTCTTCTGGATCTTTGTGGTGTTGTCGATACCGAGATTCTCGATAAGGTTCTGGTCGTCTGTGAAGTTCTGAACATTGAAGGAAACTATTTCAAGTCCCATTCTGTTCAGGTCGGGAGCAGCGTTTTCCTGAACCTTTTCAGCAAATGCCTTACGGTCATTGACCATAGCCTCAAGGGACATCTGACCAACGATCTCACGCATATTACCTTCAAGCACCTCTCTTGCAACCTTCGCAACATAAGCGGTGTCTTTGTTGAGGAAGTTCTCAGCGCCGAGCTTTATGAGCATCGGATCGCTGCTTACCTTTACGTTTACGTTTGCGTCAACATTTATGTTGATATAGTCTGCTGTAGGAACAGCACTTGAAGTCTTTACGTCAACGGCTATGAGCTGGAGTTTCAGCTTATCCACACGCTCAAAGAACGGGATGCGGATACTTGCCTTGCCGATTATGATCTTTTTTCTTAATCCGGAAATGATGTAAGCTGTATCCGGGGGAGCTTTGATGTAACCGGTGAAAATAATAATGAGAAGGACGATGATACCGATTCCGACAGGAATGATCGCGCCCCAGTTGATGTCCTCTGTCATAAGAGCCATCATGTTGATCTTGTTTAACATATAAACCTCCATATCATAGTAAATGTGCTTATGCGGAGCACCAAACTATAGCAGCTGACGTGTTTCAACTGCATGATGTTATTATATATGATTTTTACATATTTGTCAATAGAATACAAAAATTACGCTTCGTATAAGCTTTGTATTGCTTTTATGCATAATGCACAGAAGAGTGTATTTTAAAAATGAGTTCATATGAACCTTTTGTACAGTTTATAGAACTGAGAGCGCGTGAAACAGGTCGTTTTTATCCTCTTCGGCTAATTATTACAGTTTGATTACAGTTTTTCATATTCCTTGACTTTAAAAACATTCACTATTATAATAGTTCCATATTCTACGAAAGGACGGTGAACACCATGACAATGTTCAAAAGCTTTTATAAGATGCCAAAAATTAATATTATTGAAAACAAGCATGGAGTTTGCCCGAAGTGTTCAGCCATGTGCTGAGCTTTTGCGTATACAGAGCATTCTGCACTCCTGCGGGGGTGCTTTTTTTGTTGCGTGCGGGCAGACCGGAAAGGAAAGAGTATGATAGAATTAAACGGAAAATACAATACTGCCAAGGTCTTCACAGATGTGATCGAACAGGACGCAATAACTCAGATCATAGCCTTTTGCAGCCAGCCGATGAGTGCGGGGGCGCAGATACGTATCATGCCAGATGTTCATGCGGGAGCAGGCTGTACTATAGGTACTACTATGACTATAACCGATAAGGTGATACCCAATCTTGTGGGAGTAGATATCGGCTGCGGCATGGAGACCGTAAGACTGAAGGAAAAGCATATTGAGCTGCAGAAGCTGGACAAGCTCATATATGAAAAGATACCATCGGGCTTTTCAATACGTGAAAAGTCTCACCGCTATACCGAAAAGATCGACCTTGCAGAGCTTTACTGCATTGAGCATATTGATCCGCTTCGTGCAGAGAAGAGCGTCGGCACTCTCGGCGGCGGAAACCACTTCATCGAAGCCGACAAGGGTGAGGACGGCAGCATATATATAGTTATCCACTCAGGCTCCCGTCATCTTGGAGTGGAGGTAGCAAGGTACTATCAGAATGAGGCGTACAGACGCCTGAACAAGAGTTCCGACAAGGAAATTAATGAGCTTATTGCACGGCTCAAGGCAGAGGGAAAGCAGAAGCAGATACAGTCTGAGCTGAAAAAGCTTGAAAATACCAAGACCACTGACGTTCCAAAGCACCTTGCTTACTGCGAGGGAGAGCTCTTTGAGCAGTATATCCACGATATGAAGATAGTACAGCAGTTCGCAATGCTGAACCGTCAGGCAATGATGGACGAGATAATCAAGGGTATGCACGTTCATGCTGAGGAGCAGTTCACGACGATACACAACTATATCGACACAGAGACGATGATACTCCGGAAGGGAGCAGTGTCCGCGCAGGCAGGTGAGAAGCTCCTCATACCCATAAATATGCGTGACGGCAGCCTTATCTGCACAGGAAAGGGCAATCCGGACTGGAACTGTTCCGCTCCACACGGCGCAGGCAGACTTATGTCACGTTCACAGGCAAAGCAGAGCTTCACGGTTTCGGAGTTCAAAAAGCAGATGGACGGTATTTACACAACATCGGTCAATGCGCAGACGCTGGACGAATGTCCAATGGCGTATAAGTCAATGGAAGATATAGTTGACAATATCGGTGATACAGTTGAGATAAACGAGGTCATCAAGCCAATATACAATTTCAAGGCAGGAGAAGAGTAAATCAAAATTTAGCTTTGCTAAATTTTGATTTAAAGGAGGAAATATGGATAAATTCGTTTCTTATGATAAAATGAGCAAAAAGGAGAAAAAGAAGATTGACTCCTCAAAACGGGGCAGCTGGAACGGCGTTGACCCTGCCACAAAGGTGGTGGATACCGACAAAAGGCGCTACAGGCGCAAGCCCAAGCACCCGGAAAGCTTTGAAGAATAACTGTCATAATGCACAGCCGCATGACTGTGCATTTGTTTATTTTTTCATATTGAAAGTCCGTTGACATTGATCCGCAAACAGGATATAATTTTATTAACAGCAAGCGTCAAGGAGGTTTGTATGAAGTTTGTGCATTTGTCAGATCTTCACCTCGGAAAGAGGCTGAATGAGTTTTCACTCATAGAGGATCAGGAGTATATACTGCATGAGATATGCAGTATTATAGCTGTAGAAAAGCCGGATTTCGTCATTATAGCGGGGGATATATACGATAAGCCGGTGCCTTCTGCGGAGGCAGTGCGCCTTTTTGATGATTTTCTCACAAGGATCTCGTCCATAACGGACCGTGTTTTCGCTGTGAGCGGAAATCACGACTCTGCGGAGCGGATAGCCTTCGGCTGCCACATAATGGAAAAGAGCGGCATTTATATGTCGCCTGTATACAACGGAAAGACAGTTCCTGCTGTTCTCAGCGACGAGTACGGTGAGTTCTGCGTGTATATGCTCCCGTTTATAAAGCCGCTTTCGGTACGGAGATTTTTTCCCGATACCGTTATAGAGAGCTATACCGACGCGGTAAATGCCGCTGTTGACGCAATGGATATAGATTTTTCAAAGCGTAATATAATCGTTACCCATCAGTTCGTGACCGGAGCGCAGAAAAGCGACTCCGAGGAGATATCAGTAGGCGGTACGGACAATGTTGACAGCTCCGCCTTTGACGGTTTTGACTATGTTGCCCTTGGTCATATCCACAGTCCGCAGAACGTGGGCAGTGAGCGCATACGTTACTGCGGTACTCCACTGAAGTATTCGTTTTCAGAGGCAAATCAGGTCAAGTCCGTAACCGTTGTGGAGATGCGTGAAAAGGGCAGTCTTGACGTCAGGACCGTTCCTCTTGAGCCTTTGCGCGATATGCGGGAGGTCCGCGGCACATTTGAGCGGATAAGCTCGGTCGAGTACAGCAAAAAGGGCAATTCAGAGGATTATATGCGCATAATACTCTGCGATGAAGAGGAGATCCCCGAAGCTATGGGAAAACTCCGTACTGTATATCCTAATATAATGATGATAGAGTACGACAACCGACGTACCCGCAGCGCTCATGACAGTATAGAAGCGGCGGAGGCAGAGAAAAAGCTGCCTGTCGATTTGTTTGAGGAATTCTACAGGTTCAGCAACGGCGGAGATATGTCTGAGCCGCAGAGACAGCTCGTTCAGTCGCTTATCGGGAAGATATGGGAGGGAGAGCAATGAGACCACTAAGACTTGAAATATCAGGATTCGGTCCCTATTCGGGACTGACCGTTCTTGATCTCGAAGCTCTCGGCGACAAGGGTCTGTACCTCATAACCGGAGACACAGGCGCAGGAAAGACCACCATTTTTGACGCTGTAACCTATGCGCTTTACGGCAGTGCCAGCGGTGAAAACCGCGACGACGACAGTATGCTGCGTTCCAAATACGCTGCACTTGATACTCCCACATATGTGGAGCTTGTATTTGATTACGCCGGCAAGCGCTACAGGATAAGAAGAAATCCTGCCTATGAACGTCAGGCTAAGCGGGGCGGCGGAGTTGCGCAGCAGCCTGCAAGCGCGGAATTTGTTTATCCTGACGGCAGGGTATTATCCGGAAAAAGAGAGGTAGAAGCCGCAGTTGCTGATGTTATCGGACTTTCCGAGAAGCAGTTCAAGCAGATAGCAATGATAGCGCAGGGCGATTTTATGAAGCTCATAACTGAGGATACCTCACAGCGCCGTGAGATACTGCGGCATATTTTCAAAACAAGGAATTATCAGACTTTGCAGGAAGCTCTCAGACTGGAGAGCAGTACACTTAAAAGCGAGTGCAGCAGCCGCAGGGAAAGTCTCAGACAGTATGCCGGCGGGATAGTATGCGGAGATGATGACGAATACTCTGACGAGGTTGCAAAGCTGAAAGAGGAGCTTCCGCCCGCCGAGTTCGTCAGGGAGCTGATAAACAAGCTCATAACACGGGACAAGGCTCAGTCAGAGGTATATACCCGTGAAGGGGAGGAGCTTGATGAAAAGCTTGCGGAGGTAAACGGACGTATCTCAAAGGCGGAGGAAAAGGCAAAGCTTCTGGCTGAAAAGGAGCGTACTGCAAGGCAGCTGAGCGACCTGAAAAAACGTCATAAGCTCCTTGAAGAAGGCTTTGAGAAGGAAAAAGCCCGTCAGCCGGAGCTTGAAAAGGTAAGAAACGAAATAGCGGCTCTCGAAGCGGAAATGCCTCAGTACGCAAAGGCTGAGGAGCAGGAAAAGCTTCTTGCGGAAGTTAAGGAGTCGCTCAATGCTGTCGCTTCGGAGCTTGACAGCAGCATAGCTGAAAAGGATGACCGTGAGAAAAAGCGTTTATCGCTTAAAAATGAGCTTTCCGGACTGGAGGGTACAGGTGAGAATAAGGCGCAGCTGACGTTGGAGCGTGAAAGGCTTGTCAGCAGAGCCGAGGAGCTCTATAAGCTTTCAAAGCTTCTCACCGATTATGAGAGCGGCAGTATCAATTTTAGGGACAAAACTGCCGAATTCAAGGAGTATCAGGCTGAACACGACAGCCTTGTGAAAAAATGCGAGGCTCTTACGGGAGAGGTATACGCGCTGAAAAAACGGCGCTCCGAGATAGAAGGCTGCGACGCGGAAAAGGAAAAGCTCCTGCGCAGCCGCGAGGGGCTGAACAAGCGTCTTGCCGAACTGAAAGCTGTTTCGGCAGACATACAGGAATGGGAAAAACGCTGCAGCGAGCGTGAAGAAGCAGCCGGGCTTTATACTGATTCGGCAGATAAGGTGAAACGTCTTTCTGAAAAATATGAGCAGAACTACAGGGCATTTATCGACGACAGAGCAGGAGTGCTTGCTGAGGGGCTCAAAGACGGCGAGCCCTGTCCGGTATGCGGTTCAAGGGAACACCCTTCTCCTGCCAGAAAGCAGGTGGGAGCACCGTCAGAGCATGAGCTCGAAAGAATGAAGGCGGAGCTTGAAAAGGCACGCCGTACCGCCGAAAAGAACAGTACCGAAGCCTCTGCCGTCAAGGCAAAAGCAGACGAGCTTGAAAAGTCGCTGACCGCAAGACTGTCCGGGCTTCTCGGCTGCGGAATTGAAACCGGCGCGGAGCAGTGCGGAATGGAGCTTGAAAGCTGTACAGTGCAGCTCAGCGAGCTTGCAAAAAAGCTTACTGAAACTGAAAAGCTTATCTCCGAGAAAGAAAGGCTTACGGCTGAGATAGAATCGAAGGAAAAACAGGAAGAAGGTACTATGACGGCTGTATCGGAATCGGACAGAGAGCTGTCACAGCGCCGAAGTATGTGCGATACGGCTGACGGAATGCTGAAACAGCTCCGTGCGGCGGCAGAAAAGGGGATCGAGGAGACTATCGGTGACTGCCTTTTTGAAAATGCCCGTGACTGTATCGTTTCTGAAAGACTTGCTCTGAAAGCGAGAATGGCTGGCATAGAGTCGCAGCTTGCGGCTGAAAATGAAAGAGCTGCCCGCAAGGAAGAGCTTGAAAAGCTTATACCAGAGCTTGAGAACGGGATAAACGGGCTGAACAGCAGGTTAACGGAGCTGACCGCACAGAAGGCTGCTCTGGACAGCAGACTTAACGAAATGAGTATGCGTCTCATGGAGCTGCACAGCGGTCTGCGCTTTGAGAGCGGAGAGAATGCGGGTATCCGTATTGCTGCGCTGCAGAAGAGAAGTGCCGAGCTGAAGGCGGCTTACGAAGCTGCTGAAAAAGCGGTCAACGACGGTGAAAAGGAATGTTCGGGATTGTCCGGAAAGCTGGACCAGCTAACTCTGCAGCTTGAGAATTACGGCGATTTGGACGCTGAAAGGGAGAAAGCCGAAAGGTCGCGGCTGACGGCTGAAAAGACGAATATTATGTCACAGCTGAGGCAGCTGCATACAAGAGTTACGATGAACAGTACAGCTCTTGATAATATTGTAAACGGTTCATCGGAACTTATAGAGCTTGAAGCGAAGTACGCATGGGTGAAAAATCTTGCGGATACCGCTAACGGAAAGCTTTCCGAGCAGAGCAAGTTCATGCTGGAGACCTATATACAGACCGCTTATTTTGACAGGATAATACGCCGTGCCAATCAGAGGCTGAGTGTTATGTCCGACGGACAGTACACACTTACAAGGCGAACGGAGTATGATGACAAGCGTACTCAGGTCGGACTTGAACTTGACGTTATTGACCATTATAACGGCTCGGTGAGGAGCGTAAAGACGCTTTCGGGCGGTGAATCCTTCAAGGCGTCGCTTTCGCTGGCGCTGGGACTGTCAGATGAGATACAGTGCTCCGCAGGCGGTATAAGGCTTGATACCATGTTTGTTGACGAGGGCTTTGGTTCTCTTGATGAGAATTCCATAGAACAGGCGATGAGGGCTCTTGCAGGTCTCTCCGACGGAAACCGGCTTGTGGGTATAATCTCCCATGTACAGGCGCTGAAACAGCGTATCGACAAGCAGATCGTTGTTACAAAGGACAAAAACGGCGGAAGCCGTGCAGAGCTTATAGTATGAAAAAGTCCGCAGTTCTATTACTGCGGACTTTTTGTATGATGTTTGCTTTGTGCACAATGTATAAAGCACCTGCAAAAAGGGTGCATTAAAGCCCTGTTTTATGGTTGGTGAAAAGGGAGATTCTGTTATTTCTCACAAAAATCTGGTTGCTGGTGCTCAGTTTGTTGATTTTTTATTTCCGAAATGATATAATTATATTGTTGAATTCATTTTTTTGTAAAAATTGAAATGCAGAAAATGAGACATGGAGTGATAACAGAATGAAAATGACAAGATGTCCCGAAAAGCATCTTTATGATGCTGATAAATACGAGACCTGTCCCTACTGCTCAGGAGAAAACGGAGCGGCAGAGCGTGGTAAAGCTCCCAAGAAAGCAAAGATCGTGAAGGTAAGGGCTGTAAAGGCTCATCCCCCTGTTGAAGCAGAGGTAAAGCCGGTAGAAGCAAAGCCCGTACAAAAGCCTGTTGAAAATATGCCCGAAGCTCCCAAAAAGGAAGTCAAGGCAGAGGAAAAGAAGCCTGAGCCTCCCAAAAAGGAAGTCAAGGCAGAAGAAAAGAAGCCGGAAGTTCCCAAAAAGGAAGTCAAGGCAGAAGAAAAGAAGCCGGAGCCTCCCAAAAGGGAAGTCAAGGCAGAAGAAAAGAAGCCGGAAGTTCCCAAAAAAGAAGTAAAGGCAGAGGAAAAGAAGCCGGAAGCTCCTAAAAAAGAAGTAAAGGCAGAAGAAAAGAAGCCGGAGCCTCCCAAAAAGGAAGTCAAGTCAGAAGAAAAGAAGCCGGAAGCTCCTAAAAAAGAAGTAAAGGCAGAGGAAAAGAAGCCGGAAGCTCCCAAAAAGGACGTAAAGGCAGAGGAAAAGAAGCCGGAAGCTCCTAAAAAAGAAGTAAAGGCAGAGGAAAAGAAGCCAGAAGCTCCCAAAAAGGACGTAAAGGCAGAGGAAAAGAAGCCGGAGCCTCTCAAAAAGGACGTAAAGGCAGAGGAAAAGAAGCCGGAGCCTCCTAAAAAGGAAGCCAAGGCAGAGGAAAAGAAGCCGGAGCCTCCTAAAAAGGAAGTAAAGGCAGAGGAAAAGAAGCCGGAAGCTCCTAAAAAGGAAGTCAAGGCAGAGGAAAAGAAGCCGGAAGCTCCCCAAAAGGAAGTCAAGGCAGAGGAAAAGAAGCCGGAAGCTCCCCAAAAGGAAGTCAAGGCAGAGGAAAAGAAGCCGGAGCTTCCCGAAAAGGAAGTCAAGGCAGAAGAAAAGAAATCCGAAGCTGATCTCAAGGACGATTACGAGAAATACGGCGATCTTATCCATGATGAGAATATCGAGATAGATGATGTTTACAATATGGCTATCGACAAGAACGGTACCCTTGTAAAGTATGTAGGTACTACCGAAGCCATTACTATCCCTGACAAGGTAAATGTCATAGGAAAATATGCTTTCCGCGGAAACGAGACAGTAAAGCGTATCGTCATGTCGGACAGCGTCCGTGTTATAGATAAATTTGCATTCTGTCACTGCTTCAACCTCGAAGAGATAGTTTTTTCACGGAATCTTGAATCCATAGGCGAAAACGCATTCCTGAAATGCCTTAATCTCAAGGAACTCAGCTTCCCTGAGTCACTTAAAAGGATAGGCAAGGGCGCTTTCGGACGCTGCAATTCCCTTGAAAGTGTTATACTGCCGGCTTATCTGCAAAAGATAAGTGATCTTATGTTCTTTTCATGCAAGCGTCTCAGAAGAGTTGTTTTCTCAGGTGCGGTGGAAGCCATAGGAAACGCGGCTTTTTCAGAGTGCTACAGTCTTAAAAAGGTCATTATCTCGGATTCAGTGGTAACTATCGGTGAAAGTGCATTTTCATGGTGCAGATCCCTGGAGTCAGTGACTATTCCGGACAATGTTAAGACTATCAGCAACTGGGCGTTTTACGGCTGTCAGAATCTTATGGATCTGAAAATAAGTATGTATACAAAGGACATCAAGGAGGACGCATTCTGCGGCTGTGAGAGCCTTTGCAATATTAATATCAGCGAGTTTGAAGATAAGAATATCCCGCTTGACCTTATAAGAAAAGGCCACAAGCAGACCATAAAGATACTTAAACAGATAAACCGTAAAAAAGCGGAGCGCTATGCCCGCGAGCACGGTTTCAGTACATTGTTTATATAATAAAAAACGGGAGTTTTTAGCTCCCGTTTTTTATTTATATGAGAAGTGAAATGAGAAGTGTTATGTTCTTTCGATGTAGCCGCCGGTTTCAGACTTGTTTTTTTCACCGAAGCCTCCGGGAAAGCCGCCGTCCTGACCGCCCATGAAGCCGCCTTTTCTGCCGCCGGACTGGTTTTCACCGTTCTCGCCGGGAGTAGAGTTTTCATCGGGCTTTTCACCGAAATCTTTACGCTCTCTGAATTTTTCAGTAGCTCCGGATTCAGCGTCAAATCCCTCCGGAGGTGTGAAATCGCCGTCCTTGAAGCCTTCGGGTGGTGTGAAGTCTCCGCCTGTGAATCCCTCAGGAGGTGTGAAATCACCGCCGGGAGTTCCGTTAAAGCCGCTGTTTCCGTCCCTGCCGCCTTTGAAACCGCCCATTCCGCCGGGATCTCCCATCATGGACTGAGGTATCTCGTCGACCTCTTCGCCGTTGACAATGATAGTGCCGCCGTTGAATTCGGCTGAAGTCTCATAGTCGAAAGAGGAAAGCTGAGCAGTAACGTCGATAGTACCGCCGTTTACGATTATTTTTCCGTTTGAGTCAACGCCGTCGGTATCGCCCTGACCCATAGTTATCTTTGTATCGCCGCCGTTGAACTCAATAATGATATCGCAGGCAGTGCTCTTGCGTGAAGCGTTGATACCGTCGTCGGAAGCGTCGATAGTGATATTTCCGCCGTTTATCTGAACATAAGTAGCTTCAATGCCCTCGGAGGAGGTGATATCGAAGGTACCGCCGTCTATCTGGACATAGGTTGTGCCTTGTATGCCGTCACTTGCGGAGTCTATCACAAAGCTGCCCTCTGCGATATAGATCTGACCGAGGGTATCGTCGTCGGAATTCTCGCAGTGGAAGCCGTCCTTGTTGGTCTTTATGGTGAAGTCGCCGTTATATACGGACAGTGAATCGTTTGCCTCAAAGGCGTCCTTAGCGGAGGTCACCTTGTATGTACCGCCTGTGATCTTGAGATCGTCCTTGCAGGATATTCCGTTTGCGTATGCGGAGTATACCGTAAGAGTGCCTGTACCATTGAGCACAAGGTCTGATTTCGAGTAGATGACCGCATCGGTATTGGTTTCGCTGTCAGCCCTGAACTCCTTGTTCACGGCAAGTGAGCTTTCCTTTGCTGTAGTGGTGACAAATACCTTGTCCGCTGATACTACATATATTGCAGGAAAGTCGTCATTTTCTATCTCAGCTCCGTCAAGCACCAGCTGTACCTTTGCCTCCTTGCCGGCGTCGACCTTTATAGTGCAGTTAGAAGCGCTTCCGCTGAGGATATATATGCCTTCCTCGGTGATATCAATGGTTTTTCCGTCCTCTGCTGTCAGCTTCACAGCCGCAGCCGTATCCGGCGACTGAGTGAGGTCACGGTCTGAAAAGATATTCGACGTATCTATGACAGCTGCGGACAGGCTCTTGTTTGAGGTCTTTGCTGCCTTAGATGCTGTAGCCGCTTCACCGGCATCCTCTGCTTCATTATATGTATTAGCCGTATTCTTTATTACAGCGGAGCCTGAACCGTTCTGATCCGAGCAGCCTGTAAAGGCGCTGAGAGCCAAGGTAAGGAACGCCAGTCCGGCGATAGTTTTTTTCCATGTATTTTTCATTTATATGCACCCTTTCATATATTTGAGTGTGGCTTTTGTTTCCATGGTTATAATATACACCTGTTTTTTGTGAATAAGCGTATTGTCAAGTGAAATAAAACGGAAAGCTTTGTGTGAAAAAAAGCCCGAATGTGGAATTTGCCGCATATAATCTGACAGAAATGTGAAAAAAACACATTTTTTTGCAAATTTGACTATTGACAACCCGTATCAAAAGTGTTATAATACAAACAACAAATGCAGCGACGGAGAGAAGTATCACAGAAATTCGTTCCCAGAGAGTGCGGGCATGGTGCGAGCCGCATATCAGAGTCTGTGTGAATAACACTCCAGAGCAGCAAACCGAAAGGGTGCGTTTTTTGGTGGGCTTGCCTAAGGGCGGTTTTCTGAAAGGGGTGCTGTTTATAAAAAACAGTCCAGCATCTCAGGTATCCGAGTAGGGGCGACGTGTCCCGCACGTTACAGCGGCTCAAAAGTGATCGCTTTTGCGGTAATTCAGGTGGCACCACGGGTATTATGCCCCGTCCTGTAGTTTCAGGACGGGGCTTTTTGTATTCCTGCTCGTCCTGTGCGAATTATATAATGAAAGGAAAAATTATTATGAAGCACATTGATGTAAAGGAGATAATCTCCACAAAGGATTATGTAGGCAAGCAGGTGACTGTATGCGGCTGGGTACGTACCTCACGCAACTCCAAGAGCGTTGCCTTCGTAGAGGTAAACGACGGTACCTCTCTCAAAAATGTTCAGGTCGTAGTTGACAAGGGCGACAGCGACTTCAGGGAGCCGAGAGTAGGTATGTCCGTAAAGGTAACAGGTACCGCAGTTGAGGGAAGAAACGAGACTATCGAGATAAACGCTGCTCCAGAGGGCATAACCGTACTGGGCGACGCTCCTACAGACTATCCCCTCCAGAAGAAGGGACATACACTTGAATTTCTCCGTACTATCCCTCATCTCAGAGGCAGAACGAATACATTCAACGCAGTATGGCGTGTACGTTCCGTACTTGCTGCTGCTATACACGAATACTTCCAGACACACAACTATGTATACGTAAATACTCCTCTTATCACAGGCAGCGACTGTGAGGGCGCAGGAGAAATGTTCCAGGTAACTACTATCGGCTACAGCAAGGACTACAAGAATGAGGAGGAGTATTACGCAAACGACTTCTTCGGCAGAAAGGCAGGACTTTCCGTATCCGGACAGCTTGAAGGCGAAATGGCTGCAATGGCTATGGGCAAGATATATACCTTCGGACCTTCATTCAGAGCCGAGAACTCAAATACGCCCAAGCACCTTGCCGAATTCTGGCACGTTGAGCCGGAGGTAGCCTTCGCAGAGCTTGACGACGTTATCGAGATAGCTGAGAATATGCTGAAATATGTTATCCGCAAGCTCCTTGATACCTGCCCTGACGATATGCAGTTCTTCGACGCTCATTTTGAAAAGGGACTTATCGAGCGTCTTGAGGAGCTTATCTCCCACGACTTCGCAAGAGTTACCTACACAGAGGCTATCGACCTCCTCAAAAAGTCAGGGGAGAACTTCGTATACCCTGTAGAGTGGGGCTGCGACCTCCAGACAGAGCACGAGAGATACCTCTCCGAGAAGGTATTCAAGAAGGCAGTATTCGTAACTGATTATCCCAAGGACATAAAGTCCTTCTATATGAAGCAGAACCCCGACGGAAAGACAGTTGCGGCTGTTGACCTCCTTGTACCCGGAGTAGGCGAGATAATCGGCGGCAGTGAGCGTGAGGCTGACTATGAGAAGCTTATCGCTGCTATGAACGAGAGAAAGATGAACCTCGACCTCTACAGTGACTACCTCGACCTCAGAAAGTTCGGCAGCGTACCTCACGGCGGCTTCGGTCTCGGCTTTGAGAGACTTATAATGTATACAACGGGTATGGCAAATATCCGCGACGTTATACTCTTCCCGAGAACAGTGGGTTCTATCAGATAATATAACGGCAAAGCCGTTAAAAGTTACGAGTTGAAAGTGGAGAGCTGAGAGTTAATGTGTTCACTTTGCTTACATTATTCAAATCATATCGCCGTAGGCGATATCACAACTTTCAACTCTCAATTCTAAACTCTCAACTCCCAAAAAGTACAGCACGGCTTTCGTCAATGGCGCCGATCGCCGTAAAAATATCAAGTAAAGGAAAGTGATTATCATGTCAAGATCGCTGTATATCCCTGAGGGCTATAAATCGACCCTCACGCTGAGAGAAACTCAGCACGCAATAAAGTACATCAAGGACGTTTTCCAGCAGGCGCTCTCTTTTGCCCTGACTCTCGACAGAGTATCAGCTCCCCTGATCGTTAAAAAGGGAAGCGGTATCAACGATGACCTCAACGGCGTTGAGCGCAAGGTAGATTTCGACATAAAGGAGATAGCTTCAGAAGCAGAGGTCGTTCAGTCTCTTGCAAAGTGGAAGCGTATGGCTCTTTACCGCTACGGCTACAATGCAGGTGAGGGCATCTATACCGATATGAACGCTATCCGCCGTGATGATGATACTGACAATACACACTCCATATTCGTTGACCAGTGGGACTGGGAAAAGGTCATAACCCGTGAGCAGAGAAATATCCAGTTCCTGAAGGATACTGTAAAGTCTGTTGTAAAGGCTATCGCCTATACAAAGCGAAAGGTAAGTCTCCGCTATCCTCAGTTATCCGCAAAGATATGCGACGAACCATATTTTATAACTACTCAGGAGCTGGAGGATATGTACCCCGGCAAGACCGGTCATGAGCGTGAGCGCCTTATCACAAAGGAGCACAGGACCGTATTCCTCATGGGTATAGGCGGCAAGCTTTCAAGCGGCGAAAAGCATGACGGAAGAGCTCCCGATTACGACGACTGGTCGCTGAACGGCGATATCCTTTTCTGGGACGAAACTCTGGACGATTCTCTGGAAATATCCTCTATGGGTATCCGTGTTGACGCTGAGTCACTGAAAAAGCAGCTGGCTGAGTGCGGAGCTGAGGACAGAATGCAGTACAAGTACCATCAGATGATAGCGGACGGCACTCTGCCTCTTACTATCGGCGGCGGTATCGGTCAGTCAAGACTGTGTATGCTTTTGCTTGAAAAGGCTCATATAGGCGAGGTACAGTCATCTATCTGGTCTGATGAGATGATCGAGAAGTGCGCTGCAAGCGGTATCACATTGCTTTAAGCTATTAGCCTTTAGCTTATGGTAGGGACGCGCATTGCGCGTCCGCAGGTACACGTTATATAACAAACGGGACGTCGAGGACGCCGTCCCCTACACACAGCAAAAAGCCCGAAAGCATATGCTTTCGGGCTTCGTTTGTTATATTCGCTTTTTCGGGTGGATAATATCCGCCCCTGCGAGCTAAAGGTTAATGGCTGTTTAACCTCGGAGCTCTGCTCCGATAGCGCTGAGCGCTTTCAGTACGCGCTTCATTGCTCCGTCAGCCTGCTCGTCAGTGAGAGTTCCCTCATGTGAACGCATTGAGATAGAGTAAGCTATGCTCTTCTTGCCGTTCTGCTTCATTTCGTCGCTGCGGTATACGTCGAAGAGAGATACCTTTTCAAGTATCTTGCCAACAGCTCCCTTGATAGCCTTTTCAAGCTCTGCAACAGGCATATCCTCATCAACAAGGAGACTGAGGTCACGGGTAGTTGCTGGGAACTTAGGCAGTGGCTGATAGGTTATTTTATCTGCGGCAGCTGCCATGAGCTCAGGGATATTGAGCTTTGCAACATAGGTCTTTACGCCTATCTCGTAGGTCTCCTGTACATCGGGGTGGACCTCGCCCATTATACCGAGAGGAGCGCCGTCTTTGAGTATAACTGCGCTTCTGCCCGGGTGGAGAGCGTACTTTTCGTCGAATATATCGCTGTCAGCTGCGCGGATATATTCAACGTCATCAATTTTGAGTTCACCAAGTATCTGCTCGACCATACCCTTGAGAGTATAGAAGTCAGCGTCACCACCGTACATACCGATAGTGAGTCTCTGAGGCTCATCGGGGAGAGAATAGCTGTATCTGTGCTTCTGCTTGCCGCTGTTTGCGAGAGTATCACCGTTTATGAAGGGCTTTTCCTCGGAAGCAGGGAGGTATTCCTTGGCTATCTCAAAGAGGCAGGCCTTGTCATTGCGGTTGTTGTAGTTGAAGGAGAGAACATCCAGCATCGAGGGGATAGTAGATGTTCTCATAACGCTGGTGTCCTCACCGAGAGGATTAACTATCCTTACTACCTTGCGGAGCTTGCTGTCGGCAGGGAGCTTTATCTTGTCGAAGTACTTGGGAGATACGAATGAATAAGTAGCTATCTCATAGCCGCCGAGAGCAGCTGCGGCATTCCTGAGTATACGTGTGAACTTCTGTTCCTCTGTGAACTCTGCTCTTGCAACGCCTCGGAAATCTGTTGAGGGTATATTGTTGTAGCCGTATATGCGTGCAACTTCCTCTGCGATATCAGCCTTGCAGCCGATGTCTATACGGAATGACGGAGCGATGACCTTGCCGTTTTCTACCTTGAAATCAAGTCTTTCGAGGTACTTTATCATGTCAGCCTCGGAGATATCTGTGCCGAGGAAATTGTTTATCCAGTCTGCGCTGAAATCTACAGAAGCGGGAGTCTTGTCTGTGTAGTCCCGGTCGATAACTGTGTTGAGCACCTCTCCTGCGCCCAGCTCTTCAACGAGCTCGAAGGCTCTCTTCAGGCAGGTCATGGAGATAAGTCTGTCAACGCCCTTTTCATAGCGTGCTGAAGCGTCGGATTTCAGCTTCAGAGCCTTTGAGGTGCGTCTTACCTGTGTGGGCTCGAAATATGCCGACTCGAATACAACAGTTGTTGTATCGTCCATGATACCGCTGTATTCGCCACCCATGATACCTGCAACGGCAACGGGCTTCTTCTCGTCTGCGATGACGAGCATATCCTCTGTGAGCTCACGCTCCACGCCGTCGAGAGTCATTATCTTCTCACCGTTCTTAGCGTTGCGGACATTGATATGAGCTCCCTCAACGTAGCGGAGGTCGAATGCGTGCATAGGCTGACCGTATTCAAGCATAACGTAGTTTGTGATATCAACGAAGTTGTTGATAGGACGAACGCCGCTTGCACGGAGACGCTCTCTCATCCAGCGGGGAGAGGGTTCAATTTTTACGTTTTTAACGATACCTGCGCAGTATCTCTGACACTTCTCTGTGTTGTGGATATCCACCTTCAGCATGGAGTTGATATCGCCGTCAACGCCCTTGAACTCAGGAGCCTTGACTTTCAGCTCTGTGCCATAGGTAGCGGCAGTCTCTCTTGCAAGACCGATAACGCTGAGGCAGTCGGGGCGGTTTGAGGTTATCTCGAACTCTACGGAAGTATCGTCAAGTCCGATAGCGGTGTGGATATCCTCGCCCAGCTTGCAGTCCTCTTCGATAACGAAAACGCCCTCAGGGTCTGCGTAGGGGAAGTCATGGGCTGTGAGACCGAGAGTTTCAAGTCCGCAGAACATACCGAAGCTTTCAACTCCGCGCATTTTGCACTTCTTTATCTTGCCCTCCGGGAGAACAGCACCGTCAAGAGCAACGGGAACGAGGTCGCCCTCCTTGACGTTCTTTGCGTTTGTAACTATCTGTATGGGAGCTTCCGCGCCGATGTCCACCTGACATACGAACAGCGCATCAGCGTTCTCGTGAGGGCCCTTTGACAGTATCTTACCAACTACTACGTTGGAAATATTGCTGCCCTCTTTTTCGTAGCATTCCACCTTTGAGCCGCTCATTGTGAGGGCATGGCAGAAATCCTTTATCGGCATATCGGCTTTTACGTAGTCGCCGAGCCATTTCATAGATAAATTCATATCTTTTTTCCTTTCGATTTATTGAGCCGTTAGCTGTTAGCCTTTAGCCATTAGCTTATAGCTTAATTAGAAATTAGTTCAGAACTGTTCCAGGAATCTTACGTCGTTCTCGTAGAGGAGGCGGAGGTCGTTGATATCATAGCGTCCCATTACCATACGCTCAAGTCCGAGACCGAACGCAAAGCCTGAGTATTCCTCAGGGTCGATACCGCAGTTCTCCAGTACCTTCGGGTGTACCATGCCTGCGCCGAGAAGCTCGATATAGCCCTCGTCCTTGCACATTGAGCAGCCCTTTCCGCCGCAGTTGAAGCAGCTGATATCCACCTCGCAGCTTGGCTCGGTAAATGGGAAGTGGTGAGGACGGAAACGGAGCTTGCAGTCGTTGCCGTAGAGCTTCTTCATGAGCATTTCGAGTGTGCCTTTCAGGTCGCTCATTGTGATGCCCTTGTCCACTACGAGTCCCTCTATCTGGTGGAAGAGGGGAGAATGAGTAGCGTCAACGGCGTCGGAACGGAAAACTCTTCCGGGAGATATGATACGGATAGGCGGCTTCTGGTTCTCCATAACGTGTACCTGTACAGAGGAGGTCTGTGTACGGAGAAGTACAGATTCATCTGTACCTTCGATATAGAATGTATCCTGGGTATCTCTTGCGGGATGATCGGGAGGAAGATTGAGAGCCTCGAATACGTGGTAATCGTCGTCGATCTCTGGACCGTCAGCGATGTTGAATCCCATACCGATGAATATCTCCCTGATCTCGTTCTCCACTTTTGTGAGCGGGTGGAGCTTTCCGAAAGGAGTGTGCTTGCCGGGGAGGGTAATGTCGATCTTCTCCTCTGCCAGCTTTGAAGCCTGTGCGTCTGCCTTCAGTGAAGCGAGCTTGCTGCCGAGAGCTTCTTCAATGTCAGCTCTTACCTTGTTAGCAAGCTGACCGATGACCGGTCTTTCTTCTGCGGAGAGCTGTCCCATCTGTTTGAGTATGGCGGTGAGCTCGCCTTTTTTTCCGAGGAAACGTATCCTCAGATCGTCCAGCGCCTTGATCTCGGTGCAGGAAGCAAGCTCCTGCTTAGCCAGCGCTTCGATTTTTTCAAGCTGTTCTTTCATTGTTTCACCTCAAAATATGTTTTGGTGCAGGGGGCGATGCCCACATCGCCACGTTTGATTAATCGTATAATGCGCGGGCTGATGTGGGCATCAGCCCCTACAAATGGTTTACGTGTCGTGACCAAATAAAAAAGCCCTGTCCAACAGGACAAGACTTAAACCTTGCTTTTATACCACCCATTGTCAGGAGAGCCGACACTCTCTTGCCTTTAACGCAGACCTACGTCAGTAACCTACCACAGCTGAACACAGCCGCTTCCGCTCCGCCCCTCGTGAGTGAACTTCGGAATACATCGTTACAGGGCGCTTTCACCTTTCCGCCCCTCTCTGAAGAAACTCTGACATTCTTACTCTCTCAGTCATCGGGTTATAATCATATTATATACGCCGTTCCTGAAAAAATCAAGGGCTTTTCCGAAATTTTTTTGCCCCTGAAGCAACACTTGTGAAAAAAAGATGAAGCAATTGAAAATTTTAAAGGGATTTGTTGCAATCTGACGGAAAATGTGTTATCATATAATTGATGTGTCCTCAATAACCGCCGTAAGGCGGTCATTGCCCTGAATTTGTTCAGGGAGCGCATGATCTTTAATAAAACATGGGATTTGCGCGTAAGTTTTTTATTGCTGGGCAGACATTGATTAATTGATCAATAAACAGGAAACGGAGTAGATATAATGGATAATTTCGCAGAACAGCTTGTAAAAAAGAACGAAACATCTTCTGATAAGGCAAGAAGAGTAGTCATGCTGATAGTGGGTGTGCTCTTCACTGTTTCGCTTGCATTGCTTTCGCTGCTTCAGTCCGGACGTCCGGTAGTGTCGTTCCTTGGCTTGTTCCTCGCAGCCGCAGCTGGTTACGGAACTTATTACTTTGTTCAGAATACTTATGTTGAGTATGAATATACATTCACAAACGGCGAGCTTGATGTTGACAAGATAATCGCAAAGAAGAAACGGCGTGAGATGCTTTCCACCAGTATAAGACAGTTCACTGATTTCGGAAAGTATGACAACGGCATGGATGAGACTGATGATATGACTGTGATATTGGCAACTGACAATATAGCTTCACATGAATACTATGCTGATTTTACCGACAAGACCGTGGGAAAAGCCAGACTCATTTTCGTGCCGGACGACAGAATGCTTGAGAATATCCGTAAATTTCTGCCTGCAAGACTCAGGGCAAAGCAATGAGTATGGACGCACGAAAAGACAATAAGAACATCGGCACAGGATTAGCAGTTCTTTTGCTGTATGCTGCGTTAATAGCATTTATTGACTTTTTTCATGAGCCGTGGTTCGATGAGACTCAGGCATGGCTGATAGCGAGATGTGCTTCATACAAGGAAATTTTTACGTATATCCCTCACTATGAGGGACATCCTCCGCTCTGGCACCTTGTCCTGTCTGTATTTGCCAAAAGCGGCGCCCCCTTTGAGCTGTCGCTGAAGTCGGTGAACCTTGTATTCTGTACTGCTGCTATGGCGCTGCTGATATTCAGGTCGCCATTCCCTAAGCCGGTAAGATACCTGCTGCCGTTCACGTATTTTTTCTTTTATCATTACGGAGTTTACTGCCGGCCATATTCCATGACGATGCTTGCCGTATTTCTTGCGGCGATAACATTCCGTGACCGTAATGCTCATCCGTGGAGATATATTTTATCCCTTGTGTTCATTTGTCTTACAACTGCTTTCGGTATCATGATATCAGGCGGACTATGCATAGTATGGACGTGTGAGATAATTGCTGAATTGCTGCGCAGCAAAAGGCTGCGTTATTTCTGGAAGGATAAGCGCTTCTATCCGCTTTGCTTCATTCTTGCCGTCGCGGTAGCGCTTATTCTGATGATGATACCCGCTGAGGATTGCTATTACAGCGGTGTTGACAGCGGCCTTTCGTTAAAGGATAGACTTCTTTTACTAAGGTCATGGTGCAATTTTGCAGCAATGCCTTTTGAAAGCTGGAGCGGCGTGATGGTGGGACTGAACGGCTTCAAGGATATGCCTGTTCTGATAGTATTTGAAGCAATATGCGGAGCTGTTATGTGGTTCGGTATATCGGCTGTAGCTTTAAAAAACAGGAAATTCTTTGTGTTCTTTGTGCCCTACGCCCTTATGTGCGGTTTTATGTCGTTCAAGTATTCGTCTGCACATCATTTCGGTATAGGCGCTCTGGTACACGTTTTCATTTTCTGGATAATGGCGGAGCAGGAAGGCGGTATCGTGATACCCGACTTCATGAAGAAGATGAATGAGAAACTGAGGACGCCGCTTGTCAGGAAGCTGGTTTACGGAGCAGCAGGGCTGATATGCATCGCACCGATATTCTACAGCATCGGAGCTTCAGTCGGTGATATAAAGGGAAACTGCAGTCCTCAGCCTCTGGCGGACACAATAAAAGAAAACCATCTTGAAGATAAAAAGATCTTAATCAGGTGGACCGTATTGTATGATAATCTTGAGAAAGGCTCTGAAGAGGCTTTCGATAAATATATGTTCAATTTTATGGAAATGCCTTCTCCTCATGACGTGATCCGTGAAAACCGGACCCACCTCATTGGTACAGCAGCTATCCTTCAGCCGTATTTTGACAAAAACATCTTTATGAACTTCAACGTGGACTGTCCCGATGATCTGTATATGCACTACAAATACAAAGAAGATCCTGAAGAGGTATTTGCAAAATGGCGCAAAAAGGGACTGCCTGACTTTATAATAGGCTATTGTCCGCTTGACGAGGTATACAGTGAGGAAGAACTCAAAGGAGTAAGATATCTTCCGATACAGGTCGTTGAATATAGTTTGCTGTATAAGCTTGATTCATCGCCGGTTTATGAGAGGTTATATATACGTGAGGACCTTCTGGACGATTATCCGCAGTTCAAATGGATAGATGACCAGACAGACAATCATTATTAATCTGAAACTGATATTAATATAAGGGGAGGTCATATATATGCAGATCGTTACACCAAAGCAGATGAGCAGGATCGAGGAACGCTCTGAAAGGATAGGAGTTACCAAAAGACAGCTCATGGAAAATGCAGGCCGAAAGCTGGCAGAGCTTATCGACGGCTATTGCCGCAATGAAGCCAAGCTGCCGCCGGAGGAATGCTCGGTCGTATTCCTTGCGGGTACCGGCAACAACGGCGGTGACTGTTTTGCTGCAGCTGATATACTTGTTTACAAGGGCTACAGGATAACTGTTATCCATATAGGCGGCCTTCCGAGGACCGTTCTTGCTCAGGAGATGCTGAGCAGGCTGCCGAGGGAGCGCATGAGCTTTATCGAAGGCTTCAGGAGCGGAAATGTAGAAGCTGCCATAGAGGCTGCGGAACTGGATTATATGACCATACAGCCCAGAAATGCGGATAACTCCGGAGATAAACACGAGAGGAATCCTCTTGATGATATACTCTTTTCCGAGAAGCGGAGAATGGGACTTATAAAAGGAGCTATCATAGGCGCTCAGGTGCTGGTGGACGGAGTTTTCGGAACAGGCTTCCACGGACAGCTTGACAAGGATATAATGGGCATTTTCAGTATCGGCTCCGGTGCGTACCGCATTGCGGTAGATGTTCCCAGCGGCGGAAACAGCGCGACAGGTACCGCCTCCGCAGGCATATTCAAGGCGGATGAAACTGTCACTTTCGGCTTTATAAAGTCGGGAATGTCGCAGTTCCCGCTGAAAAAGTTCTGCGGAAAGGTAACGATAGCAGATATAGGTATCCCCAAGAGTGCGCTGGATATACTCGACGGTGAAAGAAAGTATATACGCATAGAGAGAAATTTCCTTGCGTCCTATCCTCCCAAGCGAGAAAGGGACGCTCATAAGGGCTGTTTCGGAACGGTGCTCGTTGTGGCGGGAAGCTCTTCCATGCGCGGAGCAGCCGCATTTGCGACGCTTGGAGCTCTGCGAAGCGGAGCAGGACTTGTAAGGCTGGCTTCTGTTGAGAAATGCATAGATACTGTTTCCGTGCTTGCTCCCGAAGCAACATTTATCGAGCTTGACTGCGATGACCGCGGATTCATGCTCTATGACAGCAGCAAGGAAGCCCTTGCGGAGGCTATGAAGAATGCAGACGCGGTAGTTGCGGGCTGCGGCATGGGAGTTACCACAGATACCATAGAGCTTATGAAATATATAACGCAGACTGCAAAATGTCCTGTGATTATTGACGCAGATGGAATAAACTGCATTGCAAAGGACATAAATATTCTAATGAAGAAGCAGACTGATGTGATAATAACTCCCCACATGGGTGAAATGGCGCGTCTGCTCAGCTGCGGTATTGACATGATAGCCGAGAACAGGCTCGTTGCGGCGGAAAAGTACGCAGAGCAGTTCGGTATAACCGTTGTGCTCAAGGGTGCGGGAACTGTAGTTGCCGACAGTCATTCTACCGCTGCGAACCATACCGGCAATGCCGGCATGAGCGTCGGCGGAAGCGGTGATGTCCTTGCCGGAATGATAGGAGCTGCTGTCGCTCAGGGCTGCGGAATATTTGACGGAGCCTGCGCAGGCGTGTATATGCACGGACTTGCAGGCGACGCTGCTGCACAGAAGCTGGGCATGGAGGCTATGCTGCCGAGGGATATCATCGGCAATCTGCCTGAGGCATTCGGAATACTAAGGGAAAAGAAGAATAATATGACTGTCTGACACGGCGGCCGGATGTGAAAATGGATTTTCGATACTTTGATTGGAGCTGGTATTATGAAAAGGATTTTTACATTCGTACTTTCGGTTGTTACTGTTGTATTCCTGACGGCTTGTTCCGTGCCGGGGAGCAGCGGTTCAGCGCACAGGAACAGTCTTGGCTGCGCATTTTCGTCAGAAGTGACCATGACAATAGACCGTCTTGAAGCGAGCGGTATAATAAAGCGCTTCGGCGAGGGAGTATGGGAGATAGAGTTCTCGGAGCCGAATACACTTAGCGGCGTTAAGCTTGAATTCAGCGAGGGAAATGTGATAGCCTCATATAAAGGTCTGAGTTTTTCTGTACCCCAGTCGGCGATACCTGCAAAGGCAATGATGCTGAATCTTATAAAGGCTGTTGATGACAATGCGGGAGCAGCTGAACTTACAGGAGAGGAGAGCGACGGCGTTTTCAGAGTGAAGGGTAGCCTTGATGGCGGCGATTATATCCTTGATGTCGATGAAAACGGACTCCTCAGCGGTTTCAGAATGCCAAACCACAAGCTTACCATGCGGTTTACGGAGATGAAGGCAGCTGAAATATCTGCGGAGCAGGGAACGACGCTCCAGACAACAGAAGCCGTTACAGAGACAGCTTCGTCTATACAATAACAAAACGGACAGCGGAGAGAGCATTTCTCCGGCTGTCCGTTGTTTTTTACTGAAAATAGTAATCGAGAAGCAGCTTTACCACCAGTGAGTAGGTCCTTATGCCTTCCTCACGTCCGTTCATTTTGATATTGGTATCTATGAAAGCTGTTGATGCTTCGCTGACTGCCTCGGTGGGGATTATCTCCTTTCCGGCGTTCTCTTCCCAGTAGTTTTCGGGCAGGAACCTGAACCAGTCATTGCGGACTTCATCAGATATACCGCCGGAAAGAGTCATAGCCGATTCTATACCGTTGTTCCAGACTGCGATATCGACGTATTCAAGTGCGTCCAGATAGCCTGAGTACTGGAACTCGATATTGTCGCTGCCGGTGGTGGCTATAAAAGAGAGGAAATTGGCTTCGTCCTCCTGTATAAAGCCTTTAAGGTGCGAAAGCTCATGGCAGACGGTGGACGGCAGGAGCGCCCTGACCATATCATCGTTATAGTTGGCTTCGATGGTATAGGGAAGGTATATGCCTGTGGTATCTGTCTGACTCATGAAGTAGGAGAACTGTATGGGCTTGGCGCTGGGGTAATAACCGTCAAGCTGGGGATAGACCTCTCCTGCCCGCTTCATCGCTTTTTTTGACTCGCTAAGGAAGTCGCAGGTGAGTTCAAATCTGTTGTGTTCATCACGGGGGACCTTTTCTGAAAGCTCATTGCATTTGTCTATCAGCATACCGTAAAGCTCCGTGAGTTCTTCGTCTGTATGCTCATGTGCGTCCGGGAAATACTTTTCCGCAAAAGGAGTACACTGATACATTATAAAGCAGTTCATGGTCTCGGTAGTGACTATGTAGCAGAGTATCCACAGAGTGAGGGTACCGGCGAAAGCAGCGGTGCTGCGGCGCCTGCCCTTCCTGAATATAAGAAGGAGCAGGAAAAGCGGTACGCCGAGTATAACAAGTGCGACTGCCGCAACAGTCAGCATTTCACCGAGAGAGAATGGCAGAAGACCTGTAACGAAGGAAACAGCGTTTGATATGTACCGGAAAATGTGAGTAACGTAAAAGTCTGCGAACGGTCTGCAGAAGCGAGCAAGTACGTTGAGAAGTATCATAAAAACAATAATACCGAGCGGTATACTGTATCTTTTTTTCATAAAAGCTGCCCTCCGTTTTATGCTATAATGAATGCTTTGAATTCATTATAGCATAAAACACGTGATAAATCAATATCCGCAGGGAAAAGGAAGATTTTTACAAAAGCGCGAGAAGAAAATTAACATGAATGTAATCGCTTTTTAATTGACATTTTGCCGCAAGTATGATATAGTTTGAATAACTGAAATGGGCATGACCCGATAAGGAGGATAATTATGAAAAGAATACTTGCAGGCATTATAGCACTGACAGCTTTATTAGGTACTTTTACAGGCTGCGGAAAGACCGGCGGCAAAAAAGATGATACGAGCGGAAATGCTGTTGAAGCTACAGCGGAAAATGACGTAACAAATACCAAGGAGTCAGGCAGCGAAAAGGAAACAAAGGAAGATAAGAAGTCCAAAAAGGAAAAAGAGAATAAAAAGGAAGAAAAAGACAAGGATAAGAACAAAAAGGAAGAAAACAAAAATGTAGGTTCTTATGAGGAGGCTCTGGACACATACTTCGACGCGCTGAACAGCGGCGATTATACGAAGGTCATGGAGCTCAGTATGCCGGAGAGCGGTATAGATGTTGTCAAGCTTACTTTGTTGTCTCAGGCACAGATGACCGGAGAAAAGGCCGATGTTGATGAAATGCTTGAGGAATACGCGAAGAGCCTTCAGAGTGAAAAACAAAAGATCAAGTATCATAAAGTTGTAAGTGCGGAAGATTTTGACGACGACGATATTGACATTCTGAAAGAAGCTTGTTCCGCATATACGGTGCTTGCTGATTATATCAATGAACACGGCGGTGTGGAAAATGTGGACATCAGTGAACTGGAAGAGGCTTTCAAAGACACTGATCCTGCGGATTTTAAGGATTCGGTCGAAGTTGATGACGCAAAGTATATTACAGTCGAGTACAGCTATGACGGCGAAGATAAGGTCCGGGAGCAGGAGTTCTGCGTTTACCGCATAAACGGCGGGGACTGGATCATAGATAACGCTATGATGGCTTACAGCAGAAAGTCAAAGCAGGCTTCCGCAAACAACAATGCAAGCTCTCTTATGAATGCGGCAAATACTGCTCTTGTTGAGATCGATGAGGAGAACAGCGGCGTTCCGTCCGAACCGATGATGATATGCTCTGACAAGGGAAGGAACGTAAATGTTCCGGCAGATTTTGATGTTGAGGATTTTATCAAAAAGCTGGATAGATATTACAGTAAGAATATTGACCTTGACTGGCTGATAGTTGTAAAAGGCGGCAGTGTTATCTATACAGTTGTCGCTGAAAAGGGAAAGAAGCAGATAGGCACGTGTCCTCCAAAATGCATACTTAAACCCGGTTTTTCTGCCGAGAACGATGAAAGCGTCGTTCAACAGTCCTTTGATGAGCTCTACGACATCTGTGCGGGAATATTCTGATAAAGTACATAAGCTCCCTGTTGTTACAGCAGGGAGCTTTCTGCATATTCAGCCGGATCTCCGAATAGAATTGAAGTATCAAATACCGGAGGTAAGACCATGCAGGACAAGACTGTAAAACAGAATCACAATATAATACTTGAAAACCGAAAAAGCCTGAGCATTTCGGGAATAACCGACGTTGACAGCTTTGACGAGAGGGAGATAAGCCTCTATACACAGCTAGGTGAGCTGACAGTGCAGGGAAGAGAGCTGCATATCGACGCAATGAGCGTTGAAACGGGTGATATGACCATAACCGGCGACATATGGGCGCTGATATACGGCGACAAGGATAAAAAAGGACCGATATCCGCACTTGGAAGGCTGTTCAGATGATGATAGTTCCCGATACATATTTCACACTGAGCGAGGAAGTCAGACTGTTCGGACTTTCATGCATTGGCGGTGCTGTTATGGGAGCTGCTTTCGATGTTTTGCGGGTTTTCAGGCTTATACTGCGCCATAATGATATACTTGCGGCTGCTGAGGATATTCTTTTTTTCGGACTTTACGGCGTGGCTCTCGCGGGCTTTTCATCAGCGGCGGCAAGAGGGGAGATGCGGCTGTATTTCGTTATAGGAAATATACTTGGCTTCGCCGTGTATCAGTGTACAGTGGGAAGCGTCGTTATGAAGACTCTGAGGAAGCTTTTTAACGCTGCAGGGGCTGTTTTCAAGCTTATTTCACGACCGTTCAGAACTTTTTTTGCACCTTTGTGTAAAAAAGCAACAGTTAAATTTGTTAGAAATCTCCAAATTATCGTTAAACCATTTAAAAAAATAAAAATAGTATTGCTAAACAGGCAGTTCCTGTTGTATAATAAAATGGAAAATAAAAAGAGAAAGAACGTGAATAACGTTGTCGAAAAAAATGAAACATGAGAAACAGAATAAAAAAGGTCTGTTCAACAGCGGACTCGTTAAGCTCGCAGCAGTTGCGGCTGTGATCGGCTGCGGCGTTCTTATTGCGTCCACACAGAAGGACTGCAGCGAAAAAGAAGAGCAGATGAAGCTTATACAGACCAAGATAAATGCTTATGAGACTGAAAATGCCGAGCTGCAGCGCGTTCTCGACAGTGATGATCTCCATGCCTATATGGAAAAGGTCGCCCTTGAGGACAGAAACTATGCCTATCCTGACGAGCGCAGGTTCTACGACACTACCAGGGATTAATCGGATCTGCGGAGACAGGTCTAAAAAAAGGAGTTATAAATAAGTATGCAGCTGGAAATTGGAAAGATCTATAATGGCAAGGTCAAGAGTATAACACAGTACGGCGCTTTCGTCGATATCGACGGGGGCGGTACGGGAATGGTACATATTTCCGAGATCGCAAATACATATGTCAGTGATATCCGTGAGCATCTTTCAGAAGAGCAGGATGTCAAGGTCAAGGTCATAGGAATCAATGAAGCAGGCAAGGTCAGCCTTTCTATCAAGAAAGCGTCAGAAAACGGCGACTCACAGCCTCGTCAGAAGCGCTTTGACAAGGGCCAGGGCAAGTTTGAGAGAAACGGCGAAAAGAGCTTCGACAAGGGCGATAAGGGTGAGCGTCCTTACGATAAGGGTGAAAGAAACGGCGACCGCGGTCAGCGCAGCAAGCCTGTTGTATGGGAGCCTAAAAAGACCGTTCCTCCGTCAGAAATGACCTTTGAGGATATGATGTCACGCTTCAAGCAGACCAGTGAGGAGCGTATGTGCGACCTGAAGCGCAGCACTGACAGAAAAAACGGTACAAGAAGAAAATAAGTCTGGAGCCGTCTGTGCGACGGCTCTTTTTTATGCTTGACACACTATTTACATTACAGGCAAAAAGTGGTATACTAATACTGTATAGTAATTTTTTAGGCGCTGTATGGATATAGGGCGCTGTTACGCATTATTTTTTCAATGGAGATAAGATATGTTTGGTATAAAGAATCCTGTTCTTGAGGAAAAGCCGGATCATGCGCATTATCCTGCGTGCAGGGGAAGGCTTGAGGCGATAGAGAAAAACGGTTTCAGGCTGATGATGTATACAATTGTAGCAAGCTTCCTGCTGGCTGTTCTTTCAATGTTAGGAAATCCTATCCAGGTTGTAGGCTGGATACCTCTGCTTATAAGCGACAGTTCCGGATCCCTTTCCGTGGGCTTGTGCTTCCTTCAGTCACTCATAAGCCTCAGTCTTGCGATCATGGCTTTTTTTGGATGCGGAAGGCGCAAGATACTGCACCTTGTCCTGCTGATTATATACGGTACTATGTTTATAAGCTGCATTGCTCACAGATATACTGCATTGGATATTTTTACTTTTATAATAGGCGGTATGGGAGTAGCTTTCGGATATAACGCTTACGCCGACTATTTTGATTACAAGCAGATCAGAGAGACTGAGGGCTTCCCGCAGTTCAGCCTCATACTTACAGAGTATGACGAGAAAAAGGATGAGCAGAAAAAGTTCGAGGAATGGTATTCTTCAAGACAGCAGAGGGCTCATTCCGGCAGCGGGGCTGATAATTCTGTACCTGCTGCGGAGGAAATCCCGAAAGTTCCCGAATATAACAACCAGTATGTGCAGTCTGCATCCAAGGAGCAGGATCTTTCAGCGGGTATAGGCGATATGCCGGAGATCACGGTGCGCGGAAGCGTACATGACACTTCTCATGCCGACAGATTCAGGTCAAGATCAGGAAAAGCTGAGAAGATCTCGGACAGTAATATGAAATTCAGATAGGGGGATAAAATATGTTTGCAAAGGTATCAAGTCTCGGACTTTTCGGACTGAACGCATTTCCTGTTGACGTTGAGATAGACATCAGCCGCGGCAATCCTCAGTTTGAGGTGGTCGGACTGCCCGATACTGTTGTGAAGGAGAGCCGCGAGCGAATACGGGCTGCTCTTCGTTCATGCAGCATAAGTTTCCCTGTTGCTTCCGTGATGATAAACCTTGCGCCTGCCGATACCAAAAAGAGCGGTTCGGTGCATGATATGGCAATATTTATGGCTATTCTCCGCGGCATGAGAATGATAGACGATGTTCTTGACGGCTGTGCCTTCATAGGCGAGATATCTCTCAACGGAGACATAAGACGCATAAACGGTGTCCTGCCTATGGTCATGCTCGCCCGTGAGACAGGTATAAAGTCTGTCTTTGTACCGGCTGACAACGCAAAGGAAGCTTCTGTTATCGACGGAGTGGATATATATTCGGTCAAAAATGCCGAGGAGCTGATCCGTCATTTCAGGAATGAAGAAGCACTTGCCCCCTGCGAACACTATGTTCCGCCGGCGGCTGCTTATAATGAGACTCTTGATTTTTCAGATGTAAGAGGACAGCAGTCAGCGAAGAAGGCTCTGGAGATCGCTGCGGCAGGCGGACATAACGCCCTGCTCATAGGCTCGCCGGGAAGCGGAAAAAGTATGCTCGCAAAGCGTATGCCTTCCATACTTCCGCCACTTACCTTCGAGGAAGCCCTCGAAACTACAAAAATCCATTCCATTTCCGGATTACTTACTCCGGAAATGCCCATAATAACCAAAAGACCGTTCCGTTCGCCTCATCATACGATCTCCTCAGCGGGACTTGCCGGCGGAGGCACTGTACCTCATCCCGGAGAGGTATCACTTGCTCATAACGGTCTCCTCTTTTTGGACGAGCTTGCGGAGTTTGACCGCAAGACCCTTGAGATACTCCGTCAGCCGCTGGAGGACAGGAAGGTGACTATCGCCCGTGCATCCGGAACTGTTACCTATCCCTGCACGATAATGCTGATAGGCGCTATGAATCCATGTCCCTGCGGATATTACGGACATCCGAAAAGAAAGTGCATATGCCCGAAAAACAAGGTCACAGGCTACCTTTCAAAGATATCAGGACCTTTGCTCGACCGCTTCGACCTGCATATAGAAGTGGCCCCGGTGGAGTTCGGTGATCTCTCTTCAAAGGCAAATGAGGAGAGCTCCGCTGAAATAAGAAAGCGTGTCACAGCGGCAAGGGCGATACAGGAGGAGCGCTTCAAAGGTACAGGTATAGCCTGCAACGCGCTTATAACTCCGGACAAGCTTCAGGAATTCTGTCCTATGGACGACGCTGCCGAAGCTCTTATGAAGAGCGTTTTTGACAGGCTCGGACTCAGCGCGAGAGCTTATGACCGCATACTCAAGGTCGCAAGGACTATCGCGGATATAAACGGCTCTGAGGTGATACAGAAAGCTCACGTTGCGGCGGCTGCACAGTACAGGAGCCTTGACCGCAAGTACTGGAACGAATAAATAGCTGAGAGTGAAGAGTTAATTATCCGCTCTGCTGCAATTTGCAAAGATAAGATATATAAAGGAACTAAGGAGATACAATGAAATCTGCATTCAAAAAACTGCCTTCGGGCAAGCACAGCATCGACGCGGGACTGATCTTTGCTGTTACGCTTTGTGCTGCGATAAGCACTCTGCTGATATATTCCATAACCTATAACAAGGTACTTGATACAGTTGGTCCGAGCTACTGGAAAACACAGGCGTTTTCCATGGTAGCAGGTATTGTCGCGGCTGTGATTATATCCTTCATAGACTACCGGAAGCTTGTAAAGCTTTGGGTAATATTCGTACCATTGGCTCTCGGTCTTACCGCTCTTACATTTACCGGACTCGGTTACAGGCGTGAGGGCGCTGACGACCAGGCATGGCTCAACCTCGGCTTTATACAGTTCCAGCCCTCGGAGGTGCTGAAGCTGGTGTTCATACTTACCTTTGCTTATCACCTTTCCCGTGACGAGGAGGAAATGAACAAACCGCTGCATATGCTGCTTATTATTATACACGGAATGATACCGCTGGGAATCGTCGGACTGCAGGGAGATTACGGAACTGCCATAGTCTTTGCGGGAATATTCGCCTTCATGATATGTTCTGCAAAGATATCCTGGAAATACCTCGTTGCTGCGCCGTTTGTCGTTGCGGCGGGAGTTATCGGTATGTGGTTCTTTGCGCTGAGCGAGTTCCATAAAAAGCGTATCCTTATTCTTTTCCACCCCGGAACAGACCCGGAGTATATCGAATATCAGCAGGATCTCGGACTTGCAGCCCTGAAATCCGGCGGAGTTTTCGGAAAAGGTCTTTTCGGCAAGCCCGACGACTATATAACCGTGCCGGAGATACACAATGACTTCATATTCACATATGCAGGACAGGTATTCGGATTTATCGGCACTCTGGGAATAATCATAGTCCTGACGTATATATGTCTTAAAATATTCGGAGACAGCCGTATCTGCCGAGACCACCTCGGAAAGTTCATATGCATGGGCGCTTTCGGACTGGTCTTCACTCACTGTATCATGAACATAGGTATGGTCCTCAAGGTGGCTCCGGTTATCGGAGTACCTTTGCCGTTCCTCAGCGCGGGAGGTACCGCTCTGCTCAGTATGTACGCTATGATAGGTCTTGTTTTGAGCACCTACAGTCACCGCGCAGTCAACTATAATGTATTCTATGATGAAGAAAATGATGATTAAAAAATGCTCCTGTCATATGTGCGTTTCTCATAAAGCGTTTTATAGTTATTAATCGGGGAGACCCCTTTTTCAAAAGGGTCTCCCTCAATAATAGTTATAAAAACTTCTGTATGAATATCACACATACCGGAGCATTTTTTATAGTTTTAATCTGCCTTTTTTGACGTTTATAGTTGACAAATCACTATATATGGAGTAAAATATAATTAACTACGAGAAGCGGAGCTCTGTATGGGAAACAGAAGGTCCGTTTTCACGGAAATATAAATACTATGGCGTAAAAAAAGCACTGTTAAATTATGAGAGGAGAGGTAAAAAATGAAAAAAACCATCTATACTGTTATGACTGCGGCTATGTTTGCAGCGGCAAATCTGTCGTCACTTCCCGCCGGCTGTGCAGAGAATGAAGGAATGAACCGCCCGAAGGTAGACCCTGTTGAGACGATCACTCTGTCAGACAGCGAATGGGATCTGGAAAAGGGATATGAAAAGGAGCAGAAGAATCCTATTACCACGACCACACTGACAAATCTTACCAACAAGACAACACAGACTCTTTACGGCGCTCCGTGGATGTTCGGTACGACTACAACGCCTACAACATCGGATCTTGACTATCTGACTGCAACGACTACTCAGACTCTTTACGGTCCGCCATGGGTATTCGGCTCCACAACGACTACTACAGTAAGCGACCCTGACGATGGTGAGAATGTTGATACCAAGATGAAGGGCGATGTGAACGGCGATGAGATCGTTGATACATTTGACGCTATAGCTCTCAGAAGAGCCATACTCTTCGGCGAATACAAGGACAAGAGGGCGAAGCTCCTCAGCGATATCAATTCCGACGGCAAGATCGATGTTTCAGACCTTGTTCTTCTCCAGAGATTCCTTCTCGGAGCTATCAAGGACTTCCGTGAGTTTGACAACAGCAGTATCAAGACCACAAAGACTACCGCAAAGCTGAAGGATGACCCGATATTCACAACTGAAACTACTACATATGATCCGAGAGGCGATGTTGTTATATCACTTTACGGTATAAAGCCTTCTATCGAGATATCAAAGGAAGCTGTAGAGCAGGCTGTGAGGGATATCGAGGACGCCGGCGCAATACTTGATGAATCAGAGCGCGAGGAAGAGGAAGACTGATATGCTCGATGTCAACATGAAACGCGCTCATCTTGAACAGATGAGAGACTATCGCAAGGCTCTTATGAAAAAACCTCAGCTGCGCAACCTGTTCCTTGAGCTTACTCTTCGCTGCAACGAGAGATGTCTTCACTGCGGAAGCAAATGCGGTGATGTTCCTTCGGACGAACTGACAGTTGAGCAGTATCGTCAGTTCCTCACACAACTGAAAGAGGATATGTCAGTAGAGGGAAAAATGCTGGACATAACCGGAGGAGAGCCGCTTCTCAGAAAGGACTTCTTCGATATCCTCGGAGCTGCAAATGAACTGGGCTTTCAGTGGGGCATGACCACAAACGGTACACTTATCGATGACAATATCGCACGTGAGCTGAAAAGAGTGGGAATGAAGACTGTTTCCATAAGTATCGACGGTCTTGAAGATACACATGACGCTTTCAGAAGAACTCCCGGCGGTTATAAAAAAGCAATGAACGGTATCGAGTGTCTGCTGCGCGAGGGCGGATTTGAGCACGTTCAGGTCACGACAGTAGTTACTCATAAGAGTATCAGCGAGCTTGACGAGCTTTTCAGAATATTCAACGAAATGGATATCGACTCATGGAGAGTCGTTAATATGGAGCCTATGGGACGCGCAAAGGACTTCCCGGAGCTTCTTCTTACGGACGACGATTACAGAACGCTTTTTGAGTTCATCAGGAACAAGCGTATAGCAGGAGAGCCAGTAGCTTACGGCTGCAGCCATTACCTCGGCATGGAGTACGAGCGCGAGGTGCGCGACTGGTATTATCTCTGCACGGCAGGTCTGTACACTGCAAGTATAAGCACTAACGGTGATATCGTTGCCTGTCTTGATATCGAACGCCGTCCGGAGTTCGTACAGGGAAATATCCTCCGGGACAGATTCAGCGATGTATGGAAGAATAAATTCCAGATATTCCGCCGTGACCTTTCTGATGACAATGCTGTCTGTCAGAAGTGCGACCAGAAGGAGTTCTGTCACGGAGACTCATATCACAGCTGGGATTTTGACAAAAACGAACCTCAGCTCTGCTTCAAGGACATACTGTTCTGATAGCACGGAGCATTGAGAAAATATTATTACAACAACAGCCATAAAGAAGTTTTTACTTCTTTATGGCTGTTTTGATTATTACCGGTTCAGGTCAGGCTCTCGGCTGTAAGACCGAGACCTTCCATTGCGGCTTCGCTGCCCATTACGCATATACCTCCGAAGCTGCGGAGCTTCTCTGCTGCTTCTGTGAGCTGGCTGGCGGTAACTCCGAGCATACGCTTTCTTTCAGCTGCCCTTTCTTCAAAGGTGATGCCTCTGAACCAGAGTCCGTCAGCCTGACGGCTCTTGTTGCCGTCTGACATCAGGGGTTCGTCCTTGGCGATGCTGCTGATGATATACTGTGTTATATCGGGCTCTCCGTCGCAGTAGCCCTTTATGAAGTCTGCTGATCCGCGGTATGTATCTATAGTAGCTGCAGGGGAGGGGTCACGGTATGAATAGAAGGTCTGCTCTCCCTTTGCGTCCATGAAAGCGCCCGTGCCGTAAGCTCCGCCCTTTACTCTTACCTCGTTCCAGAGGTATTCGAGGGAGAGGGCACGGAAGAGAACGCTGCGTACAGCCTTGTCAGCTGAATTGTCAGGGAAAGCCATTGCCGAGTAGGATACGCCTGAGGGTATTATGATACCCTGTTTTTCGGGTATATCAAGTTTGAAGCCCATTTCCTCGCTTGCCGGCTTTTCACCGGTGGGGAGAGCGTTCAGAAGGGGCTCTATCGAGACGTTGCCTGTGCTTGTTACGCTTGCGCAGAGACGCGATGTGCAGAAGATACGGCTGAGTGACTTTATGGTTTCTGTCAGCTTTTCCGGAGCCTTTACTGCTTCGTGAAGGCGCTTGTATGCCTCATAGCCCGAAACAAGCTCGGAAACGGCAGCTTCTGCCGACAGCGCTGCGCGGACGCGGCTCATTGAGTAGCTATGACCGTTTGCGATAATTGACTGCTTGAAATTCTCGTCCGACTGCATCAGGAGCTCGCGGACGGTATCATCGTTATCAAAACTTGTCTCTGTGAGTATTTCAGCTATGAGTTCAAGTGCGTCAGTAGTGTTTCTGTCAAGGAAGCGTGTGCTCACCATGAAGTATGGGGTACATCTGTCGGTAACGCCTTTGGGTGAGAATACCTTTATGGAATAGATTATCTCGCCGAGAGTACCTGTTATCCTGCGCTGTAGTTCAGCGGCTGAGCTTCTTTTTGTGGGCAGCTCTCCGTAAAGCTCTGTCGCTGCTGCAGCGGCGGACAGCTCATCTTCAGAGAGGTCAGAAAGGGAGAAATAGAGATTAAGCGCTGTTATGCCGTTATCTGAGGCAGGGTGGCGGAGTATGGTAACATTTCCGCAGCTGTCTGTCACAGTCTCAAACGGGAGCGGCTTGTCGCTTACCTCGGAAATAGCAAGATGAGGCATGGTGGCGAGCTGATCGGGAGTATCTACGGACTGCTGCCACTCGTCAAGCTTTCTGTTCTGTTCAACGATGACCGAGCGCTCCTCACAGGCAAGACGGTCGATTACCTCAGCTATGCGCTTTTCCTCGGCTTTTTTCTGTTCCTCTCCGTAGGTCCGTGAGGGGAGAAGGTACAGCTCGCCGCGGCTGTTCTCATCAAGGAGCCATTCTTTGAGGAGCTCCTCAAAATAGCCTGTGTCAGCCTTTTTGCGGAGAGAATCATATACCTCGCCGAGTTCAAGGTAGGAGAGGGGGTCACCACCGTAAAGCCATGCTGATAGGGCGGAAATATTCCTTGTGAGACCTCTCGGCTCTCCGCCTGCACGGAAGCGGAACTCATGGCGGTCTATAGCAGCTGCAAGGAGCTTACGGTCGATACCTTTCTCACAGAGCTCCGTAACAGCGGCGCGGACAGCCTCTTTCAGCCTGCTGCAGTTCTCCTCGTCGGTATTGTTTATACAGAGACAGCCGAATGGCTGGAATATGCCGTCGCTTACTTCAAGTGAAACGTCGAGGCAGAGTCCCGTATCGAGGACGGCACGTTTCAGGGGAGCGTCGTTTGAGCCTGTAAGGGCTTCGCCGAGCACGGCGGCTGCCGTTATCCTTTCGCGTTCCTGATAGCTGCCGAGTACCTTTCCGATGACATAATATGTATGCGCAGCTTCCTCCTCGTCTGCGGATATCTCATAGTACGACTTTCTGACGGAAGCTTTTATCGGTTTCTGTAAAGGTATCTCGCTCATTACCTCACGTCTGCCGAAGCGGCTGAGGTACTCTCCGTCGATAAGTCCGAGCACCGCGTCTATATTCACCGGACCGTCAAGGTATATATATGAATTTGAGGGGTGGTAGTAAGTCCTGTGACCCTCTATGAACTGCTCATAAGTAAGGCTGGTAATGGCTTCCGGAAGTCCGCCGGATTCAAAGCGGTAGCAGCTGTCGGGGTATAGCACGTTCATTATCTCTGATTCCATACGGCTGTATACAGATGACATAGCGCCCTTCATCTCGTTGAAGACTACTCCCTTGTATACCGGAGTATCAGATTCACTGCGCATTTCTATGTGCCAGCCCTCCTGATAGAAGATGTTGGGGTTGTAGTATATGGCAGGATCAAACACAGCGTCGAGGTAGACCCTTGTGAGGTTCATGAAGTCCGTATCGTTTCTGCTGGAAACCGGGAATACGGTCTTGTCGGGATAGGTCATCGCGTTGAGGAATGTATTCATGGTACCCTTCATAAGTTCAAGGAAAGGCTCCTTCACGGGGTACTTCTTTGAGCCGCCGAGGACGGAGTGCTCAAGTATGTGGAATATTCCCGTATCGTCCGAGGGCGGAGTCCTGAAAGCTATTGAGAAGAGCTTGTTCTCACCGTCGTTCTTCATCCATATCAGTCTTGCTCCTGTCTTTTCGTGGCACATCTCTATGAGCTGCGAACCACTGTCAGGGGCAGGAGCGGTGCGTACAACCTTAAAGCCGTGTATAGTATCGTTTATATTCATACAGTACCTCCTGAGTATATTCATATTATGATTATACCATTTTTACCGCATTTATGCAAGAGAAGTTTCAGACGCACAACATTATTCCGTCAACTGTGCAGCGGCGTACAGCTTGTGTATGTTTGATCTGAGCCGGGCTGTGAAAAAACAGCAACTTTTTCTCTGCGAATATTGCCATTTACCGCATGATGTGGTATAATAGAAACTGAACTCAAATCAGCTTACGAAAGGACAAAGGCAATGGATATAAAAAAGACTGTTATCTCGCTCGCAGAAGCCTGCGGAGCTTCCGGCAGCGAGAAATGCGCAGCGGAGCTTGCTTTGTCGATGCTCAGGGAATACTGTCCCGACGCAGAGATAATAAACGGAAATGTGATCGGACGCTTCGGCACTCATAAGGAGGGACTTCCTCTGCTGGTGCTTGACGCTCATATAGATCAGGTGGGATTAATCGTAACATATATCACGGACGAGGGATTTGTGAAGGTCGGAAATATAGGCGGCATAGACCGCAGGCTCCTGCCTGCGCAGCCTGTTGTGATACACGGAAAGCGTGATGTTAAGGGAGTTATCTGCTCTGTTCCTCCTCATCTCACCAACGGAGACAGCGGGGTCCTTGAAATGGAGGACGTGGCTATAGATACCGGACTGACAAAGGCAGAGCTTGAAGAGGTGATCGAAGCAGGAGACAGCATAACCTTTGATGTGACCTGCCGTGACCTTATCGGCAGCCGTATCACAGGGGGCGCTCTTGACGACCGCTGCGGAGTTGCTTCCATACTTTATGCGCTGGAACTCCTCAGGGATAAGCCCTTGGCTTACAATACTGCTGTTATATTCTCCACTCAGGAAGAAGTGGGTGAGCGCGGTGCCAAGATCGGCGCCTTTGAATTGGATCCCGATATCGCTATTGCGGTCGATGTGAGCTTTGCCTACGCTATAGGCGAGGACGAGAGCAAGTGCGGCTATCTTGGAAAGGGACCCATGATAGGCATTTCTCCCTCCCTTTCACGCGAGATAAGCGACAGCCTCATCAGCACGGCGAAGGCTGAAGATATACCATATCAGAGAGAGGTAATGAGCGGACTTACCTCCACCAATGCCGACCGTTATTCAGTGAACCGCTGCGGCGCAAAGACCTGTACGGTATCTATACCGCTGAGGAATATGCACACTCCCGTTGAAGTGATAGACCTCGAGGACGTTGAAATGACCGCGAAGCTGCTTGCAGGATTCATAAGGGAGGGTGTAAAATGAAAGAGCTGCTTAAAGAGTTGTGTCTTATGGACGGAGTTTCAGGCGACGAGAGTGCTGTGCGCGAGCTTATAATAAGCAAAATAAAGGACGTATGCGAGTACAGGACAGATAATCTCGGAAATCTGATCTGCTTCAAAAAGGGAAGGAAAACTCCCGCTAAGAAGCTCATGGTGTGCGCACACATGGACGAGGTGGGCTTTATAATAACATATATCCGTCCCGACGGTACGCTCAGCTTCGGCAATGTGGGCGGTATCGACCCCTCTGTGGTCATCGGCAGACAGGTCAGAGTGGGAAAAAGCCGTATCAGCGGAGTTGTGGGCTCTACTGCTGTACACAATCTCAGCAAGGAGCAGCGCGAAAGGGCTCCAAAGACCGACAGTCTCTACATAGATATCGGCGCTGCGGACAGGGCTGAGGCTGAGAAATACGTTTCTCCCGGAGACTGCGCTTATTTTGATTCGGAGTTTGTTGAAATAGGCAGCTGTATCAAGTCCAAGGCGATCGACGACCGTGCAGGCTGCGTTATGATGACAGAGCTAATGCATGAGGAGCTTGAATACGACACATACTTTGTTTTCAACGTGCAGGAGGAGATAGGTCTCCGCGGAGCAGCTGCTTCCGCATACTCTGTAGCCCCGGACTATGCCATAGTCCTCGAATCCACCACGGCTGCGGACATCGACGGAGCCTCCGGCGCAAAAAGGGTCTGCGAGGTCGGTAAGGGACCGGTGGTTTCCTTCATGGACAGGCATACCATGTATGACAAGGAGCTTTACCACCTTGCCTTTGATATCGCGGAGGAGCAGGGCATACCCTGTCAGACAAAGACCATGATAGCAGGTGGAAATGACGCCGGAGCAATACACATAAGCGGCGGCGGAGTGCGTACAATGGCTGTATCGCTGCCATGCAGATATCTTCATTCACCGTCGTCGGTCATAGCCTGCACCGACCTTGAAAATACATATAAACTGGTAAAATCTCTTATCGGAAGGATACATGAGATATGATAAAGCTTATCGAACATGAGCACGAGCTTGACCGCGTACTGCTCAACAAGACCCTCTCAGGCAAGAAAATGCTTGCCTATATGAGAGCCTACGGTCCGAATTATGAATTCTGCCGTTTCTACAAGATAACTGACGGTATCGGTACGGGTTTCATGTTTATCATCAATTCCACACTGATAATATGCGGCGACGGAAAGCTTGAACCCAATGACGAGATAGACCTTTTTGTAAGCATGAACCTGCCTTTCCGTATCGAGGGCGACCAGAAGATACTGGAGGGTATAACCATACCGGACCGTTATCAGGTGCTCAACCGTACTATTTTCGAGCTTATCCCAGATGATACGCCTCTTGAAGCTATCGAGGAGCACGTTGAGTTCAATCCCAGCCTTCCTGACGTATACAAGATACTCTGTGAGGGCTTCCCGAATATAGCGGATTTCTCTCTTTGGTACACGGATACCTCCCACCGCTGCCGCCACGGTATCAGCCGTGTGTTTACCTACCGCAACTCCACAACGGCTTCGGCAGTATTTGATATCGGCAGCACAGTCCTTATCGGACAGGTTGCTACAAACAAGGCTGCAAGAGGACGGGGTTACGCAAGGGAGTTCCTGAAATGGCTGGCGAAGTTCTTCAACGGACTCGGAAAAAGGGCGTATCTCCTTGCTCTCGACGTCAGAGTGAGCTTCTATCAGGAGATAGGCTTCCGTATCGCAGGACGTGAGATAGTCCTTGAACGTATCGACATCGAGAAGGAAAGCGCTGCAAAGGGACGCCTTGAGGAAAGGTGATAGCTGCCTATAGGCTATAAGTATTATATAACGTCTTGACTTTTACCGGCGGATAGGGTATAATGTTCATTGAATCTGTATTTTAGGAGATGGATATAATGAACCCTGAGGTTTACGGAAAATATGAGATAATAGACGCTCATTCCCATATATTTCCCGAAAAGATCGCCGATACTGCGACGGACAGCATAGGACATTTTTACGGTCTGCCCATGAACAACAGAGGCTTCAGCGAGAAGCTCATCGAAGCCGGCAGCAGGATAGGCGTTAAAAAGTATCTTGTGTGCTCAACAGCCACAAGTCCGAGACAGACAAGCAATATCAATATATATATCGCAGGAGAGTGCGAGAAGCACAGATGCTTCTACGGTTTCGGCACAACCCATGCGGATTCCGAGGACCTTGAAGGCGATATAGAGCAGATAATATCCCTCGGACTCCACGGTGTGAAGCTGCACCCTGATTTTCAGAAGTTCAACGCCGATTCTCCTGAGGCTTTCAGGATATACGAGCTCATGGAGGGAAGACTTCCTCTGCTCATACACTGCGGCGACGCAAGATATGATTACTCCGCGCCTGAGCGCATAAAGAGGATACACGACAATTTCCCGAAGCTGAAGATACTTGCCGCACATCTCGGCGGATATCAGCAGTGGGACGCTGCGGAAAAGATCCTTCCGGGACTTGAGAACGTCAGATTTGACGTCAGCAGCTCGCTGGCATTCCTGACTCCTGAGAGAGCCGCAGGGATAGTAAGAAAGTATGGTATCGAAAACTGCTTCTTCGGTTCTGATTTCCCAATGTGGAGCCATGAGGACGAGCTTATGCGCTTCCTGAAGCTTGGCTTCACCGAGGAAGAAAATCAGATGATACTTGCAGACAATTTCAAGGAGTTTCTTGAGATAAAATAACAGAAACGGGACACAGCTGTCCCGTTTTTCTTTGGAAAGGAATATCTTTATGGTAAAGGATATAGTAAGGGACGAAGCTGTCCTCGCAGTAAAGTCTGAGCCTGCAACGAGAGCGGATATACAGGTCGTCCGCGACCTTCTCGATACGGTAAAGGCAAACGCGGAGCGCTGTGTGGGAATGGCTGCGAATATGATAGGTGTACACAAGACCATACTTGTGGCGCTTATAGGCGATGAATATATCGCAATGATAAATCCCGTGATAGTTGACCGCTCAAAGGAGACCTACGATACCGAGGAGGGCTGCCTCTCCCTCAGCGGAGTACGTCCCGTGACCCGTCACCGTATCATAACAGTGGAGTATACGGACAGGAAGTTCAAGCGCCGCCGGGGGATATTCCGGGACTTTGAGGCGGAGATAATACAGCACGAGATAGACCATTTCAGCGGTATCATAATCTGAGACTGGAATCACGCAATATTCTGCGTTGTCATATAATACATTGAGGGAGGGGAGTCTCCCTCCCTTAATACGGCGGTTTTCCGCCATATGGAGGTATATGTATGGCGACTTTCTATAATCAGGCTACTCTGTCCTATAACGGTACAGTTGCAAGCTCAAATATAACCTCAGGCGAGATACTTGAGGTGCTTTCCGCGGAGAAGAGTGCTGTTTCGGACAGCTACTCGCAGGGAAGTGAAAACGTCTATATGATAAGTATCGTGAATTCAGGTTCTGTCTGCTACAGCGGACTCACTGTCACAGACGACCTCGGTGCCTACAGCTTCGGTGAGACAGGTACCGCTGTTCCACTGACCTACAGGGACGGCTCTCTTGCTTATTATGTAAATGGCGTTCAGCAGCCCGAACCTGCGGTGACATCGGTCTCACCTCTCACGGTGACGGGTATAAATGTACCGGCAGGCGGCAATGCTATGCTGGTATACGCAGCTTCCGCAAACAGCTTCGCCCCTATGGGAGCCGACGCTGATATAGAGAACACCGCAGTTATAAGCGGAGCCGGCTTTGAGCCTGTGACAGTATCCGAGACTATCTCCTACAGCGACGGCATCGACCTTGCTATCAGCAAGTCTCTCAGTCCTGCTGCTGTTGAGGAGAACGGTGAGGTGACCTACACCTTTATTATCCAGAATTTCGGAACAGCTCCGGCAGAGGCTGCGGATAACGTGATATTCAGCGATACCTTCACACCTGCCCTCAGCGGACTTACGGCTGAGTTCAACGGAACGACCTGGGTATCGGGAACCAACTACGCTTATGATCCCGATACTGGAGTATTCACCAGCCTTGACGGACAGGTAACTGTACCCGCGGCAAGCTTTTCACAGTCAGATACAACAGGTGAGTGGGCTGCGCAGGCAGGAGTAAGCACTCTTGTTATCAGGGGCAGACTGGCATAAAGTAAAATGGGACACGAAAGTGTCCCATTTTTTATACCGTAAAGCCCTTTGCGCGGAAATTGTCTATAAGCTCTCCCAGTATCTCTGCATTTGTAGCTGAAACAGAGTGAAGCAGCAGTATCTCTCCGCCGTGAGCTGCGTCGGTCAGCTTTTTCAGACCCTCAGCCGGATCAGGCTGACAGTCTGTTTTCCAGTCAACATAGGCGCTGCTCCAGAAAAGAGTGGTGTAGCCGCAGTCCTTTGCGATACCGAGAGCGTGCTCGGAGTATTCACCGCAGGGACAGCGGAAAAACTGCATCTGATAGCCGTAATTGTTCATTACATAGTTATGCAGGGATTGTATCTCATTCTTTGCGTCCTCATCGGACAGAGCCGGCAGACTTGCATGAGTCATGCCGTGATTTCCGAGGATATGCCCCTCGTCTATCATGCGCTTTACCAGCGCTGTCTCTGTTTTTGCGTAGGGACCTGTCAGGAAGAATATCGCATGGACGTCCTTTTCCTTCAGAGTATCCAGTATCTTTGCGGTATAGCCGTTTTCATAGCCCTGATCAAAGGTGATGATTATTCTTTTATCGTCATCCGACAGGGCGAAGGCATCAAGGTCGCCGAATCGGCTGTTGAACTGCACTGCGTCAACGGGGCGGTTCATCTCATCGACTGCCGTTCCCTGACCGTAGCCTTTCTTTGTACAGTCGGCAGCATATACTGCCGTACATGGCAAAGCAGCGGCGGTAAGCAATGCAGCGGAAGCGTTTATTTTCATAAGCATTTACCTCTGATTTCTGAGTGCGGAATAACTCCGCAATAGTATTATGAGCTGTGAAAATGAGAAAAAACATGGGTATTTTTGCATTTTTCGCAATTTTTTGCATAATTATTACTGAGGTGATATTATGGGAAATGATGAAGCGAAAGAGGAGTACGACAGCGGCAGCACGGAAGCCCTTATGGCGGAATACGACAGAAAGCGAAGAAACAAGGCAGATGATATTATAGCCACGCAGGCAGTGATATGCATACTTCTTGCGGCTCTGCTCGCGGGAGGCAGGATATTCCGTCCTGAAGTGACTGCCGGGGTGTTCGGACGGATAAAAAGTCTTGCGGCTGACACGGCAGAGGTAATGCCGAATCCCATAGATATACTGATAGATTATTTTGATAAGAATCAGGATATGCGGAACTGATGTCCGTATACATTTTTCTTTTTTTGTATTCAACGCGCTGATATTCCTGTTCCGCAGCAGCAGTCTCATACTTGCATTCTATACGGTATGCGCCCTCCACGAAGCAGGACATCTTGCGGCTCTTGCGCTGTGCGGCGGAAGGGTCAGAGCTGTTGAGATAAGCGGAGCGGGGATCCGTATCGTAACACGAAAAGGCGGCACGTTCCCGACACGCAGCAGCGTATTCGTGCTGCTTTCGGGACCTGCCGCCAATATTGCTGTTTATTCTGTTATGAAGCTCGCAGGCTGCGGCGGTATATTTCCGCTGCTGAATCTTTCCGCAGCTGTCTATAATATGCTGCCATATTACAGCCTTGACGGCGGAGCGGTCATTGCCTGCATTACAGAGGGAAGAGCCTGTGAACGCACAGCTGCTCTTGCCGTGAAAGCTATGGGGATCATGATGACAGCTCTTTCCGCAGCGGCTGTCCTGCGTTGCGGTATTACAGCCCTGCCGTTGCTCATAGCTTCAGCTGCTCTGTATACCGGGGATATCCGTAGATAGTCCTTTATTCTGCGTGAGCAGCTATACGGTATATGGTTGCGATATCCTGAGCCGAGAGATGAACGAATCCGCCGGTCTTTCCGTCACCGATGCCGAGCTTGTCCACCAGCTTCGGGATATCCTCTTCCTTTGCGCCCAGCTCCTTGAAGTTTATCGGCATACCTATGCTGCGGAGGAAGCCGCGGAAGCACTGTATGCCCTCAAGAGCTGTTTCGTCAGGATTCTCAAAATTCATCTGACAGCCCCATACCCGGACAGCCATCTGAGCGAAACGCATTACATTATGCTTGTATACGAATTCCATCCATGCGGGCATGACTACAGCGAGTCCTGCACCGTGTGCGCAGTCATAGAGAGCTGAAAGCTCGTGCTCTATGCGGTGGCTGTTCCAGTCCTGAGCTCTTCCTACGCCGACTATGTCAGTGTGAGCGACCGTACCTGCCCACATTATATTTGCTCTTGCCTCATAATTGTCGGGCTGTACGATAACACGGGGAGTTTCCTTTATCATTGTAAGAAGTACAGCTTCACAGAGACGGTCTGTGATCTCGACCTCGTGAGTGTTTGTGAAATAGCGCTCAAAAACGTGAGCCATTATATCCGTTGCGCCGCAGGCTGTCTGATAAGCAGGAAGAGAGCAGGTAAGCTCAGGGTCAAGTATGGAAAAACGTGGACGGAGCTTGTCAGAGCCCACATCGCGCTTGAAGCTTCCGTCTTCTTTGGTGACGACCGACGCACCTGAGCCTTCGCTTCCGGCAGCCGCTATAGTTAGCACAGTACCAATGGGGAGAGCCTTCTCAACTTCCTTGCCTGTGCCGTAGAAGTCCCAGAAGTCTCCGTCATACGGCACACCGAGAGCGATAGCCTTTGAGGAGTCTATACATGAGCCGCCGCCTACGGAGAGAATAAAGTCAACATTTTCATCGCGGCAGAGCTGAATTCCCTTGTAGATGAGAGTATCACGGGGATTGGGCTGTACTCCGCCAAGCTCTGTGAACTCTATTCCGCACTCGCTGAGTGAAGCCTTGACCTTTGCGATGAGTCCGGACTTGACCGCGGAGCCTGAGCCGTAGTGTATGAGCACCTTTGTGCCTCCGTACTTCTTTACCATTTCTCCTGCTTTTGATTCCGTATCCCTTCCGAATATGAACTCCGTGGGGCTGTAAAACTGAAAATTATCCATTATGTATTCCTCCCTTTATTATATTTTTATATTTTTTATTGCTTCAGCGACCTTATCGCACCAGCTGTCGAATTCTCTATCCTCAGTCTGGCACTCCTTATGGGCGAGTATGTATCTTATAGTGCTCCTTATGCCCTGGTCTGCACGTACAGTTGCGGTAAAGCCGGGAACTGCGCGTTTTATCTTTGAGTTGTCGAATATAACTGTATTTGCCTTGTCGCCGGTAAGAGTGCCCTCGAAATCGTAGGGACCTATGGCGTTGAGCAGCTCCGACGAAACATGGCAGGCGTTCAGCTCAACGCCCAGCTCGTCGGCAATTATTGAATAAATCTGGTTCCATGTGACGCTTTCATCAGAGGTTATATGGAAAGCCTGTCCGATAGCGTGGATATTTCCCACAAGTCCGGCATATGCCTTTGCGAAGTCGCTGTTGTGGGTGATAGTCCAGAGTGAGGTGCCGTCGCCGTGTATTATGACCGGCTTGCCCTCCATTATCCTTTTGACCACCTGCCAGCTGCCCTTGTCTCCGTGTACTCCGAGGGGCACCGACCTCTCGTCGTAGGTGTGGCTGGGACGTACAATAGTTACGGGAAATCCGTTTTCGCGGTACTGCTTCATAAGGTATTCCTCGCAGGCTATCTTGTCACGGGAGTACTGCCAGTGGGGATTAGCAAGGGGAGTGCTCTCGGTAATGACGCAGTCCGCAAGTGGCTTCTGATAAGCGGAAGCGGAGCTGATATAGATGTACTGCTTCGTTCTGCCGCTGAAAAGCCGGAAATCCCTTTCCACCTGTGACGGTACGAAGCCTATGAACTCTCCGACGCAGTCGAAGCTCATACCTTTGAGTTTTTCTGCGGCTTCCGGCTCGTCTGAGATATCGCACTGTATGGTACGTACATTTTCAGGCAGTTCACTGTTCCTGCCGCCGCGGTTCAGCAGCAGGACCTCATGTCCCTGCTGAGCAAGGAGCTTTGTTATTGCCATACTTATAGTGCCTGTTCCGCCGATGAGTAGTATCTTCAAGTATTTGTTCACCTCTCAGAGTAATTTTTGTATATTGCGCTGTAAAACTGTTGGATTAATTATAACACAGATTTATAAATAAAGCAATATCTGAATTCGGGAAAAATATTAAATATATTGTTTCTTATGTAAATTCTTGCACTTAAAAATAAAAAACAGCGGAATTTGTCGATCGTCCTTCCGGCAGCCGGATAATAAAACGAAAGCCCCGTGACATTGCTGCGGGGCTGAGCTTATATATCATAGTAATCAATGTTGTACTGTTCAGCGTAACGATAGGCTTTAGCCTCATTGGGAACGAGGTACTCGCCGCCGTACTTGTAGCAGGTGATAAGCGCTTCGGCAGCTTCCTTGTCTCCGCCGGCAGCAGCCTTACTGAAAAGATTTGCGGCAAGGGAAAAGTTCTTGTATGTGCCTGTGCCGTTGGTGTAGCAGTAGCCCAGTTCCTTCTGAGCAGCAGTATGGTGCTTGTCTGCGGCAAGTTCAAGCATTTTTTTTCCGGTCACCGGATCCTCAGCCGTACCAACACCGTTGATAAGGCACCAGCCGTAGGAGTACTGACCGTCGGGGTCGTCCTGTTCGGCGGCTCTTTGGTACCATTTTACGGCAGCTGCGGGATCTTTTGGTACTCCGTAGCCGTTAAAAAGACACTCGCCGTAATTGTACTGCGCCTTGGCGTGACCCTGTTCAGCTGCCTGTTTATAATACTTTGCGGCTGTGCTCTGATCCTTTGAAGTTCCATCGCCGCGCATACAGCACCCGGCAAGATTGTTGAGAGCGTCGAGATCGCCTTTGTCAGCGGCTTCCCTGAACATTATGACTGCTGATGTTTTATCCTGCGGTACACCGATGCCCGAAAGATAGCAGCAGGCAACATTGAACTGTGCGTCGGTATTTCCCTGACTTGCGGCTGTTTTCAGCCAGTAAAGAGCCTTTTCGCTGTCCTGTTCAATGCCGACGCCTCTGAGGTACATATTTCCCAGCTTGAACTGTGCTTCTGAATCGCCTGACAAAGCGGATTTCAGGAGACCGTCAGAGGTATTGGCTTCAATATGTATACCGTATCTCTGAGAGTAATACAAAGCCTTTGTCCTGTCAGGAGAGAGACCCGCGCCGCCAATGGTAAAGCAGCGTATAAGAGCCTTCTGCGAATCGTAGTCGCCCTGTTCTGCCGCCTGTTCGTAGCGCTTTGCAGCCAGTGCGACATTGCGTTCCGTACCTTGACCGAGGTAATAGCAGTCGGCAAGCTTTTTCTGTGAACTGCAGTCGCCGCGGTCAGAGGACAGGATATACCATTTTACGGCTTTTGCATAGTCCTGCTTGACTCCTCTTCCGTAGAAAAAGCGTTCACCGAGGTTGAAGCTTGCGTCGTTGTCGCCGTTCTGAGCGCGTCTGAAAAGATCTTCGATAAGTGAGGCAGAGGAACCGCCTGTAAATACCTCATCACTGCCGGGAGACGGAGCGGAGATATTGTTCCTGAGCTGCCAGCCAAGAGCGGAAGCGATACTGAACGCTACGAGATCGGCTTTTTCGGCGTTCAGGTATTCGCTAAGCTCCGAGGAAGCACGCTGTACTATGTCATCGGCAAGCTTTGTGCCTGAGATGACTGCTTCGTTCTCACGTATGAAAATATCTCCGATATCCTCGCTGAGTGCAACGAAGAAGGCTTTGTTCTCCTTTGAAAGACGGGGAGCAAAGTCCGAAAAAGCCGAGCAGAATTTCTTGTGGTCTGAGAGTATATCTATGCCGAAACGGTCAATGACCTCTTTTGCGGCTTTGGAAGTTTCAGTTAGCAGATTGTTGTCCATAATGGAGAGCCTCCGTGTGGTATTTATTGAAGGAAAGAGTTCAGCAGCTGACAGCGGCAGGTTGATTTATTACCTGCAGCCTTTCATTCAGGTCGGTGAGCAGCAGCCGTTCAAGGTCACGCTCGGTTGCGAGACCGGAATCGGAATTAAGGGCGCGGAAGCCCTCGTTCACCATTTTCTGAGCGCCGGGAAAGTCCTGTTTTATATTGAAAAGGTAGTAGGCGAGAACGCGCTTTGCATTGGCGTCCTTATCCTTGTTTATCACATTTCCGAGCCTTTCGAGCAGCATTTCGGTGATCTGCGGATTGGGCTCGACCTCGGAGAAGAAGTATATCAGCCAGTAGTAGCTGCCTGTTTCCTGAACGAAGTATCCGCGGTCCAGAAGGATATTCATCGCCTTGTGAGAGGGATCGCGCATACCGTTGTAATTTTTCAGGGCGGCAAGGTACCCCATATACAGCTGATAGTAAAGCAGCTGCTCAGTCTTTGTGGAGTCCTTGAAGCCGAGTTCTTCCATCGGTTTCATATTTAGGGAAGCGTAGCTCTCTCCCTGCCTGAGCCTGTTCAGTATGGAATCTATGCAGCCGCTCAGCTGTTTCATAAGGACGAGTTCCGAATACAGGTATATAGCAAATGAAAATAGTGCATGGAACAGCATTCCTGCCGTAAATGAGAACAGGAGCAGCTCCGGAAGTGTGTACCGTTCCGGCTTGGTGAGCAGTCCGCGGAATGCGAAGCAGAGCGCGGCAGCTGCGGCAAATTTAGCGATGATACTTACGAATTGCAGTATATCGCCTTTTTTGTTGCTGAAGCTCTCCACCGACTTACGGTTGTCGAAACGCACATCGTACTGTATTAAAGGACTGAACTTATGAAAGGTCACGATCCACTTGTTATCGGAAACAGCGAATTCCAGACCGAAAAAAGATATAGTGGTTACCCTCATGCCAAAGACGGGAGCAAAAATAAGATTTGAAACAAGACCGACTATTTCTGCGGCTATAAGTGCGAGAAGGAGAAAACCAATGATAAATATACCTGTTTTTTCCAATACAGACATAATACCTCTCCTTTGCTTTCAGAAGAAAAGGGCAGAATCCCGCCCTTTATCTGTAAATATCCATATATGTGATCAGCTCGCATTTCATCACGGTCGTATAAGAAAGATACCATCTTCCGTTCAGCTCGACGAAGCCGCAGCCGTTTCCGATGAAATCGTGTTCCTCATTGCCGTCTCTGTAATAAACGATGCCGCAGTCTGAAGCGTTCGAGAAGTTTGTTCCGAGTTGTTTGTTGAAATCTTTCAGAGCGTTTTCATCTGTAGGTTTGAGGAGTTGTTCATCGAGTGTCGTGGTCCACTTTTCGGGAGGAACGTCAGACTTTTCAGCCATAATGGAATGTACTTTTTTAATAGAGTCATTGATAGCGCTTGTTACCTTTGAGCGCTTGAAGAGTACCTGCGCGTTCTTGCCGTCAAGGAGTTCTGATCTTGAAGTGTCGAGATATGCGTGATAGCCTGCTATCTCGTCTGCGCAGAACATATCGTATACGGCGTCAGGATTGCCGTGAAGATATGCGTCGTAATAAGCTCTTGCGGCGTCAATGCAGGTCGCAAAGCCTTTCTGCGGAGCCTCTGTCTTAGGCTCGGTGGTGACTGCGGTAGCAGCAGTCTCCGTAGTCGCCGCGGCAGTTTCCGTGACAGTGGAAGAAGTCTCCGCCGGTGTTTCAGTGCCTGATGCTGTAACAGTTACCGAAGTAACTGTTGTGCCTTCTGCTTCAGTAGAGGCAGCAGTCAAAGCTTCTGTGGCAGCTGATTCGTTCTTTGTGATATTGCTTTTTTTATTATCCGTGCTGTTGCAGCTCCATGCTGAAGACAGCAGCAGAAATGCTGTGATAATAGCAGTGATGCGGGAAAAGAGCTTCATATAATTCTCCTTGTGCTGATTGATACAATAGTATTATAGCTCTAAAACCCGTTTTCGTCAATAGTCTGATCAAAAACAGCAGAAACCGCCGTGCATCAGTAGTCTTTTTTCTTGCCGCAGTTTTTGCATACCTTGGTGATGAGCTTGAAATCGCCGCCGCAGTACGGACATTTTCCGGCAGTCTTGCGGCTCGCGATAACTGTTTCGTAGTAAGCCGGGAAGTTTGAAGCGTTGTCTGAGAGATTTGGCCAAGTTATGGTCAGAAGGTTAGGGCAGTTATTGAAGCCGCCGCTTATCTTCTTGACGGAAGCAGGTATGCGTATGCTCTCAAGGTTCTCACAGCCGCTGAAATCGCCCAGCGAGGTAGTTCCGGCAGGTATTTCTATGGCTCTCAGCCCCGTACAGCCGCTGAAGCCGTCAACGCTGAGCACTCCTGCAGGGATCTCTACGCTTCTGAGAGAGACGCAGTTCTGGAAAGCAGATGTACCGATGGTCCTGACAGTTCTCGGTATACCGATCGCCGACAGGGCTGAGCAGTTTGCGAAGGTACATTCCTGAATATGCGAAACGCCCTCCGGGATATTCAGACTTTCAAGCATTTCGCAGCCTGAGAAAGCGTATTTTCCTATCTGCGAGACGTACTGTGGTATCTCGATGTCAGACAGCTTTTTGCAGCCTGAGAAAGCAAATGCGCCTATCTCGCCTATCGGTTCGGGGAGCTCAACTGATGTGAGCTCTGTGCAGTCTGCAAACAGAGCATCGGATATACTGCGGATATGCGGAGGAAGCACGACGCTTTTCAGAGCGCTGCAGCCGCGGAAAGCCCATATATCAATTGATACGATGCTGTCCGGGAAGCTCACTTCTTCAAGGGACGTACAGCCACGGAAAGCGTAGCCGCCTATTTCCTCCAGCTTGTCATGGAAGGTGATATGCTTCAGAGTGGTGTTGTTCTCGAAAACGTGGTTGGCGATCTTTCGCACCTCTCCCGGTATAGTTACATTTTCGGCGCTGCCCTTGTAGGCGGTGAGTACGCCGTCCTGAACCTCAAAGTCACTGCTTTGCTTTTTGACAGCCTTTACCTTCCTTGCAATTTCCTTATGCTGCGACTTGTATTTGTTTACAGCCTTGCTGACTATAAAAGGAGTACTGCAGTGAGGACATACCCAGGCGTCCTTGGTTTTATCGACTTCGACTGTTTTGCCGCAATTAGTGCATATAGCGTTTGTCTGTACCATAATTATCCCCCTATTATTGCCATATTTTATATAATAATTGTACCACTTGCAGGGGCGATTGTCAATAAAATCAGAGCAAAACTCACAAAATACACAGAAGACTTTGCTGCTATTTGTACCATGTGCATACAGAAAAGGAGCTGCGCGAAGCAGCTCCTGTAAAATATTTTTATTAAAGCATTGAAGCTCTCAGTTCTTCGCCGCTGAGCCTTGAAAGGTAAGCGGGAGCGATGTCGAAAGCTGTCTTGCAGCCTGTAGCGCCCTCTGCCTTGAGTCTTGCAAGAGCTCTTGCGTAGCAGATGAGTACGCTTGCGGTAAATTCAGGATTTGACTCAAGCTTGAGTGAATACTCTATCATCTGATGAGTTTTTTCGCCGTCACCTGTAACGCCGCTTCTCATTACGAAACCGCCGTGGGGCATCTTGTTGTGCTTTGCGTTGAATTCCTCTTCGCTGATAAAGTTTACTGTTGTATCGTACTGGTCAAAGTAGTTCTTCATTGTCTTGATGTCGTTCTCGATCTTAGCGAGATCAGCGCCTTCCTCCGGAACTACCCAGCACTCTCTGAGGTGCTTCTGACGGGTGCTCAGCTCAGGCTGGCTTCCGCTGCGGACAGCCTCCATAGCTGACTCTATCGGAACAGTGTACTGGATCCCCTTCTTAACGCCCTCAACGCGGCGGATAGCGTCGGAGTGTCCCTGACTTACGCCCTTGCCCCAGAAAGTGTAGCTCTTGCCGTTAGGGAGTATGGACTCAGCGTAAAGTCTGTTGAGTGAGAAGAGACCCGGATCCCAGCCGACAGAGATCAATGCGAGGTGACCGCTCTCTTTTGCTGCCTTATCAACATTAGCGAAATGCTCTGGGATCCTTGCGTGTGTATCAAAGCTGTCGATGACGTTGAAGAGCTTAGCCATTTCCGGAGTCTGCTTGGGAAGATCTGTAGCACTTCCTCCGCAGATTATCATAACGTCTATGTCCTTTGCCATTTTTTCGGCGTCGTCTATCTTGTAAACAGCGGCTCCTGCTGTGAGGGGCTTGACTGTTGAAGGATCGCGGCGTGTAAAGATGCCTGCGAGTTCCATATCATCGTTCTGACGAATAGCAAGCTCAACGCCTCTGCCGAGGTTGCCGTAGCCTGCGATACCTATTCTTACTTTTTCCATTTGGAAATTACCTCCTTATAATTACTGTGCTCGCCATTGAACACAGTTTATAAACATTATAGCACCTTTTTTTAGAGTTGTAAAGCTTTAAATCATAATTTTGCGCAGCAAAATTATGATTTAGTTTAGAGTTGAGAATTGAGAGTTGACAGTTGTGGTGTATCGCCTGCGGCGATATAATTAAATATATGAGCGCAGCGAACTCATTAACTCTTAACTCTCCACTCTCAATTCTCAACTCAATCAAAATTTAGCAAAGCTAAATTATGATTTACGTTTTTTCTTTGCTTTGTGTTTGAGCAGGACAAGTCCCGTAAGAGCGGCAGCCTTTGCGGCAGTCTTTACTACGTTCTTTGGAACTATCTTAGTGCGGATATCCTGCGGAACTTCCTCTGATACCGCAAGATTGCCCTTGCCGGCGGCTTTTACCGAACCGCCCTCGATATGTATGCCGTGGAAATCTTTCTTGAATTCCATACTTAATCCTCCCTTACAGGCTCGGCGATTAGGAACTTTATCTTCTTTCCCTCATCCGAGAACATCTTCTCGTGTTCGGTGACAAAATTTTCATAAGGACTTTCTGCGTGCAGATCGTAGGTCTTGTACTTTATCCTGAAGCCTGCCTCAGCGAAGTACTCGAATGACTCCTCGAAAAGCTCGTCGTCATCGGTCTTGAACCACAGTTCGCCGCGGAGGAACTTTTTATAGTTCACAAGCTGACGTGTATGTGTGAGGCGGCGTTTCTTGTGCTTGGCTTTGGGCCACGGATTGCAGAAGTTTATGTATATACGGTCTGCGCGGTCGTTTTCGTCCCATGCCAGTTCGAGCCGCTCTATGTTCTGTATCGCTATGCGGACGTTATCGGGAGAAGCTCCCTTTTCAGCATAGGCGGCTTCAAGCTTGCGCTTTGCGAGGACCAGCATCTCGTTCTTGATGTCCATAGCTATGAAGTTTACCTCCGGATGAGCAGGAGCTGCCTGTGATATGAAGCCGCCCTTTCCGCAGCCCAGTTCAACGTACAGCGGCTTTTCGGGCTCGGAGAAGAGCTCTCTCCAGTGACCTATCTGCTTCTGCGGTTCATGTATATAGAACGGACAAGCCTCAAGCTCAGGCTTTGCCCAGGGTTTATGTCGTATCCTCATAAATTACCTCCGTGATCGTACTGATAACAATTAATTATACCACATTTTTCTGTAAATTCCAATAGTCTGCGAAAATTTTTCGTATACCGAAATGCCCTACAATCAGCGGCAGCTTTAAGAGCGGCTTTTTGTAAATAAATAATAATATTACTGAAATCACTGGACAAGAGAAACATAATGTGATATAATATTTCTGTTGATTGAAACTACCCTTTAATTCGATCCCGTGAGGTCGGCAAGGCGAGTTAACGATACTGTAATTATAACAACATAGCTATAACTATAAGTATGCTCCCTGCCGCACGGGGGGCATTTTTTGTTGCTGAAAGGAGAACAGTGTATGGAGTCAAAGCGCATTATCATGGACGATAAGGCTGTTCAGCGTGCTATCGCCCGTATCTCCTATGAGATAATCGAGCGGAACAAGGGCACCGAGGATCTGTGCATAGTCGGTATCCTGTCAAGAGGTGTGCCGATAGGCAGGCGTATCTCCGAAAAGCTTTCCGAACTCGAAAAAAACAGGGTGCCTTTCGGTTCACTTGATATCACACCATACCGCGACGACAGCAAATCGGCAGGCGAAGACGAAAAGACAGATATTCCTTTCGATATAACCGACAAGAACGTGGTCATAGTGGACGACGTTATCTTTACGGGAAGAAGCTCACGCGCAGCACTTGACGCCCTTATAAAGCGTGGCAGACCGCGCTCCATACAGCTTGCTGTGCTTATCGACCGCGGACACAGGGAGCTCCCAATCCGTCCGGATTATGTGGGAAAGAATCTTCCCACTTCTCACAGCGAGGTGGTGAGGGTATCCGTTGAGGAGATCGACGGCAGCGACGGAGTGACCATATATTGAAGCAATTGTCACAGAATACGAAACGGAGGTATATATGTCATCTATCCTTATAAGGAATATCCGTGCAGTTGACAACGTAACGGATACAACAGCAGACGTACTGATAAAGGACGGGATCATCGCAAAGATAAACAGCGGCATAACTGATGGAGCGGAACAGGTCATTGACGGAACAGGACTTGTACTTATGCCTTCGCTGTTCGATATGCACGTGCATTTACGCGATCCCGGCTTCACTCATAAGGAGGACGTGCTCACCGGTTGTGCCGCGGCACTGGCAGGAGGAGTTACGGGAGTCCTTGCGATGCCGAACACCAAGCCGCCCTGCGACAATCCGGAGACTATAAGCTATATCATTGACAAGGCGAAGGGAACGGGAGTTGACGTATATCCCGTAGGCTGCATAACAGGCGGCATGAGCGGAAACGGTCTCTGCGACTACGAGGCGCTGAAAGCGGCAGGCTGTATATGTATTTCTGATGACGGCAGACCTGTGGAGAATGCGGAAAATATGCGCAGGGCTCTGGAGCTTTCAAAGGAGAACGGACTGCTCGTCGCTTCTCACTGCGAGGATCTGAATATAATAAACGGCGGCATAATGAATAAGGGCGAGACCTCTGAAAAGCTCGGCGTCAAAGGCATGGACAGAGCCTCCGAGGACTACATAACCGCTCGTGAGATGATACTTGCTTCATCAGTGGGGGCAAGGATACATATATGCCATGTTTCCACAGAGGGCAGCGCCGCTATGATACGCTTTGCAAAGTCGAGAGGAGTTAAGGTCACCTGCGAGACGGCGCCCCACTACTTCATGCTCACGGATAAGCTCCTTGAAAAGCGTGACGCTGACTACAGAATGAATCCGCCTCTGAGGGCGCCTGAGGACGTGAAAGCAATCATAGAAGCCATAAAGGACGGCACCATAGACTGCATAATCACAGACCACGCTCCCCATGCCGCAGAGGAAAAGGCTGATTTTGAAAAGGCTCCCAACGGCGTTGTGGGACTTGAAACATCTCTTGCTGCCACCCTCACAGCACTGTATCATACAGGAGAGATAAGCCTTAACAGGGTAGTGGAGCTTATGTGTATAAATCCCCGTAAGATACTGGGACTTGATATACCGTGTATCAGAGAGGGAAGCACAGCCGACCTCGTCATAGCCGACATAAACAGAAAGTGGACAGTAGAACCTGAAAAGCTGCATTCAAAGTCGAAGAATACAGTATTCAAGGGCATGGAGCTGACAGGAAAACCTCTCGTTACCATATCCAATGGCGAGATAAGATACAATGTATTATAATACAAGGAGGAAAAGAAATGTCATTTGACAGACTTATCGAAAAGATAATCGAACTCAAAAATCCTACGGTGGTGGGACTTGACCCCAAGCTGGAATACGTTCCCGATTTTATACAGCGCCGTTACCTTGACAGCGACGGCTGGACGCTGAAGGCAGCCGCAAAGGCTATATTCGACTTCAATCAGGCGATAATCGACGAGATACACGACCTTGTACCCGCTATAAAACCGCAGGCTGCATACTATGAGATGTACGGCCATTACGGCATAAGGACACTTGAAAAGACTATCCGTTACGCTAAGCTGAACGGTATGTTCGTTATCACTGACGGTAAGCGCAACGACATCGGCGCGACTATGGAAGCCTACACAAAGGCTCACCTCGGTACAGTTACTATAGGCGACAGCGAGATAGAGCCCTTCGGCGCAGACGCCCTCACAGTCAACGGCTACCTCGGTACTGACGGTATCGCACCTCTCCTTAAAGTATGCCGTGAGCGCGACAAGGGCATATACGTGCTGGTAAAGACCTCCAATCCCTCCTCCGGAGAGCTTCAGGACATGAAGCTGGCTGACGGTCGTACAATATATGAGTGCATGGGCGATATGTGCGAGAGGTGGGGCGAGGATACCCGCGGAAAGTATGGCTATTCCGCTGTAGGCGCAGTTGTAGGCGCTACATACCCCGAAATGCTTACAGAGCTGAGACAGAGACTTCCACATACAATGTTCCTTGTACCCGGCTACGGCGCACAGGGCGGCGGTGCGGAAGGTCTGAAGGGCGGCTTCGACGAGAACGGTCTGGGAGCTATAGTCAACTCATCACGTGCAGTAATGTGTGCATACAAGAAGGAAGGCTGCGACGAGCGCGACTTCGCAAAGGCAGCAAGAAGAGAAGTTATCCGCATGAGAGACGATATCTGCCAGTACATCAATTTGAAATAAGAACTAAGATCTAAGAACTTGGAGCTAAGAAAGGTGAGAAATGGAAAACTATCGTAACCTTATTGTATGGCAGAAGTCGATGCAGCTTGTTAAAGAGATATACAAGCTTTTACGTCTTATGCCCAATTATGAGCAATATGCTTTGTCTGATCAGATGAGACGTGCTGCTGTATCGATCCCTTCAAATATAGCTGAGGGAGCAGGAAGAGGTTCAAAGAAAGATTTTGCTCATTTTCTTTCTATTGCCCGTGGTTCAAAGTATGAACTGGAAACTCAGTTGTTCATTTGTATTGAATTGGATTATCTTTCAGAAGAACAATGCAGAGAAGCATTAAGCATTGTAAATGAAGTCGGGATTATTCTTAACGGCTTCATAAAGAAATTAAGCATTCAATGACTAAGAACTTAGCTCTTAGATCTAAGTTCTTAGTTCTAAAAACGCTCTCTCCACAATGGCGTGGAACAGAGTGCATAACATCAGCAATTCGACCTCTATAAAACGCAAGGAGGAAAATAAAATGTCATTATTCAACATGGGTGAAAAGGCTTATCTTATGCTTGCCGACGGACAGGTGTTCGAGGGCAGGAGCTTCGGCGCGAAGGGCACTGTCATAGGCGAAGTCGTATTTACCACAGGAGTCACAGGCTATCAGGAAACTCTCACAGACCCAAGCTACTACGGACAGATAGTCACACAGACATTTCCGCTTATTGGAAACTACGGTGTGAACTCGGAGGACAACGAGTCAGCAAAGTCCTATGTGACCGGCTATATAGTCAGGGAGTGGTGCAACGCGCCCTCAAACTTCCGCAGCGAGGGCAATATTAACGATTTCCTGAAAGAGCATAACATTGTCGGTATCAATAATATCGACACCCGCCGCCTTACACGTATTATCCGTGAAGTTGGTGTCATGAACGGCGTTATCACTACCGAGGACGTTTACGCAAAGAAGAACGAGCTCCTTGAAAAGATAAGGGCTTTCACGGTAAAGGACGCTGTAAAGAGTGTTACCAACAGCGAAACTCTTACCTATGAGCCTGAGGAAAAGAAGCTCCGCGTGGCTCTCTTCGATTTCGGCTACAAGCGCAATATCAGACAGGAGCTTTTAAAGCGCGGCTGCGAGGTCGTGGTAGTTCCTGCATATACCACCGCGGCTGAGATAAGAAAGCTTGCTCCTGACGGTATCATGTTCTCAAACGGCCCCGGAGACCCTGCCGAAAATGTTGAGATAATCGAGAATATAAAGGAGATACAGAAGCTTGGCATACCTATATTCGGTATTTGCCTCGGACATCAGCTCATGGCTCTTGCCAACGGCGGAAAGACCGAAAAGCTGAAATACGGTCACAGAGGAGCCAATCAGCCTGTTATAGACTTAGAGAGCGGTCTCACCTACGTTACCAGCCAGAACCACGGCTATGCGGTAGTAGGGGACAGCATAGACCCCTCCGTGGGAAGAGTATCCCACATAAATGCAAACGACAAGACCTGCGAGGGCATACACTATACCTCAGTCAACGCAAGGACGGTCCAGTTCCACCCGGAAGCACACGGTGGACCGCTGGATACAGCTTACTTGTTTGACGACTTTGTAAATACAATGCTTAAATGAATTAGGAATTCGGAATGCGGAATCAATGTGTTCGCTTACGCTCACATTTTTTTAATCAGTCGGCAGAGCCGACACCATAATTCCTAATTACGAATTCCGAATTAAACATCTTGATTGTTGATTAAAAACGGAGGTTATAGAAATGCCACTCAGAAGTGATATAAAAAAGGTACTTGTTATCGGCTCTGGTCCTATCGTTATCGGACAGGCTGCCGAATTTGATTACGCAGGCACACAGGCCTGCCGCGCACTGAAACAGGAGGGACTTGAAGTAGTCCTCGTGAACTCAAATCCTGCTACCATAATGACTGATAAGGCTATGGCTGACAAGGTCTACATAGAGCCTCTTACACTTGACGTTATAAAGCGTATAATCGAAATGGAGAAGCCGGACAGTCTTCTCTCCACTCTCGGCGGACAGACCGGCCTTACTCTGTCCATGCAGCTTGCGGAGGAGGGCTTCCTCGAAAGCCACAACGTAAAGCTTCTCGGCGCAGACCCTGAGACTATCCACAAGGCTGAGGACAGACAGGCTTTCAAGGACACTATGGAAAAGATAGGTGAGCCTGTTATCCCCTCAAAGGTGGTAGAAACTGTTGAGGACGCCGTTGACTTCGCACAGGTGATACACTATCCCGTTATCGTCCGTCCCGCATTCACACTCGGAGGTACAGGCGGCGGTATCGCACAGAACGAGGAGGAGCTCCGCGACATTGCGACCAACGGTCTCCGTCTTTCGCCTATCACACAGATACTTGTGGAGAAGTGCATAAGCGGCTGGAAGGAGATAGAATTTGAGGTTATCCGTGACGCAAAGGGAAACGTCATCACCGTATGCTCAATGGAGAACTTCGACCCTGTAGGCGTTCACACAGGCGACAGTATCGTTATCGCTCCTGCTGTCACACTTACGGACAGGGAGTATCAGATGCTCCGTACAGCTGCTATAAATATCATCAAGGAGCTTAAAGTCGAGGGCGGCTGCAACTGTCAGTTCGCACTTCATCCCACAAGCTTCAGATATGCCGTTATAGAGGTAAACCCCAGAGTTTCACGTTCCTCTGCGCTGGCTTCAAAGGCTACTGGCTATCCTATCGCAAAGACGGCTGCAAAGATAGCTATCGGCTACACCCTCGACGAGATAATCAATCAGGTAACGGGCAAGACCTACGCCTGCTTTGAGCCCGCACTGGACTATGTAGTAATCAAGTTCCCTAAGTGGGCATTTGATAAGTTCGTTTACGCAAAGCGTACCCTCGGTACTCAGATGAAGGCTACAGGCGAGGTAATGGCTATAGGCACCAGCTTCGAGCAGGCAATGATGAAGGCTGTCCGCTCCATAGAGCTGGGCATGGACACCATGAACCTGAAAAAGCTCGCAAAGCTCTCAACAGAAGAGATACGCGAGAAGCTCCACGTCATCGACGACGAGCGTTCCTTCTGCGTATTTGAAGCTCTTAAACGCGGTATCACTCCGGAGGAGATACACGAGATAACAATGATAGACAACTGGTTCCTGTACAAGCTCCTGAACCTTGTGGAGCTTGAAAAGTGGCTCGCAGAGGGAGAACTCACAGAGGAAAAGTACGACATCGCAAAGCAGTACGGCTATCTTGACAGCACTATCGAGCGTATTTCCGGACAGAAGTGCCCCAAGCACAAGAGTGCCGTATACAAAATGGTCGATACCTGCGCAGGCGAGTTCAAGGCTGAGACCCCTTACTTCTACTCCACATTTGACGAGGAGAACGAGGCAAAGCAGTTCATCGAGCGCACAGACAAGGGCAGGAAGAAGGTCATCGTATTCGGCTCAGGTCCTATCCGTATCGGACAGGGTATCGAGTTCGACTACTGCTCCGTACACTGCGTATGGACGCTGAAAGAGCTTGGCTATGAGGCTGTAATATGCAACAACAATCCGGAGACCGTATCCACTGACTTCGACACAGGCGACCGTCTGTACTTCGACCCTCTCACAAAAGAAGACGTTCAGTCCATTATTGAGACCGAGCAGCCCTACGGCGTTGTGGTACAGTTCGGCGGACAGACCGCTATCAAGCTGACGCGCTACCTCTCGGATATGGGCGTTCGCATTCTCGGTACTTCTGCTGACATGATAGACGCGGCAGAGGACAGGGAGCGCTTCGACGAAGTTCTTGAAAAGTGCGGCATACCGAGACCTGCGGGACATACGGTAATGAACATCGAGGAGGCTCTTGCAGCGGCAAACGACCTTGGCTATCCCGTGCTGCTCCGTCCTTCATACGTTCTCGGCGGACAGAACATGATAATCGCTCACTCCGACGCGGACGTAAAGGAGTATATGGGCATAATCATGAGCCATAACATAGAGAACCCCGTTCTTATCGACAAATACATGATGGGAACTGAGGTGGAGGTCGACGCTATCTGCGACGGCGAGGACTACCTTATCCCCGGTATCATGGAGCATATCGAGCGTGCAGGCGTTCACTCAGGCGACTCTATCTCTATCTACCCTGCACAGCACCTTTCAGACCGTATCAAGCGCATAATCGTTGAGTATACGAGACTGCTGGCAAAGGAGCTCAACGTTATCGGACTTGTGAATATACAGTATGTGGTATATAACCACGAGGTATACGTTATCGAGGTAAATCCACGTTCTTCAAGAACCGTTCCATATATCAGCAAGGTCACGGGAATACCTATGGTGGATATCGCCACAAAGATAATGTTCGGCGCAAAGCTTAAAGATATGGGCTATGAAAGCGGACTTTATCCCGCAGGCGACTACGTTGCGGTAAAGGTACCAGTATTCTCCTTTGAGAAGCTCACAGACGTTGACACAATGCTGGGACCTGAGATGAAGTCCACCGGCGAGTGTCTCGGTATCGGCAGGAACCTTGAGGACGCGCTTCTGAAGGGACTTATCGCCGCAGGCTTCGATCTCAAGCGCGAGGGCGGAGTTCTTATCTCGGTGCGTGACAGCGACAAGAGGGAGATACTTCCCATTGCGGACAAGTTCGAGCGCATGGGCTTCGAGCTCTATGCCACATCGGGTACTCAGAGCGTTCTCCACAGGAACATGATAGCGGCAAATCTTGTCCGCAAGATATCTGACGGTACGCCAAATGTGGAAACTCTTCTTGACAGCGGCAAGATACACTATGTAATATCCACTTCCGCAAAGGGCAGACTTCCAGAGCGCGACAGCGTTAAGATGAGAAGAAAGTCCATAGAGCGTTCTATTTGCAGCCTGACTGCTGTAGATACGGCAAAATCGCTGGTAAAAGTCCTCGAATCGGGCAGAACTATCAACGACGTTGAGCTTGTGGATATCACCAAGATATAAATTTGTAGGGGCTGGCGTCCTCGACAGCCCGCGATTACCGATAAAATATACATGACATACGCGGTAGGGGCGGATATTATCCGCCCGCAAGCCGTTAGCTTGCAGGGGCGCGCATTGCGCGTCCGTGACATACACGTTTTGCAGGGGCGGCGGAACGCCGCCCCTACACATAACAATTTATATTAACGGGGCGATGTGGACATCGCCCCCTACTATTCATTATTAACGAGGGACGTCGAGGACGTCGTCCCCTACATCATTAACTCTCAACTCTTAACTTTCAACTCTCAACTTCCAAAGGGGGAACTATGGATCACTTCAAGCTATGTTCAAACTACGTTCCTGCCGGCGATCAGCCCCAGGCTATAGACAAACTTGTAGACGGCATAAATTCGGGCAAAAAGGAGCAGATACTCCTTGGTGTCACGGGCTCGGGCAAGACCTTCACCATGGCAAACGTCATCGCCCGTGTCAACAAGCCCACACTGGTACTTGCCCACAATAAGATACTTGCGGCTCAGCTTTGCTCGGAATTCCGCGAATTCTTCCCCGAAAATGCGGTGGAGTACTTCGTATCCTATTATGACTACTATCAGCCCGAGGCTTATGTTCCCAGCACTGACAGCTACATCGAAAAGGACTCCTCCATAAATGACGAGATAGACAAGCTGCGCCACTCTGCAACTACTGCTCTTGCGGAGCGCCGCGACGTTATCATTGTTGCCAGTGTGTCCTGCATATACTCCCTCGGAAGTCCGGAGGAGTACCGCTCCATGTGCGTTTCTATACGTCAGGGCGCTGAAAAGCCGAGAGACCAGCTTATCTCGGAGCTGGTGAAGATACGCTATGAGCGTAACGACATAGCCTTTGAGCGTAACAGGTTCAGGGTACGTGGTGACGTTGTGGAGATATTCCCGGCAATGTCCACTGATACTGCTGTCCGCGTAGAGTATTTCGGCGACGAGATAGACCGTATCTCTGAGGTCAACGTAGTTACTGGAGAGGTAAAGGCAGTAGTCTCTCATGCGGTGATATTTCCTGCCTCTCACTATGTTGTGGGCGATGACAAGCTTGAATCGGCGATCACTGAGATAGACAGGGAGCTTGCGGAGCGTATAGACTATTTCCAGAAGAACAACAAGCTCATAGAGGCACAGCGTATAGAGCAGCGCACTCACTACGACATGGAGATGCTGAAGGAAGTGGGCTATTGCAGCGGCGTCGAGAACTATTCCCGTATACTTGCAGGTCGTCCGGCAGGAAGCACTCCTCTTACACTTATGGACCATTTCCCCGGTGACTTCCTGCTCATAGTGGACGAGAGCCATGTGACACTGCCTCAGGTAAGAGCTATGTACGCAGGTGACCGCGCAAGAAAGACCACACTTGTTGAATACGGCTTCCGTCTGCCCAGCGCTATGGACAACAGACCGCTGAACTTCGACGAGTTCAACGCACATATCAATCAGGCTATATACGTAAGCGCTACTCCCGGACAGATAGAGCGCGAAAAGACCGATACCATAGTGGAACAGGTGATACGTCCCACGGGACTTGTTGACCCTGAGATAATCGTGAAGCCTACTAACGGACAGGTGGACGATCTTCTTTCGGAGATAAACGAGAGAGTTGAGCGCCATGAGAGAGTGCTTGTGACTACTCTTACAAAGAAAATGGCTGAGGACCTTACCTCCTACTATGAAAAGCTGGGCGTGAAGGTGCGCTATCTCCACCATGATATCGACACCATCGAGCGTATGGAGATAATCAAGGATCTCCGAGAGGGAGTATTCGATGTGCTTGTGGGTATAAACCTTCTCCGTGAGGGACTGGATATACCTGAGGTGAGTCTTATCGCCATACTGGACGCGGACAAGGAGGGCTTCCTGAGAAGCGAGACCTCACTTATACAGACTATCGGACGAGCTGCAAGAAATGCCGGCGGACAGGTAATAATGTATGCCGACTGTGTTACGGGGTCTATGGAACGGGCTATAACCGAGACGGAACGAAGACGTTCATTGCAGATGAAGTTCAACGAGGAGCATGGTATAGTTCCTAAGACTATAATCAAGGACGTCCGCGACGTGCTGGAGATAACCTCCAAGACAAAGGTGGAGGAAAAGACCAGAAAGAAGAAGCTCTCAGCTGCGGAAAAGCAGCGCATGATAGACAAGCTCACCGTGGAGATGAAGAACGCGGCGAAGCTGCTTGAGTTTGAACACGCCGCCTATCTCCGCGACAAGATAAAGGAGCTTCAGGGAAGCTGATAAGTAGATTTACGCATTTAACAATAATGAGAAGAAAATGAGATTTTATGCATAAATGCTTATAAAACACGCAAAAGCCCTTGACATTTCGGTGTTGAAATGTTACAATATACTCAACTATAAGTGCATTGGATATGTGCACTATGAGAGGGGAAATATAAAATGAAAAAATATGCACACGCTGCTGCAGCTGTTATTTCTGCTGCGGTACTGACCTTAACGGGAGCAGCACCTCGCTTTGGTCAGACAACAACTACCACTGCAAACGCTGTGGACACAAACAATGACGACTGGCTCCACGCAGAGGGAAGCCGTCTTTATGACATGAATGGCAACGAGGTATGGCTCACGGGAGCCAACTGGTTCGGACTCAACTGTATCGAGGGCGCTCCTCACTATCTCTGGAGCGGAGACTGCGACGACCTTGTAAGAGAGGTCGCGGACAGGGGCATCAATGTAATAAGATTCCCCATATCCTCCGAGCTCCTTGTATCATGGATGAAGGGCGATCCGCCGCAGCTCTCCGGAGGCGGAATGCAGGCAAGCTACAATCCTCCTGAGGATATGGACGACGGAAACGGCGGTATCATAAAAGCCGGCACCTACGGAAATATCAACAAGGAATTCGTGGAGGCTGACGGAAAGACCCTCATAGATACGGAGAGGTCCTTCGACATAATCCTCGGCAAGCTGAAAAAGTACGGCATCAAGGCTTTCATCGACGTTCACAGTCCTCATACGGATAATTCCGGACATAACTACAATCTCTGGTACGGCAAGGCGGGAATAACCACCGATCTGTGGATAGAATCGCTGGTATGGCTCGCGGACAAGTACAAGGACAATGATACCCTCATCGCTTACGACCTCAAGAACGAGCCTCACGGCAAGGGTCCAGAGGGAGAAGCTGCTGCGAAGTGGGACGGCTCCAAAGACGAGAACAACTGGGCTTATGCGGCAACAAGGTGCGCAGAGGCTATCCTTGATGTTAATCCCAATGCGCTCATACTCATAGAGGGCGTTGAGCAGTCTCTCAGCGGCGCTCAGGAGGGCGACTACTGGGGTATGCCGGACAGAAAGACAAATTCACCCTATATCGGTGCATGGTGGGGCGGAAACTTCCGCGGCGCAAGACAGAATCCCATCAAGCCGAAGCAGGGTACTTCGCAGATAGTATATTCGCCTCATGATTACGGTCCGTCGGTATACGACCAGACATGGTTCGCCAAGGACTTCACTGAAAAGACCCTCCTTGACGACTACTGGTACGACACATGGGCATATATAAATGCCGAGGACATCGCTCCCGAACTTATCGGAGAGTGGGGCGGTCACATGGACGGCGGAAAGAATCAGAAGTGGATGACGCTTCTCCGCGATTATATGATAAATCACCATATCAACCACACCTTCTGGTGCCTGAACACCAATTCAGGCGATACCGGCGGACTGTGGAAGAACTTCTCATACTCTATCAACGATGTTTCGGATACGAGCAACGGCACGACCATAACATGGGAAGAGGACAAGTACGCACTGCTTGAAAAGGCTCTCTGGCAGACTCAGAAGAGCGGAAAGTATATAGGTCTCGACCATCAGGTGGCACTGGGCAAGAACGGTATCTCGCTCAATGATTTCTATGCGAACTACGCTGCTTCTGAGGGAAGCAACCTTGACGGCGGAAAGACATCCAGCGGCAAGCCTGTGGACGCTGACAAGACCTCGGCTACTACCACAACAAAGACAGAGCCCACCACTACCACGACCACTACATCAAAGACGACTGTTACTTCAACAACGACAGTAACAACGATATCCGATGTCAGTAATCGCAATTTCGGAGATTCTAACTGCGACGGTACGGTCGATATGGGAGACGCTGTACTCATAATGCAGGCGCTTGCGAATCCGAATAAATACGGACTGAACGGAACCGACCCGAAACATATGACAGAAGAGGGCGCTGCGAACGCAGATGTTGAGGGCGGCAACGGCCTTTCAAACAACGACGCGCAGGCTATACAGATGTATCTTCTCGGAAAGTACAGCAAGCTTCCTGTAGAATAAGCATTTGACCGCAGAGCTTCAGGGTGCTGTGCGGTAAAATAAATAAAAATGAGAGGGAAAAAATTATGAAAAAAATCTTACGCTCAATGACAGCGATAGCTGCCGCGGCAGCGCTCACATTTACGGGCGCTGCCTACACGCCGTACCTCGTAAATGATGTCGCAGGAAAGGCATTTGCTGCAGACGACGGCAACGATGACTGGCTCCATGCAAAGGGAAGCCGTCTTTATGACATGAACGGCAACGAGGTATGGATCACAGGTGCCAACTGGTTCGGCTTCAACTGCTCCGAGAACTGTGCTCACGGTCTCTATGCAAGAGATGTGGACGATATGCTCCAGACTATCGCAGACCACGGTATCAATACCCTTCGTCTGCCAATATCCTCAGAGCTGCTCGTTTCTTGGATGAACGGCAAGCCGGATCCGGTAAGCTCCGTACAGGCAAGCTACAATCCTCCTGAGGACGTAGTGGGCGAGGACGGCACCATAACTCCTGCCGGCAAGTACGGCGACATCAACAGGGATTTCGTTGAGTCTGACGGAAAGACCCTGAAGAACTCCATGGAGATCTTCGATATCATAATGAACAAGTGCAAAAAGTACGGTATCAAGGTATTCATCGACGTTCACAGCCCCGATGCCAACAACTCAGGTCACAACTATGAGCTGTGGTACGGCAAGGCAGGTATTAGTACAAAGGTATGGATAGATTCACTCACATGGATAGCCGAGAAGTACGCAAACGACGATACTCTCATCGGTTATGACCTCAAGAACGAGCCTCACGGAAAGCGCGGTTATACAGGTAACAGCTGCCCCTCTGACATTGCAAAGTGGGACGGCTCCACTGACGAGAACAACTGGGCTTACGCTTCAAAGAAGTGCGCAGATTCCATACTGAAGGTAAATCCTCACGCTCTTATCTTCATTGAGGGAGTTGAGCAGTACCCTAAGACAGAAGAGGGATTCACATATGATACCCCTGATATATGGGATGCTCCCGCAGACCAGTCTCCATGGCACGGTGCATGGTGGGGAGGAAATCTCCGCGGAGTAAGAGACTATCCTGTAGTTCCCGAAAGCGGCACAAGCCAGATAGTATACTCGCCTCATGATTACGGTCCGTCAGTATACGCGCAGACATGGTTCGACAAGAACTTCACTACCGAGACGCTTCTTGAGGATTACTGGTACGATACATGGGCATACATCAATGCCGAGGATATAGCTCCACTCCTCATAGGCGAGTGGGGCGGTCACATGGACGGCGGAAAGAACCAGAAATGGATGGAGCTTCTCCGCGATTACATGATAGATCATCATATCAACCACACCTTCTGGTGCATAAACCCCAACTCTGGCGATACAGGCGGACTTCTCGATCCTACCTTTATGAACTGGGATACCGCTAAGTACAACCTCTTTGAGAAGTCACTCTGGCAAACAGACGCAGGCAAGTATATCGGTCTCGACCACCAGACAGCTCTCGGAAAGAACGGTCTCTCACTGAATGAGTTCTATTCCTCCGGCGCCAAGAGCAACCTTGACGGCGGCAAGTCAGGCGGCGGTACACCTGTTGTCATTGACAGAACAACTACTTCAAAGACAACTACATCTACAACAACAACTACTACTTCCACAACTACCACTTCTACTACAACAACAACCACTACTTCGACTACAACTACAACTACATCTACAACTACTACAACTTCCGCAACAACAACCACTACTACTTCGACTGCTACAACTACAACCACTACCTCAACTACATCAAGCGAGCCTGTAATTTCAACTCACCCGGGCTATAAATTCAGCAGGGTCGTTTCCTATCCCACAAAGACAGAGTATGTCAAAGGCGAAGAGCTCGACCTGTCCGGTCTTGCATTCACCGGTACTCCTCAGCCGGGAAGCAGCTCAGGCGGCGGTGCATACACAGACGAAGACCTTTCAATGAGTGTCATAAAAATTACGGACAGCAAAGGCAACAGCAATAAGGATTCAGAGTTCAAAACTCTTCCGGCAGGCGAATACACCGTAAATATCACAGGCAGCGCAGGTGATTATTACAGGTATACCTACTGCTATGACGTGGATATCTCCTATAAGGTCACTATAAAGGAAGACGAGCAGGGTCCGACAAATTCCGGCAATTCCGACGAAGCTCTTACATGGGGCGACGCTAACTGCGACGGCGGTATTGATATGGCAGACGCTGTTCTCATAATGCAGAGCCTTGCTAATCCGAATAAGTACGGCACAGAAGGAACAGACTCTAAGCATATCACAAGCAAGGGTGCGGAGCAGGCTGACGTTGATACAAGCACAAAGGGACTTACATCAAACGACGCACTCCAGATACAGCTCTTCCTGCTCGGAAAGATCAAGAATCTTGATCCTAAGGCTTAAAAAATTTTTAAAGGCACGGTATTTACCGTGCCTTTATTTTTATGCCGTATTAAAAAGGAAGCTTTTTTCAAAAATGACCTGATATTGTATTGTAAGCGGATATGTCGAAGAGACTGACGAGTATGTGCGCGGAGGTGGACACCGCTCTGCAAAGCTCTTTAAGCGTAAAAAAACACTTGACTGTTAATGCGGTGCTGAGTTATAATAAAAATAGTAATTATTATCAACCAAAGGAGGATATGGGTCAATGAAAAAGTTTTTGATAGTAGTTGATATGCAGAAGGATTTTGTGGACGGAGCTCTCGGTTCTGAGGAAGCGCTGGCGATAATTCCGGCTGCTGTAAGAAAAATAGCTGAGTTTGACGGTGAGATATTCGTAACATATGATACTCACTTTGACGACTATATGGATACGGCAGAGGGAAAAAAGCTGCCTGTACCGCACTGCATAAAGGGTTCGGACGGCTGGCAGCTCAATAAGGATATCATGGCTGCTCTTAAAGGCAGAAACTATACGCCCGTTGAAAAGTATACATTCGGTTCTGTAAAGCTGCCTGAGCTTATCAGCAAAGCTGCCGGTACGGAAGAATTCAGCATTGAGCTCATAGGCCTCTGCACCGATATATGCGTTGTGAGCAACGCTCTTCTGCTGAAAGCCAATTTCCCGGAAGCCGGAATCGCAGTGGACGAAGCCTGCTGCGCCGGAGTTACACCTGAAAAGCACAGGGCAGCCATAGAAACTATGAGAAGCTGCCAGATAGATATACTCTGATACTGAAAGGAAGATTATTATGAAGCTTGAACCTATCGTTGTTTCACTGCTTGACACTGACCTTTACAAATTCAATATGGATCAGGTGATATTCCATAAGCATACCGACCTATGCGGACAGTATTTCTTCAAGTGCCGCAATAAGGACATCGTTTTTACTCCGGAAATGGTTCAGGAGATAAACGATCAGATAGATCACCTCTGCACACTGACTTTCAGGAAGGAAGAGCTTGATTATCTCCGCTCGATCCGTTTCATAAAGGACGACTATGTTGAGTTCCTCAGACTGTGGAGACCTATCAGGGACTATGTAACGGTAAGAAGTGAGGATAACGGAGAACTGTATATCGAGGTGAACGGTCCGCTGTTCTCGGCAATGCAGTTTGAGATATACCTGCTTGAGATAGTCAACGAGGTATACTTCCGCATGAAGTTCGACTACGAAAAGCTGAGAAAGTCCGCTGAGGAAAGGCTTGACAGGAAGATAAAGGCAATGAACGACGGCACTTATACCTTCAGCTTTGCTGAGTTCGGCTGCCGCAGACGACTTTCGAGAGAGTGGGAGGATGTTGTCGTAAAACGTCTTGTTACCGAGACAAAGAACTGTGTCGGCACTTCAAATGTGTACCTTGCCATGAAGTACAATGTTACTCCTATCGGTACCTATGCTCATGAGTTCGTGCAGATGTATCAGGGCATTGACTCGATACCTCTTGCCTATACCAATCACTATGCCATGAAGGACTGGTATGACGAGTATGACGGCGATAACGGTACAGCTCTTACGGATACGGTTACCACTGATCTGTTCCTTCTGGACTTCAACCGCTCTATGGTCAATAACTATACGGGAGTCCGCCACGACAGCGGCGATCCCTATGAATGGGGCGAAAAGATGATCGCCCACTATAAAAAGTACGGGGTTGACCCGAAAACAAAGCTCCTGCTGTTCAGCGACAGTCTTGACTTTGACAGAGCGCAGAAGCTTTATGATTACTTCTGCGATAAGGCGAAGGTATCTTTCGGAATTGGTACATTCTGCTCCAACGATACCGAAGAAAAGGCTCTGAATATCGTTATCAAGCTGCAGTATGTAAACGGCAGACCGGTCGCAAAGCTATCTGACGATATAGGCAAGGCTATGTGCCGTGATGAGGAGTACCTCGGATACCTGAAACGCTCAGTTGAGTTCAGGCTTCAGCGTGAGGCTGATATAAATCGTTAAGTATTGATCTGTAAGTGCGGGAATTATCCGTCAGGATCATATGGAATGCCGGTTGAACGGACAAAAAAGAGAACCGCCGACGCTATTGCGCCGGCGGTTTTATTCTCTTTCCGAAAGGTGTGTTCAGAGGACGGTGGTGTGCGACACCGTCGTGTGAGTGATCTTTGCGTCGGGAGGTAGTTCTGACGCATAAAACGAGGAACAATGAAGGTTGTTTATTTATTTCTTTTCCCTTACTGTCTATATTATAGCGCGTACATTCAGAATATGCAATAACAGAGCGATTTCGGTTTGAATACAGTTTGGATATCAAATGCTTACGGAATATGTCAAATCGGTTACATAATTCTGACAATGGTGATAATAATACTGTAAGAATTTTCATTGTACCTTTTTTTGATTTCTGCATAATATAATATAAGCGGCAATATGAGCACGCCGTCAGGAGGTGGAGAATGGCTCCCTCGGATAGCTTCCCGGCAAAAGGCGCGGCTCCTGACGGCTGCTTTGATATAAAAAGGCTGCCGGAAATATTCCGGCAGCCTTAGCTTTTATCTGTAGTATGAGTCGATACCGAGGTATTCTTCCAGTGAAAGACCGCTTTCATATACCTTGGTGGCGGTCTCAGTTCCGAGATATCTTATATGCCACGGTTCATATTTGAAGCCTGTATATGCTTCCTTTCCCTTGGGATAGCGTATTATGAAGCCGTACTTATGGGCGTTCTGAGCGAGCCATTCGCACTCTGGAGTATCTATAAAGTCGTCGCTTATGGAGTTTACGTCAATAGCAAGACCCGTCTGGTGCTCAGAGTGACCTGCTCTTGCTGAATAAGTATCAGCCTTGAGCATACCGTCTGCCGCAACATAATTGTTGTACAGCTGTTCCTGATATTCATATGAACGGAAGCCCGATGAGCATACTATTTTCAGTCCGAGCTTTGCGGCGTCTTCACTGAGGAGCCTGAACTGTTCGGCAGCGTTGGGATTGAGCCCGTCTGCGGTAAAATCCTTTGAAAGACCGTAGGTCTTGTTTACGATAAGGATACCGTCAACGTATGTAGCTCCGTTATTGGACTGTATAAGATGTGATGTAGTGACAGTGGTTGTATCTGAAGGTGCTGAAGTTGTGGAAACTGTTGTCGTTTCTGAAGATGTTACTGTTGATGAAAGGGTCGTGGAAGAAACAGCTGCATCTGAAGCTGTCGTGACGGTAGTGGTTGTTTCAGCAGCGGTAGTAGTTGTTGTTGCTGCTGTTGTTGTGATGACAGGTCTGCTGTGGACCTTTACCTGTATGTCAGCTCTGATATCGGGATTTTCCTTGCTTGATACGGTGATGACGCACGAGCCCTCGGATACTCCGTAAACATTGCCCCATCTGTCAACAGAGGCGACAGCCGGATCAGAGGAAGACCATATTTCCGTGATAGGAACAGCAGTGTCAGGAAGAGTAGTTACAAAGGAAATATCCAGAGTGCCTGCGAGTATATCCATTTCGTATTTTGTGAGCTTAATTCCGAGCGGCTGCTTAGGGTCGGTCACCTTAACCTTTACCTCAGCCTTAACGTCGGGATTCGACTTGCTTATAACGGTAATAGTGCAGTTTCCAGGAGCTTTTCCCGAAATAAGACCTTCTTCGCTTACTGTGGCAATATTCTCGTCAGAGCTGAGCCATACTTCTCCCTTGTTTACAGCGTTGTCCGGCAGCATTGATACCATTGCGATATCATTGCCTCCTGTGGGTATCACAATTTCTGATTTGCTGAGTTTTATTTCACGTACTCTTGTGGGATCAATTACTGATACATTTATATCAGCCTTTATGTCCGGATTGCTGACGCTCTGAACTGTTATGGTGCATACGCCCTCGGAAATAGCTGTTATCCAGCCCTCGAAGTTTACGGAAGCGATACTTTCGTCAGAGCTTGTCCATTTTTCAGTCTTGTCGGCAGTCGCAGGGAGCATTGTTACCATTGAGATATCTCCCTCGCCGACATTCAGTGATATCTCAGTCTTGCTGAGCTTTATTTCGCTGACCTTATATGGATCGGCAGTTGTGGTCGTTGTGGGGGGAACTGTCGTGGTCACAGTGGTAGTCTGCTCTGAAGTTGCTGACGTGCCGGGAGCTGAGGTCGTTTCCGTGGTTACTGCAGTCGAAGTAGAAGCAGCCGCAGTTGATGTTGAAGTGACTTGTGAAGCGGCTGTTGCTGATGAAGTAGAGGAAGCTGTTGCAGCCGTAACTGAAGAAGAGGTAGTTGCAGCAGTTGTTGTAGTTGAAGTAGTAGTAGTAGTTGTTGTTGTTGTTGTTGTTGCTGCGGTCGTAGTTGAAGCAGCTTCTGATCTGGTTTTCAGATAGGATTCGATAGAAAGCGGGGCAGAAATAACAGTCGATGCATAAGCGTAATAGGACAGCACACACGAAGCGTCAACTGCGTCTACGATATTGTCCTTGTTTACGTCGGCTGCCACTGCCTGCATGGGAGTGAGCTCTGATGAAAGTCCGCTTGATGTCTTTGCATATGCTGAAAGAACTGCGGAAGCGTCAGCTGCGTCAATGAATTCGTCGTTGTTTATGTCACCGAGCTTTATTGTGATGACTGAAACGGAATTGTCCGTTTTGGCTGTTTCCGGAGCTGCGGTGTCGCTGACACTGGTGAATGTATCCGGGACAGTCTGCGTACAGCTTGCGGCTGAAGCCTGAGCGGCTGTACTGCAGGCGCATAAGGCAAAAGACAGCACGGACGCTAATAATCTCTTCTCTCTCATTTTAATCTCCTCCATTACTGCTTCTGTTTGTGCAGAAAGCATAGTTTATTGTGATGTTTTCTGTGAATAATGTGCAGAAAAATTACAATGATAATTATATCACATATTTGCGGCAAATGGAAGATGTTATGTGAAAAAATAACGGTGATACATATATTTTCGGTGTTTTAAATAAAAAAGAGCTGCCATGGAGAGGCAGCTCTTGAGTGTTTTTAACTTGTGTGCTGATGCACGGTATACCTTGATATGAATGTTTTATGTATTCCTGCTTGCAGCCGGAGCGGTCGTTTCAGATTTCGGTGTTCGTGAGATGTTGACCTTCAGCTGCGTTGTTACCGCCCAAACATTGTTATGAGTCTTGCAGGAAACGTCAACGTCATACGGGAACGGATTTGTTACCTGCTTGTCTGCGCCGGTAAGGTTGACCTCTGCCTGAAGATCAGAAGCGGTTATGCTGCTGATAATATCCTTAGGACCGATGACCCTGACTGTTATCTGTTTGTTTTCGATAGAATATTCGCAGTCATCTTTCGGAACATGGGTGGTCAGGAGTTCATTCTTTGTAAGCGTGATATCCTTTGAATCGAGACCGTCATCTTCAAGGGTGAAGGTCACGCTTTCAACATTATTGATGTCCTTTGTACCTGAAAGGCGCTTGTCGGTGAGCGGATACTGTTTTGAGTAGCCTATATCAAGGTCGTTCAGGTGTATAGGTATCTCAATGGCAGACGGCGCCTCAATATTATCGGGAACTCCTATAGTTATCTCACTGGGTTCAAAATGATATTTCAGGCTGTTTGTGTCAAAGGTCTCTGAAGTTGAATTGAATGACGGGTGTATAGGCACGGATTTCAGCGTCAGGACTTCCGCGCTTATATTGACCGCGGACGGCGTTATGGTTATATTATTCTGAGGTATTTCCTTTCCGTCTTCTGTGAGCAGCAGTATCTTCTTGCTGGTGATATTCTTTGTTGAATCAAGAGAGATCGCCTTGTCGGAAACGGCAACGCATCTGTCGATCATCTTCAGATCTGATTCCGGACCTTTTATTGATATTTCAGTCGGATCGCAGTACAGTTCCTCGTCGATGATGGTTTTGTTTTCAGGAAGACTGAGCATCAGCGCTTCACGGTCGGTGGAGACATTTTTTGTGATCTTTGAATACTTGTCCAGCTTTAATGTTATAGTTTCGGGGGAGACTACAGGATCGATCATAGTCAGTCCGTTCCTTGTCGTCTTGACCTGTACGGACAGGGTATGCTCTCCTGCGATGGTGATGTTGTCAAAATCAACGTAAGCCTGAACTGTTGATTTGTTTATACGTTTATAATCGGTACGGCTGCATTCAAATGATATATTGACGAATTGTTCCGTATTGTTTATTACTTCAAGACCGTTCTTGCCGGCGGTAGTTCCGTCTGTACTTATGACCACCGGGATATTGAGCAGTTCCTTATTTTCGGATGGATAGTAGGTCATTGAAATTATGAACCATGCTGTTACCGCGCAAATGAACGCGATTATCAGCATCATGGCATTGCTTTTTGATTCGTATATATCGTTTTTGCTTGCTTTTTTCAGAGTTATAAATTTCATTTTTTCTTCCTCCTTTCGGAGAATGAAGAAAAGATTTCCTTCTGACCGATAGTTATTTCCTTCTTGTCGTTGAACAGAGCGTCCTCAAGCAAAGCTTTCAGCTTGTCATGAGTGTAATCCCTTGTGAGTTTGCCGTTGACGGCAACTGAGATCTGTCCTGTTTCTTCGGAAACAACGATCACGACAGCGTCAGAGTTTTCACTCATACCAATAGCAGCTCTGTGACGTGAGCCAAGCTTCTTGTTGATCTGAGCGTCCTTTGCGGGCTTCGGCAGAAAGCAGGCAGCTGCGAGTATTATGCCGTCGCGCATGATGACCGCGCCGTCATGGAGAGGCGTTTTGGGATAGAATATATTCCCGAATATCTCCTTGCTTGGTGTGGCATTGAGTATAGTACCCGTTTCTATGGTCTCACCGAGACGCACCTGACGCTCAACAACTATTAGTGCGCCGGTACAGCTTGCGGAAAGCTCTACACATGAATCGCAGATAATATCTATGGCGTCCTCCCAGAGCAGCTTGATCTCGCTGTTGCTCTGTCCGAATCCGAAAAGACGTATACCGAATTTGCTTCGTCCTGCCTTTTCAAGAGCTCTTCTCAGCTCAGGCTGGAAGAGGATTATCATTGCGAGGATTCCCATACTGAGGACTTTTCCGAGGAGGAAATTGGTCGCTTTCAGGTGGAATTTCTCTATGAATCTTTTGCTTGTAATGAAATACAGCGCTACAAGGAATATTATACCTTTTATGAGCTGACCGGCTCTTGTTTCACGAATGAGCCTGAGCAGCAGGTAAGTAACGTATGTAAGCAGCAGGATGTCTATTGCGTCCATCAGGGAAAATGTACTGATAGAGCCTAAAAAAGCGTCAAATGTATCTTGCGGATTTATAAACAACACCCCCTTGGGGAAAAATTACACATATCTAATTCATCTCTTATGTAATATGAGGACAGCTGTCCTCATAGCTGACTGCGCAATACGCATATATTATTATTGTACCACAAATTCAGATTTTTTCAATAGTTTTTCACGAATATTGCAAATTTTTCAATATTTTAACATTGTATACAAGCTTTTCGACTTCAGCTTCCGTATTGAAGACCGACGGCGAGAAACGGACTGTTCCGCCCTTTGTGCCGAGAGTTGCGTGAGCGAGAGCCGCACAGTGATAGCCTGCTCTCAGGCAGAAGCCCTTTTCAGTAAGGGCAGCGGCTGTTTCCTCTGACGTGAGACCTTCTGCGTTGAATGAGACTATAGGAGCGTATTCCACACCTTTTTCACGGAATATACTGATGTTATCCGCCTTATTCATCTCAGAGATGAAACGGGTACACAGTTTTTCCTCGTGTGAACGCAGTCTGTCAATGCCGTAGGAGCGTATGAACCTTATGCCTGCCCCGATCGTTATCGCTCCGATTATGTTGGGAGTGCCGCTTTCAAGGCTGTCGGGGAGGATATCAGGCTGGAAAAGGCTGAGAGAGCCGCTTCCTGTCCCTCCCTGTATTATGGGTGCTATTTTGTATTTTCCGTCGGTTATAAGAAGACCTGTGCCTGTTATACCGTAAAGTCCCTTATGTCCGGAGGTACAGAGTATATTTATACCGTCGGACAGCTTTATATCATATATACCGCATACCTGTGAGCCGTCTGCGATGAAGCATATACCGTGTTCACGGCACAGCTCCGCTATCATGCGGTACGGCAGCAGCTGACCTGTCACATTGCTTGCAAGAGTGCATACTATGGCTTTGGTATCGCTGCGGATAAGCTTCCGGAAGCTTTCAGCTGTCTGTTCGCTGTCATTGTATACCTCTGCGACGGAAAGCGTTATCTGTTTTTTTAGAGCAAGGGCTGCGGCAGGACGGGCAGCGGAATTGTGTTCCATACTGCTTATTATAAGATGACCGCCCCCGGACATAACGCCTTGTATAGCCATATTCAGCGCATGGGTGCAGTTCAGGGTGAAAACAGTATTTTCAGGTTCTGCACCTAAGAGACCGGCTGCGGTCTCCCTTGCTGAGTATAATGCTTCAGAGGTACGCATGGCAAGCTCATGACCGCCCCTGCCGGCGTTGCCGCCGTATATCCTTATGGCTTCTGCGGCTGCCCGGCATACGGACACAGGCTTGGGAAAGGTCGTGGCGGCGTTGTCAAAGTTTATCATCTTCTTTGCCACCGCCGTTCCTGAGGGAGTAGGGGATATCGTACATATCCAGTACATCCGCGGCACTTTGGCAGCTTTCGTCTGCGATGACAGAGAATCCGCAGCCGTACCCGGAGCTTTTTTCACGTCTTTTTATGGTGCATGGACAGCCTCTTGCTCTCAGAAGGCGCTGAGCCTTTACGGCGTAGGTATAAGAGGGCATATCCAGTATACATTTCGTCAAAAGTATCACCCCTGACTGCTGCGTACTGCGCAGTTCAGCAGGATCTGCGGTACATTTTATTATATGAAAAAAGGCTGCCGGCTGATAGTAAAAAAGGACAAACGCTTTTATAAGAGTTTGTCCCGGAAAAAATGTCATTTTATCAGGCTTTAAGCCAGTCTGTGCCGAACCGCATCGCCAGCTGGTCGCATAGCACGAGAGCTGTTACGCTGTCGGCGACGACTCTTGCACGGTGTACTATTGCAGGGTCATGGCGGCCTTTTATCTGCAGGGTGGTGTTGTCAAGTGAGTTAAGGTCGATGGTCTGCTGCTCCTTGAATATTGAAGGGGTGGGCTTTACCGCTGTCCTGAAAAGTATTGGCAGTCCTGTGGTGATACCTCCGAGGATACCGCCGTTGTTGTTCGTGGCAGCAGTTACACTGTTGTTTTCGTTCCGGAAGCAGTCGTTGCACTGGCTTCCGAGCATATCTGCCGCGGCAAAGCCTGCGCCGAATTCAACGCCCTTGACCGCAGGTATACTGAAAAGCGCATGAGCGAGAACACTTTCAAGGGTATCGAACCAGGGCTCTCCGACTCCGGCAGGAACACCTGTTACAGCTGTTTCCAGTCTGCCGCCTACGCTGTCTCCATCCTCCTTGGCAGCTGTTATGGCAGCCTGCATCTTAACGGCTCTATCATCGTCGAGAACGGCAAATTCCATATCGCTGAGCCTGTCTGTATCTGCGTTCAGATCATTGAACGGGCGGTCGTATACTCCGCCGCATGAGAGTATATGTGTGCCGATCTTTATGTCTTTTCCGCGCAGAGCGCTTATAGCGACAGCTCCTGCCGCCACGATGCCTGCGGTGATCCTTCCCGAAAAATGACCGCCGCCGCGGAAATCCTGGAAGCCGTGATACTTCATCTGTGCGGAAAAGTCGGCGTGACCTGGACGGGCTTTGTATGCAAGCTCGCCGTAGTCTTTGCTTCTTGTGTCCTGATTCTCTATAATGAATGTTATGGGAGTACCTGTGGTCCTGCCGCCGAATACTCCGCTGACTATCCTTACACTGTCAGCTTCGCGTCTTGCCGTGGAAAGAACGCCTACTGACTGACGCAGCTTCATCTGGTGGGCGATGAAATCCTCGTCAACAGGTATACCCGGAGCAATGCCGTCGAGGACAGCTCCTATGGCAGCACCGTGGCTCTCTCCGAAAACCGTTACGGAAACGCTTGAACCGAAGGTGTTTTTCATGCTTTCATCTCCTTATGGAAATATGCTCCTGTAAAGTTCAGGGGCATTGACTGCCGTGAGGCAGTTATTTGGTATATACTAAATTATAACATCTTGTAAAAGCTATGTCAACATAACAATTTAACGATTTGCAGATTAAAAGCAGTAAAGTAAATAGTGATTTTGTCAGGTATCAGATTCAGGATTTGGTTGCCGCATAAATACATACATGATTGACTTGTAAGGTATATCGTGTTATAATCAGAAAAAAGACGGGGTGATGATATGGACATAATGAAGTTTTACAGGGGCGATGAGTTTGAAGCCTACAGATACCTCGGAGCTCATACCTGCGCGGGAGGCACGGTTTTCCGCACTTATGCGCCTAATGCCGAGAAGGTATCAGTTATAGGCGATTTCAGCGGCTGGGAAGAGCTGCCAATGAAAAAGATACTTGACGGCAGATTCTACGGTCTTGAGGTAGCGGAAGCCAAAGAGGGAATGCGCTACAAGTACCGTATATACGAAAAGAAAGGCGGATTTACCGACCACTGTGACCCTTACGGATTCGGTATGGAGGTGCGTCCCGGCACCTGTTCGGTCATAAGAAATATTGACGGATATGAATTCTCGGACGGCGAATGGCTCAGTAAACGGACAGACTGCTATGATAAGCCAATGAATATATACGAGGTACATCTCGGCTCCTGGAAAAGACGCTCCGACGAGGACAGCGAGGGCTGGTACAGCTATTCTGAAATAGCTGACGAGCTTATAGCTTATGTGCGTGAGTTCGGATATAATTACATCGAACTCATGCCGCTCAGCGAGCATCCCTGCGACGAATCATGGGGATATCAAAGTACGGGCTTTTTTGCCCCGACTTCCCGTTACGGCGTTCCGGAAGAGCTTATGGAGTTTGTGGATAAGTGCCACAAAAAGGGAATAGGCGTTATCGTGGACTTTGTGCCTGTGCATTTTGCGGTCGATCACTATGCGCTCACAGAGTATGACGGAACGAAGCTGTATGAGTATCCCAGTGACGATATAGGCTATAACGAATGGGGAAGCCGCAATTTCAACCATTCAAAGGGAGAGGTGAGATCATTCATACAGTCCGCCGCAGATTACTGGCTCAGCGTATACCATTTTGACGGGCTCCGTATGGATGCGATACGCAATATGATATACTGGAACGGTGACGAGAGCCGCGGTGAAAACAGAAACGCGCTGGATTTTATCAGAACTATGAACAGCGGTCTGAAATTCCGTCACCCGTCGGCAATAATCGCTGCGGAGGATTCCTCAGCGTATCCAAAGGTAACTGCACCTGTGTCTGAGGGTGGACTTGGCTTTGACTATAAGTGGGATCTGGGCTGGATGCACGATACGCTTGATTATTTCCGGACCGCTCCCATGTATCGTTCCCGTGACTATCATAAGCTTACGTTTTCTATGCTGTATTTCTATAATGAGAAGTTCATTCTTCCGCTGTCCCATGATGAGGTAGTCCACGGAAAAGCAACAGTTGCACAGAAAATGAACGGACAGTATGCGGACAAGTTTCCTCAGGCAAGGGCGCTTTATATGTATATGATGGTACACCCAGGAAAAAAGCTGAATTTCATGGGAAGCGAGTTCGCACAGCTGCGTGAATGGGACGAAAAGCGTCAGCAGGACTGGGATATGCTTAAATATCCGCTGCATGATTCCTTCAGGGAATACATCAAGGCACTGAATAGTATATACCTGAAATACGACGCACTTCATTATGATTATGATATTACAAACTTTCAGTGGGATGACTGCAACTGCATGGAGAGGTGCATTTATGCTGTACGCAGAAAATCAGAGCACGGGGATATACTGGCAGTTTTTAATTTTTCAGACTGGTTCCAGTTTGATTATTCATTGAGGATAGGAAAGGGATACTCGCTGAAGCTGCTGCTTGATTCCGATAATCAGATATACAGCGGGACCACGCCTGACGGCGGTACTAAATTCAGCTATTCAAGTGATACGGTCAATATTGATATACCGCCGTTCAGCAGTATGATGTTCCTTGTGACTAAATGATATCAAGAGCAGGAGAAGTTCCTGCTCTTTTTGTTATAATATTATTTTTTACAAAAGCACTTGATTTTAATATCACGTTGTGATATAATATTATAGTAATTTTATGCAGTGGTATCGAAGTGGTCATAACGGACATGACTCGAAATCATGATGCCCCTTGAGGGACGTGGGTTCGAATCCCACCCACTGCGCCAAAATGGTGAATCGATTTAGATCCCGCCCCAAAAACTCCCGATTTTTCGGGAGTTTTTTTGTTCCAAGAGAGAAAATTTTTCAAGGTGAAGCAGTAGATCCCAAACCATAAAAATTGGATTCGAACCCTTCCAGAGAGCCTTTTCAGAGTTGCTTTGGAGGTTGTCATGAGCAAAAAACGGATAATTCACCCCAAAAAGAGAAAAATTGAATAGAGAATTTTCAAACGATTTCAAAGCCGATTTTGTTGGTTTCTAACAGAAGCCATACAAAGTCGGCTTTTTATATAATTATAATTGAGTTAAACCGCAAGTATACTTTAACAGAAACATTACCTGATCCAGATAAGATAGAAATAAGAAAAAATGATTAGGAACTTCGCTTTGGTTGCAATTTTACGGCTCATACAAGGAATGAATATATGATAATCCACTAAAGAAGGCACTTAAAGTTCAAAATAACATTAGGATATTAACATATGGTATAGATGGAAGCTAATTTTGTGATTTACGGAATTAGCTTCCATATTTATTAGGAGGTCGATAATACTGGCATGGAAGAAAAAGCTCACGCCGCAGCAGAAAGCTGAGTATAAGACTGAAAAGCGTGAGGAAATGCAGAACTTATTTAAAAAGATCGATGACGGCGTTAAGGCTGTATTCGAGTCTGATAGTTACAAGGAATGTCTGCGGTATATGAGTAAATTTACGAATTATTCTGCTGGCAATTGTATTCTCATTATGCTTCAGAAGCCTGATGCAAGCCTTGTGGCAGCATTCGGCAAGTGGAAAGAGCTCGGCAGGACTATCAACAAAGGAGAAAAAGGCATAGCGATACTTGCTCCTATGTCCTTTAAGTCTAAAGAACTCAAGGAACAGCCTGTTACAGACAGCAGAAGAAATAACCGTCACTTTTAAGGGCGGATATGAGATAAAGGTTGAATTATATACTTGAATTTAATTTGTTTATGCTTATTGCCGCTTGCTATGCAGGCGGTATTTTCATATAACGGAGAACGCCAAAATCGCACAAGAGCAGCTATTTTATGGGTATAAAGCCATAATATAGGGGGGATACCACCGGCAAGAGAAGAAGCCAATAAAAGCGGTTTGTGCGGCAGTGTGGGGCATAGCAGACCTAAAGGCAGTGCAAACGCCTATTTTTCTAAAAACAGTTGATTTTTTTAGCGATATAGAGTATAATAGAGGTAATATAAGTGCAAAGGAGGAACGGCAATGGGAATATACCTTAATCCTGATAATACAGACTTTAAAAAATCTCTCAATTCCGAGATATATGTAGATAAAACAGAACTTATAAAGCATACTAATAGAGTTATCAATACCGAACAGCAGTTTATCAGTGTATGTCGACCAAGACGTTTTGGAAAATCAATGGCTGCGAATATGCTTGCTGCTTATTATAGCAGAGGTTGTGACTCTAAAGAAATGTTCAGTAAATATAAAATATCGACCGATCCGACCTTTGAAAAGCATTTGAATAAATATAATGTTATCCACATCAACATGGTGAATTTTCTTGGCGAATCAAAGAATATTGATGAAATGATACAATTCATATGCGAGGATATTATTGACGAGGTCATTGAACAGTATCCTGATTTGAATATGCCAAGAAGAAAGACACTGCTTAATGTTTTGAATAAAGCCTTTGCGCAGTACAAGATCTCGTTTATATTCATAATAGATGAATGGGATTGCGTATTCAGAGAACTGAAAAATGATAAGGAATCTCAGGAGAAGTATCTTGATTTTTTAAGGGATACACTGAAAGATCAAAGCTATGTTGCTCTTGCATATATGACTGGAATACTGCCGATAAAAAAATATGGCAAGCACTCAGCACTCAATATGTTCACTGAGATAGCAATGACAAATACTCGTGAATACGCAGAGTTCACTGGATTTACCGAAGCAGAGGTTCAGGAGCTTTGTGAAAAATACGATATGCCGTTTGAGGAAACCAAGCGTTGGTACGATGGATATGATTTAAAGGGCGTTTCAATATATAATCCGCGTTCTGTTGTAATGTCTATGACAGGACACGATTTTGACAGCTACTGGACATCAACCGAAACCTATGAAGCACTAAAGGTATATATCCAGATGAATTTTGACGGACTTCGCGAAAAGGTTGTCGATATGATAGCAGGAGAAAAAGTCAGCGTAAACACAGGAAAGTTTCAGAACGACATGAGTACCTTTAATAGCGCAGATGATGTACTCACATTACTTATTCACCTTGGATACCTAACCTATAATGACGGAAAGGTATGGATACCAAACAGCGAAGTACAGCAGGAGTTTATTAATTCTATCGAGGACGGCGGTTGGGAAACTGTCATGAATGCGATACGTTCCTCCGATGAACTGATAGAAGCGACGATCAACGGTGATGAGGAAAATGTTGCTCGGATGGTTGAAAAGGCTCACGACGAGAATGCTTCTATCATAGGATATAACAACGAAACATCTTTGAGCTGTGTAATATCGCTTGCCTATTACTCCGCAAGAAAAGAATATATAATTCATAGAGAGCTTGCGACAGGAAAAGGTTTTGCAGATCTCGTTTTTATACCGCGAAAGACTTCCGATAAGCCTGCTATGGTTATTGAGTTAAAATGGGATAAGTCCGCTGATACTGCAATTGATCAGATAAAGCGTAAGCAGTATACGGAGAAAATTTCCGAATATTCAGGTGAAATGCTTCTTGTGGGAATAAATTATGATACCGAAACTAAAAAGCATTCTTGCATAATCGAAAAAATAGCGAAATAATCTAATCCCCTCAAGACTAACAGTATAGTTTTGAGGGGATTATTTTAGAGATTGTTTATTCTTCAATGAACCATTTTTCGTGTTCATGGCGTTTGATTACTTCCATATATTTTTTTAGTTCTGAAAAAGCTTTTGGGTACATCGCTTGACGTTTATCCATATCGAAAGGTATCCACCCGTTATTAACTCCTTTAGGAATATATTCATGCAACAATTCAGTCATTATATTGTCAGTTTTAGCTACAAGCGGATCATATTTAGCATAATACATAACATCTGACTTGTTGATTTTGGCTGGTAATTCCATACTGTTTAGTTGAATTTCTTTATCTTCATCAATTGCTGCTGGTAGGAATCTATTTGTCAATTCTTTTTCACGATGGTATAGCTCTTTAATTGATGAGATGTCTCGTATTTGTGTATAAACACTTTGAGAAAAAATAACGTATTTGGAGTCGGAATAGATTTCAAATGTATCGCGTATGTCTTGTTTTCTACGAAGACATAGGATAATTTTTTCTTCATTTGTATTATTGAGAAAAGCAAAATCGTATGGAATAAACCCTCTACCAGTTCCTGCATGAGTCGCTTGATGGAGTAATGCCAAAGCAATTTTATACTTACAAAATTCGGTAATCAAGCTATCTGGAATTGAAATTGGGCTAATAATTCTTTTACGTGACAAATCAATTTCAATATGGTTTTCATTATCCATGACAGCAATTTGTGGAAACGAGGCGCTTAAATAACCATGTTTTTTTAATATGTCTTTATCAATAGCTTGGGCTGCATCAATGACTATACCATTGTAAAGAGACTTTTGATTTGAAAAACTCCAATGAAAACTCTGAAACTCTGGTAAATCATGTGAGATCCAGCCATCAGAATCTACACCTTTCTTCATATCAAAGATATTGCGGGGGCTAACCTCATTTCCGTTAAGGGTATAGGTAATATTAGGAGCCTTTAAAAGATACTGATTAAACCATAGATTTTGAATAGTAGAAATAATTGTATTAATATTAGAACCTAATTTACTAATGCAACTATCTGATATATTAATCATTATTTCTGTTCCAATCTCAGCATCCGGGACTTTTTTTACATTGAGGATCTCCGGTTCGATGGAGTATTCAAAACTATATCCCATTGTTTCTTTAAAGCTGCGTGTTGTTACCGACACTTTAGAACCAATCAAAAATCCTGCAAAAGCGCCAATTCCAAATCTTCCGCTACGTGCTAATTTGGGGGTGTTTTCATTATCAAGATAGTCAGTACGCCATTCAGAACTTTCACGGAATGAAGCACCTGCAGTAAGAAAATAATCTGCGATGATATTTCCAGTCATTCCAATACCGTTATCCTTTATAACGAAAAGCTTTTTTTCAGTATCAACATCAACTGTAATGTGACCTTCAGTATTATCGATTGCTTTTCTTTCATTACAAGCATCAATAGCGTTCTGAAGTAATTCGCGGACGCCATATTGAGGATCATTATCATATAACGGTTCAATTAAGAGTTTTGTAATATTAGGGTTGACTTTAATGCACATTTCTCTTGTCACAAAATCATATTTGTCAGTGTTGTCAAGATTTGATGTAATGCGACGAATAGTGAGACTGTAGTTTTTATGATATTTTTCACCGATTACAGCCCAAGACAAGTCAAGTTCATTTTGCCACCAATCAATCCATGATTTTAGCTTAACATACTGCTGGGAATTCTTGGGTGAAGCAACAATGTGCAATTTTTCTTTTTCTATAATCCATTGCGAATTTTCTATACTCTGATTGAGTTCCCATTCATTCTGTGAATAGGAAGAAGCAAAATAATCAGAGTTGAATAGTGGAAATGGAGCTCTTTCTACGCTCGCATCAAGCAAATCCGCCATCCTAAGCACAGCCATTAAATAATAAGCAGGAACATTTAGAGGAAGATCCTCCTCATATCCAAAGTTCTCAATCATTTTCTGTAATTCTTGATCTCTAAGGGACATGCCATGGCTCATAGCTATTATGCCTGCTAATTTAACAAAGCCTTCATTTTCAATATTCTTTATTTTATCATTAAGATTAGCACCAGGAAATCCTTCTACGGCAATCTGATATGCAAGCCGATGGTGATGCTTTCGGATAAAATCCGCGCAGAAAGGTTTACTATTTATACTAAATTCAGGCTTTTCGTCTATGAATACATCTTTTAGTTGATTACCAGAAGCATGACGCATAATGGTTATATGTTCTTCCCATAGTGAACGCCATTCTTCACAATTGCAACTCTTTTGTTTACTTTCGCCTATAAGGAATTTGAGACCTTCAGGCTTGATAAACATTCCAAGATCATGTAGAACAATTGCAAGAACTAATGCTGATATAGTAATTCTTATATGTTCTTGGTGTAAAGCAGGCTCTTTGGTTACAGGATCAGTTGGAATAAGTTTATCCGCGTTTTCGAGCACTTTGTTTATATGTGTCGTTCCATGAACAGTATATTCTGGGAAATAATGTGGTGTTGATGAGAAATAAGTATCATAACCATTCCATCCATTAATGAAGTCACTAATTAAAAGTGCTTGTACCTCTGGATAGAGATATTTTTGAAATCGTTCAGGAATAGATATTGACATAATTTAACTCCCTCTTCTTATGTTTCGAATTCGATAATATTAATTATAACACATTATCGTTATAAATACAATATATAAATAGGGATTGCTTTAAAGTGATAGGACTAATCCTATCTGAACCTTCGGTTTCAGATAGTGGGTACTTTTTGCCAAGAAACATTGTATTTTACTTGCCACCGAACTGTGTGCTTATGTATGGCGTTTCACCGTTTGCATAAGCTGCTTCACAATACTCCTGCCATAGCAGCGTGAGCGTGACACCCTTCTTTGACAGTTCACGATGGATGTACTGTATTTGATGGCGGCGAAGGGTATTCCCGCATCTCTTCTGTCCGGATATCGTTACTAAAAATTTCACTTATTCTATACTTGTCTCACGGGCACAAAAATCATTGAAGAAGTTACGCATATGCTCTTGAGAGAGCGATATGCCAGCTTGAGCATTCATAATACGATAAGTAGAAGTTCTTGAGCTTTCGCCAATTTGAGGACGAAGACAAAAGAGTTGTTTACGAACAGCGGCAGGGCATCTGTCTAATCTACGGTCAGAACTTTGACTTCGAGAAGATGCACGCTGACCATATCATGCCCTGGCACGCAGGCAGAAAGACCCGTTCCGGAGAATCTTCAGATGCTTTGCAGGAATTGTAATTTGAAAAAGTCAGGGCAGGAATAATAGAACATATAGGGTAATTCCCTTGAAATAATACAAATGGCGTGGTATAATATAGTTACTGTATATTTGTATCACTTCAAGGGATTTTTTTATAGGGGGCGTGAATAGTATGATTACTTATTTTTCTGAAAATCCAGAGAATGATTTGTGGAGAGAAATACTCCAGTACACATACGAAGCAAATATCAAAAGATACTTAAAAAAACATGGGAAAGAGATAGATGAGGATACCATTGCTTGCATAGCCGGATCTTTATTACAGGCATATGAATACTATAAGTCTGCAAAAGAAGCTAATCTTCAGATAGCACCATTGCTACTATATTACGGTTCAACTAATCTTCTTTATGGTATGGCTAATCTTATAAAAGGCGAAATAAATCATATAGAGAATCATGGAATGAAAATAATTATTCCAGATGAAATGGAGTTTATAGCTGATACGGATGTAAGATTTCTTAGCCATGAAACAGGTGGTGTTCATGTTATAGCACGAATATTAGGCTTCAATGATGATTTGACAGGATTTGGGGATTGGAAAACAAGAGATTTTTTAGACTCTATTGCTGAAATAAGCAGAGAATATAATACCTGTTATGAAAAATATAATAGCAGAATTGCAATGCTTGAAGTTATTAACACACCTGAAGGAAAGGTCGAAAAGGTATATTTTAATGAAGAAAACAGGCAACTTACTCAACAATTGCTTGAAAATGTAACCGGCTTTTCAAAATCGTATTTACATCCCGTTGATTCGCATGATCTCAGTAATAATGCCTTCTTTATTCTTCGACATAAATTGAATGGAAAAGATATTAGTGAGATATCCTATTCTGGGCAACCATTTTTGAGAGCTTCACACACCAAAAACAGTAAGACGATTACTCTCCCTACGATATTGAATATGTATATTACGCTGTTTTCTCTTGCTTCGCTTTGTAGGTATTATCCGGAAAAATGGAGTCCATTTGTTCTTAAAGATACCACCGGCGAACGGTTGCTTATAGAAAAATTTCTTTTTTTTGCAAGGAGAATGATACCCAATATCGTATTAAATTTAATCGTAGATAATTATGTTCAATATACATCTAAAAAGTATGAACCTACTGATACCGTTAAGTTAGTGGGAGAGCATCAAGTTCAGGAGATGGTAAGGAAAGAGATAAACAGTAGGATGGAAAAAGAAGCTATACGGCAAAGCAATCGAATGTTTAATGGCGGAGGTGCAAAATGAGCTTATCATTTCGTAACGATGTTTTCGCTCTATGTAAAAAAGCGCAAAAAAATATGGCTGCTAAAGAAATAAGCAACACAATTATGGCATTAAAGATTACAAAAGGAAACATTTCCTCCGGAGAAATACCACGAAATCCTCACGGAGATTTTGCACAATTAGCGGAACATAGCAATAATCAGTTCCATGGATATCTATTTGTTGATGATAATGCAGATAAAATACAATTGCCGGCTTTTTTAAGCATTAAACGTCTTTCAAACGAGGAAAGAATGGCTATTGAAAAAGGTCATAAAACATTAACACGATTTGTTGAGCTTTGTTTGAATGATATGAGAGAAAAATCCCCCATAATTGCCGATGCTATAAGTCCATATTACTTATATAAGGGTGTCTCATTGAATAATGATACAATTTCATTATTTGAAGACAGCGAATATGATGATTTGGTAAAGTCCTTCAAAAGTGGTAAAGTTTATAAAGCTTTATTTGGTTCTGATATTGATCGTTTTTCTCAAATTATAAATAAGAACAACTTACAGGCGTTAATGGCAGTTATTGAGAAGGAGTTTAGTACAGGATATAATGAAGATATACCATCTGATTTAAGCGCATTGTCTATGAGACTTCTGAATAAGCAATTGAATGCACCAGATATATTATATGCATATGCTATAATGATTTATGCACTTAAAGAATCATTAAGAATGGCGTGCCAGCTTTTATTTGGAGCAATTTGTGGTGGCGATTTAGTTGTGCTAAACAATGATAATCTTATAAACATAGAGAATAGAACTTCTTCGCAGATTTGTAATTTTTATAAGGTTTTTGTTCAGGGTGCATTATTCAGCGTTGTTGGAAATCTGGTTGGAGATGTTTTGCTGATGGATTGTGATGATAGTACAAACAATCATATACACGAATTTGGAATGGTTACATCTACCACTATTCAATTTGGTGGGGAATTCGGTGAAACCTCAAAAATATCATTCGTTATTGTTGATAATGAGCTGATACCAATTTCAAATATTACAAATACAATTCTTAACCATGGACTTCCTAATATAGTAATCAAATAGTTTGTTCAATCCCCCTTGACAACCGCCCCAATCTGCGCTATAATACCAAATAAGGAACAAGCCACCAGGCACATATTCTCCTATAAGTCGCTGGTTTTGTTAGCATGGCGATATGAAATTGATAACTTGGCATCATCGTGGCAGCGTAGTACAGAGCAAAATGGATAATAGAGATACCATAGAGCAAATTGTCTAAGCAGATTGGTTCAGCTTGACTTGAAATCTGTGGAGTGGGAATGGAAAACAAAAGGTGTGTTTTATGTAGAAAAATTGTTGTTGGCACAAGATAAGCCGCAAGGTATTCTTGCGGCTATTTTTATATCTATTCAGTAATATCAAAGCACACCGTGCTTGTATCATTGAAGTCAATGTTGAATTCAAGGCTTACATCAAAGCAGTCGTCCTCGTTTTCATGAACAGTGACCTTGCGGACGAGAAGTTACATACCTATATGATTACATAATTTGCATTAAGATAGCAGATGTTAAAAATACAGTTGATATCCATAAAACAGTGCTGAAAACGGCTGTTTTATTAGAAAATATATCTGGGTTTATATTGTAACACCTTGCCAAAAAGGTGAATCAATTTAGATCCCAAGCTAAAAACTCCCGAATTTTCGGGAGTTTTTTGTTTAGGAAAAGATGCTTTTTTTAAGGTGCAACCGTTGATCCCAAACCGAAAAAATGGGATTCGAACCCTTCCAAGTAGTCTTTTCAGAGTTGTTTTAGTGGTCATCAGAAGCAAAAAACGGTTTTTTCAACCGAAAAAGAGAAAATAGAATATAGAATTTTTAATTGATTTTAAAGCTAATTTTGTTGGTTTCTCACAAGAAGCATACAAGGTCGGCTTTTTATATAATTATAATTATAATTGAGTTAACTGCAAGTATAATTTAATGCATAATATACTTACAAAACATCGCAAAAAATGTATTTTATGACACGGAATTGTATTTAATGCCACAGGTATTGCATATTATCTGGAATTGTCAAGAAATGTGCAGTCGGAGAATACCTAAAATCTTGGATAGGCAGGAGTCAGGCGGCGTGATGCGAGAGCTGATTTGAAGTTCTTAATGCCACAGGTGGGAGACCGCCTTCGTTGAAACTGTTGATCCTTTGCGTATTGTAGTAAGCGTACCGCCTGCGATCGCGATAACAAGTCCCACTATCACGTAGATAACAGCCACCTTCCAGCCAAATATGCTCATAAGCAGTACAAGGGAGCCCAAGTCCACCATTGGCGACGAGATAAGGAATGAGAACGTCACTCCCAGCGGAAGTCCTGCGCTTGTGAAGCCCATGAACAGCGGTATGGACGAGCAAGAACAGAAAGGCGTGACCGTGCCAAGCAGTGCGGCGATACAGTTCTCACCGATACCGTGAAATCTGCCCAGTATCTTTTTCGCCTTCTCAGGCGGAAAATAGCTCTGTATATAGGTTATCACAAAAATCAGGAAGCCCAGCAGTACCATGATTTTTATCGTATCATAGATGAAGAATTGCAGACTGCCGCCGAGCTTGCTTTCGGTGTCGAGACCGCAGGCGTTCAGCAGCGAACCGATAAGCCTGTTCAGCCATTTCATTCCGAAAACTTCGTCCTGTATGAAGTCCCACACTCTTATTCATCACCTCCGAGCATTTCTGTCAGTATCTCTGCCGCCGTCCTTACCATTTCGAGACAGAGCGTTCTGAACAGACCATTTGACCTTGCGAAGTCCCTGCCTTCGTCTGTTCTTAGGTCACAGCCGAGAATATCACGACAGACATAGGAGCCCTTGCGCTTCTCAAACTCGTCAAGGAACTTGACAGCCATAGCACCGCTTTTTGCACGGCTTTCAGTGTCGATGAGGTCGAACTGCCCGTACTTCATACCAAGAACCATAAGAGCTCCCGTACACGCACCGCAGACCTCTCCTTTGCACATTCCTCCGCCGAAGCAGGCGCCTATCTGAAAAGCCTGTTTTTCGGTAATGCCGAACTGCTCCGCAAACGCCGCGAATACCGCCTGCGAGCACTTATAGCCATTTTCATAATACTGAACTGCTTTTGAAACATTATCCATTTTCATTTCCTCCAATAGTTATATTTAGATATATCAATTTGTGGTGGCTGTTTTAAGCCGTATGGTCATACGGCTTATTTATTACAGCATTTACAATCATTTTCAGTTACTGCTGTTATCTCTTTCAGGCAGTCCACAGCGACTTTTGCGCCCTCTGCTGAAATAGAGTAGTGCATCCACTTGCCCTCTTTCCTGCCGACCACAAGTCCGCTGTCGCAGAGTACCTTCATATGGTGGGAAAGCGTGGGCTGGCTCAGATGCAGCTCCTCAAGAAGATGACAGGCGCACAGCTCGCCGTTTTGCAGAATTTTGAATATCTGCACTCTGTTTTCATCACACAGGGCTTTGAATATTACCGTGATCTGCTTGTTTGATAGCTCCACGTTCTCACCTCACATTGAAGATTTTCTATATTATAGCATACATATTGAGATTTGTCAATATGTTTTTTCTAAGTTCTATTCTCTTTCTTCTATGCGAACTGAAATGATGTCTCCGTTGCCCTTTTTTAGCTTGCCGCGAATGGCTTTCAGTACTCCGATAACATAACAAACCGAGCCGTCCTCATTTTTCAGTCCCATATTCACGATACTTCCGTCGTATGAAATGCCGTCAAATTCAGCGTGAACTTTCACTCTGCCTTTGCCGAATTCTTTTCTTATATCCCACGGAAAAACGACATAGGCACCGCCGTTGTCTTTTGTTTCATGCAGGATAGTTTCATATTCGTATATCATCGCAGTATCACCTCCACAAGAAAATTGTACCAAATGAAGCAATATCAGTCAATAATTGGAAACACAAATCATACTTGACATAAGTCAATAAATATGTTATAATCGACATAAGTCAGAAAGGAGATGCTGATATGCCAAGACCGCAGAAGTCACGCCGTATCTGCTGTTATCCCGATTACTGGAGCTTTGCTCCCGATCAGGACACAGCCAACGATACAGTCATTATGTCCCTTGACGAGTTCGAGACCATACGTCTTATTGACTATCAGTCAAAGACGCAGGAGCAGTGCGCCGCGGAAATGAACGTGGCGAGAACGACTGTCACGGCGATATATGATACAGCAAGAAAAAAGCTTGCACAGGCTCTTGTGGAGGGCAGACGCATCGTCATTTCGGGCGGAAATTATACTCTTGATAACACTATCTCAGAGGAGATAACTCAGAAAGGAAGCACAATTATGAGAATTGCAGTAACTTATGAAAACGGACAGATTTTTCAGCACTTTGGCAGAACTGAGCAGTTCAAGCTCTACGACGTCGCCGACGGCAAGATCATTAATGAGCAGATAGTCGGAACAATGGGCGCAGGACACGGCGCTCTTGCAGGTTTTCTGAAGAACGCTCAGGCTGACGTGCTTATCTGCGGCGGTATCGGCGGCGGAGTTCAGATGGCTATGCAGGAGGCTGGTATCGCTCTTTACGGCGGAAATATGGGCAGTGCTGATGAAGCAGTTGCGGCTTTCCTCGCGCAGACGCTTGAGCAGAACTCCAATCCCACCTGCTACCACCACGCTCACGAGCACGTCGAGGGACATTCCTGCGGAGATCACGGCTGCGGCAGTCACAACTGCGGTAATCACTGATGAAAATTGTAACCCTTGTAGAGAATACCTGCGGACATGAGGGCTGTATCGCTGAACATGGGCTGTCTGTTTATATAGAAACGAAGAAGCATAAGCTTCTGCTTGATATGGGACAGACTGACGCAGTTGTAAAGAATGCGGAAATTCTCGGAATTGACCTGTCCGCAGTCAATACGGTCATTCTCAGTCATGGTCATTATTACCATTCGGGAGGTATCCTGCCGTTTTCGCATATAAATAATACAGCACAGATCATTATGCAGAAAAAAGCTGCCGACCCGCACTACAACGGTGAACGCTACATCGGTATCGACAAGGCTATCCTTGACCTTCCGAATGTACGGCTGATAGACGGCGATATGAAGATTGACGATGAACTGTTCCTGTTCAGCGGTATCACCGGCAGGCGCTGCTATCCGCAGGGCAACCGCAAATTGTCCCGTATGGAGAATGGACAGAAAGTCCCCGATGATTTTGCACATGAACAGTTCCTTGTCATAAATCAGAACGGCAAGCACTGGCTGCTGTCGGGGTGTTCGCATAACGGTAGCACTCCTTTCAAGTATGTTCACGGACAAGTCATACAGGCGGCAGAGTATCGCCAAAAAGCTGCTGTCATTAGTCATTGATGAAGCAAGAAAACAGGGCTGCGGTACTGTTCAGATAACTGCTTCGGATATGGGAGTTTTGCTGTACACTGATTTCGGATTCGTAAAGAATAATAATTTCATGCAGTATAAGCTGTAAAAGAAAAAGCTTCTTCGTAATTGAAGAAGCTTTTTTATAGCTCTGAATAATATCTGATAAACTCTTCTATGCAGGCTTTTTTTGACTGCGGTGCGGACTGCCATATGAGCTCTCCGCCGCATTCAAGGCTCAGTACATAGCCGTCACACTGATCCCAGCCGTAGAGTAAATAATCACTGCCGTTATGTGAAAAAGCAATTTCGTTTTCAGTGATAACAGCCTGTTTAAGTTCATTTACGCTCATATTTCCACCTCATATATCGGTAATTATTACTTGTCTGACGTTTTTTATCTTTTTCAGCCTTCTTGAAAGAGCTTCATTGTCAAGCTCCCTATTCAGATCAACATCTGCGATGAAATGTGATACGGCTGTTGTTCCGTCAGAAGATACATCGGCTGTATGAGTGATTATGTTTCCGCTCACACGGCTTAATATTTTGGAGATCTCGCCCACAAGACCTATCCTGTCAATGGAAATAACTTCTACCTTTTTCATTTTACACCTCCGCAGATATTTTCAGGATCAATATGTATATAATATATCATGGTATGCATATTTTGTCAATATGTTTTCTATTTATTTGCTATTGACTTTTTTGATGATGCGATATATAATCATACTATATGTATGTATTTACTATAAAAAGTGAGGTTAATAATGCTTAATCAGTTTTCAAGGACACAGCTCCTTATCGGTGAAGACGCGATAAAAAAGCTCTCGGAGTCAAGAGTTGCGGTATTTGGTATAGGCGGCGTAGGCGGTTATGTATGCGAAGCTCTTGTGAGGAGCGGAGTAGGTCACTTCGACCTTATCGACGACGACAAGGTCTGTCTTACCAACCTTAACCGCCAGATACTTGCCACACGAAAAACGGTGGGAAAGCATAAGGCAGAGGTCATGGCAGAACGTATGCAGGAAATAAATCCCGAAGCGGATATACGCATACACAAATGCTTCTTCCTGCCTGAAAACACAGATGATTTTCCCTTTGACGAATATGATTATGTTATCGACGCAGTTGATACCGTTACTGCAAAATTAGAGCTTATAATGCGCTGCAAGGAAAAGAATGTACCTGTGATAAGTACAATGGGGGCAGGCAACAAGCTGGACGCAGGACGTATGAAAATAGCTGATATTTATGAGACACAGGTCTGTCCACTTGCCCGTGTAATGCGTCACGAGCTGAGAAAGCGCGGTGTTAAGAAACTGAAAGTGGTATACTCAGATGAACAGCCTATACGTCCTCGTGAGGATATTTCCATAAGCTGCCGCAGTCACTGTATATGTCCTCCAGGAGCACAGCACAAATGTACTGAGCGCCGTGATATCCCTGGAAGTACTGCTTTTGTACCTGCTGTTGCTGGACTTCTTACCTAAAGCCTCAGCGTGTTCGCGGAACTTCTCCCCGAGAGAAAAGCCGTCGATGCCGCAGTAGCCGAGGTAGTTGTCCACCTGTTCGGTATAGACTATCTGACCCGTGCCCATGTAATCCTTTTCGATAACCGCAAAGCTCAGTCCCGCACGGCTGGCATATATAGCGGCAGACAGTCCCGCAGGACCGCTGCCGAGAATCATAACATCATACATAAATACTCATTCCTGTACTATTACAAGCTCTTCCTTTTCGGCCTTGTCACCCTCGATATGGAAAGAATTGAGGACAGGCTCCTCGTCCATAAGTGAGAGTATCATATAGCTTGCACTGCTGTCGTAGGCAAGTCTCTTGTCCTCGTCAGAGGGGCGTGAGGGCGAAACAGGGTGGGAATGCCAGTTGCCGAGGGGAGTGAGTCCGTTGGCTCTCATATCCTTTACCGCAAAGAGCTGCTCCTTCGGGTCGAGAGTGAAATGCTCCTCGGCATGGTCGACATTTGTAAGGATATAGACCTTTTTCACTATCTTGTCATCTCCTGAGAGCTCTCCTGCGATAAGTCCGCAGGCTTCTATGGGAGCTTCGCTCTGCGCGTGTGCAACTATCTTGTCATAGTCGCTTTTGCTTAGTTTTATCATAGACCAACACCGTCACATTCTGCCTGTTCGTAGTCGATAAGCTCCGTAATAGTTGGATTATCACCGCATACAGCACAGCTGTGGGTATCGCTCGGGAGCTTTACCTTTCTGAACTGCATTTTCAGAGCGTCATAGGTGAGAAGATATCCTGTGAGGAGGTCTCCCACACCGAGTATATACTTCACAGCCTCCATAGCCTGCAGGCTGCCTATAACGCCGCCCATTGCGCCGATAACTCCTGCCTGCTTGCAGGTGGGAATAGCGTCCTTCGGGGGCGGTTCCTTGAATACGCAGCGGTAGCAGGGTCCCTGACCGGGAACATAGGTCATGAGCTGTCCCTGAAAACGGATTATACCTGCGTGTGAAAAGGGCTTTTTTTCCATAACGCAGGCGTCGTTTATAAGGAACTTGGCAGGGAAATTATCGGTGCCGTCGATGATGAAGTCGTAGTCCTTTATGATATCGAGGATATTCTCACTGGTTATGAACTCATGGTAAGTCACGACCTTGACGTCGGGGTTCATAGCCTCCATAGTCTCCTTTGCGGACTGTACCTTCGGCTTGCCTACGTCCTTTGTCTGGTGGATTATCTGTCTCTGGAGATTGGAAAGGTCGACCTCGTCGGCGTCTGCGATACCGATAGTGCCGATACCTGCGGCTGCAAGATACATTGCAGCAGGTGCGCCGAGACCGCCTGCACCGATGATAAACACCTTTGCGTTAAGGAGCTTCTTCTGTCCCTTCGCGCCAACCTCTTTGAGGATAATGTGGCGTGAATAGCGCTCTATCTGTTCATTTGTGAATGCCATTACTGACCGCCTCCCTTGAAATAAAGGAATTCTATGTTGTCACCGTCTTTCAGCACAGTTTCTTCAAACTGACCGTGATCTACGAAATCATCGTTGACGGTAACAGTTACATATTCGGGTGTTTCGACCTTTTCGTCTATATGCTGACAATCATGTCAGTGTTACTGGCGATAATCATGTTTGTGACAGGCATGGGCTGGCTCGGCGCACCTCTTATAGTTACAGCCGGATTTATCGCAGATATACTCGCAAAAAAAGGAAATTACAAGAGCTTCAAGCTTATCGCACTTAGTCACGGAGTATTCTGCCTGTGGATCTGCGCGAATTATTTCCCTGTTATCGTTACAGCGTCAAGCTATCGCAAAAATATGCTTGAAGGTGGATATTCCGCTGAATACTGTGACAATCTGTTCAGAGCCATAAACGGAAAGACCATTGGCGTACTGGTGATCCTGTGTTTTGTGTTCGGTGTTATCGGAGCTCATCTCGGCAAGGCTGTTGTGAAGAAGCACTTTGAAAAAGCCGGGATAGTATGATGAAAATAAACCTTGATCCCCGTACAAAGCTGTTTATGATATTCGCGGTATCATTTATCGTCATGGTAAACGCTGTCACACCCCTGGAATGGGCGATTCGTATTATCGTAACTCTGATACCGATATTCCTGCTTATGACCGAGGGGAAATATGCTTCCGCTTTCCGATTCCTGATATTTTACGGAGCAGCTCTGGTTTTGCTGAGATTCTGCATATCGGAAAACTCAACAGGCATATTGTCCGCCCTTCTCGTTGGATACTGCGGAATAGTGGCACAGTTCATGCCCGCACTGATAACCGCATTGCATATACCTGTGACAGAGAAAAAATCGTGCAGAAGCTCTCATGCTTCTCTTTCGATGATGAAAGGAATACCTCTATTGTCCCCGAACAGACAGGCAGAAAACTGAATAAGCAGTATGAGGAAAAGCTGACGGCTGTTGTGATAAGAAGATTTATAAACAAGCTGATACTGCCGCAGCCGATACGCAGGATAATTGCTGTTATCAAAGCTGCAAGGTACATATTCCGAGGACTGAAATGTCTGCTGAAGGGCAGGCTCGAAGTGTCGGTACTTGACGCAACTGCTATCGGAGTATCGCTTCTCCGCGGCGATTTCAAGACCGCAGGCTCGGTGATGTTCCTGCTGAACATGGGAGATATCCTTGACGAGTGGACGCACAGGAAGTCCATTGACAACCTTGCTCGTACTATGTCTCTCGGAGTAGAACATGTCTGGACTAAAGCTGCCAACGGACAGGAAGTCCTTGTGTCAGTGAACGAGGTCCATAAGGGTGATATTATAGTAGTCAGAACAGGTTCCATGATACCCCTTGACGGCAAGGTCATATCTGGTGACGCAATGATAAATCAGTCCTCCATGACGGGAGAATCCGTGCCTGTCCACAAATGTGAGGGAGCGTATGTTTATGCAGGAACAGTGGTCGAGGACGGCGAGTGTACTGTAAGTGTCGAGAACACCGCAGGCGGCGGTCGCTATGACCGTATCGTCAAGATGATAGAGGAGTCTGAAAAGCTGAAATCCTCCGCAGAGGACAAGGCTTCACACCTTGCTGATAAGCTTGTACCATGGAGCCTTGGCGGAACACTGCTCACATGGCTGCTGACAAGGAACGCAGCAAAGGCGCTGTCCATACTTATGGTGGATTTCTCCTGTGCCCTTAAACTTGCAATGCCTATATCAGTGCTTTCAGCCATGCGTGACTGCAGCCGTGAGGGAATAACCGTTAAAGGCGGACGTTTTCTTGAAGCTGTTGCGGAAGCCGATACAGTTGTTTTTGACAAGACCGGAACCCTCACTCATTCAAGTCCGAGAGTTGCTCAGGTCATAACCTTCGGTGGACGCGACGAGGAAGAAATGCTGCGTCTGGCAGCCTGCCTTGAGGAGCATTATCCTCACTCTATAGCAAATGCAGTTGTGGCTGCTGCGGCTGAAAAAGGGCTTGAGCATGAGGAGTTCCACTCGAAGGTGGAATATGTGGTGGCACATGGTATATCAAGTATGGTCGAGAATGAGCGCGTACTCATCGGAAGTCACCATTTCATAATTGAGGACGAGGGCTGTACTCCTCCTGATGAGCGCATTTTCAGGCATCTGCCAAAGGAGTATTCACACCTTTATCTTGCCATTGGCGGCGAGGTCGCAGCCGTTATCTGCATAGAGGATCCGCTGCGTGATGAAGCTGCTGACGTGGTGAAAAAGCTCCATGAATACGGTATATCACGGGTAGTAATGATGACAGGTGATAATGAGCGGACAGCAAAAGCGGTCGCTGAAAAAGTAGGAGTTGACGAGTATCACGCGGAGGTTCTTCCAGAGGACAAGGCTGCGTTCATACGTGCCGAGCATGAGGCAGGCCGCAAGGTCGTAATGATTGGCGACGGCGTAAATGATTCACCTGCGCTGAGTGAAGCAGATGCAGGCATAGCCATAAGCACAGGAGCTGCTATTGCCCGTGAAATAGCTGATATTACTATTTCAGCAGATGATCTATACTCACTTGTTGAGCTGAAACGGCTGAGCAATGCGCTTATGTCCCGTATCGGCTGGAACTACCGAACTATAATAGGTTTTAACGGCGGACTTATCGGACTTGGTGTGCTTGGCGTATTGCCGCCTGCGGCTTCTGCATTGCTGCATAATGCCTCAACGCTTGCTATAGGACTAAAAAGCATGACGGAGCTGAAATAAATATGCACTGCCTTTGTACATAGAAAAAAACAGCAGATTTTTCGACGGTAAAGCCTGAAGCTTCAAAGGAACAAAATAATTTTTAAAAAGAAATTTTGTTTGTATGTAATAACAAATTTGCTTTTACATTATTGACAATAAAAAAATTGTATGATAACATATACAACAGTGCAAATCCTGCAAGGAGAAAAATATGCTTCTTGCAGTTTGTTTTGCAAATGAGTTAGTATAATATAACATTAAAAGGAGAATTTAAAATGAAAAGAATTCTTAGTTTATCATTTGCTCTTTCAATGGCATTATCATTATGTGCCTGCGGTTCAAAGAGCGGCAAATCAAGCTTTGTAAAAACGAAATCAGAAACTGTCTCTTATGATTCCGCCAATACGGAGCCTGCGACAGTTTCTGAAAAACTCACACCTGCCGAACAGCTTCTTGAAGATATAAAAGGCACATACTATGAGTTGTTTACTGTTATATGCGATACGAAATACGATCAGATATGGCTTGACAGGTGCGAAGCTTTTACAGGTAAGGACATGGCTGAGAGCACAGCCGAAATGCTCAAAGGCTCCTGCACCGCAACTATTTACGGTGAGGACGCAGTAAATGCTTACAGCAATGCTGAGAATATGAGATTTGACTGCTATTTCATCAACGGCGTAAAGCAGTTCGTATTTAACGGCAGCAGTATCTCAGGTATCGATAATAGCGGTAAAAAACTGTTTGAGCATGAATACAAGTACGTTGAGGACTTTTCCTTCGGCGGAATAATGGACGGATATCTCTATGAGACTACAGATAACGATGCGGGAGAGTTCAGGTATTTTCTGATGATGCCGGATACACCTTCGACAACTTATCACATAGAATTCCGCTATGGCAGCGACCTGGATGATCTTGCGGAGTATAGCAAAGGAGCTTATGCTTACTGGCTTGCGGCTGGTATTCCCGCAAACTGCGATGAGAAGATGATAGATGATTGCATCAGTCTTTTCGTTGAGGAAAATCTTACTGAAATGGATAAATGATATAAAATATCAGGTTATAAACAAAACATCTGTTAGTATATACTCACATTTTGTTATTGTATACAAACTTTTATCACGCATCTTTTCAAATCATTGACAAATCAATGCTGAGGTGCTATTATTTAATCGTTATAAAGCACTAACTTTTTTAGGATTATATCACAGTAAAATATGATGATAATAATAAACTGAATGGAAGGATGAAGAATGATGCCGCTTAGTTTAGCAGAACCTGAAAAAGAGCTGATTATCAAGAAGCTGGGAGGTACTCCCGAAATACGTCAGCACCTGGAAAATCTCGGATTTACCGTGGGCGGAACAGTCAGGCTCATAAATGTGCTTGGTGAAAACGTCATTGTCAAGGTCAAGGAGTCACGTATCGCTATAGGTGCGGATATGGCGCGGAGAATAATGGTCTGACAGGAGTGAGGATAATGAAAACGCTTAGAGAAACAGCTGTCGGTTCGACGGCAAAGGTTAAAAAGCTTCACGGAGAGGGCGCGATAAAGCGCCGTATAATGGATATGGGACTTACAAAGGGTACGCAGGTGTTTGTCCGTAAGGTCGCTCCTCTCGGAGATCCTATCGAGATAAGGGTTCGCGGCTATGAGCTTTCACTGCGCAAGGCAGATGCCGAGCTTATAGAGGTCGAATGATACATAAGGACTTTTCAGTCCTTATGTTTTTGATATCTTGTTAGCTACAAATAACTTGAAAGGAAGATATAAATGGAACTGCGAATAGCACTTGCAGGAAACCCGAATGCAGGCAAGACCACATTGTTCAATGCGCTTACCGGCTCGAACCAGTTCGTAGGAAACTGGCCGGGCGTTACAGTTGAAAAGAAGGAGGGTAAGCTGAAGAAGCACAGTGATGTCATCATCACCGACCTGCCGGGAATCTACTCATTATCGCCCTACACCCTTGAAGAAGTTGTTGCAAGAAATTATCTGATCGAAACAAGACCTGACGCAATACTGAATATAATCGACGGAACTAATCTCGAACGCAATCTCTACCTTACCACACAGCTGGTAGAGCTCGGCATACCCGTTGTTATCGCCATAAATATGATGGACGTGGTGCAGAAAAGCGGTGACAAGATAAACATTTCTCAGCTCTCGAAGCAGCTGGGATGTAAGATAGTCGAGATATCCGCTCTGAAAGGCACAGGCGTTGACGAAGCGGCGGGGGCGGCTATCAGTGCCGCAAAAAACAGTAAAACTATCCCACAGCATACATTCAGCGGTCCTGTTGAACACGCTATCGCTCATATTGAGGAAGCGGTGCTTCACGATATGCCTGAGGAGCAGCAGCGCTGGTACGCTATCAAGGTCTTTGAGCGTGACGAAAAGGTCCTTGAAAAGCTAGATATTCCGGAAAGCATTCTGAAGCACATTGAAAACGACATAAAGGACGCTGAAAAAGAGCTTGACGACGACGCGGAAAGCATTATCACAAACGAGCGCTACATCTACATAGCTGATGTCATTAAGGCTTCATACAAGAAGAAAAACGCAGGCAGCCTAACGACCTCCGACAAGATAGACAAGATCGTTACCAACCGCTGGCTGGGACTTCCAATCTTTGCGGTCATCATGACCCTTGTTTACCTTATAGCAATGAAGGGCCCCGGAGCATGGGCTACGGACTGGACCAATGACAACCTTTTTGATGAAGGCTTTCATTTGTTCGGCATAGGAACATCAGATTATAATGACATAAATGACGAGTATACAGGCGCACAGCAGATAATCGACGGCTATGACGCTTACGTTGAAGAAAATGGGAGTGCTCCCGAAGGCGAGTTCACATATACTGTGGAGGACGAGGAGACTCTTGAGACAACAGAGGAAACAGCTTCTCTTGAGGATTACAATGAAGCGCTGAGCACAGTTGAAAGAATAGGCGATGAGCCTGATCCTGCCGATTACGGCGTGTTTGTGCCCAGTATCCCTGCACTTGCAGAAAGCGGTCTTGACAAGATAGGGGCAGCTGAATGGTTAAAGGGACTTATTATTAAAGGTATCATAGGAGGTGTGGGAAGCGTTCTCGGTTTCGTTCCTCAGATGTTAGTTCTGTTCTTCCTGCTTGCTTTCCTTGAAGCCTGCGGATATATGGCTCGTATCGCGTTCGTGCTTGACCGTGTGTTCCGTAAATTCGGACTGTCCGGCAAATCCTTCATACCTATGCTTGTAGGCGTGGGCTGCGGAGTTCCCGGCATTATGGCTTCAAGAACTATCGAAAATGAGCGCGACAGGCGTATGACTATCATCACTACCACATTCATTCCCTGCGGTGCGAAGGTACCGTTCATTGCGATGATAGCAGGAGCTATCTTCGGCGGCTCACCGCTCATATCGGTATCGGCTTACTTCATCGGTATGGCAGCAATAATCATATCAGGTATCATGCTGAAAAAGACGGCAATGTTCTCAGGCGAGCCCGCCCCATTCGTTATGGAACTCCCCGCATATCATATGCCGACGATGAGCAATGTTCTCCGTTCAATGTGGGAGCGCGGCTGGTCGTTCATCAAGAAGGCAGGCTCTATCATACTTCTCTCAACTATTGTTGTATGGTTCCTGTCACGCTTCGGAACAGTTGACGGCAGCTTTGGTATGCTTGAGGAGGATCAGCTTGACAGTTCGCTTCTTGCAGGCTTCGGTAAGGCTATTGCATGGATATTCGCACCTCTTGGCTGGGGAAACTGGCAGGCTGCAGTTGCATCTATTACAGGTCTTGTTGCAAAGGAGAATATCGTTGGTACGATGGGTGTTCTCTACAGCGGAGGCGACGGTACGGTATGGCAGACTCTTGCTTCAAAGTTTACAGGTATTACTGGCTTCTCGTTCCTGGTATTCAATCTTCTCTGCGCACCGTGCTTCGCAGCGATCGGAGCTATCAAGCGTGAGATGAACAACGCAAAGTGGACGGCATTCGCTATCATTTATCAGTGCAGCTTTGCTTATGCCATAGCGCTTATGATAACACAGTTCGGTGGACTTTTCACAGGGGAGTCGAACATCATCGGCGTTATCGCGGCAGCTCTGATCCTTGCATTCATGTGCTATATGCTCTTTATCAAAAAGTATCATGAAGCTTCAAAGTTTAAGGGCAACGTAAAGGTAAAAGCGTAAAGGAGTGGTAATATGCTCGCATGGTTAGCTGACAATCTTGGAACTGTCATTGTTTCCCTGATACTGATATGTGTGGTGGCAGTCGTCATCACAGGCATGGTAAGAGGGAAAAAACAGGGTAAGGGTTCATGCGGCTGCGGCTGTGAGCACTGTGCTATGCACGGAAAATGTCATACAAAATAAGCACCAATATTCAAAATAACGGGGCGATGCTCGCATCGCCCCATACAAAAACACTTATGTTAGTATAAGCTAATACAAGGAGGTAAAAATGAGCATAGTTATCGTTGGCGGCAATGACCGCATGGCAACACGTTATCAGGATATCTGCAAATCATTCAATCACAAGTCCAAGGTCTTTACTCAGATGCCTGCGGACTTCGAGAACAAGCTTGGTACTCCTGATCTTATGGTGGTTTTCACAGGGACCTGTTCCCACAAAATGCTTGGAGCTGTAAAGAAGAGCTCCGAGAAAAACGGCGTGCCTGTCGAGCACGTTCACAGCTCCAGCGTAAGTGCGCTGAAGCAGCTTCTTACTGATATTAAGGGGAGAAAATATGTCCGAAGTTGAGCGCAGAAGTATTGACAAAGACATTGCATTTCACAGCGCACCCACACTTATGGGAGTAAAATGTGCTAATCTTATTTCCTTTGATATGTGCGAGGGAACAATTGCGGAGTACCTGAATGAGTTCAGGTACAAGCTTTTCAAAAGCGGACTTAAAGCAATACAGCTTTGCAAATGCCGTGAACGCACACTTGTATATATATACAACACGAAAATGCTGACCGCATGGCTGAGTATGCCACAGGTCAGAGAGTTCCTTTCGGAGTACGGCTATACCTTTGACCTGAGCGTCGAAGCAAAGCTCCTCAGGCTCTCATGCCGTATCAGCTGCGGCAGCTTCCCTCATGAGATAGGAGCGTTTCTCGGTTATCCCGTTGAGGACGTCAGAGGCTTTATAAGCAACCGCGGCAAAAACTGCCTGCTGTGCGGTTACTGGAAAGTGTATGGAAACGCCGAAACAGCACGGCAGACATTTAAAACCTATGATCGCTGCAGGAATATCCTGTTCGATAGATTAAATCACGGCATGAATTTATTTCAAGCCATAAAATAATAGGAGGACTTTTATGAAAACAGCAGTAATTTATTGGAGCGGCACCGGCAATACCGAGGCTATGGCAAAGGCAGCAGCTGAGGGTGCGAATGCAGAGCTCTTCACGGTATCGGAGTTCAAGGGCAGCGCTGCGGACTATGACGCATTTGCCTTCGGCTGCCCCGCAATGGGAGCGGAGGTTCTTGAGGAGGACGAGTTTGAGCCCTTCTTCACAGACATCGAGGCTTCGCTCAGCGGAAAAAAGGTGCTTCTCTTCGGCTCATACGGCTGGGGCGACGGTGAATGGATGCGCAACTGGTACGATCGCACAAAGGCAGCAGGAGCAGAGCTTATCGGCGAGGAGGGCTTTATCGTAAACGAAGCTGCTTCTGACGATGACCTTGCAAAGCTTAAAGAGCTTGCTTCACAGCTTGCATAAGGAGACAGGGCAATGAAGAAGATCACAGCTTTTTTATGCGCCGCAGCCTGCATGACGGCAGCGGCTCCGTTCTCAGCTGCTGCAGCTGACGGCGACAAGGTATACGGCACCATGAATATCCCTTATGCTGATTTCTACGCAGCAGAGCTTAACAACAGCGTTCCCGTAGACGCGGTTTCCTCCGCAACTACAAACAAGTGGAAGGGCAACAACACAGGCAGCATGGGCGAGGACGGAAAATGGCAGAACGGCGGACTTGCCGCAGGCACCTTCAATACCGAGACTGAAAACGGCGGCGGAAAAATACTCGGCGTTACCTATCCTGTTGAGATTTCCAAGGCTGATCTTGACGCCCTCGGTGATAAAATGGGATTTACGGAGCTTTCAGAGAAGCCGAAGGCATATAAGCCTGTTACAGTTGAAAGCGGAAAGGCGGCCTTCGGCAAGCTGGTAGATACCGACGGCGAGGAAGCACTCAGCGGTGAGATGACAGTATCAAGCCTTTCAAGCTGGGGTGACTATCAGATAAATGTTAAGGGCATACCCGCAAACTGCGATATTTACGGCGTTATCGTAAAGACCAAGGAGGGCACTGACTACGGTATGCGCGCTCTTGAAAACATATGGCGAAACGGCGCTATATCATGGGGCGCAGGTGTCAAGGAGAAAGAACCTCACGGTAATGTTCTTTCATCGGAGCACTACAAGACCTCTCAGGGACAGACTATCACTGACGTAACATTCATTACACTCAACGGTTACAGTACACTTTCGGGACAGAACGGATATCTCCCCTTAAAGTTTGCCGACAGCATCAGTGTTGAAAACGGCAAGTCGGGCAAGGGCTCTGTAACATTTGACAATTCAGCATTTCCGTCAGATTACAAGGCAAAGGGCGAGGTCGCTGACGGCTTTACCGTATCGGGAAATACGGTAAGTTACAACAACGCTCAGCCCGGAAATTACACACTCACTGTTTCGGACGAGGGCGGTAAATACTCCGGTGTAAGAGGAAGCTTTGCGCTGACAACTGACGCTATTCCTGTAAAGTATTCCGACGGCAAGCTTGTGGCAGCTGACGGAGCTTCCCTGACTGACGCCGCAAACTATCTGAAAAATATCTCAGCGGTAACTGTTGGCGATAAAAGATACGCCGCAGGCAGACGCGGAGCAACGATCATCGACTCGCAGACTGGCGAGATCAAGCTTGATGCAAAGTCGGGTGAAGAAAATGTATTCGACGGCTCAGGCAAATACAAGCTCACGGTCGAATCAACAGGCTATGAGAAGAATTATGAGTTTGAGATAAACGAGCAGGCTGCTGAAACTACTACTGCATCAACATCTTCAAATACGACTACAACAACTAAGACAACTACTACAGCAGCAAAAACGACTACAAGCTCCAACAGCCCGAATACAGGCACAGACGGCATTGCACTGCCTGTTGCGTTCCTTGCGCTTGCAGGTGCATCTGCATTTGCGTTAAGAAAAAAGAGATCCTGATAAACTCTCCATTCTATAAAAATGACCTCTGCGGTTAAAGCACAATACAAATATAGAAACTTTATACGGAAATATCGGAGGAACCCTTTTTCAAAAGGGTTCTTCCTCAATAGTTCACATAAAAATTCTATATAAGCAATGTGCTTATGCTGCGGAGGTCAAATACTGCAAAGAGGTAATTTTATGCTATTTCTTATTTCACTTGCTATTGCGCTTATAGTCGCATTTTTGCTTGGCAAGCCGCTGAAGAAATGTCCTGGGGCATTTTATATCACGGCAGCTGTACTCACAGCTGTTTCTGTCGTTGTAACACAGTCAGATGTGAATGTATCAAGCAGATTTGTCTGCGACTATGTTCTCGGTATATTCGCCAGAGGTGCTCTCGGAACTGCATTCTGGGCGGTCGTTATGTGGGCAGGAGCTCTGCCGAACGGTTCTTCTCCCATAAAGAAGCTGATGCCGGTACGCGGTGAGCTGTCAATAACTGCGGCTATACTTACGTTTTCACATATCATCACATACGGTATGACGTATATATCAAATCTCATCAAGGGCAGAACAGGTCCGGACTTTGTTCTTACAAGTGTCATATGTATTGCGATGGTGCTAATTATGACGCCGCTGACTGTCATGTCGTTCAAGAAGATACGCAGGAAGATGAACCCCGGAACATGGAAGAAGATACAGCGCTTTGCTTATATTTTTTATGCTCTTGTCTATATCCATATCCTTGTACTGTTTATCCCTAAGGCTCAGAAGGGCAGGGAGGGATACTTCCTCAGTATCATTGTATACAGCGCTGTTTTCGCCGGATATGCTGTAATGCGTGTCAGAAAGTATTACATTGCAGCTAAAAAGCCTGAAAAGAAGCTTGTTCCCAACACTGTATGCGCCTGCGCATTTGTTCTGCCTGTAGCTCTTGCAGGATTTTTTGCTCATAACAGTGGTACAGGTTCTGCAGATATGGCAGTTGTTACTGAAAATAACGCAGCAACATTTACATTTTCTCCCGGAACTGCAGCTGCTACTGAAGCCGCTGTGACTACCGGAAAGGACATCAAAAAGACTTCTGAGACCACAGCAGCTGCGGGTACAGCATCAGTAACTACATCTGCGGAGCCTGTAACTTCAAATGAAAATGATGAAAAAACATCATCAGTCAATGACGAAGCACAGGAAGAACGGTCCGATAATAACGAGCCCGGACAGGAGCAGCATGAGGAAATTCCTGCGGCTGAACCTCAGCCAAGCTTCAAATACCGCAACGGAGAATATGAGGGTGAATCCGAAGGCTATGCAGGAAAGGTACACGTTAAGCTGTCAATTGAAAACGACTCTGTTACCAGCATTTCCGCATGGGCTGACGAAGATGATCCTGAGTATTTTAGTGATGCAATGAATACAGTTATCCCTCAGATAGGAGCAAAGGTCAGCGCCGAAAACATTGACGCCTGCTCAGGCGCTACATACAGCTCCAACGGTATCATCGAAGCGGCACGGAAAGCACTTGAACAGGCGATGAACTGATATAAGACGTGCAGATCAAATAAGCTGAATGGCAGGAACTGTTTGATTCAGGATCAGTGCGTTCCGCCGCAAATATCATACACAGTATTGAATATGTCTTCAGGTATTTTCACAAAGTACCATGCCATTGCATCATATCCGACATAACCACCGTCTATCAGACGAAGTCTGACTACAGTTCCGTCATTCATGGACAATACAATGTGAGCCTGATTTGGGGTGTCATATATCGTATTATTTCCTTTTAAACCGGGCTCCCATGTATATATGAACTCGCCGTTATCTACCTGATCCACGAACTCATTCCATATATCGGGTTCAATATCTGCAGTCTGAATATTATTCAAGCCTTTGTCCCAGTCGCTGTGAGTCTGGAATTGTATCGTATCTGTTCTTTCTCTGACATGAAGCCTGTCTTCAAAAAGCTCTGAACCATTTTTCAGAGTGATATCATTCAGGCAATCAAGGAAAAGAACCCAGTCATTTTTATTATGATTTTCGTCCTCTGTCTCTGCATATGTGCAAATACGGAAATCTGTGTCATATCCGTTCACTGAATAGACCTCTCCTGCAACTGATGATGCAAATTCCGATGCGTAATCATCCTGAGAAGACCATTCGTCTAAATTACCCTTTGCAGTTCCGAGATGTTCACCCAAAAGAGGCAGTATCTTCCGGGCTTCATCACCATCATAAAACTCTGACTGAGTGTAAATGCGTCCTTGATACACAACAAGTCCGATCATATCCATGTTAGCGGATTCAGACGGTTCCGGCAATTTAATTGCAGGGATATGCAAACCATTATCAGGGTTATTGACTGCATTATCCTCCTGGTTAGCTGCTATGCTTGCGCTTTTGTTGATATGTGTTCCGGAATGCTTTATTATCGGCAGGATAACAGCACAGACAATTGCAGCTGCGCACACACCGCCGAATGAAACCGATCTGGATATACTGATTTTTTTCTTTTTTCCGGAGAGCTCCGGTACAAACTTTTCACCGGCGTCTCCGATTGAATCAAGAAGAATATCTATGTTTTTCATACACCTGCACCTTCCTTTTCCAAATACTTTTTCAGCTTGTCTCTTACGCGCTGAAGTATCATTCTGACCGAACCTTCCGTAATGTGATTTCTGCTTGCAATTTCGGCTATAGACATCATGTACCAGTATCGCAGGAGGAAAATATCCCTGTTTTTTTCAGGAAGCTCACTCAGAAACTTGTATATCAGTTCCTGAAATGCGATCCTGTCTTCGATGGGATGCTCCTCTCCGATACATTCTTCCAGTTCGTCAAGGCACAGGGCGATCTGTCCGCCGCCATACTTTTGCGTTCTGTCTTTCCGGTATTTGTCTATAGCAAGGTTGCGTGTGATCTTTCCAAAGAACACGGATAATCGGTTCGGCTTTTCAGGGGGCATTGTATTCCAGGCTCGAAGCCATGTATCATTGACGCATTCCTCCGTGTCTTCTGGTGAATGTAGTATATTATTCGCAATTGTACTGCAATATCCGTCGTATTTAGTCTGGCTTTCCGTTATTGCAGACTCATTTCTCTGCCAGTAAAGCTCTATGATATGAAGATCTTCCATAGCGCACCTCCTCGATGCCCCTTCACCATTATAGACGAAAAACAGCGTCTCAGCATCACGGTCAGAATAAAAAAAGTATTATAATTATAGCATGAATTTGAATAAACATCAATATTGCGCAAAAAACAATGCAGCCCTGAGAGTGATGCCCCCGGAGAGACAAACAGAATCATGCATGAACCATTGAATACCCGAATGAAAAAAGCATTATAAATTAAATATTATTATATTAGATTAAATGAAAAATCTGCGATTCAGGACAAAAAACTGCTTTTTAGGACAAAGATATTGACTTTTTTAGTTTTATTGCTATAATGAAAGTAAGAAAAGCGCAAATGCAGCTTCTATCCAGTATAGCTTTTTAACTAAAAAGGAGTTGATATTATGAAGAAAAGAATAGTGGCTGTTATTGCTGCTTCGGTACTTGCTGTAAATGCGCTTCCGTTATGTACAGCTGTCTCGGCGGCAGTGACCGCGGAGAGTTATCGTGCAGCTGCAGAGGAGACAAAATTTGAAGCTGAGAATTTCTTTGTCGCAGTCGGTACATACAGAGGAGCTACACAGCTCAGATATTTCAAAGCTGAATCTGAGTATGCGTATTCGGCTGAAAAGGTAGTATGGGACAACGCGCCGGCTGATATTTCCTACGGAGATGTATTTGTCGCTGACGGCGATGTAGAAATGACGAGGGTAAAGTCTGCACCTGATGATCCGGTATATGCAATGGCTTACTACTATCAGCTTGACGAGGGTACAAAGCTTGATAAAGTCGGCAATTGTAACGACCTTATGGAGAAGAAGGAGCTGACATTCACAAACAAGAACTATGACGGCTCTGGACACTGGAGCGTTGACTATACCGACGAAAACGGAAGGATCTACACCTATGGCTACAATGCCTTCGGTTCTTCGCTTGGAGTTGATCCCTTTGACTGCAACGTGGGCGATATCTATACGTTCGCAATGTACAAGGGTGATATTGTCGTTCCGCTTGCAAAGAAGGACGCCGAAAGCGATGTCAATAAAGAGCCTGGATACAGAATAGTCCAGCTCCCCGATAAGGTGGAATACAAGACCGGCGAAATGATAGATCTTAAAGGTCTGGAAATAGAAGTCACAAAAGCTGATGAAGAGCCTGTTGTCTATACATATCCCGATATTGCTTTTGCCCATGATTCCACTACTCCAAAGCCTGCAAAAGTTCTCCTCTTTTCTGATTTCCGCAGTGATAAGGCTGGAACTTATAAAGTAGAGGTCATTGACGCGGATAACGTAAGCTTTGAGGTAAAGGTCGTTGATGATGAAGAAGTAACAGCAGGTACTATAAAGGCAACAGTTCTCGATATAAACGAAAACTCACTACTATTGCAGTCTGTTTCAAACTGTTATGAAAGATACTTACTGTACAATGGACAGATTAAAGGCAATATAAAACCCACAGTAGGCATGAGCCTCGAAATCACATATGAGGGCGGTATGTTTAACCTCGTTCCCATTCTGGTGATTGGTAACGTGAAAAATGTTTCCGTTATCTCAGAAAAAACTGAATTTCTGAAAGGCGATACCAACTGCGACGGTCAGGTGGATATGGCAGACGCTGTGCTTATAATGCAGGCTCTTGCAAATCCAAATAAGTACGGAGAATTCAACACGGAATTCAACTATCTAACTAAACTTGGCAGAATGAACGGTGATATGAACGGTGACGGTATTACAGTAGGCGACGCACAGGCGATACAGATGAAGTTGCTGGGACTTTTTGACGAAAGCAGTGAAATTAATTCAAAGCTCAATGATATCATAACGATAAAGACCGACTATGATCCTGCAATGAGCAACTGGTCGGGAATAGGCATACTTCTTGAGGTCAACTCCAAGGATTATCCTGTTACACTGAAAGCTGCTGACGGTCATTTTTCAACATGGGATATCAAAGCAGGCAGCGGTCCTATTGAGAATGTGGGCAAAACATATGATGCCGGCAACAGCGGCTACATATTCTGGACTCCCGATGAGCTGGACTATACCAAAGGCTTCAGTACAGAGATACAGGCAGTTGGTGTAAGCGGTGATGTTTTCATCGACCTTGGCAAAATATATGTAACTCAGGTCGGACACCGATTTACCGCTTCGTTAAAAAAGCCAGAGTCCACCACGAGCACCGATAATTCAGTTATAGCAGGAAAGACCTTTGTATATGAAAAAGAAGGCTTCGGCGGAGACTGTAGTATAGATTTTAAAGAAGACGGTACGTTTTTATATTCACCGGGATATCTGAGCAGCTATCTCGGCGGTGGAACATGGGAAGTATCAGGAAACAAAGTTATTCTGACTCATGAAGATGACATAATGTCGAGAAAGCGCGTCAACTGTTTCAGTATCGTAGGAAACGAGCTGATATATATTGAAGAGGATTCGGATAATTTTATTGGAATCAAAGTTAAAGACGGGGAGAAATTCTCTCCAAAGGCTAATTCAGCTGTTCTTCTCGGAATAGATAAAGCCAATGTCACAGGTGTTCAGGTATCGTCTCTCCCTGAAGGCTATGATTACTCTTTCAAAGATAAAAATGCTCAGGCTGTTGTAGATTACCTGTCAAACCTTAGCCTGTCAACGGAGCTTTCCGTAGAAGATCCGGGACAGCTGAATGGAATGTTGTGGATCATAAGGCTTGTTTATGAAAACGGTGATACTGTCACTTTATATGATTCGGGACGATTCATTCATGGCGAAGACCGCAAGTGGTATGAAATGCCATATGAAGAAAGCGAGGGCTTTAGCAGTTTGGTATGGGAGTTGGGCAAAACTGACAATGATAAAAGCATTGACAACGCCGAATATCTTATCGGAAATGAAGGCGTAAGCAGTGCACCATCAACAACACAGAAACTTGTGCTGAACTGCAATTCATTCTGCGCTAATGGCGAAATTCTCAAGGTCGATGTGTTAATGGGAGATATGTATTCTAAAGGAGGCTACCCGAATTATGATTCCGCAGGAAATCCCGAATACAGTATCTTTGCATCTCAAAACAATAAGAAGATCGACGACGAAAGACTTCTCATAAACGGTGAAAGAAGCGAGTATACAAAGACTATTTCAAAGGACGATATGAAGTCGCTTGATATCACAGGCAAAGAGGGCGACTACACTGCCTATTATCACAAATATGCCAGGGTAGATTTCTCAGACTATGAGGCAGGCAGCACAGGATGTATAACATTCAGGTTCGGATGGAAAGCAGAGGGTGAAAATCCGCTTAATGCTTCAAGTGATTTTGTAGGTATGCATCAGACAATGTACTTCTATGTCGGTGAAAACGGAACAGGAATCAGCAATAATGGCATAGAAGCTGCACAATTGGCTTATGAAACAGCTTCAGATAATGATATCATGTTCTATGATTCTCCTTATGTAAAGTGGAACGGCAAGGAAGTGATGTCAAATCTGTACGAGAAGCTTCGCAAGCCGACCGATGAAGTGCTCCCTATTAGCTTCAAAATGACATCAAGTCCCGAATACGGTTTTAAATATAACGGCCAGGCTTTAGCCGAATATGCAAGAGCTGATTACAGCGAGTATGCAATCAAGCTCAAAGAACTGCAAATGTATGGCAATCAGCTTCAATACGGAGAAACCATATATACAACAGGAATGCCTGACGGCACAAAGCGAACAAAAGAGTGGTACGAAGAAAGAGTTGAATACTTTGGTGAAGAGCTCCTTTCAAAGTACATCGTTGACGGAGAATTCCTTGAGGAAAAACTCAGAGCTGATATCAACGAATTAATGAATAATAACCGTAAAGCTTATGAGGAAGCCGAAAAGGCATATTTCAGTTACATATCTGATGAAGCCATAAAACAGCTTGATAAGCAGAACATCAGATATGAGTACATGACAGAACCCAAGCGACTGGTGATCTATGTAACCGCGGAAGAATTCAAGTCCCTGACACTTGATAATGTAACACGTTATGGAATTGATATTTCAGTTGCCAACGGCTTGACTGTCGATGCGGTTTTCTGAATATGTAATGAATATAAAAAGCAGCCAGCAATGGCTGCTTTTTTCTGCGGGAGTGTCTCAGCTCCTAAGACTTGCAATGTTTAACTAAAATTTGATATATTTCAAATATTGATGTTATTGAAAACTTACATTGACACATATTGCCGTTTTGTTGTAAAATATAATATGTATTAGTAATTCTTTTAAATACAATCTGTTATTTTATTCTACAACAAAAGGAGTATTTTACATGAAAAGGATCAATTCAATCATCAGTGCAGCGGTCTGTTCAATTGCGCTTACTGCTGTTCCGTTTTCAGCCTCTGCCGCTGAAGAGAAGGTATACGGTACGATGAATATACCATATGCTGATTTCTACAAGGCAGAGATCGGAGACGCATACGAAGTTGACGCGGTTTCGTCCGCGACCACAAAGGGCAAGTGGGGCATGAACGGCAAGGGAGAGATCGTTGAAGGTACATACAACAACGGCAGCGGAACTATCCTCGGTGTAAATTTCCCTGTAGAAGTATCTTCGGCAGATGTTGATATTCTCAAGGAAAAGTACGGATTCACACAGCTTGACAGCAAGCCGGCTGCGTATAAGGAAGTATCTGTTACTGACGGTTCACTCAGCGTTTCAAAGCTGGTTGATACCAATGGTGAGCAGACCATTGACGGTTCCGCAACTGTTTCCACAAACAGCTATTACGGAGACTATCAGATCAAGGTAGCGGGATATCCTGAGAATACCGTTCTGTACGGCGTAATAGTAAATACAAAGGAAAACGATCATTATGCTATGCGCCATCTTGAAAACATCTGGAGAAACGGTTCCTATGCATGGTCGGCAGGAATAAAGACCGTGGAATATCACGGAAATCATGTGAGCTATGAAGATTATGCAAGCTCTATGGGTAAGACTGTAACTTCCGTGACCTTTATCACGCTTGACGGTTATACGACCGTCAATGTAGGCGAGCAGTATCTTCCTATCAGATTTGCGGGTGAAGTCAAGGCTGATGACGCTCCGGCAGGTACAGGAAGTACAGCCCTTTCGCTGACAGGTTTCCCTGAGGATTACAGGAAGGTCATCAGTGCAGACGAGGGACTCACAGTTTCTGAAACAGAGGTCAGCTATACAGACGCAAAGCCGGGAAAATACAATGTTAATGTTGAAGATGAGACAGGCAAGTATGCTCCCATGACGGCTCAGTTCATTCTCTCCACCGACGATATACCTGTTAAGTTTGCGGGCGGCAAGCTGACAACAGCCGACGGATTTACAGATGACGACAAGGCAAACTTCATGAATAATCTTGCGACTGTCGAGATAAACGGCACCTCTTACAGAGCTACAGGCAGCAGAGCTATAAAGCTTTTCAAGGAAGACGGTTCTATTGACTTTGACGTAACTGTAAGTGATGCAAGGGTATTTGAGAGCAATGGCACTTATAATATCACTCTGAACTCAACAGGCTATAATAACCCCTACAGCTTTGAGGCCACATACGAGGCGCAGAATACTACGACTACCGTAAAGGTAACAACTACAGCCAAGGCAACAACAACGGCTTCAAACAGCCCCAGAACAGGCGTCAGGGGCACGGCTCTGCCTGCAGTGATACTTGCTTTTGCAGGAGCGGCAGCGTTTTTATTCAGAAAGAAAAACGACCAATAATTCTGATATTTTTACCCATGCAGATGCAAAGCTGCATGGGTAAAACAATGATAAGAGGTAATTAATATGTTATTTTTGATTTCACTTTTTATAGCGATCATTGTCGCTTTCTGCCTTGACAAGCCAATGAAAAAACATCCTGCGGTATTTTATATCACGGCAGCTGTACTAACAGTTGCTTCTGTCGTTGTTACAAAATCGGACATTACAGTATCAAGCAGATTTGTCAGGGATTATATTATAGGGATATTCTCACGGGGCGCTCTCGGAACGGCATTCTGGGCGGTAGTAATGTGGGCAGGAGCCCTGCCGAACGGTTCGGCTGCAATAAAGAAGCTCATGCCCATACGAGGAGAGCTTTCAATAACCGCGGCTGTTCTTACACTTGCTCATATCGTGACATTTGGTATGCAGTATATCCAAAACCTTATAAACGGAAGAACAGGCAGCGGAAACGCTTTCAGAGACTTTGTCATCACCTGTATCCTGTCTCTTGCGATGACACTGATAATGCTGCCGCTGACGGTTATGTCCTTCAAGGCTGTACGCAGCAGGATGAATGCCAAAACCTGGAAGAAGATACAGCGTCTTGCCTACATTTTCTATGGCATGATCTACATACATATAATGGTGCTTTTTGTACCGAAAGCTCAGAAGGGCAGAGAGGGATATTTCCTCAGCGTCCTTGCATACAGTGCAGTGTTTACCGGATATGCGGTCCTCAGGCTCAGGAAGGCATATCTTTCAAGGAATGAGAAAGCTGCAAAGCTCATCCCGAACGCAGTTTCTGCCTGTGCTTTTATCATTCCCCTGTGCCTGAGCGGAATAGTTTCAAGAAATGTAAAAAACGAACCCAAGCTTGTCAGCACATCCTCAGAACTCACCTATGAAGCTCCGGAAAACGCTCAGACCACTGCCGTGACCACATCAGCTTCAACGACTTCCGCAGGAAAGACCACCTCTGCCAGTGCAGCCGTGACCTCTGTAACTACCGCTGTCAGCACTGTAAAAACCACGGAAGCTGCGGCTGAAGGAATAACTCAGCCGAACACCGAAGAAGAAAACGTCAGCGACCAGCAGGAGAGCAGCGAGCCAGAAGCAGCTCCGCAGCAGAGCTTCAGGTTCAGAAACGGAACTTTTGAAGGCACAGGAGAAGGATATTCGGGAAAGGTCCGTGTTTCGATAACTATTGAAAACGATACAGTAACTGATTTTTCCGCATATTCAGATGATGACGATCCCGATTACTTCGGTGACGCAATGGCAAAGGTCATTCCGCAGATAAAAAGCAGCCTCAGTGCAGACGGAATAGATGCCTGTTCGGGAGCGACATACAGTTCCAAGGGTATTATCGAAGCTGCAAGGAATGCTCTGGAGCAGGCAGCTTCTGCTCAGTGACAGTGCTGAACTTCTATGACATCATAGCTCATAAAACAGCGCTCAGGTCGTATATGAGCGTTAAACAGTATACCGGATCAGTATCCATAAAGCTGTTTCCGGTCGTAAAAGCCCCGCATATATGTGGGGCTTTTTACAGTCAGAGCATAAAAAATATGGAACTGGAGTGTTATTTGTTTCTGAAATTTTATAAATATTAAGAAAATCATAAGAATTATATCAGTTTAATAATAAGATTCGGCAGATATAATATTGACAGAAGAAAGGTACAGCGGTAAAATAGTAACATAACGCTTTACCAGTGAAAGGATCCTGTCATGATTAATATTGAAAATTCTTCTATACTTGTGGTGGATGATGACCACGATATCGTTAACGCAATAGCGGCGCTGCTCTCCAGGGAGGGGTATACAATATATAAAGCGTACAACGGTCTCGAAGCCATAGATTCGCTCATGCAGAACGACATACAGCTCATACTCATTGATGTGATGATGCCTAAGCTTGACGGTCTTTCCGCAATGATGAAGATACGCGCCACAAGGAATATACCGATAATCGTACTCTCTGCAAAGTCTGAGGACAGCGATAAGATACTCGGACTATCCATGGGAGCCGACGATTATATAACAAAGCCGTATAACCCGATGGAGCTGGTGGCACGTGTCCAGTCAAATCTGAGACGGTATCTCAGCCTCGGCGCGGCTGACGGCATAAAAAAGGACAATGTACTGCGGCTGGGAGGGCTTTCCCTTGACCGTGACGGAAAGCAGTTTTACGTTGACGGCTCTCCTGTAAAGCTCACAGCGACCGAGTATAAGATAACGGAGCTTCTCATGCTGAATGCAGGGCGGATATTCTCCGCAGAGGAGATATACTCCCGTGTGTGGAACGACGAGTCCTATTCGGTCGAAAATACCGTAATGGTACATATCCGGCATATAAGAGAAAAAATAGAGATAAACCCCAGCGACCCCCGCTATCTGAAGGTAGTATGGGGAATAGGGTACAAAATGGAGAAACAATAGGAGTGATCTGAATGATCTTGAAAAAACGCGCATCCCGTATCATCGCGTTCATTATATCGTGTGTACTTGTGGGAGCGTCCCTGATACAGTTTATATTTTTAGTGAATAAGAATATGAGCGAGGTCGAGGAACGCAATGAACGCAACGACGTGATATCGAGCTTCGGCTACACAAATGAGATGATAAAGCTGTTCGATCAGCTGTGGGCTGTCGGCAATATCTACCTGCGTAATACCAACAGCAGCAACGTATATACCTGCAATAAATACCGTGAGGAATCGGTAAAGCAGGCTCTCCGCTCACTTGGTATCGCTGACAGCAGCGGAACACCTGTCATAAACAATCCCCTCGGCTTTGAATACTATCTCTCCTGCGGAGATAACGTGCGGACGAATACCGGCAAATCAAAAGAGGAGCTTGCCGGCGCATATTCCATACAGTATGACAAAGGCATTGACGATTATGACACTGCCGGCCTCAACTGGCATTATAACACCGATAAATACTGGTATACCACAAACTACGGCATGATCTTCTACAGAATGTACGGTTCTCTCCCGAAAAGCACGGTTGTACTTTACGATTTTGATACCACGGGACTTGACAGCTACAGGGACAGGAACGGCGCAGTCGTATACTACAAGACCGACGGAACAACTCCCGTTCCCGATGAACTGAGAAAATCCGGCGAAGAATTTGTTCCGGCGGATCAGGAGGCTTATGAAGCCTTCAATCCCGAATACAGCACAGGACCTGTTACGGAGCCAACCACCGTAATAGCTCCAACGGTGACAGAAAGCACCTCGGAATATGCCGCGGTAAGTACTCAGACAACGACTGATTCCGGCAGCGCAGCAACTGCTCAGACAACTTCAGAGGTGACTGTTACAGCATTGACCTCCGTAACATCTGCCGCCGCAGAAAGCCGCCCTGTCTATGAAGGCGATATAGCAGAAGTCACAGATACGGAAGCATATATGTTCTATGACGCTGACAGCGGAAGCTGGTATAAGGTCAGCAAGGATTCTTTTAAGGAATTCGACGGCGACAACAGCGATATTACTATATACATAAAGCCGTCTGATGAGCTCATAGCTGAATATGAAGGCTATCATGAGCACCGCAGCAAGGTCGAGGCGGATTCGGTGCATAAAGCGATACCTCTTGCGGCTCTTGGCATAGCAGGCGCTGTCATAGGACTTGTCCTGCTGTTCTGCTGCGGCTACAGCGCAGAAAAAAAGAAGTTCGTACTCTCAGCGCCTGATAATATAATCGCGGAGATACCCTTAGCGATGATAATAGCCTCATGTGTGGGAGTATTTGCGATGTTCTGCGGCGGTATCGAAGAGATAAGAGCGTCACTTAATGATTATTATTCAGGTATTGACATGGGCGGAATTATCGCAGGCAGTATGATAACAGTATGTTACGCGATAGGGCTCGGAAGTCTCATAACTCTTGTAACACGTCTTAAATGCCGCAGCTTGCTGAAGACCTCCCTTACAGGGCGCATATGCGCATTTCTGTGGAGATACTTTAAAAGGACAGCTTCACGAATCAAGGACATACTGAAAAAGCGCAGCGTGAGACATATCGAGCGTGACGCTCTCAGAAAAGACCTGTTCCTGCGCAGATTCATTATCCGCACAGCTGCAGCTTTGATAATCGGTGCGATCGTATTCGTAGGTACTGTACCTGACAGTCAATATGGAATGTTCATATTATTATCTATCCTGATACTTGCGGTATACCTTGTTCTGAGCTTGCGTGACCATGAGGAGATAGCAGGCATTGCAAAGCAGATATCCGCCATGAACGGCGGAGACTATTCGCCGCGTACAGTACCTGAAAAGTCGCCGGCATACGGCATGACAAACAACCTCAACAACATATCCGACGGTATACGCAGCGCGGTTGACAGGCAGGTGCAGTCGGAGCGCATGAAGGTGGAGCTCGTTACCAATGTATCCCATGATCTGAAAACGCCGCTCACTTCCATAATAAGCTATATAGACCTGCTTTCGGCAGAGGAAATGAGCCCTGCTGCAAAGGACTACGTTTCGGTGATAAGTCAGAAGTCAGAGAGACTGAAGGTAATGGTCGCAGACCTCTTTGATCTTGCAAAGGCGACAAGCCATACAGATGTGAACAGTGAACAGATAGACGCTGTCATACTCACACAGCAGGTGATAGGGGACATGGCTGACCGGATATCGCAGTCCGGCATGGAAGTGCGCACGGATATAAAGGCACAGACAGCTCCTATAATGGCAGACGGGAAGAAACTCTACCGTGTACTCCAGAACCTTATCGACAATGCACTGAAGTATTCCATGGCAGGCACAAGGATATATGTTGCGCTCGAAAACAATGCCGGATACACGAATATAGCAGTTAAGAACATTTCAGCAGAGGAGATGGACTTTACTCCCGAAGAGATAACAGAGCGTTTCACACGGGGAGACAGATCACGTACAACAGAGGGCAACGGCCTCGGACTGTCGATAGCCAAGAGCTTTACTGAAGCCTGCGGCGGTACCTTTGAAATTATCATAGACGGAGATATGTTCACAGCCCATGTGAAGCTGCCGCTCATCAGACAGTAAAAAGTGTAGGAAAGAAAGATAATATAAAAAAACAGGGACTTTAAAGTCCCTGTTTTTATTCATCTTTCAGCTGTCTGACTTCATCATCTGTCAGTATACGGTATTCGCCCGGTCTGAGCGAGGTATCGAGCATGAGTGAACCTATACTGTCGCGGCGCAGGTAGAATATCCTGCAGCCGACAGCTTCAAGCATACGTTTTATCTCATGTTTTTTTCCCTCGAACAGGGTAAGTGTTGCCGCAAAAGCCGATCCCTCCGGATTTTTCATATAGCGTTCGCGGCGACAGGCGGGCATGAACTTCTCAAGTTCACACAAACGGTACTCCTTCACAAGCCGGAACACAGCCTTTTTAGTTGTGAATCCGGCCATTTTTATGCCGTTTTCAAGCTGACTGATCCTTTTCTCATCAACGCGCCCGACAGCATAGAAGAAATAAGTTTTGCTGATATGCTTTTCCGGCTGCATTATTCTCATGTCAAGGTCACCGTCATCGGTCAGTATCAGCAGTCCACAGGTGTCCTTGTCGAGCCGTCCCACCGTGTGCAGCCGTTCTGCGATCTCGCAGGGAAAGCAGTCCATAACAGTCCTGTGTACCGCGTCAGATCTTGCGGTCACACAGCCCTGAGGTTTATTCAGCATATAGTAAAGCAAATATATTTCAGTCCTTATTCTGGTTTAGAAGTTCTCTTCTCATGGCAATCAGGTCGTATACATCGATAACACCGTCGTTGCACATATCAGCAGACTGCCAGTCTGAGAGCTCGGTGCTTCTGTCAGCAGTCAGCCATTTCTGGAGGAGGACCAGATCGACCACATTGAACTGACCGTCGGCATTTGCGTCACCGCGGACATCTGTGGTATATACAGCCACAACGGTTGCGTTCGACTCCAGCTTTATGCTTATGGAAGCTGAATCCTTATCGCCGCTGGTGATAGCTGCGCCGTTCACGATCCAGTGTGAGAAAGTGCGTCCTTCCTCCGGAACAGCAGTTAAGGTGATATCATAATCCGAATGGTAATTTCCGCTCCATCCGTCTGTCTTGCCGAGATCGAGGGTATTGAGCAGGATACCTCCGTTATATGAATGATTTGAAACAGTGAGCTTATAAGGTGCTGAGGAGAGCTTTGCCGCGGATCTTGTAGTGCTTTCAGCGTATGAGTAGCGCTTGTTATAGAAGTTCAGCACAGTTGAGATCGCGCCGTCAAAGCACTTTTCTCCGTTACTGCCTGACAGGCTGTTAGACTGGAAACGGGCAAAGGTATCCAGCACCTGCTGTCTGAAGCCGTTCTTGTATCTGTTGATAACTTCTGTTGTTCTGTCGGTAGCGAAGTTATAGTTTGCAAGATCCATCATTGTTCTTGCGTAATTTTTTCTGAACTCATCATTGCCGAGAAGAGCAGTGAACATTTTTCCGAAGCTGCTGTTTGTGGAGCTTATACGTCTGTAGCAGTCTGCGGAGAATGACTTGTCGTTGCTGCCGTAAAGTCCCTGACCCGATTCGGTATCGAAGAGGATAATCCTCCATTTACCATCAGCGTAGGGATTCGACTCGTCATCTTCATTAGAGCGCCATACGGTCCAGTTGCGCTGCGGCCAGTCCGCGTTAGCCCAGTATATCTGTGCGGCGAAGTAGTCCATATAGCCCTGTACATCGACCTTGCTGCAGAATTCTTCATATGATATGCTGCCGTCGGCAACGCCTTTGCAGAGGTTGTTCCAGTCGCTGAGGTCCTCTTCTGAACCTTCCTCAAGCTCTCCGTTTTTTATCATTGCGACAGAGCTTTTCTTTACGCCGTAGTGTTCGCTGACATAGCTCTTGTCGATCTTTTCCATCATCTGATAAATACCCCAGAACTCGCCGTCGATAAAGACAATGCACTCGGTAGTAGCCTGATGTGCGAAGGCTCTGTCTGTGATAAGGCTCTGGTTTATGCTGTCGCGGAAGAAAGCGTAGGTATTGTCATTTCCGCCGTTGCGGAGAACGAGACCGTCGTATTTCTTTATTGCCTTGCCGTTTTTTGCCTTTACAGCCGTGCCTGAGAAGAGATCATAGCTGAACTCGGCGGTGCCGTAGTCCTGACGTGTATATACGGTAAAGCTCTTCTGCGGGAGACTTCTTGAGTAGTTGCCCTTGATACGGATACCGACGTTCTGTTCCAGAACTTTTTCGCCGTTGTCAAACAATGTGAAGCTTGCGGGGCGTTCCCAGTCTCTTCCGCGCATTAAGTAGTTTGCGGGTATCTCCCAGACATTGCCGGCTCTTTTGCGGTCTTCCCTTGGAGCGCCGGGTTCTTTTCCCTGTTCGGGACCGTTTTCTTCCTTTGGCTTTTCTTCTTCTTTTGGCTGGTCTTCCTTGGGACGCTCATCTTCCTTGGGGTGCTCCTCTTCCTTGGGCTTGTCTTCCTCTTTTTTGCCGCCGTAATTCTCACCGAGGCAGTATATTCCGTTTTCGTAGCCGAAGAGATTATCCGGATCGGTAACGAGGGAAACCACTTTCATCTGCTTGTAATAGCCTGAGTTAGTAGTACCTATGAGATAGGTCTTTGTAACAGGTTCGCTGATGCGTCCCTCGCTGTCAACGGAGACAGCGCGTATGACAGCTGCCTTGTCGACGCTGCTGCGCGGAGCCGCGGCATTTCCGGGAACGATATCGGTACGTGCGCTGAGACGGTTCTGGGTATCCGACATATCTTCAACGGTTATAGGTCCGGAGTATACTTCCGATTCCGTTGTAGGATCGCTTCCGTCGGTAGTATAGTATACAGTGCAGCCCTCCTCAGCTGTGATGGTAAGGGAGAAGCTGTTATCGTAGAAACCGCTGTCCTGTGAAAAAACAGGCTGACGAACAGCCGCGGAGCCTTCCGGAGCTGTGTTTGCCGCGCCGGGAGTACAGCTGATGGTATAGAGCTCACCGCTGCCGTCGGGATACTGTCCGCAGGAAGTATCCTCAGCGAGTGATTCAAAAGCAAGGGTATTTGCGGTATTGCCGTTTGCATCTGTGAGCAGGATAGTCTCGCCGGATGTTGATATGCCGAAAGGTGCTATCTCAGGGTTGGTGAGAGCAGCGTCGCTGTCGCAGAAAACCACGAGCCTTTCGCCTGATTTGATGGAAGTTCCCTCAGGGAACACATAGAGATAGGGCTTCTTTTCGCTGTCTGACAGTCCCCAGCCGGAAATGTCGGCGTCCTCCGTGCTGCTGTTGTAAAGCTCTATCCAGTCGTAGAAGTTTCCGTCCTCTGCCTGAAAGGTTGTGTTCTTGGCACAGACCTCATTCACTGTCACGCCTTTACCGCTTTCCGCATTTGCCGGGAAATATGCAGTATTCTGCATTATCATGCCGAGGCATAGTATTCCCACAGCAGCTTTGCGTCTGAAATGTTTTTTCATGTTTTCCTCCTGTATTAAATTTTTTTCATTTTCACAGAATAAATGTGCCTGTTTCCGTGAAGTCTGAAGTGCGTACCAGGGTTGCCCTGCATTTTTATTTTTATACAGCTCAGGCAGCCTTAGTGACGTGGCGTTGCCGAAAAAACAGGATCATGCCTTGTGCGGACGCTGATATATGTCCGCCTGACCGTGTTCCCCGGCTCTGCCATAGTTCCCCGTGCATTTCACTTTATGCATATTATATCATATAATAACAGCGTTATCAACTTAAAAATTGCGGAAATAGTGCAAAAAATCACTTTTTTTTGTGCAGATTTATCACAAAGTCCTCATACGTCAAGAAAAAAGGGGATATATTGACATCACAGCTGAAAAATGATAGAATATAGTAATAAAAAATTGCGTATATTTTTGTATGATATCACTTCAAGGATGTGAACTTTTATGATGATCAGGAAGATAGCGGCGTTCTGTGCTGCTTCACTGATGCTTGGACTTTCTGCGTGTTCGATGACCGAGATACCCGAAAGGGAGGTCGTACATAAAACGGAGGTGCCGCCGAAAATGCTGTTTCTCGGCGATTCGATAGCAGCGGGCTTCGGCCTTGAGGGCTATACCTCTTCGGACAATTATAACTGCCGTTCCTATGCAAATATCCTCAGAGAGAGGTATGAAGCGGAGATAGGCAGCGAATGCGGACATACAATGGTAAACAAAGCGGTATCCGGCTATACTTCCTATGATTTGATCGGGCAGCTGCAAAGCGGAGAGCTTGACAGCGATCTTGCGGACAGCGACGCAGTCGTTGTGTCAATAGGCGGAAACGACCTGCTGGATATAATGCTTGAGCTTTTAAATAATATGGGGATCACGGAAAAGGGTTCGTTTGATTCAGGGAATTTCAACTTTTTCAGTGCTGCCGGTTCACTGCTGAGCATAGGCGGCGATGTTGACAGTGCCCTTGACAGGTTTGAAACGAATATCAGGACCATTGCCGAGGAACTGCTGAAAAAGACTGAGGGAACGGTTTTTATACAGACTCTTTATGACCCGCTTGAGTATTTCACTAAATTCAGCATTGTCACTGATTTTTCAGATGAAAAAATAGGCAGGCTCAACCGTATAATCTCCGAAAACTCCGCTCTCGGCTACAAGGTCATAGACGTAGCGGCAGATTTCAGGGGCAGAGCGGGGGAGCTTACAAATATCAGCAGTTACGATATCCACCCGAATGCGAAAGGTCACGAAGTCATAGCTGCGGACGTTGACGCAGCCCTGCGAACGGTGGGCTTCAGTTATATAACAACGGAACGCGTCGCCGAAGGGCTTACAGCTGAGGGCAGAAAGGCGGTAGGCATGGGCATAGCCGGATCACTTGCGCTTGCTTTCATTTCTGTCGCAGGTATTGTTGTGAAAAAGAAGAGATGATACTTAACAGGTAAAGATAAAGGCGGACATTTTGTCCGCCTTTTGTAATTTTATTTCCTGTCATCATCATTGAGGAGCGCAATTATTTCCTCAGGATAGATGAATTTCCCTTCTGCTGCCAGACACCTGATAAAAGCTTTTGTATCATCGCATTCGAGCCAAGCCTCTTCTCCGCAGTAGCTGAGTATTTTTTTGTATGTGTTGCTGCCGTCCTTATCCTTGCCGAAGATATACAGCGAAATAATGGGAGCGTCATGCATTCCGCCCATTCTTTTGCTGAATTCCAGATCCATGTATTTCGTTATATTTTCGGACAGAACTCTTGCCCTGATGGTGTTTACGTCCGTCATACTATCTTTTACAGCATTCCTGTCATTCATCAGCTTGACAATGTCCTCGTACCATGAATCTGTGAAATTGAACAGTTCGCTGTATGTATTGGGCGCATCGCCTGCTCTCAGACCTGCGTAGATCATATTGTACGAATTGCCGTTCTCGTCAAAAACGGTTATATCCTGAGTACGTCCCCATGCGTTGTTGTTGGAGATAAGCGCCATAATCGGCTTTGGCTCTCCGATAAACTGAGTCAGAGGGTCGGTATTGTCAAGCATCATTTTTCTTATCCTGACAAGGTCAAAGCTGTTTACCGCTCCGTCCTCGTTAACGTCTGCGTTCAGAATATCTACATCCGCTACCTTGCCGATGAGCCATTTCTGCAGTGTGACCACATCGGAAAGACAGAAGACGCCGTCGCCGTTGCAGTCGCCTTTTACCTTTGTTGATTCGTCATCAGCCAGCATAGTGAGATTTTTGCCGGAGCTGTCCGTCCTGAACCGTTTTACCGTACTTTCTTTAAGATTATTGTCAAAGAATCTGGTGCAGCAGAACTCGACCTTTGCCAGTCCGGGCGTTGCCATGGTATACAGTATCACGGTAGGAATGCTGCCTCCGTCATTTTCGATGAGTGAGGGCTGGGTTATCGTATTTTTGAGGTATCTGCTGATATCGGCAGCTCCAAGGCAGTTCACGGACAGGTCGTAGCCTGCGGAATAAGCTATGTCCTTGCAGAATACTATATATTTGCCCTGTACCGAGACATCTCCGTATTTTTCTGTATACGCCCTGAACTCCGGGACAGAATCCGGCAGCCAGCCGTAGATGTCTTCTTCAGTGATAACGCCGTTTTCATCGGAAGTGAACAGGAAATCACCTGTGAGCTCTTCAGGTCCGTTTTCTGGTGTTCTGATCCAGTTGACGCCGATATAATAATTATCCGGTATCTGATATACCTCAACGCCATAGAAAATATCCGGTTTGAGGTCATAGTCTACACTGCTGTTCAGACCTAATATATCCATCTGCCTGAGGTATTCGCTGTAAGCCTCTTCATCGCTCCGGTCAGGCTTTTCCGGCATTGTGAAATGGTAAATACTGCTTGAAACAGGCTCATGCTTTGTCAGTGAATCTGCTGACAGGCTGCAGTTACCGGCGCAGGCTGACGAGTATTCAGCCTCATCTCCCTGCATTTTCCGCACAAGGCAGATAAAGCCGTCCTCTATATGTGTCCTGCCGTAAACAGAATCGAATTCCATTGCTTCAACAAAGTCCGAAGGCACCCATGACGGCAGCACAGCAGTTTCTGATACGGTACCGGCAGGAGCTTCCTCTTCGGATACAATGCTTTCAGTGTGAATTTTTTCACTCTGAACGGCTGAAACATTCATTGCAGGAGTTGCTGCTGCTGACATGACAGCCGTCGCGGCTGCAAGTGAAATGATCTTACTGATGAATTTCATGAAAAAACCTCCCTTTAAATGCTTTATAATATACTAAGTATAACGTATCAGGAGCTGAAAATGTGCGGCTTTTAAATGTAAACAATCTGTTAATTCACGTCAGACATGAAAAAAGCCGCAGGAAAGCTTTCCTTACGGCTTTTACAGATTTAATCTATAGGTATCACAGGGAGTTCTATAGCCTCGTGGGTAGCGTCTGTCTTTTCCTCGGTGGCAGGCGCTTCCGTGGGACTGTCCTGTCCGCTGTCGTATGAGTTTTCGGTAACTGTCTGAGTCTGTTCGGCTGTGGGCTCCGAAGTCTCGGCAGCAGCCTCAGTCGGGGCGGGGGTATTCTCTTCAGAAGGTGCAGCCGCTTCAGTATTTGGCGTTTCGTAATTCTTTCCGTCAGATTTCTGACCTGAGGACTGTGATGTGTACTTACCGTTGGGTGCGCCTGGACCTGTGCCTGTAGTTTCGATTGTGCAGCCTGCAAGCATTAACGTGCAGACAAGGACTGCGGCGATACTTATTCTTTTCATACTTTTCTCCTTTATCCTGATTTTATTGTTTACGCTATAATAGTATTATCCTCTTGCGGGATGATATTTTTTGTTATGACATCCTCACTGTCATATACATTTCAGCGTTCATGTGTTTTTCATATCCGTCTCTTTAGATCCTGCCTGCATATTTCAGTGCGGCTTTGCTGTACCAGAACAGCGCGGCAGCCGTATTTTTCAGTTCTGCCGACTGGATACTGTCTTCGGCGAGAACTGTGCTTACATAGTCCATGGGACTGTACCTGAACGACATTTTCTCGCTGCCCTTTGTAACTGTTATCGTAGCGGCGTCGCCGAGTGAGGCAGCGTTTATATTCGGTCGGTCGATGTAGTAATAGTTTGAATCATCGTACTGCACCGGAACAGCGGGAATGCCGCTGACCGTGAATGTATAATCCGTGATCTTTCCGCCTGTGAGGCTGAAATAGTGTCTCTGAGTCGTTTCCGACTTGAGAAGCAGAGAAGAGCCGTAGTATGAAAGTCCGCTTATAGGATCGGGAGGAATGAAGCTGCTCCTGTAATCGAAGGCAGCTCCGGTAAAGGATATACCCTCATTAACATACGGAGCGTCATATCCGAAAAGCTTCTGCGCACTTCCGCAGTAGGTGAGGAGAGCCTTTACAAGCTCCTGTTCCTTAGGGTATATTTCCGGCTTTGAAAGGATTATGCCTGCGTAGTCCTTTACGGAGAGGGACTTGATATCATAGGTCTCACCGTCAATGTACAGTGAAGCCTTTATTGGGTCGCCGGTGTTTTTTGCAGCTACATGGCAGGCTGCGCTGTTTCCTGTCAGGTTTATCTTTTTCCCGTTCTCGGAGCAGCTGCCCTCAAATATGATATATGCGTTTTTTTTCTGCTCCTCGGTAATGCCGGCTGCAAAGCTGACATAATAATTGAGGCCTATTGTGCCGTCGAGGATAAGACTTGCGCCGGAAATACAGTTGTTTTTCATTCCGGTATGCTGGTAGGAGCTGATCTTGCCGCTTCCGGGAATTACGGCATATGCATTGCTGCCGCTTATCCTTGTACCGGGAGCGTCAGCGCCTGCCCAGCCGTTTCCGCTGTTAACAAGGTTCATATCCTCGGTTATGTCTCCGAAGCTGCTTCCGAGCTTCAATGATCTTAGGTCATTTGCGCCGCTGAAAAGCGCCAGCTTGCTTTCTGCCGGGAGTTCCGCGATATCGAAGCCGCTGAGGTCGAGAGAGACAAGCCTTTCGCAGTCCGAGAACATTGCCTGAACATTTTTTGCCCTGTATGTACGGAAATCCGAGGTATCTATCCTGCGAAGCTTTCTGCATCCGCAGAACATATCGGCGAATGACTCTGTTTTTCTTGTGTCAAAACCGCTGACGTCGGCGGTTTTCAGTTCAGGGCAGAACATGAACATAGCTGTCATATGGACTACGTTTGAGGTGTCAAAGCTGCTAATACCAACGCTTTCAAGGGAAGTGCAGTTTGAAAACATACTTGCCATTTCGGTTACGGCGCCTGTGTCCCAGCCGCTGAGGTCAAGAGTTTTAACGGCTGAGCAGCCGTTGAACATACCTGACATATTATGCACGCCTGAGGTATCTGCGTTTTTCAGGTCGAAGCTTGTGCAGCTGCTCATCATAGTGAACAGTCCCGCTGAGTATTCAGGGAGAACAGTGCCTGCTTCGGCTTTTACAGCTTTAACATCGGGCGGATTCACTTCTTTTGCGAATTCGTCGCGGTCCACCTCGCCTCTCAGGGTGAGGACGCCGTTTGAAGAGTCAAAGGATACCGTATCGGCAGCTGCTTCAGCGATAAAATTATTGTTTGCGTGAGCATCGGCGCTGTACGCTGAAATGGCGGCACAGGCTGTGATGGCAGCAGCTGCAGACAGTAATACTGCGGTTTTTCTTTTCATTTTTATCCTCCGTATCAGTATGCGCTCAATAGCCGCAGTCAGGCGGCTATTGCCCTGAATCCTGTTCAGGTAACGCAGCTCCGCACGAAAAAGGAACTGCGCGAATATTAATTAAGGCTTTTAATAAATACAACGCTATATATTTTATCACATTTTGACCAAGAAAACAAGTCGCAGATTGCACAATTTATCCTTATGGCATATCTGACCGACTTTTTAATGATAAAAAACAGAACTATCGCAAATGCAGCAGATGTTATATCTGTTGCATTTTTTGTTGTATGAAGCGGAGATTTCAGAAACTTCAGCACTCTGAAAATGGTAAAATGATGATATATTTGTAAAAATAATGTGATGATTTATTGTGCTTGCCCACTGTGCATTTATTGAGCGTAATTCAAGGTGATGCGTTGATTTTGGCTGTTTATAGCCAAATACGCAAAGTATAAAACCGCAATTTTTGGTCAGGCAGTGCGCCGACCACAAAAAATGGCTTGTTTTAACTATTGGTAATATATTACAATTTATATACAGATATACGAGCTCGCATCGGGGGATTAACTTTATCAACAAAAGAACATCAAGACCAGAACACTATTTTTTTCAGAGGAGTGATTTAAGTGAAGCTGAAAGGAATCAGAAAGATCATCGGTGGTACAGTATCCGCAATGATGCTCGCGTCAAGTATCCCTGTAGTTGCTTCAGCTGCAGACCAGCAGGACAGAGGCAATATAGGCGGATATGACTACGAGATGTGGAACCAGAACGGACAGGGACAGGTATCGATGAATCCGGGAGCAGGCAGTTTTACCTGTTCATGGAGCAATATCGAGAACTTCCTTGCGCGAATGGGCAAGAACTACGACAGTCAAAAGCAGAACTACAAGCAGTTAGGAGACATAGTACTTACATATGATGTAGAGTACACACCAAGAGGAAATTCGTATATGTGCGTATACGGATGGACGAGGAACCCGCTTGTGGAGTATTATATAGTTGAAGGCTGGGGCGACTGGAGACCACCCGGAAATGACGGAGAGAACAAGGGGACAGTTTCCCTCAACGGAAATACATACGATATCCGCAAGTCGATGAGATACAATCAGCCGTCACTTGACGGAACAGCAACATTCCCGCAGTACTGGAGCGTTCGCCAGACAAGCGGATCAGCAAATAATCAGACGAACTACATGAAGGGTACTATCGACGTATCCAAGCATTTTGACGCATGGTCACAGGCAGGACTTGATATGTCCGGTACACTTTATGAGGTATCCCTGAATATCGAGGGTTACAGATCCAACGGTTCCGCAAATGTAAAGAGCGTAACCGTAAGCACAGGCGGTTCAGGCGGCGGAGCTGCGAATAATGACTGGAATCAGGGTCAGCAGCAGAACAATGACTGGAATAACTGGAACAACGGTCAGCAGCAGAACAATGACTGGAATAACTGGAACAACGGTCAGCAGCAGAATAATGACTGGAACAACTGGAATAACGGTCAGCAGAATAATGACTGGAACAACTGGAATAACGGTCAGCAGAACAATGACTGGAACAACTGGAACAACGGTCAGCAGAACAATGACTGGAACAACTGGAACAACGGTCAGCAGAATAATGACTGGAACAACTGGAATAACGGTCAGCAGAACAACGACTGGAATAACTGGAACAACGGTCAGCAGAATAACGACTGGAACAACTGGAATAACGGTCAGCAGCAGAATAACGACTGGAACAACTGGAATAACGGTCAGCAGCAGAATAACGACTGGAACAACTGGAACAACGGTCAGCAGCAGAATAATGACTGGAA